>JBEKAY010000007.1:0-102531 GCA_050015675.1 Bacteroidota bacterium | reverse complement strand
ATCTTTATAAAGTTTTTGAGACTGCAGATTATGTATTGAATATTCCCCAATTGAAAGGTCATCAGCGGGCCGGAGTGACAATGTTCGCTAAAAACCATCTCGGATCTCAACTCCCTGATGCAGATGGTAATGCCGGTTATCTTCATATGGGCTTGGTGCGACCTTATGGAGTAGAAAACCCCGATACTTCCACATTGAGGAGGTTCGATTACGGTATGTATCGATCCCAGGTTGATTTTATGATGCATAAATTGTTGAGCGGCAAAAATCTTATCTATATTATGGATGCTTTATGGGGGACAGACTGGGAGCTTGATGTCCCTTTAAAATGGAAAATGCAGCCATTTAACAATCAATATTCGTCATCTATCTTTGTATCGCTCGATCCTGTGGCAATAGAGTCGGTCGGTTACGATTTTTTACGGTCTGAATTTACCGTCGAAAGCGGAAAAGACCCTTCCGTTCAAATGCCCGGAGTTGATGATTATCTCCATCAGGCAGCAGATTCGAACAACTGGCCGGTCGGCATTAAGTATGATCCGAATAATACCGGCGTTCATGTCTATAGTCTTGGTACGCATGAACACTGGAATAATGCAACTGAAAGAAAATATTCAAGAAATCTTGATCCCGTCAATGGAACCGGTATTGAATTAATAGAGACAGAACAAACAGTCACTAGTGTTGCAGAGCGCGAGAATGGTCCTGAGTATTTCAGAATCTATCCTAACTATCCTAATCCATTCAATCCGAGTACAACAATTGCATATTCATTGCCTGAAAGATCTTCGATTGTAATAACAATCTATGATATTCAAGGACGTCAAATAAAATCATATACGTTTAATGCACAGTCGGCAGGTTATCAGAGAGTTGTATGGAATGGAACAAATAATTTTGGGAATATAGTTTCTTCCGGAATTTATTTATATAGGGTGACAGCATCGTCGCTCAAAGATGGGAGCAGACTGAGTAAATCGGCGAAGATGATGTTTTTGAAATAATATTTCTAAGCGGTCTTGAGCTGCGAGATCTGAAAAATTCTATTTTCACTATGATTCTTCTTTCGATGGTGTCGGGAGAAGAGTCATGGTCACTTCTCTATTTAAGTTGCCTAAGATTTGAGTCCAACTTAAAATCTTTATTGAATTTTAATAATAATGTATCGTCAAATGCGAAAGATAAGTATTCTTATAGCCTGTTTTGGCTTTGCAATTTTACATGGTCAAACTTCTAATGTGACCCTTCAAACCGTTTCCAATTATAGAGGATGGAAATGGGATACAACAATCGTCATGCAGAACGGTCTCATTACGATGGCGACAGTGCCGGCCATAGGTGGCCGTGTAATGCAATACGATTTAGGAAGCCTTCCATCTATTATGGTCGACTCGAGTCTATTCGGTAAAACCTACACGCCTACTTTTGGCGGCTTTCATAATTTTGGAGGATATAAGACATGGCCTTCACCTCAAAATGTCTGGCCCGGCACATGGCCGCCACCACCCACACTGGATTATGGTGCGTACACTGTGCTGGATATGAGTCCGACGGATGATTCAGTTACACTTTCGATCTTGAGTCCAATAGAGAAATGGAGCGCGCCGAATATTCAATTCAAGCGGCGAGCGACAATCTATCCAGGCACAAGCAGGGTCAGGATGGAACAAACCATAATCAATAATGGTTCAGCATCTGTAAGCTGGGGCGTCTGGAGTATCGTGCAGACGATTGTTAATCATCCCAACAAAACGGATACCCTAAATTACTGGGCGTACTTTCCAATCAATCCTAAGAGTGTATATGGGAGTAGCGGCGTGAAGCCAGATTATGCTAGTACAGCTTGGAAGGGAGAGATTGCTCCCGGTGTATTTGGTGTTCAGTTTGTTGCGGAAAATAAAAAAATATTTGCCGATCCGGATAAAAGATGGATTGTATATACCAGTCTGTCGGATACGGTCGTGTTTGCTAGAACGTTCTCCCTTTTCGATGGCATGCAGTATCCAGACAATGGAGCCCGCGTTACGGTGTACGTGAGCAGCAAAAGTCCCCCATGGTATATGGAAGTCGAAGTGAAGGGTCCTGTTGTCGTGCTTGCTGCCAATGGAGGGAATTATACATTCACAGAAAATTGGTGGGCTGCCAAAGTTCGGGCTCCGGTTTTGGATGTGGATTCGGTTGGTGCGATCGCCAAAAGATTATCTTACAATTCAACAACGCAAAGTGTATCCGCAATCTATGGTGTATTCTACCAAGGCACAGCAAAGGTAGCTTTTGTTGATGCGCAAGGCCAGCTTCTCACAGAAGGACCACCGCATACTGTCTCACCGCTTTCAGAATTTCAACTTCAGGAAACAGTTACTATTCCAAGTGGTGCGAAGACTGCCAAAGTCCAGATCTATAACACTAAAAATGAATTGATTGGCGTTCTGGAAAGCACAGATGTTTCAGGGTTCTCCACTGCTGTCGAGGCAACGACTCCAGTTCTTGCTACGGAGTATCGTCTGTCACAGAATTTTCCAAATCCATTCAATCCTAGCACAACCATAGCGTACGATTTACCAGTAAAATCTTTGGTGAAGGTAATTATTTATAATTTGCAGGGACGCGAAATAAAATTATTTACCTTCACAGCCCAATTCGCAGGACATCATAAAATTGTTTGGGATGGAACGGACTATCAAGTCAATCCGTTGTCGAGTGGAATGTATGTGTATCGAATACTAGCTACATCTCGGGAAGATGGAAAGATATTTGATAAATCAGCAAAAATGATTTTGTTAAAGTAGTAGAATCCGATCATTAGATCGAATAGCATGGAATCCGGTCGGTGACCACTTGATTGCCGGCAGACAGGAATTCTACGATTCTAGTTCGATACGAAAGTTGTCACGCTTGATGAATCCAAAGTAGCAGTAAAACTACTACCAGATACGATAATATCACTTTCCTGTGCGCAATTTTTGTAAGTTGAAGTAACATAAGGTGTAAATGTAGTCGCGCTTCCATTCCATATCGTAAACGTTTGACTCATTGAAGAATTGTAGTTGAGAACAACTATTACCACTTTGGCGCCGTTCTTATACGCGGTCACATAAACATATTGCTGGGGCTCGCTCGTAGCATCAACTTTATAAAATCCAGGACGAATAAATCTGGCAAATTGGGACATGGCATAACCGCGCTTGGTGACGTTGCCGTTCTCGTCAATCGGGCCATAGTATCTTCTTATATACCACCATACATAAGCATTCATATCGGCATTCATACAATCATAAATTTCTCCGGCTGTTGATTGAGCCGCACCCCAGGTGGTATCGAGGACAAGATGTTCCGTCATCCACACTTCCTTCCCTTTACTTGCGGCTAACGGATAACTCGTACGTCCTCCTCCTCCATAAATGTGAACTCCAATAATGGAAATATTTGCGGCAGCAACTGGATCATTCAGGATTGCATCAGAAATTGTACGGTTGCCATTATACGATTCGGGAACAATGATCTTGATGCCTATTGACGGAGCGTTGTATTTCGCAAAGTTTAACATTTGTGTTGAATTCCAATAGCATGATTCGTACGTGACAGAAACATCGGGTTCATTCTGAAGCGATATGGCATATAACGTGACGCCATGGCTCGACATATAGGTAGTGAATGCCTTCAGATAATTTGCATAGTCAGCATAAGAACTCGGGTTGAGTATGCCTCCAACAATATTATTATTGCTCTTCATCGAAGGGGGAGGACTCCAGGGCGAGGCAAATATTGTGGTGACCCCGAGTGATTGGACCAGCTGTGCTGTGGGGACTTCCAGATTGAATTTCGATGAGTCGTAAGGGACGCGGATGCGCAATATGCTCATACCAATTTGCCCGGCCCCGGTGCCAAAAGCTTTCTGCACTTGATCAGGGGTTAAGTCACCAACATCTGACCAACCCGGCATGTTTTGACCGCCAAAGCCTCTGATGATTTGTTGAGAATTATTCAAATATATAGTTGCTGTGCCCGGTGTTGAATCTGATGGTCCGGTGATGGAATTTTCTTTCGTTGAACAACCTGCCACCATAAAAGCAAGGATGACTATTGTAGTGCATAATAATTTGTTTCCTGTTGAATGAGGACACATGGCATTATCTTTTTTTTAACCTCTTCTAAAATACTCAATTATCTGCTCTTTAAGCAAATCAATAATCTAAATGCTATTTTTTTTCAGAACTGAAATGTTTTTGCTCATCGTTCATTTTGGGATGGTGTGTATTCTGGCTCTCTTTAAATACGCCAGCCACGCCCGATATGATCATAACAGCTCCCAACAAAGTCCAGTGAGTGATCGGTTCGCTGAGAATGAACCACCCCAGAAAAAGTGCAATCATAGGATTCACATAGCTATACGTGAACACGATTTTAGTAGGAAGGATTTGCAGGGCGCGCGTGAACGAAGCAATAGCAATTACCGAACCAAAAACCACTAAATAAGAAAAAGCCATCCATGCGGAAGGAAGCGGAGCCGGTTGTGGCTCGCCTGTCCAATAACTCAGAAGTAGAAAACCCGGCAAAGCAAAAATTTGCTGATAGCCGGCAGTCACACGAGCACTGAGGTGTACTCCATGACGCCGTTGCAATAGCGAGCCGCTTCCCCAGCTCAAGGAAGCAAGAAGTAGAGCGGCCATAGAGAGAATATCGGCATGCACGCCACCGGCTAACACGGGGTAACTGAGAAAACCTGTTCCGCAAAAACCAAACAACAAGGAGCCAGCAAGCAACAGGGATGGGACTCGCCGCTCAAGCATTGATTCCAGTATTGCAACCCAAAGTGGTGTGGAGGCTACAAGCAACGCCGCCAGAGCTGAGTGAATGCGCTGTTCAGCCCAGTTCACTAACCCATTGCCGCCGATCCAAAGCATGGCGCCTGTAACAGTCAGAAGGAGCACTTCTTTACTGCCAAGCTTCAACCGCTCGCCTTTGGCTTTCGCCCAAACCAGCAGGATCAATCCACCAATGACCGTACGGCCGGCAGCCATAAGAAACGGAGGAAAGCCCGAGCCTTCACGCACTGCAATGCGAATAGCGAGGTAAGTGCTTCCCCACACAAGATACACTACAAAAAGATTCAACAACCCTTCCCCGGCAAGAGTTCTGGAAGCAAAGCCGCCTTCCCGGCTTCTTGTCATGCTTTCCCCTTTTAAAGCAAATACAAGCGAAGAAGAATTATGAATAACCCGGCATCAACTCTTTGCCCGGTTCCCATCAGTCAGACGTCGAGCTCGACAACGACCTTAAATCTACCGACATCGAATCGACCAATGTGCCGTCGCAATCGAAGATTAATCCTTTAATATGTTCAGGAACTTCTATAACCAGATTGTTCACCAGATTCATTTACGGTATGATGCTTCGTTCCAGCGAAGTTCCTTTTTAAATTCTGAGATTCGCGTTTGATCGCCGATCAAAAGATATTCAATATCTGCGATTTCAGCAAAGTCTTCCATATAGTCTGCAGTTATAGCTTGACTGAATCCAGTATGATGCGCACCGCCAGCCAGTATCCATGCCGCAGCACCGATCTGAAGGTTGGGCTTAGGTATCCACATCGCACGAGCCACCGGCAATTTCGGCAAAGGTTTGTCTGGTGGAACGACTATAACTTCATTGACGATGAGACGAAATCGATTTCCCATGTCTATCATAGAAGCATTCAATGCTGGTCCATTAGGTACACTGAACACAAGCCGTGGTGGATCATCCTTTCCACCGATGCCAAGTTTATGTACCTCTAATGAAGGCTTGCCTTCTGCAATGGATTCACATACTTCCAGCATATGCGCGCCTAACACTTTCATGCCCGCAGGATTTAAGTGATACGTATAATCTTCCATAAACGAAGTTCCACCTTTCAGTCCCGAAGCCATGACTTTTATCGCTCGCACCAAAGCGGCAGTTTTCCAATCTCCTTCTGCGCCGAATCCATATCCATCTGCCATCAAACGCTGAACTGCAAGACCCGGGAGCTGTTTGAGTCCATGTAAATCTTCAAATGTCGTGGTAAATGCTTTGAACTTGCCTTCTGTGAGAAATGCACGCATTCCTAATTCAATGCGAGCCGTTTCGAATAAGTTGGAATATCGTTCTCCGCCCTTTTTTGCAGCAGCGGCGACTGTGTATTTGCTTTCATATTCAGTAATCAATTTATGAATGGAGGCATCCGGAACTTCATTGATGCGTTTTACGAGATCACCAATTCCATATCCATTCACGGAATACCCAAAACGAAGCTGAGCCTCTACTTTGTCGCCTTCTGTCACGGCCACCTCGCGCATGTTGTCACCGAAGCGGGCTATCTTTCCTCCTTGTGCATCAGCCCATGCAGAAGCGACACGTGTCCATATATTCAATTGCTGCTGAACTGAGGCATCCTGCCAATATCCGACAATAACTTTTCGCTTTTTGCCCATACGGGTACAGATGAAACCGAATTCCCGATCGCCATGCGCTGCTTGATTTAAATTCATGAAATCCATATCGATGGTATCCCATGGAATATCACGATTTGACTGGGTGTGCAAATGTACGAACGGTTTCGCCAATATTTTTAATCCGCCGATCCACATTTTTGCAGGAGAAAAAGTATGCATCCACATGATCATTCCGATGCAATTCGGTTGAGAATTTGCTTCGAGGCAAAGTGTATGAATGGATTCCGGAGTTGTTAATACCGGTTTGAAAACTATTTTTACGGGAATAAGCCCTGAAGCATTCAAGCCGTCGACAATAGCTTGTGAGTTCTGGGCAACTTGCCGGAGCGTATCCGGTCCATACAAATGCTGACTGCCGGTAGCAAACCAGACTTCATACTGTTTTAGATCGATCATTTGGGATCCTTTAGAATTTAATAAGTGGAAATACTATTTCTGGCCGTAATAAGCGCTCGGCCCATGTTTTCTTTGAAAATGCTTTTCTTGAACAAATGATGGAAGCTGATGAAGATCGGGATTCAACTGCAGCGAACCCCATGCCATCTGCGCCACATGTTCCAGTATTAAAATATTTTTCATCGCGTCATCTGCACTTGCCCCCCATGCAAATGGTGCATGTCCGCCAACTAATACGGCAGGCATATTTCCAGGATCAAGTGATTTGAACCGTTCAACAATAATCGAACCGGTATTCTCTTCATATTTGCTCTCAACTTCCTTTTTTGTCAGGAATCGGGTAACAGGAATAGTACCGTTGAAATGATCGGCGTGCGTTGTGCCAAAACATGGTATTTCTTTACAAGCTTGGGCAAACATTGTTGCATACATACTATGTGCATGTGCAATTCCACCGATGGAAGAAAAATTCTTATATAATCGGAGATGAGTCGGCAAATCAGAAGATGGACGAAGTTTCCCTTCTACAATCTTTCCATCGAAATCCACTACGACCATATCAGCAGGCTTCATGACTTCATAATCAACGCCGCTCGGTTTAATAACCACATATCCTTCAGCACGGCTAATACCGCTGACATTTCCCCAAGTGAGTATCACGAGACGATTCCGCAACAAATCAATATTTGCTTGAAAGACTTCTTCCTTCAATTGCTTAAGCATTTTAATCCCTCGGCAACCATACTTTCATAGTCCCTGCATCACGATTCGACCAGGCATAATAGGGAATAGCCGTAAACTTTCGCGTTGTAAGACCATCTTTTGTTGAGATATCACCTGATATGACGTTCACTCCTTGAAGTAATTCATTTCTCTTTTCCACTTTTAAAGTAACATCATCAGGGAGAGTAAGGCTGTCTAATTGATTATTGTTGTCTATTCCTTCTACGCAATATACTATAGGTCCATATTCAAGTGCAGTGAGATTCTCGTCATCTTTAATTCTTTTATTAGCAATGACTCGGCGAATCTTCATAGGAAGACTAATATTAATGCTGTCCCCCAATTCCCATCTCTTAGTAATTACGGCATATCCACGATCGATATAATAGTTTGTCTTTTCGCCGTTTACAGTAAGAACAATGTCGCTGTTTATGGTATCTGTATATGTATAGAGGTTGCTTGGCAAAACTTTATTCTGCGCCCAGCCGGGTATTCGAAATTTTAAAGTAAATTGTTCAATTTTTTCCGGCCTAATTTTTATTTTGATTTCTCCCTGCCATGGGAAATCGGTCTGTTGCTCGATTTTTACCTTTTTATTTTCTAAGCTCACGGTTGCACTGTTAGATGCATAAAGATTAACATACAAAGTATCTTTTTGCACAGCATACATCAACCCCGGTAAAGAAGGAATAAAACGTATGAGGTTCGTAGGACAACACGAGCAATCGAACCATGGTTGACGAGTTCCTGCACCGCAATTAAACTGGAATTTACCATCGGCTTCAAGTGGATTCACATAAAAAAAGTTTTTACCATCGAGTGATAATCCGGAAATCAGTCCATTATATAATGTACGTTCAATTATGTCAAAATACTTTGCATCCCCTGTAAGCATAAACAAACGATTGTTCCAATAGACATCGCCTATCGATGCACAGGTTTCGTTGTATGCTTTCAGATTTGGAAGTTCATAATCACTCCCTAACGATTCGCCATCATGTTTCGTGCCGATACCGCCGGTAAGAGACATTTTTTTCTCCACCATATTTTTCCAGATATCGATGACCGCCCTCAGGTACGTTGAATCATTGTACATCGCACCAACATCAGTCATGCCTGCATACATGTAGACTGCCCGCACTGCGTGTCCAACAATTTCATGTTGTTGGACAACAGGTTTATGATCCTGACTATACTCGCCATAGAGATGATGCGTTGTTGAATCGCCTCTCCAATCAAGAAAGTTTTTGGCAAGTTCTAAATATTTTTTGTTATGAGTAACACGAAAAAGTTTTATCAATCCCGTTTCAACAATCTGATGACCTGGTGGTATTGTAAGCTTACCAATACCAAAACTGTTTACCAATAAATCGGCATTCTTGATCGCTATATCAAGGAAATTTCGTTTGCCCGTCGCAGTATAATGCGCTACTGCAGCTTCAAAAAGATGACCGCTGTTATAGAGTTCATGACTGCCGGATTCTCCGGTCCATCGCTTTCCTGTTTTTTCCACCCACGGTGCGGGAGGATGCGTCGGATCAATCGTGAACCAGGTCGTAATATAGCCATCAGATTCCTGGCCGATTTTAATAATATCAATAACCGAGTCAAGATAGGCATCCAGCTTCTTGTTCGGTGCGCTGATTAATGAGTTTGAAGCGCCTTCGATGATTTTATAGATATCGGTATCGTCGAAAGGCATTTTCCCCCTGGTTTTTCCGCACATTTTTCCACCTGCAATCAGGAAATTTTCCATTCGACCTTCTTGCCGACATTTATCAAAACCAAAGGCAATGGTGGTATATTGTACTGTCTGGATTTTAGGTAGCCAAAAGTTGTCGGAAATCTTTACATTCTTGATGTCAACCATCGAAATAGGATAATCCGCATACTTATTCTGCTGTCCATAACATTGTGCAAAAAATAAAAACATGAAGAAATAAAAAACTGATAATTGCTTCATGCTATTTGACTCAGAGTAAACAAATAATCAGTATGCATAAGTCATCAATTGACGGTTCACTTAGTTCTCCGAATTTGATCGCGCAATTCCAGCAATTCTTTCATCACATTGAACATATTCCCGTTCCATTGCTTCGTACCGAATCCATCATGCAATTGCCTATAGAGTGCATAGAGTTTCTTATAGGTCTCATGATTTTCTTTGATCGGAATATACACCTTACCGCTTCCTGTCATAGCTTGTTTTGCTTCGTCGACGGACTCGTATCCACCAACATTCTTTCCAGCCGCTACGGATGCAAAGATGCCCGCACCAAGGGCTGGCGTTTGTTCACTACGGGAAATCTTCATAGAGCGCCTGGTAATATCTGCATAAATCTGCATCATCAATTTATTCTTCATTGCCAATCCGCCACAATTGATTACTTCCTTTACCTTCACGCCATATTCTTCGATACGGTCGATAATCGCGAGTGCGCCGAATCCGGTTGCCTCAATCAAAGCGCGATAAATTTCTTCCGGTGTTGTATGCAACGATTGGCCTATCAGCATACCGCTCAAGCGAACATCGACGAGAATTGTTCGGTTGCCATTATTCCAATCGAGGGCAAGCAATCCGCTTTCACCTGGCAATAATTTCAATGCTGCCTTTTCAAGATTTTTAAATTTCTCATCTTGTGTCTTTCCGTATGATTCACCAACAAGGTTGTTGACAAACCAGAGAAATATATCTCCTACTCCGGATTGACCCGCTTCGATGCCATAGTACCCATTCATCACAGAACCGTCAACAATTCCACAGACTCCCGGAATATCATTCAGCTGTTCTTTGTGAGGATGAATCATAATATCACAAGTGCTCGTTCCAACAATCTTCACGAGTGTGCCGGTAGAGATTCCTGCTCCAACAGCTCCCATATGTGCATCAAACGCACCAACTGCAATGACAACGTTCGGAGAAAGTCCGAGGATCTTTGCCCACTCAGATGAAAGAGATCCAACCCGCTGTTCCGCTGTATAAGCTTCATCATAGAGCCGGCTTCGCAACGCTCCTAAGCCGGATGAGAGTGTTTCGAGAAATTCAACGTCAGGTAATCCGCCCCAATTCCGATTGAACATTGCCTTATGGCCGGCTGAACAAATTCCCCGTTTGATTTTCTTCGGCAAGAGTTCGCCGGCTAGCACTGCTGGTATCCAATCGCAAATTTCCACCCAGCTATCTGCAGCTTCAAATACTTCCGGCGCAATATTTTTGCAGTGAAGAATTTTACTCCACCACCATTCTGAGGAATACGTGCCTCCAATCTTTGCCAAATATTGCGGGCGAAGTTTCGCGGCAGTTTCGGTAATGAGAGCTGCTTCTGAAAAACCCGTATGATCTTTCCACAGCCAAACCATAGCGGCCGGATTCTTCTTGAACTTCTTATTAAAACATAAAGCTTGACCATCGGCATCCACCGGCATCGGGCTGCTGCCTGTTGTGTCAATGCCAATCCCGATGATATTGGAAGCTTCGAAATTTTTCTTCACTTCTTTTGCTTTTTTCAAAGCACCCTTAATAGTCGCTTCAATTCCTTTGATATAATCAGCGGGATTCTGCCGAGCCAGATGAGGATCGGCAGAATTCACAATTACTCCATCTTTACCGGATGGGTATGGAAATACATGACTTGCCAATTCCTTGCCATTGGCAACATCGACGATTAAAGAACGGCAAGAGTTAGTTCCAAAATCCAATCCAATAACGTATTTGCTCATTGTACTGATACTCCCATTCTATTAACCTGTAAAATAGATATAGCCGCCAGCAATAATAGCAACAACAATTATGGAAGTTACGACTTCACGCCAATCCCAACTCGCGGAAGATTCTGATCTATGTTCATCAGTTCGAGTAGCGAATGAAAGATTTTTTATCTTATCATAGTCGGGCTCTTCGGTCATATAGCTTACAATGATCATTACGAGTGCTGAAATGATGGTAATAAGAATGCTGAAATATTGGAAGTTGATGTTGTTTATGATCCAAAGCAATGAGCCTGCAGTATAACCGCTTCCCTCCAATGTTACTGGAGTATCCACGATCATCCGGAATAAACCTATACCGAAACCGATAATAATTGACCATAGACAACCCTTAGCGTTTAATCGTTTCCAAAATACACCAAAGAAGAACACCACGAAAATCGGAGGTGCAAGATATCCTTGGACCGTTTGCAGGTAATTATACAGACCAGGTGCCCCTTTAACCACCGGAATCCATGCAATCGCAATAACGACCATAACAGCCGTGGCAATACGTCCCATATGAACGATTTCACTTTGACTCGCCTTAGGACGAATCTTTTCATAAAAATCGACTGTGAACAATGTTGAGCATGCGTTGAACACTCCCGCAAGCGAACCCATCAATGCAGAAAGTAATCCGGCAACCACTATACCACGCAGACCAGGCGGTAGGAGATATTGTACCAATAATGGAAAAGCGGCTTGTGAATGTCCAGTTGCTTTTCCTGTAACTGAATCGTAGACAATCTCCAAGCCGGGGACTTTACCGCTTTTCGCCAGAGCAAAACAAATAAGACCTGGAATAATGAAGAGATATACCGGGAATAATTTTAGTACTGCTGCAAAGATAGCTCCACGACGGCCAACTTTTTCATTAGGTGCACCCAGAACTCGTTGGACAATATATTGATCTGTACACCAATACCAGAGTCCAATGACCGGCGCACAGATCGCCATACCAAGCCACGGATAATTCCCATTAAAGTACCACGCTTGTTTTACCAGATTACCAGCAGCATTCCTTTCTATTACAGGTGCCCAGGTACTTTCCACACCTGCCGGTGTCAAAGGCTTCCAAAGGTTGAACATATCTGATCCGCATAATCTTCTTAGTTCATCCCAGCCGCCTAATGTAATTAATCCATAGATGGTCAATAATGCTGAACCACCAATGAGAACCGTAACTTGCACAGCATCGTTGTATGCAACAGCACGCATACCTCCCAGCGCAGTATAGAGACCAGTTAACACAATCACAAGCACGGATCCGATCCAGAAACTGTCTATTGCGTGCCCTGCAATAGTTATTTGTAGCTCGGGCAGCAGAGTACCAAATACTACGCCGCCTGCGAAAATGCCCACTGCTATTTTAGTGACTATAAAAGTAATAATTGATACGAAAGACAATACATAGCGTGATTCAACAGAAAAGCGCCGTTCCAGAAACTCCGGCATTGTGAAAACCATCGACCTCGCATAGAAAGGCACAAAAATCCATGCAAGCATTAACAAGCACCATGCGTGAAATTCATAATGAGCCATTGCGACCCCATCCTTGGCGCCGGATCCTGCTAAACCGACGATGTGTTCAGAGCCAATATTCGATGCAAAAATGGACGCTCCTATGATCCACCAACTGAGATTTCGTCCAGCGAGAAAATAATCCGTAGCATTATCCTTTCCTTTTCTGACAACCCACGAAGCGACTCCTATCAGAATAGTAAAATAAGCACCAATCGCAATCCAATCTAGAGTTTGTAGAGTGCCCATGTCTTGAATCTCCTTTTCTATTTTGTTGAGAATTGGTAAATAGTTGTTTGCTCGTATATTTCGCCTGGCTTGAGTGTGACCGAGGGGAATTCCGGTTTGTTTGGAGAATCAGGATAACACTGAGCTTCTAAACAAAGTCCTGTTCGAAGTTGATAGGATACTCCTTTTCCATTTGCAGTTCCATTAAGAAAATTACCGGAATAAAATTGAAGTCCCGGTTGATCAGTGTAAACAGTCATTACGCGCCCACTCTTTTGTTCGTAAACTTCCGCCGCTTTACGAACCTTGCCTTTCGTATAATTCCGAATGACCCAATTATGATCATATCCTTTGCCAAAAATTAACTGTTCAAACGGATCATTGATTCGTACGCCGATTGCAGTCGGAGTTCGAAAATCCATTGGAGTTTTTGTTACGTCCAAATATTTTCCGGTAGTAATAAGTCCTTTATCAACAGGCGTGATCGAATCTGCTTCAATTGTTAAAAGATGATCAAGAATTGTGTTCTTAAATGAACCAGATAAGTTGAAATAAGAATGATGTGTAGGATTAAGAATCGTTGTCTTATCGGTTGTTCCTTCATACGCAATACGCAATTCATTTTTATCGGTTAAGGTATAAGTGACCGAGAGTGTCACTTTCCCAGGATATCCTTCCTCGCCGTCTTTACTGATGTAGGTCAGTTGAAGAGACGGACCAGCACTATCTTGCACCGTGTTTGCCGTCCAGAGTTCTTTACTAAATCCTATTTTCCCGCCATGGAGATGATTTACGCCATCATTCACTGTCACCTGATAATTTTTCCCTTCAAGCGTAAACTGGCCCTTGCCAATTCGGTTGCCATAACGACCGACAATAGCACCAAAGTAACTTGAACCATCTATATATCCTTGCAGTGAATCATATCCAAGGACAACATCTTCATATTTTCCATTACGATTCGGAATAGTGAGCGATGTAACAACTGCGCCGAAATTGATGACTTTTACTATTGCGCCGGATTTATTGATCAATGTATATTGAAAAACTTCCCGCCCATCCGGAAGCTTTCCAAAAAGTGTTTTTTCGTTCACGGCAATATTCTTTTTGATTGGTGGACAAGAATAGAGAATATTGACTCCAGCAAGAAATATACAAAATAACATCACCTTTTTCATACTCTACCTTTCAATTGATTAAATAGATTGGCTTTAGAGATTATTAAAAAATACTATTCACTAATTATAAATGCAAGATATATTGCACTATCCTCCTCTATTTATGCGTGAGCACAGACAGAACCTTCTCTCCACTGGAAATATTTCTCAAAGTGAATCTGCAAACATATTTAATAATATCTGCAGCCCAATATTATTCTTCTGCTGTAAAAACACTACATCATCCATAAAGCCTTCTGCGCTCTTCCCAGTCTCGTTCCAAGAGTTCGCATTCTTTTTTTGAAAAAGAATCATTGATATAATTCTATTTATATCTTGATATATTTTGATATATATTGTATTTTAAGACTGGAATAAATAATGGCAACCTTAGCAGAAATTCGTAAGGCAAAACAACTGACGACGGTGGATGTTGCCGTTCAGCTTGGAATCTCCCAGGGATATTATTCCAATCTCGAACGAGGGAAGCGTCCATTTAATGATGCCCTCCTAAAAAAAACTGCCAAGGCACTTAATGTTCCATTGAGAACCACGCGGGAAGCCGTTAAATCACATCCTCATGAATCGCACACGTTAAAAAGCTGGATGTCCTTTATCAGAATAAACGGCTTGCCGCTGATCAAGGCATTTCATTACTACGCAGAAACAAACGAGATAGAAGTTCAAAGCCTTGATGATGTAAAATTTAAAAAGGCGATAAAGGAATTTATAGAAGCGAACATTGGTTTTTCCGTCTTAGCCGAACTCTCGGAAAACAAAGTCCTTGTAAGTCACATGCGTGAAATACTCGGCAGCTATTCAACTCTTCAGAAGAATATTATTCCAAACAATGAATCCAAAAACAATTAGCGGCATGCATATGAACACAATCGAAAAAATGCGAGAGGTCGCCGACTTACTGGTCAATCAAAGAAAGTACAATGAAGCGTACACTATCTTTGATGAAGTGTACCGCCAAATCTGGAGTATCTTTGGGACAGTGCAATACGGCTTATCGGGATACTCTAATAACTATTTAAGACCAAGAATTTCTTCCGATTATATGCTTCGGAAACAATATCCCGAACTCGGCGTCAATGTGCTTTGTGCGCGGGTGTATAATATAAATCTATCTTTAATGCTCAGTGAATTCGTCCGGATCATTCAGGGCCATCTCCATTGTATCAACTCATCATCGCAAGTACGCAAAGAGATTTCCCCTGATGTCGTTCTAAATGAATTTGCCGTTCTCTATACTCTCGCCCTTCAGCCTGTTCAGCAGCGGAAACTTATTCCCATCTTCTCGATCGCTACTGCCGTAGTAGACAGAAACAATAGGGTAAAGCGGATCATATCGAATTATCCTCGAATTCTTGTCGAAAAACTTCTTCTAGAAAATGCACAGAAATGCAAGGATGGCAAGTTAAAATCAATCAATTATCTCTTACTTGATTATCTTATCAATATTGGAGATCGTAAGTCAGAACTATTTAGGAAATTATCGAATATTGTTGGCCATTATTCTTCTCGATATCAATACAACCAGAATTATTCCGGCTGGCATGATAAATACGAGCCTTACGGAAGACACAGGCAGCATTCTTTTTCTTCCTCCAATAAATTTTATTCAGCGACAGCGACCGATGAAGAAAAGAATGCCTACTACGGACAATTAATTGGTTTGATGGGAAAAGTAACAAAGGAACAAATTCGTTCAAAATATATCGGTTTGATTTCTCTCTATCATCCGGATCGGGTACAACATTTAGGCCCTGAGTTTAAAAAATTGGCCGAAATGAAATCAAAGGAAATTAATGCGGCTTACGATTGGCTGAAATCAAAATACCATATATAATTCAATCCCTGAAACGCCGTTACGATTCATATTTTCTGAGAATAGCAATTATAAGTTGAGCCTACGTTTGTTTTTCTTCCCAGTCCTCTTAATTCTTTTCCTATCCGAAAGATATTTCTGTCGGTTGCAATTAATTCGCTCTCCCAATGATCCATCCCGATAACCGTGGGAGAGAGCTTCTCTGCAACCTTATTGAGAATCTGCCGTATGCAATTACAACATCCTATTCAAATCGGAGGAAATCATGCGAGTGCCCTTGTTCATAACAATTCTCTTATCGGTATCTCTTTTAACCGCGATATCCCAACCTTCCCGAGAGATCACGAAAACCATCCCGTTCAAATCAGGTGGGCTTCTCGTCATTGACACCTACAAAGGAAGCATTACTATCACCACTCATGACAAGCCGCAGGTTGAGGTGTACGTGAAGATAGAATCGGACGACGCAGATTCCCGTGATGCCGCACGGGATGTAGAAGACACGGAAATTGAAATTCACAGCACCGACAAAGAAGTGAGGCTTCATACCAATTATAGGAACGTGGAGCGAAACAATTATCACAATTTTTGGGATTGGATCACCGATCCGCACGAGACATCAAATTCACTCCCATTAGTACATTACACTATCAAGATGCCTCGCACCACAGAACTGAGGATCAAAGACTACAAATCGGAATCACACATTGAAGGATTGACCTCATGCCTAACACTCAATACATATAAAGGTACAGTGGAAGTATTTGATCTCGAGGGGGGAATCGATTTAGAAACATACAAAGGCGATGTGCGTATTTCTTTTGCAATGCTCAAGAACGACAGCCATTTTGAGACTTACAAGGGAAAAATTTCTGTGAGCATCCCACAACGAACCAGCTTTGAATTGCAAACAGATTTCGAAAGACGTGTAAATTTTAGCACAGATTTCGATGTAGAAACACACGAACGCGATAGAAAGCACCACCATTATGATTACTCCGGGAAAATCAACGGAGGGGGCCCGATGCTTGAGTTTAAAAGCGATAAGGGGGAGATTCGGTTACGGTCTAAGTAATGTGGCATAATCGTAACCTCCATCAGAGCTGCCTGCAAAAATGGCATTGAGAACCTGTGAAATGTGCACTGCAATCATGGAGGAACGTATAATTTTATATATCCCTGCATTCAATGGTTACCACACCGGGTTGATACGAGCGAAAATGTTACAACCGAAGAAATAGAAGAGTCTTTGAGGTCAAGAACCCCGCGCCAAGAGCGCAGGGCGTTGTTTTGAATTTGTTTTCTCTTATTTACGATTCATTCCTGTGCCAAGAACATAGGGAATTCTCGTTATCAATGAACTACCTCGCAGCAAGCTGCGAGGTATCACTGTGAAAAACATCTCATCTTAACGAAGCAAGCTTCGGGGTATTGAACCCGAAAAGGAACAAAGCCTATCGCACCCGTCAAAAAAAGCAGCCTGCCATCCATACGTGATAGTCAACCATGGTATTATTGCCGGTGCAGCAACTGCACCAATATTTGTTCCTGAATTAAAAATACCAATTGCCAATGCACGTTCTTTTTGGGGGGAACCATCCAGTAACAGTTTTAATGGCTGCAAGGAAATTACACATTTGTAATTTCCAATTTTCAGACGTGTTTGTATACCAAGAAAATTATTCCATGTTTAATGGTTCCAGTTTAGGTATTAAAAGATTAAATAGTGTCCAGCCGATAATATAAACTAAAGCGCAGAACGTAAATAGAACTGAATAACCGGCTTCGATATGACCCATTCGTTTCCAGTAGTCCAGTACACTACCAATACTGTAAGAGAATAATAAGGAAACGATTGTAGCAAACATAGTTCCGATGCTAGTTGCTGAAGCGGTTGCCTTTTTGGGGAAAATATCAGATATGGTAGTTAATAAATTTGCCGACCATGCCTGATGGAAAGCCATAGCAAGACCTATAATCACGACTGCAGGCCATAAGCTGATATATTGTACTAAGAAGATAGGCAGTACAAGAATGGCAAAGAGTAACATGGTGAATTTTCGTGCTTTATTAATTGTCCATCCGCGCTTGATCAAAGCGGATGACATCCACCCTCCGTAAATACTGCCAATCATTGTAAGACCGTAAATGATAATAAGCGGTAGTGCAAAATTTTTAAAGTCTTTGATGTCTACATGGTATTTGTCCTTAAGAAACGATGGTAACCAAAACAGGTAAAACCACCAAGCACAGTCAGTAAGAGCTTTGGCTATAGTAAATCCCCATGTTTGCGGCAGGGTAATAATTTTTGTCCATGTTATTTTAGTATCATTATCGGCCGTCTTGTTATCATTATTAATATCACTGTTGATATATGCCAATTCTAATGGTTTCAGTTTTTTTGTTTTTTCAGGTTTATTATAAATACTTAACCAGAATATTAGCCATATCAAGTCGAGCAGACCTGTGAAAATAAAAGCCGCTTGCCAGGCCGGATGGTTGGGATCGGCTGCAAAAAAATAAATAACCCAGGGAATTGCAGCAGGAGCAATAACTGCTCCTATTGCCGTTCCTGAATTAAAAATTCCGGTAGCAAGTGCCCTCTCTTTTTTGGGAAACCACTCTGCAACGGTTTTTACGGCAGCCGGAAAATTACCTGCCTCCCCAATCCCCAATCCAAAACGGGCAAAACCAAATCCTATCGGAGTTTTTGCTAGAGCATGACTCATCGAGGAAAAACCCCAGATAATAACAGATGTGGCATATCCAAGCTTGGTACCTACTTTGTCAATAAATGGACCCACGACTAAAAGCCCCAAAGCATAGGCCGCCTGAAATGCCATAACTATATAGGAGTATTCTTTTTCTCCCAGTCCTATTTCCGTATCAAGAATAGGTTTTAATATTCCTAGCACCTGACGATCGAGGTAGTTGACGGTAGTACCAAAAAATAAAAGTGCACAAATCGTCCAACGATAATAGCCTATTATCACTTTATTCTCATTCGAATCTGGCATATTCTTTCCTTTTCTTCGACCTATACTATCCGGCATTGGATGGCTACGGCAATGCAAACATTGACGGGTAGAATTTTCGATTGGTTGATACCGATATGAATAAAACTCATAGCGTGACACCACGATTGAAACGAGATTGACGGCTCAATAAAACAACATGCTTCCAGAACAAATGCAACGTCAATCAATGCTAAGAGCGTCTATATAACAATCAAGAATACAGATCTGTTTGTAATCCTAATGCCAAAATGCAACTGAAATATTTTTTAAGAACACATGTTTTTAACAGGCTGCTCAATTCCTTTACAATCGTGGGAGAACGTCGGCAACGAGTATCAAAAATTACACTCTTAATTTGCTATTGCTTCTTTAAGTAACCACTTCCTCCAGTTGATCAACCATTCCTCTACATTTTTTTTTGTGACAGGCGACAATGGAGTATACATAAGCGGTTGAACGGGTGTTCGATTATGAAGTATTTTATCGAGCAACACTTCAACAGTTTTATATCCCATTTGAAAACAATTCACACCGACAAGACTCTGCACGTAGCCGTTCTTTACATACTCTAATTCGGCAGGAACTGCATTGCCGGCAACTACTTTGACATCGCCAGGATTCCACTTCAAATTGTTTTGTGCTTGAAGTACCATGCTCCCAATAAAAATCCATCCTCCAATAGCAGGATGTTTCTTTTGAGCGCGCTCAACGGTTGCAGCTGCAATATCCGGAACTTCTATATTATAGTAGATGTCGTCAGGAGAGAGGATAATGTTCGGATATTTTTTTAGTTCCTCCTTAATTCCTTGAAGACGGCGTTGTAAGTTCAAAGCATTTCTATTACCGGCAAGGACTGCAATGACTCCTTTTCCGTTAATTTCTGCCGCAAGTTTTTTCAAAAGCATTTTTCCGAATTCGATATCATCGGCACCAAAATAAGCAAATCGTTTACTTTTTGGCGCATCAGAATCAAAACACATAACCGGCGTTCCCTTATCAATCGCTTTATCAATAACAGGTGTCAGATAGTTGGCATCTATGCAGGAAATCGCGATGCCATTTACTCCTGCGCGAGAAAAACGGTCGATTGCAGCCGCTTGTTCTTCGACTTTTTCTACAGTAGGAGTCTGCCAGTCGATATCAATCTCGACATTATACTTAGCGCTTAATTCTTTCGCTGCTACACGCGCGCCGGAATATGTCGCTATGAAAACAGGGTTCGTGCCAATTTTTCCAATCATACCGATAGTAATTTTCTGTTTGCCGGAATTGTTATTGCCGGCGAGGGCAGATATCGGCACATGAACAATAAGAATTAGACAGAAGAAAAGAACGAATCTATATCGCATAATATCCACATCTCTTATTTTTGTTTGCGAGAAACAATGAGTTTGCGTGAAATATTCTAAAGCAATCTGATCGGACTATGCTTCAGAGTGCCATTTGTGATTCCAGGGATCTACACCGTTGTCTTCACATTACTTTTATACTTACGGAAAATGAAAATAAAAATCAACCGAATAAATACGAATTTAAATACATAATTTTTTTCTTGTTAACATTGTCTCTACTGCTTTAATCGGGCATCTTATCTAAGATTCCCGTCAAAAATCCACGGGAATGACAGTGGTTCTTCTGTTCTTTACGTGATATCAATGATTAATAATTGCGAGTCGGCATCATTTTATAGCAACGCATTCTTGGTCAAGCGAATTCCAGTGGTTTCCTGTCTACAAAAAAACAATCCGACCGGCTGACTCCCCGTGTTCCAGCAGATTGGATGTATGCCAGACTGAAATCGTGCTTCGGCCAGAACCGCAGCCTCGCAACCCAAAACGTCAAAGATTTTTACAATAGAAATGCCATAAAGATATCACAAGGTGAAGCGGTCTGCTCCCGGCTTCACCTTGTGATTCTTCCAAATTACATTACTTCTGGAATACCATCTTCTGAGTGGATGTAAATTTTCCTGCTTTGATTGTATAGAAGTATACCCCGCTTGCGATGTTCGTTGCATCGAATCTTATCGTATGCTGTCCGGCAGAGTATTCTTTGCCAGCGAGCTCGGTAATTTCTTCACCAAGAATATTGAAAACTTTCAGGCTGACAAAAGATTTTTCCGGTAAGGCAAACGAAATGTTCGTAGTCGGGTTGAACGGATTAGGATAGTTCTGATTAAGCTCATAGTGTGCTGGAATAATTGACTGCTCCTTCACACCAGTAATACCACCATTAATACCTTCACTAAGCCATTTGTAAATAGTATCATTTTCCGCCTGCTCCTGCGCTTTCCATGCAGTATATTGCGTTGGCCACCAGTGGTACAGATCTCCTAATGGGAAACCACCCATTCCAGCCGTCTTCAATTGACTGTTGGAGTACGATAGGTCCTCATTCATAGGCCATGTACCATTCAGATCGGATGTAATATCGTACGCCCAATCAATATTAGTGCTGGTTGACCATCTCCCCAACAAGAAAGTCTTGATGGCGTCTTCGTTGGTCGGAGCAAATAAAAAGCCCGGGTTCACAGAGTCAATAAGTGTAGAATTAATTGTCGACATGTATGGCCATTTTGTCTTGTCATTAAAGAAACTCATCGTCTTTGTACTCACCATAGGCTGGGGAAACGGCCTGAGATCGTCGGTAGTGGCAGGATCGAGGCTGAAAGGATTATTTGCAATGTAAGATGTAAGCCAATCCTCTAAGTAATAGGCGCAGTGAGTGAAAAGTATATGGCGTTGACTTTCAGTAAAGTTGAAATTAAAGCCCGTTGTTTTAAGAGTATCGATGTTTAGTGCGCCGCCGTTGGGGAATGACGTGACTGCTCCCCGCCCCGATCTTATATCTCCATACATGAACGCATTCACAAAAAGGGAGTTATTGAGATTAAGCCAATCCCAATAACTTGATTCTATAGGAAACATCATTATGTTAAGAAAAGTGCAGTGATTAAACCAAACATGCTCCGACCACTCGGGGGATTCCTGCATAAAACCATATCCCATGTTTGCAAAAGTGCAATTCACAAATGAAACACTGTCGGTATGCCACGTGGTGGTTTGAAAAGGCCATGTAAGAGCCCTGCCGTAGTATCGCAAGTGCTGGTCAATGCAATTACGGAAATAACAATTCTTGAATGATGCGATTAAATTAGTAGTTCTTGACTCTACACAACCTTCTGAAGAATATTCAAAGATAACATTCTCGAAGTTGGCGATATTCTTATTGCGTGTGCTGTCATTGTCGATCTCAAGAGCCATTTGACCTAATTGCGCTGGGGTCGTGCTCGCATACATCAACCAGATGTTCTTCAGAGAAATGTCTCCGAAGACGTCGAAGTTATAGAGCCAGGTTACACCGCCACCGGCGAGCGCCATTATCATAGGCAACGCTGTGGCTGGTGTGTTGCCCGGATCCGGTGCAGTTATCGTAAGTGTTGTTCCGGCTGGAGTGGTCACTGGGCCGGTAAGAAGGTAATATCCTGCCGCTTCCAATTGGAAAACGGTGGTGGAGAGAGTATTGCTGGCAATGGCGGCAGCGATAGCTCTATTCAGATTCCCTCCGCTGGCATCGTCGCTTTTAACGTTCACGATCGTCTGTCCGTACAGCGATACCGGAAGAATAACTGCTATACAAAGCAGCGCATAAATACAATTCTTCATGTTATATCTCCTTATGATTTGAAATGCAATAATATTATTAAAAAATTAATACACATGCTCATCGTAGCATTGAAACTCTGATTCCTCCTTTCGTTGGTGAGCTGATGAGGATATGCTCTCGATTCTTATATCGAGCGAGGTTTGTCGGTGCTCTATGTAAAAGTTTTTCTATAATGTGAATTTAATTCCGAGATATATTTGTTGTTGTTCTTTCTTAATAATAACATGAATTGTCATAGTTTTTAGTTCGATACGAACGTTGTGAAACTTGATGGATTCAAAGTAGTATTAAAAATACTGCTTGATACTGCAATATCACTTCCCTGTGCACAATTTTGTGTACTTAATGTAACATAAGGCGTAAAAGTAGTCACGTTCCCGTTTTGAATAATAAATGTCTGACTAATTGAAGATGAACCTCTGTTTATAACGACAATAACCACCTTGGAGCCGCTCATATATGCAGTTACATAGACATTTGACCGAGGGTTGGCTGTGGCATTTACCCTGACGAATCCAGGACGAACGAATCTGGCATATTGAGACATGACATACCCCCGTTTCGTAACGTTACTGTTGTCGTCGATCAGGCCGTAGAACCTCCTGATGTACCACCACACATAGGCATTAAAATTAGCAACCATACAATCGTGTATCTCCTTGCCTAAAATCATGGCGCCACTCCAGATATTAGCGCTATCAGTATCTGTAATGTGTTCAGTCATCCACACCTCTTTGCCTTTGCTTCTTGCCAGGGGATAATCGAAAAGTCCCCCGCCATAAAGATGTCCGGCTATAATAGATACATTCGCGGCGGCAATAGAATCGTTGAGTATGGGATCGGATAAGGATCGGTTAAAATTTTGCGCCTCGGGAACCATGATCTTGGTCCCAACTGCCGATGTATTATTCTTAACGAAGTTTAGCAATTGTGACGAATTCCAACTACATGATTCGTAGTTTACCGAAGCATCCGGTTCGTTCTGAATCGAAATGGCGTACAAGGAAGCGTCGTTAGTCGACATGTAATCGGCAAATTTCTTTAGATATATTGCAAAGTCAGAGTAAGAACTCGTGTTGAGAGTACCTCCTGTGGTATTATTGTTGCTCTTCATCGAGGCTGGAGGCGACCAAGGCGTTGCAAATACTTTTGCTCCGAACAATTCTGCCAACTGGGCAGTGGGGACTTCGAGTTTAAATTGCGTCGAGTCACTAGAAACTCGGATGCGAAGTATGCTCAAACCAATTTGCCCAGGCCCGTTAGCAAAGGCCATATTCACTTGAACGGGAGTCAAATCGACCCCATAAACCGGCCCCCAACCGGGATTGTTCATTCCGCCAAAGCCACTGATAACCTGCTTAGTATCATTTAAAAAAATAATTGCTGCATTGGTGCTTACGGCGAAATCCTGAGTTGTATTACTTAGAACTACTATATTGCTGAATTGTTGAGGAATGATAGCAGGAAATGTGCTATCGGTATTTTCTATCCGAATTGAAAAAGTACCTCCCAGTACTGCTTCGCTTTTTTCTTTTCCTCCTGAAATCTTTTGAGCAAGAATTCCTGCGGGGGGAACAATCACATTATTTCCACCAAATCCATAAAGCATTTTCCTTACCCGAGTTTCACCTTTGGCTTGCAGCTGGTAAAAATATATACCTCTAGAAACAATTGTACCAATGTTGTTCTTTCCATCCCACGTTATACCATGTGCTCCTACGGCTTGGTCGCCCATGGTAAATTTCTTTATCTCTCTTCCTAGAATGTCGTAAATTGTCACCTTCACATCGGCTTGCTTATTAAGCTGATACGATATTGCCGTTGAAGAAGAGAAGGGATTGGGGTAGTTCTGTTCCAACTCGAAGTTAACAGGTTGAACATCCGTCTGCTTCACAGACGTGGTTAGACCGATTGAATAACTGCCCGACGTATCCGTGAGAGCAATAACTTTCTTTGTAGTATCGCTGTTATCGATAAAAATCACGGAAGCATACCGCACATGCATTGTTGATGCAGATACGACACCTTTGACTGCGTAGGTCTGCGCCTGTGCATTCACTGAGACTATTATTGAAAGCACTAAGAAAAAAAAAAACACAGCAATAACCCAGCTCTTGCTATTTTCTTCACGATTTTGTAGAATCTTTTTTATAACAACTCCTTTTATATTGGAACAATCCTTTTATTCTATTAGTGCCTTAACTGAAAATGACTTTGCTGTTAACAGGCAACCATATGTGTTATGGAGGCATAATATAAATATCTTGAGTCATTTACAAGCTTAAGATCATGAAAATTCCTCATGGTATATTAAATATTGACTGATTTGTTGACTGGCTTATTTTTCAACCTTCACCTTTATTTGAACAAATGAATGAGCAGGGAAAGAATAGGCCAACTTGTTTCCGTTAACCGGCACTTCTTTGGAGTAAGCCCCCTGTTGCTGTAATACTCCAAATAGTTCTTCCTGAAATCTTTTACAGCAATACTTGCATATTGATTTCGGTGGTTGGTAGCATCGTCCAAATTGACAGGCACACGTTTGTCCTTTTCTTCCTATGAGGGTAATTATTGATTTCTCTTTATCATATTTCAACTTTTCCCAATACTTTGATTCTCCTCTTTTCACTCTGTTGAAGAACTCATCCTGTTTATCCTTAAAAATTATTACCCATTTGTCAAAGTTGGTTGAATATAGACATTCAAATCCTAACCTTTGAAAAATTCTCTCTTTGTCTGATTCATTAATCGATGAGTCGATAAATTTCAATAATTGTCTTACCTGATTTTTGTTCACTTGGCTGTTATCAACATCATCTCTTTTTTTAGTATTTTCCTGAGCAGATACACTTTCTATGTTCAATAGCCCAAGAAGCGACAGTGCACCGCAAGAGCTGCAAGTATGTAAAAAATCTTTCCTGTCCATTGTTATCATTAAAATCAGGCCTTTCAGCGTTTTCAATATTTCCTCTGCAAAATTTCCAATTGAAATCGAATAGAGTATCTCTTGTTACTATTTGACCAAACGAATTGGTGGTAAAACAAAAAATGACTATTAACCAGCATAAACTGTTTTTTATCATGAACAAATTATTGTATTTATTTGTAAAATATACTCGCAATTTTCTCATTGGTATAACTCCCGACCTGCTCCCATATTATGTGTCATCGCGTAATTTTATTTTTGCTTCAGGCATTGGCAAGCTGAAGCGGATAAATCCGTCATACAAGATATTCCGTTTATTATATTTTGTAATATAAAAATTAAACTACACTATCAAGAAAAAAAAAGTCCCGCCTTGACGGGACTTTGTGTTCATTGCTGCAATCAACGTAAGGTCACTTCAAAAGCAACATCTTTTTGATTGCGGTGAATTCGGCCATTTGAAGCTTGTAGAAGTAAACGCCGCTCGTTAGTTTGCTACCGTCAAATGTCGTCTCGTAATTTCCCGGCTGGCGTATGCCTTTAAACAATGTCGCTACTTCCTGTCCGAGAAGATTCGTCACCTTCAGAGTGATGTAACTGCTGTGCAGAACAGAGTAATTAATCTGCGTTGCCGGGTTGAATGGATTGGGATAATTTTGACTAAGATCAAATGATTTAGGAGAAGAAGATGTACGGTTAGATCCAACACCGGTTGCACTCACTTTCTTCACTGTAATATCCCCATTATCGGGAATTACATCGAACATTATATATTTTGTAGAGTTCACTTCAACAATTTGCGAGGCGATGGTGTCGCCATGCTGCATAACATATGCAGAAGACCAATTTTGAGGAAGCGGTCGGCGGATAGTAATAGGACAATTGTAAATTGAATTATCCAGAGTGTCCGTTGCGATGACGGTAATACTATCTTCCGTAGTATGACTTTCTAAAACCCATGCTGCATTCCGTTCGCAGATGTATTTAGCAACATTACCAAAGCTTGTAACCCAAAACTTATCTGGATTTGCTTTCAAATATACAAGGCCCGCTCTGACCGTATCAGAAGGAATTGGGGAATATCCTGGATCATTATCAATTGCATGGATAAGATACACACACCAGCCTTTTGCACTTACGGCAGCATCTGCTCTCGATTTGAAATCTGCGCTTGTTTTCACAGAACCCTGTGTGCCGCAAATTATTGAACTAATCCTCATAAAGTCGGTGGGTGTGCTCTTCTCAATAACGCCTGAACAGATACGTGCAGCAAAATAATATTGTTGGATGATAGACGTATTGCCCACATTACAATTTGGATACGCAATCGTTACACATTTTTGGCCGGTAATGTGAGCGTTAATAGTCGCCTGTGAGTTTTTTAATTCGATTGTCTGTAAAGAGTCGTTAAGAGTACTGAGATCAGCATGAGATAGTGTATGACTTGCAATTTCATGTCCCTTGTTAGCCGCGCTTTGCAAACCCGTCCAATTGGGGCCCCAGTTGATGACTGTAAACAGCGTAAGTTGAAATCCATATTCATTAAACATAGGGACAACGAGAGCAAGCTGGTTGGCACAATTGTCGTCAAAGGTATAACTGACCGCAGCTGTACGAAACCCCTGCCAGGTTCCCACTTCGTAAGGGGCATCGATACTTTGTGAAAAGGAATTATAATTGAATAAAAATATAAAAACCGTTGTATATAGTGAATGTTTCATAGCGTTCCTTATTACCTCCTATTTATTTGCTCGTGTATACTAAATTAATTAATTTTCCTCTCCGACTTTACTCGGCATCCATTAAATGCTGAACTAAACCGCTATCGATATTTTTTGTATGACAAGTAAAAAAAATAGGCCGTCTTTCCTCTTTGTTTTGCGCGATGTACTTATTCCTGCTTGTAAGTATTATGCCTGTAGAAATTCCTCTCAACACGCTCTTTTATTATTTGTATTTATACAATTTTACCTTCTGGATACTATATTCTTTTCCGGGTAAATACAGGTGCCTTCCCTGGTGATCTTCATCTCCATTCAGGCGACGGCCAGCGACCCAATTTCCTTTTACAAATGTGCCTTCATCTATGTTGGCGATCCCAGCAATCGTTCCGTCATCAGAAGAGGATTGAAAAGTAATAACTACACCGCTCCCGGCTATGTAAAACTCATCCTCTGCAATCATGATAATCATTCCTCCGAACTTTGGTGTTTCACCTTCACCATGGACGGCATACGGCCAACTGTACTCGTGCTTTACCATAAAGGAATATCCCCCTAACTTTATTTGCGCTGTTTGCCCGGTACTATCGAGCAAAAATCCCGCCATGGTTCCTCTTCCCTGGTGTTCAAGAATCAACGGCGTAAGCTGGTGAAGAATATCATATCCTTTATTGAATTGGTTACTCTCCGGATTTGCGACATTCTCAATTGAGAACGGGCTGTAACCCATCGCATTGTGTTGTGCAAAGACATAATAAGCATTCGCCACGCTCTGAGAGTTGGATACTTCGGGTATAAACAAAGGGTTTCCGGAGCGATCGTATTTCCTACACCAATCCGAAAATATTCCATGATAGATGTCTGGCGCTAAGATATCAATCTCCGGAGCAGCCGCCCTCCAGATATCCATTAAATGAGGGAGTGGGCCTGCACTTGGGTACTGCCCGGGTTTGAAGCCGGCCCGGATTAGTGCTGCATTCACATATATGGGTAATGGATATTCTTTTTTTCCTGCCTCCGCCACATAGTTTGTATACTTTGCAAAATACCACGCCATAAAAATTTCGTCAGTTTGTAGACTCTTACCAAATACCTCTTCCCATGTTCCCGATGTTTTGAAATTCACTTTCTGCCAAAGTTCTTGAATTTCAAGAGCCAATTGCTCTTTATTCTTCTGAAGATAATTCATTAACTCTATCGGCACTTGTTCCGAGAAATGCTTATTTGCCTCTTTACAGTAATCTCTTGCATCGGGAATCATGCCGATCTCATTTTCAACCTGCACCATCACAACAGTGTTCTGTTTCCCGTCTATGGTACGGATGTGCTTCAACAGCATACCGAACGCTTTTGCGTCGGTGTTTCTGTTTTCATCACTGAATGGCGTAAGAATTTCAACCGCACTCCCGCTTTTTGTGCGTGAACGCGGAAATCGCTCCTGGTTTGTTTTCACCCAATACGGCGCATAACAGGACATGCTGTTTTTCCAAGAGCCAAACCAAAGGATAATTATTTTCAGATCGTTTTTACGTGCCGCATAAATAAGACTATCCACAAGTGTGAAATCAAATTTCCCTTCCTGCGGTTCAAGAAACTCCCAGTAGAACGGCACCAGAATCGTATTCAAGTGCATCGCTCGCAGCTTCGGCCAGATGGTTGTCATGTACTTCAGGTCCGACGCGCTTGAATTTCCCAGTTCTCCACCAAGTATCAGAAATGGTTCGTCATGAACTATCAGCTGGGTCGCTGTGCCCTGTTTCTTTAAATGAGGAATTGCAGAGGAATTCTGTGCCTGGATGGATTGAATACAAAGAAATGAATGCCACAGGAATACAACACAGATTGATAACAATATAGACGATGTTGTCGAATATTTTTTCAATACTTGTTACTCTTTCGATAATATATTATTTTTGCGAAGGAACTCTCTTATCGCCGCAAAGCTGCTTATAAGAGCTTGTCGGTTAAAACCGTCATGCTTGGCGCCATGAATAGTAATCAGCTTGTTCGGTACTCCGGCGTTATCCAATGCCGCATGCAAGCGTACTGCCTGCGTATAGGGAACAATATCATCTTCATCTCCATGTATAGTAATAATGGGTGGAAGTCCTGAGCGGATATAGGAAATCGGAGAAAGCTGCTGTGCAAGTTCCTTCCGGTTGGTCATACTCCCGAACCACTCTATTGCATAGTGTTTGGCATTGGGCCCATCGATAAGCTCTTCCACATCGGTAATGCCGTACCAATTGACAATAGCAGCAACATGCACTTGAGGCTCTGTTCCATTTGTCCAGCGAGTGCTGTCATTTGTCGGGCACTGACGATCAAAGATGGAATTTACAGGCAACATCCCTGTTATCAATGAGAGATGTCCTCCCGCCGAACCCCCTGTCAGCACTATTTTTGAAACATCAAAGTTGAATCTCTTTGCGTTATATGCTACCCATCGAAGTGCACATCTACAATCTTCTACAGCGGCAGGTGCAGGAGTATTGTTGGCTAAGCGGTACTCGACGTTAATGACAGCCCAACCAAGCGATAGATATGGAAGAAGTTGAAATACGTTTTGTTCTTTTAGTCCAGCCACCCATCCACCTCCATGAAAAAGTACCAACGTGGGCAGTGGAGTGGATCGATCCCTTGGTAAGTAAAGATCAAGTTTTAATTCGGTGTTATTTGCCGTTGAGTAGGTGATATTAGGGAAACTATCGTACTCGCCGGAAGCATAATCGACCCACGGATCTGGAACAGCATTCTGAACCTGTCCATATCCATATAAAGAAACGAACAAAATCATCATCATTGTTAAACGAAATTCTTTGCTCATATGTCTACCCCTTTAATAAATTGCTTCAACCGCCTTTGAGACTAAAACAATGTTTGATGATAATGTAAAATTATTTCAGAAGCATCTTTTTTTTAAAGCCTACTGCTCTCTTTATTTCAGCAACAACATTCTTCTCGATAGAGATTGATCTCCCGTAAATTCCACCGTGTGAAGTCCTGCGTTGTTCACTCCTTTCACCAGTGTTGTTATTTCATTTCCGAGCACATCAAACACTTCCACATACTAAGAATTTGGAACATAATAAGAAAATTTTGTGGTGGGTTTAGTTTAATTGCTTTCGGATAATTTTGATACAGCTGAAACGATTTGGGAGAAGAGGATGTACTCATAGACTCAACATCAGGACAGTGAGAGCAAGCTGGTTGGAGCAATTGTTGTCAATCGTAAAACTGACCGTCGCAGTACGAAACCCTTGCCAAGGTTCCCATTTCATATGGACTGGAAACTGATTGTGCAAAGCATTTGCTGCTTAAGAGAAAGAACGCTACTAAAATTTTCCCCATTTGAGTATACATTGATTTGTACAAAAAAATCTTCCGGCATCATATAAAAAATCCCGACTTGCTTATCGCAAGCCGGGATGAATATACTATATAAATCTTGTTACTTAAAACAAAGCACAAACATAAGTGTGGCTCACTTACGCAGTGAGCCACGCTCGTACTGATGAAAATATTACTTCATGTAAAGAAGTTTCTTCACAGAAGTAAAGTCAACTGATCCATCTTGACTTCGAGCTTGAATCCGGCAGAAATAAACACCGCTGCTCAAACGTGATGGATTCCATTCAACGCGGTATCTATTCGCAGACTGCATACCATCAACTAAAGTGGTTACAACTCTGCCCAGTACGTCATAGATATAGAGTTTCACATAAGACATCTTCGGAAGTTCATAACCAATTGTTGTTGTAGGATTGAACGGATTTGGATAATTCTGCAAGAGCGCGAATACTGTTGGAATACCTGCAGATTGTGCATCCACACCTACCTTGATGGCATCGGTTGTAAAGTGTGCTGTTGCCGAGAATACACCTTCTCCACCAAGATTAATCCCACTTACACGCCAGAAGTATAATTGGGCTCCAGCCAGCGTATCCTTTATTCCTACGGTCGTGTCTGATACCACCATATCTTCTTTAATAGGAGCGAACGAGAGGTTATCTGCAACCTGTAAATGATAGCTTGTTGCATTCAAAACAGAACTCCAGGTAAAGACTGTCTTTCTTTGCTCGGTCGTCGTATTGCGTGGTGAAATAGCCGTAGGCTGACCGGGCGCTTCAATCGCTGTCGTGAATGAATCTATCGCAGTAAATGCACTTTGTCCAGCTTGATTGTACGCTCTTACCTGCCAGTAATATTTTGAACGATTTAACAACGATGCAATCACCAATGACGAATCTCTCTTCGTTGTGTCAATTCGAGATAACAATCCGCTAACACTGTATGTCCAGGACGAGATCACGTAATTGCTGTCTCCATCTACCCTGTACCATTTCAGTTTTAGATTGGTTGCGGGTACATTTGCCGCATTGTGGCCAGGATATGCAAGCACAGGAGTTGCAGGAAGATACATAATAGTAAATGAATCTACTGGTGCCCATGCAGACGCACCGGCAGCGTTCCAACCTCGCACACGCCAGAAATATTTCCTACCGGGTGTCAAGGCGCTCATTTTCTTCGTTGTATCGGTAACAGTAGTTGAATCATTGAATAAAAGTCCAGCATACTTAGCAGCACCTTGCGGTGTTGTATCTCTTACTGCAAACCTATTGAGAGTGTCAAGCTGGAAATGATATATATATGCTTCAGGTGTGCTGCTGCAAACCAATGTCGGCATGTTCGGTAACCGTAACTGGTTCGTGGTCGGCGAAAGTTTCGTCGGCACCGTTGTAGCAGGTGTCATGTTTGTTCGGAAACTATCAATTGCAGAATATGCGCCCTGGAAACTACCGCTGATTGCTGCTACACGCCAGTAATATTTCACAGCAAGAGGAAGCTTCGCAACTTTAAAGGTATCAGTCAGGGATGAATTTGGCAATGGATAAGTGTATAAGAGTGTTGACATCGCTTTATTCGATCCAATTTGAACTTGATACTGGATGGGCAATGTTCCACCTGTCACTTTTGACCACTTCAGAGTGTTATTAGAAGTCAAGGTTGTATCTCCTGCAGTCCATGACGGTCGTGAAATTACAGGCGCTGCCGTGACAACCGATCCTTCGTAAAGCGTCTTATAACTATTAACCGTAAAGGCAGAACCAGCCCACGTTTGCTTTACTCCATCAGGCCACATTACTGAAACGCTATCGACAGCCGTCGTGGTGCCGAGGCCGAAGTTTGCCCATAATGTTTGGCCACCTTGCGAGCCAGCCTCTGCTTTAATGGCGCGGGTTTGTTTCTTACCTCCAGCGTACACTGTAAATACTGCTCCAATAGCCGACGTGTTATTGCCTTTGCCGACAGGTTTGAAGCCAATCCACTTGTTCGTGTTGACCATGTTCTTCTGCAACAAAGCAGTGCCCCCGGTATAAGTGAAAATATCCAGGAAGCCGTCATTATTATAGTCAACAAAGCCTATGCTTCGATTGCCACCGCTAAACACGTTGTCAGTGGTTGTTACGTTAGTGAACGTGCCATCGCCGTTGTTTTTATATAGATAATTGGCAAATGTGCCGCCTCCATATGCGCCTGCCGCAATATCTAAGTTTCCGTCATTATTGTAATCGCCTTCATCTATTGACCGAATGCCTGCCACCTGAGGCAATCCGTTGTTTGCAACGATGTTTGTCCCATTCCACTTATATGTAAATGTGCCGTCTCCCTTTCCGTACAGGATAACAAGGTTCCTAGCGACTTCAAAGCCATCCCTGTTATCTAGAGCATTACTATTTATCATCAGATCCATGTTTCCATCGTTGTTAAAGTCGCCCCACGTATGCTCAATCGCTGCGAAGTGGCGCACTGTATCGTCGACAATGATACCAGTATCTCCCTTTGCAGTGGCATAGGGAATTCCAGCAACCGTGATAGAATCAAGCGCATAGATTGGGCGTCCAAGCGTTGCTGCAGTTGGAATAATAAATTTACCGGTTTGATCGTTCATCCACAGGACGCATCCCTTTCTATAACCCGATGTGCCGGCGTCAACCTGGTTAAATGAATTGCGGAAACTCGGCATCAATAAATCTTGATAGCCATCATTATTTGCATCGAGAAACGATACATTCCAAGCCTCATATGAAAGGGTTGTATCTATAGCAAGATTAGAGGCTGATGCCGTAGATACAAGCGTGACATTATCGGCATACCAGATAGTTGCGGATCCACCTCCTGTACCTGCAGCGTGAATTCCAAAGCAAATATAACAGGTATCCGTTATACTAGCACTGCCAGCAATATTAACAGTGATATTCTCCCAAGCGGTAGAAGCCCCTTGGGCGCGATTCCAAGTGCCGATTTTAACGCTCGTATTGCTGTTAAACTGACCTGTTGGCATTGTTTTATAAGCTTCAACAATAATGTCCTTATAACCAACATCTCCCTGTGCAAAGTAGCCCTTAAAAGTAAACGTAGTATAATTAGCCAGAGTTTTTCCGGCTGGAATAACAAACATTAGAACAGGCGCTGAATTATAATTATTGATTGCATTTTTCAGAACCTTGTTCGTACCACCAAGCGGATCAGTAGCAACTGTGGATAGAATACCCCCAGGCCAACCAATGCTCGTAATAGTATCTCCAACGTTACGGTTTTCAAAATCCTGGGTAAGATTTGCAGGGACTATACTTGATACATTTTTCCCTACATTTGTAAAGCCGGTTGGGCCTCCTTTAAGCAGCCAAATTCCAGCGTTAGGTTGTACACCTGAACCACCAGTTTGACTACCATGGTCGGCTCCACCCCACGCAAGACTCAAGTAACCACTATGGTCGATGGCTCCCGCCGCAACTCCGCCGAAGTTACTGTATTCACCTCCCGCAGACGCGAGATCACCTACGGCAGTTGCAGCACTAAATACTCCAGCATTGTTGATAAATAAAACAGGGTGGGCACCGCCGCCATTATTAAGCGCATCAACGACACCATCACCGTTAAAATCGGCAAGCACTACACCAATTGCGTTAGCATTATTTGGAACAGTTGCCATCGCTGGCACTGACTGAGTGAATGCCGTGGTGTTATTCAGAAGAATATTATTGGCAGGGATATAGACATCCAGCAGACCATCTCCATTCACATCTCCCCACGCGAAGCCGCCGTTTCCGGCGCCTGTTGCTGGGGTTATTAACGGACCAGGCTGAAAAGTCACTTCCTGCGCCATGAGGGTACCAATCCCTACTAAGAAAAGTACTCCGCACATAGCTGCACGTATAAAGGTTTTCATGTTTCCTCCAGGATTTTTTGTTGTTGAATAGTTATTTAACTAATGAAATAATTATAGGACACGCCTACTGTGAGTGACCCAAAATTACTATCATTGAAAACATTTGTTTTCAAATCTAAAGAATCTCCTTTCTCGAAATGCCGCACCGCACGGAAACAGCATCACTGCATATTCGAGTAAAAACAAATGTCTTGACCCGTGAACCTCATTTTGAATTCAACCACCTCCTTCAATACTCATAAGCTGTCATTATATCAATACACTCGTTACGCCCCGGTACGGAGATCCGTAGAGAGGATCTCCGATCGAGACGAAAAGAATTCAATGAGAAGTATTACTTCATAAGAACCAATTTCTTGGTGACGGAGAAATTTCCTGCTTGCAGTCGATAGAAATACACGCCGCTTGTAAGTCCAGCGCCGTCAAACGTCGCAACGTGATTCCCGGCTTGCTGCACACCCGTAAAGAGTGTCGCTAATTCCTCGCCAAGAAGATTATACACTTTCAGTGATATGTTTCCTCTCTCCGGAACCGAGTACTCAATCTGAGTCGTCGGGTTGAACGGATTAGGATAGTTCTGATTAAGCGCATAGTGTGCAGGAATACTTGCCTGCTCCTTCACACCAGTAGGAGGAATACCATTAGCGAGCCATTCGTAAATAGTCGCATTTTCCGTCGCTTCCTGCGCTTTCCATGCAGTATACTGCGCTGGCCACCAGTGGTACAGGTCTCCTAATGGGAAACCACCCATTCCAGCCGTCTTCAATCTACTGTTGGAGTACGATATGTCCTCATTCATAGGCCATACACCATTCTCATCAGATGTAATATCGAACGACCAATCAATATTAGTGCTGGTTGACCATCTCCCCAACAAGAAAGTCTTGATGGCGTCTTCGTTGGTCGGAGGGAATATAAAGCCCGGGTTCACAGAGTCAATGAGTGTAGAACTGATCATCGAGACGTATGGCCATGTTGTCTTGGTATTAAAGATACGCCTCGTATTTGTACTTATCATAGGCATCGGGCTCGGCTTGAGATTGGCAGAAGTGGCAGGATCGAGGCTGAAAGAATTATTTGCCATGTAAGATGTAAGCCAATCCTCTAAATAATAGGCGCTGTGAGTGAAAACTATATGGCGTTGACTTTCGGTAAATGGGAATGCTATGCCCGGTATTGAAAGAGTATCAACGTTTATTGTGCCGCCGCTGGGGAAATTAACATCTTCTTCCCGGCTATTGGGTACATCTCCATACAACCACGTATTCACAAAAAGGGAGTTATTGACATTAAGCCAATACCAATACCCTGATTTTATAGGATAACACATTATATTAAAAAAAGTGCAGTGATTAAACCAAACATGATCCATATACTCGGGAGATTCCTGCATAATACCATATCCCATGTTTGCGAAAGTGCAATTCACAAATGAAACACTATCGGTATGGTACGTGGTGCTTTGAAAAGGAAAGGTAAGAGCCCTGCCGTAGTATCGCAAGTGCTGGTCAATGCAATTACGGAAATAACAATTCTTAAATGTTGCGGTTAAATGAGTACTTCTTTGCTCTACGCAACCATTGGAAGAATAATCAAAGATAACACCCTCGAAGTTGGCGATATTCTTATTGCGCGTGCTGTCATTGTCGATCTCAAGACTCATTGTACCTAATTGCGCGGGGGTCGTGCTCGCATACAACAACCAGACGTTCTTCAGAGAAATGTCTCCGAAGACGTCGAAGTTATATCTCCATGTTACACCGCCACCGGCAAGCCCCATTATTATAGGCAACGCTGTGGCTGGTGTGTTACCCGGATCCGGTGCAGTTATCGTAAGCGTTGTTCCGGCTGGAGTGGTCACTGGGCCGGTAAGAAGGTAATATCCTGATGCATCCAATTGGAAAACGGTGGTGGAGAGAGTATTGCTGGCAATGGCGGCAGCGATAGCTCTATTCAGATTCCCTCCGCTGGCATCGTCGCTGTGAACGGCCACGACCGTCTGTCCGTACAGCGATACCGGAAGAATAACTGCTATACAAAGCAATACATAAATACAATTCTTCATGTTATCTCTCCTTGTGATTTGAAATATAATAATAGTATAAAAAAAATAATACGCATGCTCATCGTAGTATTGAAATTTTCATTCCCCCTTTCGTTGGTGAGCCGATGAGGATATGCTCTCGATTCTTATATCGAGCGAAGTTCGTCCGTGCTCTATGTAAAAGTTCTTCTATAACGTAAACCTAACTCCCAGATTTGCAACCAGACCGTAATTATTTTCAGAAGTGAAACCGCCGATTGATTGTTGGGTTGAAATATTATTGGCATCGTTGATGTTTTGTATATCGAGAAACAATTGAAGGCCAGCCCAGGGCAACATTTGCCTGATTGAAGCATCAACTCGATAATAGTTTTTAGTAAAACCATCTTGCTCTGGAAAGTTTCCAATACCACTGACAGCATTTCCCACGAAGTTGAACGATACTCTCCCGGAAAATCCCTTGTAGTCGTAACCAATGGAAGCATTCCCTAAATCATTCGGCTGGTTAATCAAGCGACCGGTCCGTGTACTATCAAGTAAAAAGGTGATGAATCTTGGGTTATTACCGTTTGGATTGCGAATAGTTCTAATATCCATGTATGGATATGTCGCTTTCGACGAAATATGCGTATAGTTGATACTAAGAACCACACCATTAAATGGCGCCGGTAAATACCAGAACCTCGTCTGAAAATCTGCTTCGATACCTTTCACAAAAGCATCGTAGGGAGTATTTATGAAAGTGTATATATTCGCTTGGTTCTTCGGCGTAGGAAAAAATGACGTCAGGTTAAAAAATCCAGCCGGATTATTTGCAAGCAAATAGTATTGTGTGGAATAGGAAAAGTCCGATATAGTCTTGTAAAATCCTCCTATGGATAAGAGGCCTAAATCGTTGCTATGAAAGGTAAGATAAAGATCGTGGTTATATGAATGTGCCGGTTTAAGATTCGGATTCCCCGCATTTATATTGCTTTCACTATAATCCATAGAATAATGCGGTGAAAGTTGGGTATAAGATGGCCGCGCGAGTGTTTGACTATAGGAATAGCGTATATCACTCCAGTCAGCCAGGTTATACTTTGCCTGCACCATTGGAAGCAAGTAATGATTTTTTGGATAAACTGTGGTATCTCTATAAGTTTGAACGAGCGGACTGGGATTGCGTTTATCATCCAAGTTATGTGCAAAATATGACATGTGGTCTTCTTCATAGCGTGCACCGCCTATTATCGAAAGTGCCGAACCAAAGTCCAACTCCGCCATTAAGTATGTGGCATAATAATTTTCAATATAGTCATAGTCGTTGGGCATGGTCTGATAACGTCCATTTTGCCATCCCCCATTTTGGTTTCCGTTATACGCAGGGTCTTCCGCTATCATATGAAGTATCGCATTCAGTACACGCGGGTCAGGCACCCAAAAAAGTTTTCCAAATCGGCCGCCTAAAAAGCTGTTCAGAAGTTTCGTCGAGTCGGGCGAAGGAAAATTATATGCCGCGAAACGGTTTTTTGTAGAGTCAAATTTCAATTGCGGAAAATTTATAAGGGTACTAGTCACCTCTAAATTATTAATAGCTCCACCGCCGAGGGATAAATTAGTATATGGTGTATTCTGATCAGTGGAATTTTCTTTATGTTGATACTCACCGCCAAATTTAAAGTAACCCGAGAAAGCCGATACTCTGAAAGGAATTTTGAAGTCGCCCTTATATGTTTGATTGACCTCCTTATAATGGGTTTCAAATAAACTTAGCGTATTCAATAAAGTGTTGTTCGCACCTAAAAAAGATGCCAGGGTAGTCAGACTATCGGGAATTGTATTATCTGGCGCCTTCGTGACCCCTGACGTTTGCGAGAATTGGTAAAAAGGCGAGTTAGGGGAATTGTTTGCGGAATATGAATTAGCAGCTTTCAAATTCGCCGACATAAACCCAAAATCGTTTTGCAGTTCTAAAGAATTCACTGCAAGATCAGTATTGCTGTTTTGCTCCCAGTATGAAAAGTCGAGTGATTTATTATCATAGTTTAAGATTGTTCGATAGTCTCGAGAAATTGAATTCAACCTGCTGAATATATTGACAGATTTAATAAAGCCAGAGGGTAATGTGTAGTCTAAGATCACGTTTCCTCCGTAACGCTTTCTCGTTTCTATATGGCGATTGAGTGCTATATTCTGTACATCAACAGTCTCATATCCATTTGCACCAATATCGTGGTTGGTAATAGCGTATTGAGCATTCATGTTGTCTGAGTTACGATCGTATTGTTCCCCGTCTGCGAGAACATAAACACCGAGGCGATCGTCAAAGAAACGATTACTGATGGAAGCTATTGCCTTATAGTTGCCATAATTGTTGGTCTTTTCCGTATAACCGGACTGCCACAAAAAGTCACCGTGAACTCCAGATGGAGCTTCCCGTAAATTCATATTAACATAACCGCCGAGGGCATCTGCATTCATATCTGGAGTCAGTGTTTTATAGACCTCGATCGACTGGATCATATAAGAAGTTATCATGGTAAGGTCAACGCTTCTGTCATTATTAGTTGTACCGGATGTGACGTATGCGCCGCCTTGTGAAGTCGTACCTATCTGATTGCTTCCTGTTGCTGCGAGTGAAATTCCACCGATAGCGACTGCATTGTACTGAGGAGCTAAACCCCTGATTACAACTTTATTGTCTTCGCCAGAACTTTGAAGAGTCGAAACACCTGGCAGACGGCCTATTGCTGCTGCCGCGTTGAAGTCAGGCAACTCCTGAATCCTCGCTTCCGAAACAATGCTGACGATTTTATCTGAAGAAATCTGTTGGTTGATTGCCTGCACCTGACCGCGTGCTTGAGCTGTAACGGTAACTACTTCACCTTCTATTGCTTGAGCAACTAACTTAAATTCCTCTTTCAATGTTTCGTTTTCAACAATGGTCACATCACGAATAACTGGAACATAACCGATACAAGAAACTCTTACTTTCCAATTACCGACAGGGATCAATTTTATCTCAAAATTTCCATCAACATCCGCAGCACCACCTAAACTGGTGTTTTGGATAATGATATTAGCGCCGATCAGGGGCTCTCCACTTGTCTTGTCAAGCACACTCCCTTTCAACGAACCAGATCCTGCTGCAGACAAAGGTTGAACGATAAAAAATAATGCCAAGAGAAATGCACACATTAATGTGCCACGAAAACAAGTATTGCCAATAAACATTTTTTCCTCCTTTTGATCTGATGTGATTAGACTAAGCGAGTTCTTCGAAAAAATATTTTTTGTTTTGTGGTCTACTTACTACTACGTGCAAGGTGAACGAATGGTACATTTAATCTATGGTTCGCCCTATTTGCTGACCTCATGTACTTATACTAATAACTTTTTCGCCGCTCTGCAAGTTCATTAGTGATTTGGATCTCTACCTGTTTATTAATTCGATAGAAGAAGAGACAGACGACACAAATACCGAATGTAATTGCAGGGAAAATACTCATCGTATAGCGGATCCCATCCAGAGAAGAAGCTGTCTGGGCAACATTTGGCACGTAACCATAAAGAGAAAGCATATAACCGGTAATCGCGCCGCCAAAACCTAGTCCTGCTTTCAAAGCAAATACAATTGCCGAGAAAACGATCCCTGTTGCACGGCGCTGGTTTTTCCACTCTGAAAAATCAGCAACATCTGCCATCATTGCCCAGAGCAGCGGAATGGTGAAGCCGTATGCAAACTGACGAAGGATCTCTGTAATAAAAATCAATTTTACAGCATCAGGTGGAAGGAATATAAAGAGCGCAGTAAATATCGTTGTCACGGAAAGCCCACTGATGAAAACATTCCGCTTACCATAGCGCATTGCAAGCCCTTTAGAGAAGAAGATACCAATAATCGTGGAGATCGTTGCCAGCACATTGAAAAGACTAAACAAATCTTCTTGACCCACATAATATTTGAAATAATACAGCACTACACTGCCGCGCATCGAAAGCGTTATAAAAAGAATAATTGTCAAAGCAAACATCGCTTTCCATGGTCCGTTTTTTGTAAGATCTGCGAAATGTTGTTTTACTGATGCTTTCTGAGCGGGGTTTGGTTGGATTCGTTCTTTGGTTGTTGTAAAGGTGATAAAGAAGAAGATAACTGCGAAGGCTGAAAAAATCCCCATCGTCCACTGATAACCTATTGCACTGTTTCCTTGTCCAAAGTAATGCACCATCGGCAACGCCAAACCTTGAACAATCAGCTGCGCTATCATCGCAAATACAAAACGATATGACGACAGACTCGTCCGTTCGCTCAAGTTACCCGTCATAACTCCACTTAATGCAGAATACGGCAAATTGTTTGCGGAATATACCATCATCAAAACGATGTAAGTAATATACGCATATATCAATTTACCGCTGACACTTAAATCCGGTGTTAGAAATGTCAGAAAACCCATTATGCCAAACGGTATCGCAGTCCAAAGAACCCATGGACGAAACTTACCCCACCGGGTTTTTGTACGATCAGCAATGACTCCCATAATAGGGTCGAAAATCGCATCCCAGAAACGGACAACAACCAATAAAGTACCAGCGGCAATAGCAGATATACCAAATGTGTCGGTATAAAATACCAACTGAAACATGACCATCGTTTGGAAAATAAGATTTGCTGCGGTGTCGCCCAGAGCGTAACCGACTTTTTCTTTAATAGGAAGTTTTTCCGGCTGCGACATTTCACATCACCTAATAGGTTATTAAAGAGTTATCTGATTTGTATATTAAAAACGATTTCACACTATCACAAATAACATACAGAATGACTTCTGTTAAATCCTCGCCCCCCCGGGAAGAATTACACACTATAATATCACTTTTAAATTGTAAAAAGCAAGTTATTTTCAGTCATAATATTCAAGAAGACATTCTCAACATATCTGAGTTTTAGTGTAATGCGCTGAAATCCCATTAACTCCTTTGTATATTTGCTGTCAAATGTATTCATCACATTATGAGTTTCTTTTTCATAATGCTTCAGCTCATCGAGCTCAAGATGCGAATTTTTTCCTGCGTTCGGCTAACTCGTCAGCCATCTGGATTGTCATATTTTTATTGATCTGGTAAGCCATCAATAAAAGAGTGCATATTGCGAACATAATGCCGACAACGATCCCGCTGCATGCGCGGAAACCCTCAATCGCTTGAGGCGCATCAGGCATCTGGGTGGTATAATTGAACAAGCCAGCCATTATCCAAAGGAATGAAGAAGAGCCAAGCGCCAAACCACCTTTTAAGGCAAAACCAATAGTCGCAAAAACGATTCCCGTAAAGCGGTGTCCCGTCTTCCATTCGGAGTAGTCCGCCACATCCGCATATATCGCCCAAATTAATGGAACGGTTGGAGCATACGCTATCGCGATAAGAATTGTCAGCACGATCATGCCGGTAATATTCGTTGGACCAAGCAAATAGAAAGCAAGTGTTCCGATGCTCGCAAGACCGAACCCGCCAATCGCAACCGCCTTTTTACCAAATTTCTTAGCAAGAGGTGGTGAGAGGATGATGACAATCATGGTGACGCCGGTTCCGATCATGTTGATAATACTGTTAGCAACATCGGCAACATTCGAACTTGCAAGGTTTGTCTTATCTCCATGAACTATGTAATTGAGCCATTCAAGAATACCACCAGGTGTAGGAGCACCGGGAGCGAGTGCAGGTGCAGTTAAACCCAAGCTCTGTACCCAATCATATAGCGCAGCTTTGTCAGCAAAATGATGATAATAATTATAAAGTGCAGCACCTCTGAACGAGAGAATCGCAAAATGCACCAGGGTCATGAAAAACATTACTTTCCACGGATTGTTCTTCAGCAAATTGATAAAATCTTCTTTCGGTGAAGATTTTTGAGAGGGCTGGGGTTTAATGCGTTCTTTTGTTGTAGCGAATGTAATGAGGAATAGGAAGAAACATACAACAGCCCAAATAATCATGGTCATTTGCCAGCCGTACTGCTTGTCATGCCCAACTGCGAATTTGGCAATCAACGGCAGAGTGAAACCGCCCACAATAAATTGTGCTGCATTCACTGCGAAGAACCGGTAGGAGTTAAGCTTAGCACGTTCATTGACATCGCCGGTCAAGACTCCACCAAGTGCTGCGTACGGCATATTGTTCATAGAATAGATGCTCATCATTAAAATGTTAGTGATGGCAGCATATATAATCATCGAGGTCATGCCCCAACCTTTGGGCGTCGTGTACGCCAGCACCATCACGATACACCATGGCAGTGCCGTAAATAGAACCCAAGGTCGAAATTTTCCCCAGCGTGTGTTTGTACGATCGGCAAGTACACCAACAATTGGATCGGCAAAAGCGTCCCATAACCGAGCAACTAAAAGAATCGTTGCCGCAGCACCCGCAGTAATGCCAAAGACATCCGTATAGAAATTCGTCTGGAAAAGGATCATCGTCATAAAAACAAAATTTGCAGCAGCATCAGCAGCGCTATAACCCGCTTTTTCAACGAAAGAAAGTTTTTGTGAGTTTGATTGCAAAATATACCTCGTTTATCTGTGTGGTATTATCTATCTTTATTATATATTTTTTTCTGCCGAGCGGTAGGAAAATTAACTTGCCTGTATTGATTTCTTATAACAACATTGTAAACATTTCGTATTATCTTTGAAGCACTGATCTTTATTTAATCACAATAGTTACAGAGACCTCTGGAAAAAAGGATTATTTTAAAAATAAATCAGTTACATAAGATTTCAATTGCTGAGAGTCGATTTTTATTTTGCCAGTCTGCTTTTGAATGCCCTTAATATATTGCATAACCATTTGCGTCAATACTGCACCCGGTCTGGGATATGCAGCTACTATATAATGAGGCCCTTTGGTCAATTCTCCTTCTTCTTTTTCTAACTCAGCCCTAAGGTTGTCCGGAGTTATCAAAGAATTGGCATACTCGAAGACAACCTTATCCATCGCTTTATATACTTCTTTACTCTCTCTGACCATGCCGTAATAATCAAGAAGCTGTGCAAAGACATAATTTGATGTCGTATAGACATCTTGTCCCTGTTCTGATTCTACTGCTTCTCCATTTTCTGTCCGGCACATTGCCCAGCCCATAGTTGTACGGTTATTCTTATAAATTGTCTTGAGAATTTTCTTGGCTCTATCATCAGATATGAAGGGCTCTTCCCCTATCGCAATCAAATACCACAAAGCATCCAATTGATTAGTCCAGACATCTGTGTTTGTTTTTCTTGTAACTGTGTCATAGCATGTGACGTAATACTGCAATCTTGTGCCTTTTTTATTCTTCTTATCTCTCCACAATTTCTCAAAAGCCGTAGAAGCTTTTTCAAAACTTGTTTCGTATTGCTTTTTTGCCGGTTCGTCTTGCATCATATCGGCCATGACTTTCATTGCTTGACAGCCAGCCATGAAGGTAGTCGCATCGTAACTGTCAACTCCGAACAAAGTTAAATTATCAAATGTATTTTTAACTTCATGGGGATTACCTTCGGGGATGCCGTCTCCGTCTAAATCATGCTTTTGTAAAAAATCAAATCCAAATTTAAGCGTCTGCCAATTCTTCTTTAAAAATTCTGTATCACCTAAAAATTTAACATTACGCAGAACTCTCATTGCCAGCTTGGGGAAAAGATCTACCCAGTAATTATCATTGTACCATGCATAATCGCTGACATTACGCAAAGCATGGCCTTTCGGTAAAGCGCCTAAATCATGCGAAACGCTCCCTTTAACTTTGATAGCATCTTTTATCTGAATCAACGACTTGCCTTCGTATTCCTCAGGATGTTCCAGAAAATGTTTTCTTGCTTCGACAAAAGAAGAATGATAATGGTAATAACGTTCTCTGAGATCTTCTGCCAGAATCGAGTTGATAAATCCTTGACAGAGTCCTTTTTCAACATCAGGAAAGAGTACAAGCAAGACCATGGAATACCAATCGACATCCGAGGGATCAATATAAGCGTAATCAAAACATTCCAGGAACCTGGCAGCATCATTGCCGTTTTCGTCTTCAATCCAAACTGCAGCATTTGATAAAGGAAAACTGAATTCATTTAATATCAACCTTGTCAATCTTAATGCACCATTCTTATCATTCTTGTAGGAAGGGTTCTTAAGTATATCTTCAAATATTCTGGTTTGAATTGCTGTAGTATGGTTAAGCCAGGTAGAATAATTATCCATGGCAACTTTTGCCATATCAACGGCTCTGGTTTCTTTATCCTTGAAACTTTTGACATATTTACGCTCAAAAGTTTTTCCGTCAATAAATTTTTGCTGCGGAAAATCTAAAGCGATGGCAAAAGGTATTTTTATCGTCTCTTCTGGTTTTAATGAAAAAGTAAGACTGATGGCTGCTCCATAATCTTGCTTTAGAATAGGCATTCTCTTTTCATAAAAACTTCCGTTATCATTCAACAACAAATCCTGTTTAAGCCTGTTCAAGCAGAAACAAGGTTGTGTATCTATTTCCACACCACTCATTTCGGGCACAGCAATAACCATTCTATCTGCGGATTCCTTGCTTCCCATGACCACTCCCCTCATACCTGCGAACTTAAAATCTGCATGTACATGGCCTTTTACAGGCGCTGAACATACATAGACAGTGTCCTGGTCCGTTGGTTTTAATTCCTTCTCCTGAAGATTTACTAAGGATGGTTTGGGAATTATGAGAGTAATTTGTTGATGTTGGTTTGAAGTATTTTTTACTTCATACTCCTCTACACCGATAGGCATTAACGCCTGAACATTTCCAGACAAGAAAGGTGAAATCAATCTTCTTGTCACGTGAACTTTCCCTAATTTATATGCTAATTCTGCTAAAGGCGTAGCGATCGAAATCGAAGTTCGCTTTTCAGAAATCGCAGGGTGATAATAATTTTTCAGGGCAGGCACATCGTCAGGACCCTCGACCGCTTTCGGGTCTCTTGTTGTAAGCATAACTGCTTTGCTATCTCCCACACGAATAAATGGTGCAGAAGCAAATTGAATTGCATTCTGATTTATCAAGATCAATCTGCCGGCATCGTTCACTCTATTATAGAGACCCTCAGGGGATATACCTATCGAACAGGTAGGAGCACCCTGAAGGGCGATTGTATGAGGAAACTGTAGGGTTTTTGACATTCCCTGAAAATGAACCGTCATTTTATTCTTGACATAAATTTCAGATATTTGTGCGCCTGAAATTGTAAAAATGTCGTTTATTTTCAAACTATAGGGTTTTGGCATATAAATTCTTCTTCAATTGATATATTTTTGTACCAAGCCTGGCATTCGTCAGATTTGTTGATGGAGCGGTATATTCTGATACAGCTGCTTATCTTGCACAAGACGCTTTTTAACCTTCCGCATGCACCTCGCATGCGAAAGGTTATTTAAAGCGATTCTAATTAACAATACGACAAATCAAGCGAAGTATTTTTCTTTGGTAACGGTTTTTTTACAGAAGCCTCTTTCTGAATACCAAGGCTTATTGGCAGTTTGGTTTTGTTTGAAGGCTTGATTTTCCCAAACAATACTCCAACTGCGGCCTTTATTGAATCGGGTGTTGCGCTGAAATTGCAGACCACAACATCGGCTTCATTTGTTGTGCCATTGACATACGGGTAATTTGTCACAACAACTACTTTTTTACCCATTTCTTTGAGTTTCTTGACAAGCAACATGTTATTACCAGTTTTTACAATTCTGGCATAATAGTTTGTCATAACAACAGTGTCTACCTGTTTAGCAAGTTCAAGGCACTCTTCAAATTCATCTTCGTGCGCAGCAAAGTCTGTATCAGCCAGAATCAAATTTGACGTATATTCCACCATATCCTCGCAGAACATATGCTGATGCATATAGGGATCTTTCCCACAGAATTCATACGGGATGCGCTGCTCGATAACCAGCATCTTCTCCTTGGGATTCAAAGGCAGCATTTTTTTATCGTCGCGCATGACGATCAATGCTTTTTTAGCAACTTCCATTGAAAAATTAATAACCGGCCGGCTCATCGCATATGTCTGGGCTTTTTTAGGATCTTTCTTTCCGGCTGTTTCAAACAAACCTTGATCATATTTCATTCTTAAAAGATGTGTTACAGCTTCTTCGAGTCTCTCTTCAGGAATTTCACCACTCTCAACAGCCGTCTTTACTCCGAAGAAACATTGCGATCGCGATTCATCGTCAGCTTTCAAAAGTATCGTATCACATCCTACTTTTATTGCCATAGCGCATGCTTGTGGAAGCGGCCATTGTTTGAGGATTGCGGCCATACCGATCGCGTCGGTAACTATGACTCCATCAAATCCAAGCTCTTCTCTCAAAAGTCCCTTAATAATTTTTTCCGATAACGTCGTGGGATATTTTTCATCGTATGCCGGGTAAATTGAATGCCCAGTCATAATCGCTTTTACTCCCGCTGCTATCGCGGCTTGGAATGGATATAATTCAACTTCCTGCATCCTTTGCTTATCAGCTTTTATTACTTCCAGTACATCATGAGCATCGGTATCTGAAGCGCCTCTTCCGGGGAAGTGTTTTCCGGTCGCCGCTATTCCACCATCCTGGAAACCTTTTATGATAGCAACAACGTGTTTCGCGCAAGTCTCAGGATCGTCACTAAAAGATCTGATTCCTATCTCAGGATTTCTAGGATTGATATTTACATCGCACACCGGCGAATACATTTGTGTAACACCGATATTGCTTAATTGCTTTGCAATTGTCAAACCGATTTGATATGTCGTCTTTGGATCGCCAATTGCCGCCATACCCATCGGAGACGGAAACTGTCTGATACCACCTGACATATAATCATTCTTGAAATCACCTTCGAAGTCGATCGTCATGTGGAGAGGAATTCCAACTCGTCTGCCCATAGCCAGCTTCTGCAGTTTATTCAAATCCTTCGTATAATCTTCCGGTGTTATGCTAATGCCAAAAGATTTGCCTGCAAAATAGTTATTTGCAATTGTAAAATAGTCGGCGGGCTTTTTAAAATTTTTATCGATCTGGGAATTGCCCCAGTAAAGATTCTTGCACGTCTCGACAGCGTATGGTTCAAGACAAAGGCCACCGCAATGCAATCTTGTGATCTGTTCGATGGTGCTCGGAGTTAACATCGCGCCACGCCGTGTGAACGTTAAAAGCTGGCCGACTTTTTCTTCCAAAGTCATCTTTGCTAATAACTTTGATATAAATGCATCTCTTTTCGCATTGTTCTTCTTTACCATTTTTATCTCCTGTTTTTCTTGTTTATGATTCCCATTTACCGCTATTATTAGGTCCGACCCAGAATTCATGTTCTTTCTTCCAGCCAGCCTCATTAATTTTTACCTCTTTTGTTTTCCATCCAGCTTTAATACGTTTTGTTAAATCGTCGAATCCTTTATTCCAGGAAAGCCCATCGGGAACTGTAACGTTCATACTTCCTGCAGCATTCGCGTATCGGAGACAATTTTCAATCGAATTTCCTTTGACAAAAGCGGAGAGGAACCCTGCAATTGCAGAATCGCCTGAACCTAAAGCGCCTACAAATTTCTCTTCCTCATAAACGTGGAACCAAAGTTCTCTATTTGCCCAGTTATCAAGATTAGAACAACCCGCTTCACCGAGCTTTGATAGGCGATCCTTACCGGCAGTGCGTACATAGAGTCCTCTGTTACCGCATTTAACCATCGCTATTGCAGTACCCATCTTTAGCATATCACTTCCCAGATCGGAAACTTCTTTTTCTGTCATATGATCGAGTACTGTTTCTTTTGGGCCAAGCTTGGCTTTTTTCTCGAGAAACTTTTCTTTATGGAGGAAATACAAAATCTCTTCTGCGCTTGGCACCATAATATCCGACAGTGGAATCCAGTCCTTTAAAATTTCCTTCCAGTTAACCTGGCCGGCACGGCTATTAACATCGGGAAGTGAAAGGTCAAGTGCAGTTGTTGTTCCCAGTTCTTTTGTCTTCTTAAGAATTTTTGTTAATTCTTTGCCCGTGTTCTCATACAGCTTGCTCATCCAAGGCGGATATCCAAAAAGCATTAATTTAGAACGCTTCACAAGGTCAAAATTCATGTCTTCATAACCAAATGTGTCATTCGCACCGCAATGATGTAAATAGAACCTGTCTATTCCAGGTATGCAAATCGCAATTGTGTATGAAGTTGATTCGCCTTTAACAGATTTAATTCCTTGAAAATGACCTTCATTTTTTTCATACCAATCAAGGATCTGTCTTCCAAAATCATCCATACCGACTTTTCCGATTAATTCGGTTTTTACGCCGAGCCGTCTGATGGATACGCCGGCATTTGTAACAGGGCCACCACCAACAACGACGCATTCACCCATATTAATCATTTTACCGGGTACAAGGACATCTGTAAGCTTATCTACTTTACCATCAATTGTAAAAGCAGGTATTAAATCAAGGCAAGTATGCCCCGCAGCTATTATTTCGATATCTTTATTATTTTCCACACTAAGTTCCTTATGATATTCTTCCATCAAGTTATTTAACTTACAGTTTATACTTCAACGATTTTAATCTTGAACTATTTTAATGACTGCATTCAAAGCTGGCTTCGGTTTACAGTGACGGTCAAACAACATGGGATAATCCTTCCTTCCTTTTATGGGCAGGTAACTACGCCAAGATTGGCCGTCGTGCACAGCCCAAAGTGTAACCCGGCTGAACTTGTCTCGGTGCTTACGAAATAGCGAAAATAATTCAGCATATCGCTTTGCCAGATCTTTTTGAGCGGAATCCGGTAGAACATCGCGATACGGATTGTTCTTCTCCTGCCATTCGGCATCGAAGGAGGAGATGTCCACAGCTTTGGAATCAACGGGATAAAAAGGAAGCACGCTTATGTCCATTTCCGTAACCATCAGCTTTACGCCTAATTTGGAAAGAGCCAGAATGTAGGTTTCAACTTCCTCGATACTTGGCCAGTCTAAGAACCAGTGTCCCTGTATACCAATGCCATCTATGCGGACGCCTTTTAACTGCAGATTTTGAATAAGCCGAATGACAGCTTCGCATTTGGGTCGCTCCTCAAAATCATACTCATTATAATAGAGTTGAGCGTTGGGGTCGGCTTGACGGGCGTATTCAAAAGCCTTGAGTAAATAGTCTTCGCCGATAATTTCAAGCCATTTGCACTTTCGGAATCCCCCGTCCGCCATGATTGCTTCGTTGACAACATCCCAGCCGTGGATTCGACCCTTGTAGCGCCCCATCACGGTGAAGATGTGATCTTTCATTCGTTCAAGCAACGCTTCACGGGTTATAGGTTTGCCCAACTCGTCCTGGAACACCCAGTCCGGCGTCTGATGGAACCAGACGAGAGTGTGACCGATTATGTGCATTTTGTGCTTTTCACCAAAAGCCACATAACGGTCTGCTGCTTCGAAATTGTATCTATTCAGTTCTGGATGAACCTCTTCCCATTTTAGAATATTTTCCGGAGTGATGCTATTGAAGTGCTTTTCCACAAGGGCAATGGCATCTGGCTCTTTGCCGGAAATCTGATTCAGACTGAGGGCAACACCAATATAGAAGTCGTCTTTAAATATATCCTTCAACGCAGGTTGGTCATCATATTTATCACCGATCATAATAACGAACCTACTTAGCTTTTAAAGTAAAGAATAAGCACATTTGCCTATTGAAGTTTTTCATTTTGTTCTATCTATGATTTTCTGCGATTGAACGATCAGACTTTGGTGTTGTTTTATACAATGAGAGCGGAATCCTTTTGGGATTCCGCTCTCTCACCATTTAGAAAATATATGAATTAATAATATTCTCTAGCATTTCCTGTCGAGCACTTTGTAGAACTGGATTCTTTTCGTTACGAACCCATTTATCTACTTCTTCCATGCTAATCTTGCCAGACATAATCTGTTGACCTATGCCAGAATTGTGGCTGCTGTATCTTTCTTCGATGAATTTGCTTAATGCTTTATCTTGGATCATTTGATGAGCAACTAAGAGGCCTTTTGCAAATGCATCCATTCCACCGATATGTGCATAGAAAAGATCTATAGGATCATTTGAACCGCGACGTACTTTTGCATCAAAATTCAATCCACCAGTACCAAGGCCGTTTTGATTTAATATAACTAACATCGCCATTGTTGTGCTGTAGATGTCGGTTGGGAACTGATCTGTATCCCAGCCAAGCAGCAGATCGCCTCTGTTTGCATCGACACTTCCTAACTTTCCCGCAGCTGAAGCAACAGCAAGTTCATGTTCGAATGTACTGCCAGCCAGAGTACCATGGTTTGCTTCGATATTCAATTTGAAGTCATCGAATAAATCAAATTCTCTCAAGAAGTTTAATGTCGTTGCTGCATCTGCATCATATTGATGCTTTGTTGGCTCGCACGGTTTGGGTTCAATAAGAAATTGGCATTTAAAACCGAGCTTCTTTTTATAATCTACAGCCATATGGAAGAATCGAGCCATCTTCTCTGCTTCTTTTTTCAAATCTGTATTTATCAATGTTTCGTACCCTTCGCGTCCGCCCCAGAATACATAATTTTCGCCGCCGAGTTCTTTTGTTGCATCGATTGCATTTTTCACTTGTGCTATTGCAGTGGCCATCACGTGTGCATTAGGACTTGATCCGGCACCTTGTGAATAAATTGCGTTGCTGAATAAATTTGCAGTACCCCATAACAATTTCACGCCGGTTTCTTTTTGAAGCTTCTTTGCCACCTCAACCATGGCCTCCAAATTCTTGCACGTCTGAGTAAAAGTCTCACCTTCAGGCGCGATATCTCGATCATGGAAGCAGTAATAATCTATACCGCACTTTTGTAAGAACTCAAAATTTGCTTCTAATGTATCTTTCGCTCGTTGCATCGGATCTGAAGATTTCCGCCATTCTCTTTCAAAACTTGGGCCTCCGAACATATCAGAACCGTTGCCCATCATTGTATGCCAGAATGCAACTGAAAAACGAAGATGTTCTGCCATCGTTTTGTTGCCAACTTTTTGGTTTTTGTTATAGTACTTAAAAGCCAGAGGATTCTTTGAATCCTTACCTTCGTAAGATATTGGCTTCTCGACTTTTGGGAAATATTTGTTCATTATATTTATTCCTTCTATCTATTGATTTGATTATTTTTTTAATGTAGTTACATTCGAAAAGTACATAATTCACTTTTGCATTGATTTCTGCGAGAATGCTTTATCGTAGTTTATGAGTTCAAATTATTATTGAACCGTTTTAATTGTACAAATATTTGTACTCCATGTCAAGAAAGAATTTTAAGATTTCAATTCTACGATATGGTTGCATAATGAAGATAATCGATAAAAGGCAAGAATCCTCAAATTTATTAACAACGCGTTATGAGAATGCTACCCATACGAACCATTATCTCACATGCCTTATATTCTTATCAGAACCTCTCCGATTCCTCTATTAAGCCTCTAATTTCCATCCTTGTTGAGATGCCCACAGTCAGTATACCGATAAAAGTCAGCAAACCACTCATCAAATTAATTTGGTTCCCCATTTGACCCATAAGATCTTTTGAGTGGTAATGTCAAATACCCCACTTACAATGGATAGCGGATTGATTGTAGGTGTAACCGGCACAATACGAATCTCAAGTATTCAACACTCTAGTCGAATCCCTGATAATAAATTCAGTCTCTAAAACAACTTGTTCGGTTGGAAGTATCGTTGAGGATTCAATGTTCCGTATTAAAATTTCTGCCGCCCTTCTGCCTATTTCATACTGAGGCGCTCGTATTGTTGTCAATGGGACCGGATATATTTTGGCATAATAAATATCATCATTGCCAACAATAGATATATCATCAGGCACGCGGATGTCTAACTCTTTAAGAGCTATCATAACTGCAAGAGCCTGTTGATCATTGAAACAAACAATAGCAGTCGGATAATCTTCACGTTTTTTATTTTTAAAATAATCTATGGTTTTATTGAAACTTTCATCATAACGAGAACCAACAGACACAATCATATCATCGCAAAAGACCAGCGTGCTCTCACTAAACGCATGTCGAAAACCTTCAATCCGCTCTTGGGTATGCGAGGATTGTGGAGGACCTGCAAAATGTACAATTTTTTTATGGCCACTATCAATTAAATATTTAACTGCCATCTTAATTGCCTTTATATTATCTATTGCAACAACGTTCGCCTGTATTCCTTTTACTGCCTCCAATAAAACAAAAGGGTAATTAATCATTTTCAACTTAAATAGATGGTCGATTTCCGCCGCCCCTTCTACTGTCGGAGCCATAATCGTGCCTTTGATATCTTTTGCAGAAAAAAGATGAGAAAATTTCTTTTCGCATTTATGATCATCATCTGAACTCGTAATGATCACAGAATACCCTTTGCTGCTTGCATACTCCTTTGCACCAGTAGCGACTGAAGTATAAAATGGATAATTCAAATCCTTGATAATGATTCCAATGCTCTTATCTTGAAAACCATTTTTCAAATTCCTCGCAACGCCTTTGGGACGAAAGTTTAATTTTTTCATCACTTCTAATATATGATCTCTCGTACTAGGCTCGACTGTGTTTTTGGCATTGATGACAGCAGAAACGGTTCCCTTTGAAACCCCCGCTTTATTAGCAACATCAACAATTGTTAATTTTTTCATTAGTTATTCCTGCCCCCTCTCTAGAAAAATGCTAAATTGAAACGGTATGATTACTATTATCAATTAATAATACCCTTTATTCCCAGAAGAATCAATAAAAATAGTGGTAGATATTTCCGGAAAAATATTAGGGAGAAAAGAAAATGAAAGCACCAAAGAAATCCAGAATCAAGATTTTCGCATTGCCTCAATTATTCGATAGTTCATAATGTGTGGGAGTTTGCTTCTGCCTCTGATCAGATGAACAAGCCATCCATTTGTTTTTTCTGTCGCACGAAACGGCGATCACTAAACAGACAAAGCCATGACATCACATAGCAATCTCAGTCATTCGTCTCAGGGCATGGAAAGATTGTACTCGTACGTTTTCCAGACAAAAGGATTGCTTGATAAATTTGGGTCAGATGCTTACGCGCGCTCCATCGCTGAAGCTTTGGAGCGTAAGCGACCTTTGGCGCCGAATCACATCTTCACCTGTCCGCCGCACATACAGCAAGCCTGCATGATGCAGTCATGCAGGCTTGCGTACTTATATATAAAGAGGTGACCTCACCTTCTATACACTTGCTTGAAACGGTGACGGTCACCTGAGAATGGTACAACTGCAAATCGATATTCCGTAGAGTGTTTAGCTTTTTGTTTGGAGAATCCGGTTGAGTGCAGAAGCCCATTTTTCGTACAACTCGGTGTATTTAGCTGCATTCGCACTTTTCGGCTCAATAACTTTCAAACGTTCAAGACCTTTGAACATTTCTTCACGTGATTTGTAATGCTTCACACCTAATCCTGCACCGCGTGCAGCACCCTGCGAGCCGTCCGTATTATAGAGCTCAATAGTGACACCAGCAATCTGTGCAAGTGTCTCACGGAAAATCGGCCCGAGGAATAGATTTGCTTGACCAGCACGCATAACTTTTGGCTTCATATCCATCTCATGCATAATATTTAAACCATAGTTGAATGAAAACGCAATCCCTTCATGGACGGAACGAGTGAGGTGAGCCTGCGAATGTGTATTGAACTGGAGGTTGAGCAGGTGAGCACCAGTATCGCGATTTTCAAGCATCCGCTCAGCGCCATTACCGAATGGAAGACAGATGATTCCGTCGGCTCCAACAGGTGTATTTGATGCAAGCGCATCTAACTGAGCGTAACCTACAGATTGCTGGCCCGTCATGCGCCGCATCCAGCTGTTTGCTATTCCGGTTCCGTTGATACAAAGTAGCACTCCGATACGACGTGCATCAGCTTTGTGATTAACATGAGCAAATGAGTTAACACGGGATGCCGGATCGTATTTAAGTGTATCACTTACACCATACACAACACCGGATGTTCCAGCAGTTGCTGCAATTTCGCCTGGCTCCATTACATTTAACGAGAGTGCATTATTCGGCTGGTCGCCGGCGCGATAGGAGACCGGAGTTCCTTTTGCTAAGCCAAACTCTTTTGCGGCACTTTCGGTCAGACGGCCTTGCTCTCCAAATGTTGGGACGATTGGAGGAATCATATCTTTGCTGATTCCGTAATGATCAAGTAAAAATTGGGCAGGTGAGTTGGCTTTGAAGTCCCAGAGTATTCCTTCTGACAAACCGGAAAGTGTCGTCACAGCATCGCCGGTCAGCCGCATTGCAATGTAATCGCCTGGAAGCATAAACTTATCGATCTTTTCGAAAATTTTCGGTTCACTCATTTTCACCCACCGAAGTTTGGATGCGGTGAAGTTGCCTGGAGAGTTCATGAGGGACCCTAAACATTTTTCGGCGCCTATTGCAGTGAATGCATCACGTCCGATTTCCACAGCCCTGCTGTCGCACCAGATTATGGAAGGGCGTAGCACCTGCTTGTTTTTATCGACAACAACGAGGCCGTGCATCTGGTATGATATGCCGATGGCAATGATTTGATCGCTCTTGATACGCGAGGTTGAAAGAACTTCTGCGGTTGCAATTTTCAAATTCTCCCACCACATATTCGGGTCTTGCTCTGCCCAGCCTGGCTTAACGGCTGTAATTGGCATTTCAGCTTTTGGAGAAAATGCACTGGCTTCGAGTTTACCTGAATCAGCGTTAAGAATTGAGACTTTGACTGATGAACTACCTATATCAAATCCGAGTGTATACATCTGATGGTGTCCTTTTTAATTTTTAGATGAATTAATAAAACATTATTTAAAACAACTATGACTTAGTGGAAAACTGGTAAATAGTCGTTTGCTTATAAACATCGCCTGGTTTTAAAACAACGGAAGGGAATTCCGGTTTATTCGGTGAATCGGGATAACCCTGAGCTTCCAGACAGAGACCTGTTCTGCGTTTATAAATGACGCCATTTTTCCCCTTAGTTTCGCCGAGAGAATTGCCGGAATAGAATTGAATTCCCGGTTGATCGGTATAAACCATCATAATTCGCCCGCTCTTAGGCTCTTGAACTTCTCCAACTTTGCGGACTTTGCCATTGTAGTTTCTTAAAACCCAGTTGTTATCGTAACCTCCTCCGATGAGGAGCTGTTCATATTTTTCATCGACACGTGCGCCGATTGTCTTCATACTTCGGAAATCCAGCGGTGTATTTGCAACATCCGCAAACTTGCCAGTCGGAATTTGCCCCTTGTCTACAAGTGTAAAAGAGTCGGCTTCGATGCTGAGTTGATGATCTAGGATTGTTTGAGAGAGGTTGCCTGATAAATTGAAATACGAATGCTGTGTTGGATTGAGAATGGTCGTTTTGTCTGTTGTCCCTTTATAGTCGACACGAAGTTCGTTCTTATTGGTCAGTGTGTATGTAACGACAAGAGTAACTTTTCCCGGATATCCTTCTTCACCGTCGGGGCTTACAAGAGTTAATTTAAGAGCCGGTTCGTTTCCCTCGATAGCTTCCGCATCCCAAAGTTTTTTATTGAATCCGACTAATCCGCCATGGAGGTGATTCTCTCCATTGTTTATCGCAAGTTGATAGGTTTTACCTTCCAACTGGAATCGGCCTTTGCCGATACGATTTCCGTATCGCCCAACAATTGATCCCAAAAACGTTTTATCATTGATATAACCTTGCAGCGTATCATATCCGAGGGCGATATCTTCAAATTTACCATTTCGATCGGGAACGATGATCGATGTTATGATCGCTCCATAGTTTATGGCTGTGACTTTACTACCTGAAGAGTTAGTTAGAGTATATTGATGGACTTCTTTGCCATCCGGGAGTTTCCCAAATGATTTTTTTTCAATCACTTTATTTATCCTTATTTATTAATATGATAATATGAGTTGAATGAGTCTAAAAATAAGTCTAAGGCTTTGTTTCGCGAGCAGAACTCGAACCTACATCCCGACGGTGTCAGGATAGCAACCAGATGCTTCTCCATCTTGCCCCGATGTTTTTCATCGGGAGAGTCATCGCGGAATGACCATCAATCAATTGAAAAGCTCATCGTTACTGATGAGCTTGAACAGAAATATATCTGCAATTCTGTCGAAAGTCAAGCAACGTCCGAAGTTTCCTCTGCGTTAACCTTCTTTCCATTTCGGGGTATTGAGATGCATAAAATTCTTTTTAAAAAGAAAATATTAAAAGGAGATAGTAAAATGTTCTATGGAAATATGCCGAAGATGCAACAAATGATGAAACAAGGAGTGAAGACACAAGAAAAGATAAATAAAGCCCAGGCAGAAGATAATGCATCAACTTTAAAAGTATGACCGCACGAGGAATCTTCAAATGTGTACCTCCGGCAAAAAGACATATTGCTTGGACGGAATAGCTACTAAGCCACACTGTCACGCAATTTGAGTTTCACTTATTCACTGATGTTACGTAAAACCATCTTTTATGCTGATAAACATAGAATATAATAGAACAAAGTACACCACCCCTTCATCCCCCTCCTCGTTTGAGGAGGGGAAACCGTCCCGATTTATGGTACTTTTTCAATATGCGATATCTCATTCTCGGGACGGCAGGGAGGTGGACAACCATATTAAAGAACTATAAATACTTTAATAAAAATTATTTAGTGCATAACATCAATTATTCAATTGCAATTCCTTCCGTTTTGACGCAGCACTCCAAGATGGTTGCCGATGTTTCTCCATGGAACTATGTTAAATTGTCTTATGAGTAATTCTCTAAAGATTGTACTTATGGTTTATATTTTTCTTTTGAGAATAAATTAATATCTCACTATTATAGTATAGTAGTCATGCTCGCGGATAAACGAAGAGTGCCAATAATATTCAGGTTTTCTCTAATATCTTGCCAAAGTCATATACTTGTTAATTCAGAATTATCTCCTCTTCCAAGAATTAAAATTTATTATGGTATAATTCAGCTTGACCGATCCATTGGTATGAATCGTTGCGAACTTTAAAAGCCCTTCGATTGTTTTATAAGTAACTGTAAATATGATTCAAATTTTAAACGTACTTGTGCGTTAATCAAATAATTAATTACAGCGGACTCTTTATGAATTATTTAGAAACTCTTTTTAATGTCGAAAATAAAGTAACAGTATTGACTGGTGGAGGTGGAATTCTTGCTGGTGCTATGGCAAAAGGATTCTTACAGGCGAAAGCAAAAGTTGTACTGCTCGATATTAACGAAACGAATCTTAAGATAAAAGTCGAATCGCTCAGAAACACCGGTTATGAAGTAATAGGTTTTCAATGCGACGTTCTCAATGAAGCGAGTATGAAGGAAACCCATCAAAAAATATTGGATAAATTCAAGCGTATCGATATCTTAATAAATGCAGCAGGCGGGAATACGCCCGGTGCGACCATTGGTGTTGATCAAACTGTCTTCGACCTTCAATTGGACCAATTAAAGAAGGTCATGGAACTGAATTTAAACGGAACAGTTTTACCGACAATGATTTTCGGGAAATCGATGGCAAATCAAAAGAGCGGGTCAATCATCAATATTTCATCGATGGCTTCGTATAGGGTCATCACTCGTGTTGTTGGGTATTCAGCCGCCAAAGCTGCAATTGATAATTTTACAAAGTGGATGGCGGTAGAAATGGCCCAAAAATTTAGCAGCAACATTCGAGTAAACGCCATTGCACCTGGTTTTCTTTTGACAGAACAAAACAGAACTCTTCTCACAAACGAAGATGGTTCTCTTACTGAAAGAGGAAAGAACATTATCAACCTCACTCCTTTTAAGAGATTCGGAGAACCTGAAGAACTTATCGGTACAATAATTTGGCTGGCAAGTGACGCTTCAAAATTTGTCACCGGCACCATCATTCCAATTGATGGTGGATTCAATATATTTAGCGGAGTATAGCAGATTCCATCTTGAAGATGCTCCAAAGGAAGATGCGCAATGGGTTTTGAACAAACATGGAGATGGTTTGGGCCGAAAGATCCTATCGCTCTCAAGGAAATAAAACAAACAGGTGCAACAGGCATTGTCACCGCACTCCATCATATTCCTTCCGGTGAGATTTGGACTGTTGATGAAATTATCAAACGAAAACAGATTATAGAATCAAACGGATTACAATGGTCTGTTGCGGAGAGTGTCCCTGTTCATGAGAATATAAAAAAGAGAACAGGAAATTATCGCCAACTGATTGAAAATTACAAGGAGTCGATCAGAAATCTGGGTAAAAATAAAATCGATACAATCTGTTATAATTTTATGCCGATTCTCGACTGGTCTCGCACTGATCTCCATGTCGAATTTAAGGATGGGTCAATCACAACAAAGTTTGAGGCAAACGTCTTCGCTGCTTTTGACCTCTTCATCCTCAAGCGCCCTGGCGCAGAAAAGAACTATAGTGAGGATCAGATGAGAAAGGCTGAACAGTGTTATCTAAGTATGGATGAAACACAAAAGAATCAACTAATACAAACTATTCTTCTTGGCTTGCCCGGTTCCCTGGAGGCGTACACAATAGATGAATTTAAATCTGCACTTCATGGGTATGATGAAATTGGAGAGAAAGAGCTTCGGGAAAATTTATTTTTCTTTATTCAAGAAATTATTCCTGTTGCAGAAGCATCCGGAGTATTGATGGCTATTCATCCGGACGATCCACCATTCTCATTACTCGGTTTGCCACGAGTTGTGAGTAACAAAGAAGACGTTGAGCAAATATTCAGTACGGTCGACTCTCCATCAAATGGATTGACATTATGTACAGGTTCCTTTGGTGCAGGATATAAGAACGATCTCGTTGACATTGCAGAAAAATTTGCGGGAAAGATCAATTTTGTACACCTGCGAAATGTAGTAAGAAACGAGAATGGAGATTTTTTGGAAGATAATCATTTAGATGGTGATATCGATATTTACAATGTTATGAGAACCCTTCTTATCGAACAAAAACGACGCGTGAAAGAAGGAAGAAAAGATCGGCGCATGCCGATGCGTCCAGATCATGGACATCTTATGATACCGGATCAACAGAGAGTAGGAATTTATCCCGGTTATTCATTATTTGGACGGATGCGTGGTCTCGCTGAACTACGCGGATTGGAATTAGGAATTATTCGGTCTTTGAAGCTATAAAGCACTATCTTCAATTCCATCCTGGAATTGATTTTTATTTATTTATCCACTTGAATAATTGAGGGATTATATGCGTTTCTTCGTTTTCCTCTTCCTTCTTTTCACATTTTCTGTTTTTTCACAAGAATCGCAAAAACCGGAAGACTACCTCAATCCAAATCTTGCTTTTACGAAGCGAGTCGATGATCTTATTTCTAGAATGACTCTGGATGAGAAGGCATCGCAAATGCTCAACGCTGCAAAAGCAATTCCACGATTAAATATTCCGGAATACAATTGGTGGAATGAGTGTCTCCATGGTGTCGCGCGGTCTGGCACAGCCACTGTTTTTCCTCAAGCTATCGGACTTGCCGCAACATGGAATACAGATTTGATGTTGCAGGTTGCCGATGTTATTTCCACCGAGGCAAGAGCAAAGTATAATGACTTTATTAGAAAGAACGATCGGACAATTTTCAAGGGTCTTACATTTTGGAGTCCCAATATTAATATATTTCGAGATCCTCGTTGGGGACGCGGCCAGGAAACGTATGGTGAAGATCCATATCTCACTTCACGAATGGGTGTCGCTTTCGTGAAGGGATTGCAGGGTAACGATTCAAAATATTTCAAAGTAATTGCAACACCAAAACATTATGCTGTGCATAGCGGCCCGGAACCTGATCGACATACATTTAACGCAATTATTTCTAATCACGATCTCTATGATACATATTTACCGGCATTCGAAGCTTGTATTAAAGAAGCGGGCGCTTACTCAGTGATGTGTGCCTACAATCGCTTTATGGGTGAAGCATGCTGTGGATCACCGACGCTCTTGCATAAAATCTTGCGTGACAATTGGAGATTTGAAGGCTATGTAGTATCTGATTGCGGAGCTATCGATGATATTTTTATGCACCATAAAATAGTAGAAACTGCACCCGAGGCAGCAGCTCTTTCTGTAAAATCAGGGACGGATTTAGAATGTGGCAACGTCTATGAATCTGCCTTGCTCGAAGCCGTGAAAAAAGGATTACTGAGTGAAGAAGATATCAATGTGGCTGTTAAACGATTATTTACTGCCAGGTTTAGACTTGGCATGTTTGATCCACCAGAAATGGTAAAGTATAACCAGATTCCATTAGAAGAAGTCGATTCAAAAGAACATCGCCAATTATCCATCCGAGCTGCACAGGAATCCATCGTACTTTTAAAGAACAAGAAAGATCTTCTACCCCTTAATAAAAATTTGAAAAGAATTGCCGTCATCGGACCGACAGCAGATTCATATCCAATGTTATTGGGAAATTACAACGGTACTCCATCTAAATTTGTCACTCCTCTGCAAGGAGTGCTTAATAAGGTAACTGATTCAACAAATGTAGTATATGAACAAGGATGCGACCTTGTCGAAGAAAATGCTGTTGTCAATAATATTCCGTTTAATGTTTTTAGTTTCAATACGCAAACCGGATTGCAAACCGAGTATTTCAAGAACAACGATCTCAAAGGCGACGCTTTCTTCACGAGAATTAATCCGCTCAACAACACGAACTGGATTTACGGTGCTAAGCTACCATCTTTTCAGGGTCTATCCGATTTACAATCTGTCCGTTGGAGCGGCACGATCCAAGCGCCGGAGACAGGTGAATATAATTTAGTCGTAAAAAGTGATGGAGGATTCCGTTTATACATTGACGATAAAATTATTCTTGACCACTGGACAGCGCATGAACTTACATCAAAAAGCAATCGCGTTCGTTTAGAAAAAGAAAAATCGCATTTATTCAAACTGGAATATTTCCAATGTACCCGTCGACCGCAATTGATCGTTCAATGGGAATTACTCAATATCGATCACTTTAAGAAGGCAGTTGAATTGGCAAGAAATTCTGATGTAGTCGTTTTTGTCGGTGGAATCACGACGCAATTGGAAGGCGAAGAAATGCGTGTGGACTATGAAGGTGAAGGGTTCAAGGGCGGCGACAGAACGAATCTCGATTTGCCCAAAGTGCAAGAGAAATTACTTAGGTTACTCTATTCAACAGGCACACCTATAGTATTAGTTCTCACGAGTGGCAGCGCACTATCGACAAACTGGGAGAAAGAAAACATTCCTGCGATCATTCAACTCTGGTATCCCGGACAAGAAGGCGGAACCGCATTGGCTGATGTGTTGTTCGGTGATTATAATCCTGCCGGCAGACTGCCTATCACATTTTATAAATCCGTCGATCAACTTCCGCCGTTTGAGGATTATAATATGACCGGGAGAACATATCGATATTTTAAAGGCGAACCATTGTTTTCGTTTGGATATGGATTGAGTTACACAAAGTTCGAGTACAGCAATCTCATTGTTCCAGATGAAACAAAAACGAATGAGGGTATCACTGTTTCTGTTGAAGTTCACAATGTGGGAAAAATCGCTGGTGATGAAGTAGTCCAATTGTACTTGAAGAACTTAATAGCTGCCGTTCCTGTTCCTATACATTCTTTGCAAGGATTCAAACGGATCCATATGAAGCCCGGTGAAAAACAACTTGTACAATTTCAACTTCTACCCCGACAGCTTGCGGTCAGTAATGAAACTATGAAATTCTTTATCGAGCCTGGGAGTTTCGAAATTACTGTAGGTGGTCTTCAGCCGGGTTTTACATCTTCGACAACCGAATGCTTAAGTAAAAGGATACATGTAGTTGGAAATTCATTCGACGTTGAATAGAATCAACAACATCAGGAATGGTCATTTTTATTAGAATGAATTCTTTCTATAAAAAAGAGATGGTTCATTCATACAATAATATTCGTAACTACTCAACGTCTTTGACTAAACAACGAAATAATTTCCTCTCCTTTTAGGAGAGGGTTAGGGTGAGGTCAAATAAAATAAATGACCCCGCCTTTCCCGAAGGGGTGCCTACGGCAAGTCCTCCCCTATTCCCGCAAAAAGCGCGGGACGCACAAAACGCGGAGGGGAGGAGATTATATTGGAAAAATCTAGCACTATTCAAAAACATGCTGAGTGGTTATTAGAAGCCATCTTAAAAACCCTTTCGTAAAAGGATGATGATGCACGCGAGATGGACAAAGCCGAGAAAGTTTTCAGCATAATATTCATATCAGACAACAAGACGACGAAAATTATGCATCCAAGCAAACAAGCGTTCGATACGCCATCGCTTGGCATAGCGATGCAGTGGTCTGCCGTCTTGAGTTTTGGATTTGATTCTATTCTGTTTATGCGGAGAAATTACTTCGATACCATCCTGTTGAAGTTCGCGATTAAGCGCAGCAGACGCAATGTGTATTGCGAGAGGAAAACCAGAGCCATATGCCGACGCGTCCTGATCTATGGACATCTTATGTCGTCCGATCTCTATCGGAAGGGAATCTATCCATGTAATTCGTTTTTCGGAAGGATGCGCGGGTTGGCAGAATTGGGCGGCTTGGAGCTTGGAATTATCGGTAGTGTCTTAATTTGAATTAGATTTTTCCAATCTTATACTGTTTATTTGTATCATTTCCATCCTTATCAAGTCTAATAAGAACTTTTTCGTTGGTTAATGCCAAACGGAAATGATGTCCTTTACCACACATATAACGATTTTTATTTTTTTCAATTAAGATCATTTTACAGATAGGACATAGTTCGTTGTTCATTATGCAACCTTTCGTAGTTGTTGATTGATACCGAATAGGTCTTCCCAATTCCAGATATGATTAGAAATGCCCGCTTCCATCGCCGGAGTTACTCGCAGCGTTTGATGCACACGCATAAAGTTATAATGGAAAAAGTGAATAGCTAAAGTCGCGTTCAAGTTAATCAATTTTTTGGAAAAAGCATTAGTTAAACGTGTGAACAGTCGCATTTGCATGCGCATCGTAAGATTTTGACGTTCCACATAGCTTGTAGAAATTTTATTTCGTTTAGGATTGCCAAGCATCGGTCTTATAGAAACCGATATTATGTTTGCGGGACTATACCGTTTTTCGCTCTTCGCTTCTTCGCCGTATTGTTTATGGACTTGACCATAATCAATATCTTCACCAAAAACCCTATCCACTGCATCGGCGTACGGTTTGAATGAATCGGTAGAAAGTTGAAAACGAGTATTAATCCTTGCTTGTAAATCCTTAATAAAGGATAGAGTCATTGCGGTAGTACGTTTACCTACTCGATAAAGAGGAACAAGTTTTGAATCTGCATCCATAACCACAAACACATATTGATCGCCTAACTCTCCGGCTTTCTTTTCTTCTTCTGTGCATTGTTTTTGTTTTTTGCCTACATAACACCAAATTTCATCCGCTTGAATATAATTCGATTTGATATTAATCATTTCACGATCTAAAATTTCTTCACATTGTTTACCGATTGAAAGCATGAGAGTCATAATAGTGTTTCGATTGACTCCTGTCATGCGTTCAATACTGCGGATGGAATTACCTTCAACAAGGGAAGAGAGAACCAACATTTTCTTTTCTAAAGATAGATTATATGCCATATAAGACTCCAGAATTTTTAGCTTGATTTTCATGCTGTGGAGTCTTATATTTGTTTAGGACGGTCAAGGCTCCAACCAGCTTTGATTGTTTAGGGTTTGCAGGTGTTAGTAGCACTTGCAGACCCGCTAAATAGTGGGTTGTATCGTCTTCTTTTTAGCGGCTTACTCATACACCCGTCCTTTCTGTGAAATGCTGATAACATTTCACGTAGATTGTTTTGAGACTGGCACTCACCTTGAGTGCCTTTTTTATTTTCAATTACCCACATACTTTTTTAGTCCTTCAAGTCCCGCGTCAATTCCCTTTAGAATGACTCGAACCATATCTATGTCTTCTTGCGTGAGTTCATCCGGAATGGCAAAGATGGCCTTACGATCACCGGAAATCTTGCGTTGATTAAGAATCCCCCAGTGCTCCTCAGAAAATTCAAAGGCTGATTTTGGAGTCTTTTCTTTAGATTCTTTCTCTTTGCTTGAGATTGAATTGTCTGGAACCTTCAACTTTCCTTGTGCATCTAACCAATCCGCCTTTGATGGGTTAGAAAGAACTTGATAGCCACCCGTTTCTCGATCCATTAACAAACCGGCATACCTTGCGGCATCGGTAAAGTAATTAGCCCAATCCAACTTTAGTTTCTGCGGTATGCCAAAGTTCTTTTCAAAGAAGTTTGCAAGGTATTCTGGTTGAGGAAGAATCTTTGTTGCGTAGTTTTCCCAAGTTTTCCTTAACATTTCGTGTTTTTGAAATGCCTCGAATACGAACGTGATTTCTTCTTCAATGGAAGCAGGCTGGGATATACGTTGCCCAATTTCAGTGATTATGTAGGTTTTGTTCTGGAATGTAAGTAATCCAAAACTCTTTAAGGCATATACCTTGTAAAGCAATGTGCTACTGCTCGCAGTATTTCCGGTGACCCTTGATAGCGCATCAAAATCACCTTGAAACCCGGCCGATGAGGCAACCCTTTTTATAATTTCGATAGCCTCTTGAAAGGATATCGGTGGAATCTTTACACCATATCCAACTCGTTCCTTAGAACCATCTTCTTTCTGCTTGTTTTGGCCAGACATTTTTTCACCTCTTAGTTATTGTTAGAGTTCTTGGAATTAAGATATGTCAAAAAAACCAACTTGTCAAGTTAATATTTTCAGAATATGAATGGTGCAGGGTATTCATCACTATAACTTCTTATATATCAACTGATTATGATTTTCAATACTTATTCAATTTCTTCGTTTCTCGTTACTATAATGACCAATGTCTTTGAAAAACAACGTATGAATTACGACTTGATACCAGTACACCTTCTTACGTATATTTATGCACATAAAATGAGTACGCAAATGGCGTACATAATATGCATAAACTATTACTCACTGGAGACCATACTTTGGTCAAGGAAAGTGTACTATGCAAAGCACAATAATTGCAAACGAGAAGAAAAGATTTACATTCAATGGAACGGTCGAATTAGAGAGAAAAACCTCATGGCTTACAGACTTTCTCAGAACCTCTACAAGCGATGTGTTTAGAAAGGCTATCGAAGAATATTATGAAAAAGTTCGACAGGAAATGATTGAGAGAGAACTGGAAGATGGCTATAAGTCCAACTACAAATACTATGCAAAAATGAATCAGGAGTGGGAGTTTGCAGATTCCGAGTAAGAAAACCGGTTTGATCGATCCGCTTTTGAGAGGCGACGTATATTTGGTTAATCTCAATCCAACTGTTGGAGCGGAACTCAAAAAATGCCGCGCCGCGTTGATAATCCAAAACAATATTGGCAACATTCACAGCCCTGCAACTATCATAGCACCCATATCGTCAGAAAAGGAAATCACCAAACCACTTCCAATAATGGTTTTCATAAAGGACAAAGAGGGCGGCTTAGAGGGAAATGGCTATGTTGACTGTGGACAAATTAGAACTATTGATAAGAATATTCGACTACTCCATAAATTTGGGAGTCTTTCCCTCGCACGAATGAGAGAAGTTGATATCGCTCTCCGTATTTCACTTGCGCTAAAATAAAACTATGATTGACCCACATTGTTTTAAAAATGTAATTATTCATGGCGCATTAGTAATGGCAGTTGGAACAGAGGTTTATTTATTAAAACCCGAAATTATACCTAATCAGGAAAATGCAATATCTAAATATTGTTCTTTATTTCTTGTTTCCGATGATTTCCACAGTGAACCAGCGAGCACTGATTATACTGGGCACTCAATCGCTGTTTCAAGCGGCAGCACGGATAGCACTTCTTTTTCTTCCGGATATTCTATACGCTTCGTTTAGACTCAATCCAAATTAAGACACTACCGAATTATCTGCTCATTTGGATTATAATACTTTTCAATTTACATTAATCAGAAATTCGTATAAGGAGGTATTATGCGATTGAAAGCAAGCAATTGGGGACTTCTCTATTTCCTCATTCTCGGAAATATCTGCCTAGCACAAGTCATGTACACACCATCATCGGAAAATTTAAAAAATCGTAGTTGGTTTCAAGATGCAAAGTTCGGGATGTTTATCCATTGGGGAGTCTACAGCGTTCTTGGATCCGGTGAATGGGTTATGCAGCAACGCATGATTGATAAAAAAACCTACGAAAAAATTTCAGCCTTCTTCAATCCGACAGATTATGATCCGAAGGAATGGATTGCCCTCGCTAAATCTGCAGGTATGAAATATATCTGCATTACAACACGACATCATGACGGCTTTTCTATGTTCGATACTAAGCAGACAGACTGGAATATTGTAACCCGCACTCCATACAAAAAAGATATTCTCAAAATGCTTGCCGACGAGTGCCATACACAAGGAATAAAACTTTTCCTGTATTATTCTCACGTGGATTGGTACCAGAACGACTATTATCCCAGAGGATGGACCGGGCAATATTCTGGCAGATCTGATAGCGGCAATTGGAATCGATACCTCAACTTCATCAATACTCAGCTTACCGAACTCTTGACGAATTATGGCGAAATATCGGGAGTTTGGTTCGATGGTATTTGGGACAAGAAAGATGTCGATTGGCAACTAGAAAAAACATATAGAACTATCCACTCCCTCCAACCGCAATGTCTGATTGGCAACAATCATCATCTAACACCAAGGCCTGGAGAAGATTTTCAAATGTTTGAAAAAGATTTACCTGGACAAAACAATGCAGGCTTTAGCGATGAATCAACCGTCGGTGCACTTCCGCTTGAGACTTGTGAAACAATGAACAATTCCTGGGGATTCAACCTGCTCGATAAGAATTATAAAAGCACGAAACAATTGATTCAATATATCATCCGAACGGCAGGAAACAATTCAAATTTTCTTCTCAATGTTGGTCCAATGCCTAACGGAAAGATTCAGCCAGAATTTATCACAACTCTTAAGGAAATCGGAAGCTGGATGGAGAAAAATGGTGAATCGATCTATGGAACTCGCGAAGGACCTCTTTCGCCAAAATCGTGGGGAGTGACAACGCAGCGCAGTAATCTTGTTTACGTGCACATCCTTAGCGGCAATACAACAAACCTCCTTCTTCCGGATTTCGGAAAGAAAATTAAAAGTATCTCCCTATTGAACGATAAAACAAAACTTACATTCAGACAGGATACGTTTGGTATCTCCATTCAAATTCCACCAGACAAAATCGATTCTGTGGATACGATTCTGAAAATTGAAATCTGATCCTCTCGATTTGAATGGATGATCTACCTGTGGAATGATAGTATTTCAGACCCTGCGAGCAGAATTGTCCCTATTCCATGCACATCATTAAGCGGTGCTGGACGATGGTAATAGAATACAAGATCATCACTGACTCCTGTTCCTGCACATACGCCCTCGACTTTTCCGTCGGAGTGAATTTTTGACATCACTCCTTCCCATCCATATTTCGCAATCGATGCATAACGCGAATCGATATATTTCTTGTTCACAGCACGCGCTACGGCGTAAGTGAACATGGCTGAGCAGGATGTTTCAAGATACGAGTCGGTCTTATCCAATAATTGATGCCACAATCCTTCCCCACTTTGGTAGCGGGCAATCCCAAGGATGTGTCGTTGAAGAAATTCTAAAAGTATTTTGCGCTGCGGATGATTTGCCGGCAACCGATCTAATAAATCGACCTGAGCGAGCATTGCCCATCCATTGGCACGACCCCAGAATGCAACACCGGGCTTGTTCACATCCGAGTACCAACAATGGCGCATAAGTCCAGCCGTTTCATCAAACAAATATTTGTGGAAATTTATCACTTGCGTAGCCGCATCATCGAAGTAACGACGGTCTTTCGAGAATTCACCCATTCGAGCAAGAAATGAAATACTCATGTAAAGATCATCCGCCCAGAGCGTCCATTTATGCGGAAACGATCTGACGAATGTACGATCTTTCATTCGACTTTGCTGCGTGAGTATATGTTTAGCTGCTTGGTCAATATATATTTGATATCGATCTTGTGGAACAAGACGAGATACTTCAATGACACTAGCGCCCATCGCGCCGCAATCGTCCAATTCTTCCATGATAAAGCGCTGACCAAAAGGATAGTTCCACTTCCCCTCTTTTTTATACTTGTTCTCAAAATATTTATAGCTGTCAAAACTGAAAGCAATATTTTTAATAGAGAATTCTGTGTAGGCGGGTTCTTTAAGAACATGTCCTAACTTGATCAATGCGATATTGAGGACACCATTCCAATACCGCCAGTCTGTATAAAGGCTTTCCAATTGCAGCTTGGCGCTATCGGGGGCATCGACCGGAGAACTATAGTGTTTGCCCGTGCTTTGATCTATAAATTGGAAATCGGTACTCTTCACTACAGCATCTGCAATTAAGCGAAGCACCGCTTGAGTTTTTAAAGTATCCTGTGCAAAAACAGATACTCCAGCGAAAGAAAACCCTATACAAAAAATTAGAAGTATGAACCATAGTAATCGATGCATTATTTATTTTCCAGTTAAAGAATAAGAAGAAAAATGGTTCTTTCTCATTAAATGGATTAGGATAACATGGGAAAATACAATAATCATTCAGAGTTTTTTTTATTATCTACTGGAGTTGCGTTCGACAGATTGATATATTTTGCTGCAAACTGGAAGAAGGTTGGCCAATTGGGTCCTGTTGTATGTCCGCCTTTATGTTGACGAAATGCTATTTCACCATCTATCAATGAAGTTTCAATCGGTGGAAAATCGTATGTTCTTAACCCTTTCTTTCCCAGAAGTTCATATACCGGACTTGCATATGCGCCACCTAAAAACATACCTTTAGCATCTACCCATCCACCTTCAACTTCGAGAGAGCCGGCGCTAATAAATACCGGACGTGGAGCGCACAGCGCAACAAGCTCGTGTGCGTCAACCGGTAAATCATTCGCTGTTAAAGGGCCCGCATATTTTAGAAAGTTACCGGCAAACCAATGGTAGCCGCCGGAACTGGCTAGATTTTCCACCTGTTCTCCGAAAACACGACGAAGGATTTTTGTACCTCCTGCTCCGGAAGATCCAACAAACGCCATAGCGAATCGTGAATCATATGCCATTGTCACTATCGCAGCTTTTCCGTATCGCGATAAGCCTTCTATCATTACTTGTTTTGCATTTACCGATTTGTCGGTTTCAAAGTAATCTAATGCGCGACTTGCACCCCAAGCCCATGCTCTTAACGCACCCCAATCGTCAGGTTTTCTGTGTTGTCCTTTATTCACCAAACCAATAATGCCTTGTGTTAATCCTGCACCCCAATCAGCCTGGTAACTTGCAGGGATAATAATCGCGTACCCCCAGCCTTTTAAAAGTACCTGCTGTTGCCAGCTTGGTTCTTGGGGTGTATTTGAAGGAGGGTTAGGAAATTTGAATCCTGGAGGAAAAATAAATCCGAATTCCATAACAACCGGAACCGGTTTAGAAATTTTCGCCGGAGTCGTGATTGTTAATTGTATATCGACACTAATGGATGGATAGGATGTGTTGTCCACATGGCCAGATAATTTTTTGACAACGACTGGAATATCCTCCACCATTTCATTTGTAGTGCTCAAGACTTCCCACGAGACTCCCGGTACATTTTGAGGAACTCTTCCATAAATTTCTCGATCGAAATATTCAACTATTTCCGGGCGTCGCTTTTTCCACCATGTTTCGGCATCATTTACTTTCTCGCCGTTATTGAGGATCAACGGATCAGGAAGAGATGTATATCGCGTAGCTTTTGATTCATCGGTATTTGCTGCATTTGGTGCCTTTGGATTCCCGGAGGGGCCTGCTCTTAATGAATCAATCTGAAGCTGGGTTAGCATCATGTGATAATCTTCATTTGTGACTGTTCTTATGCTATCCATCCGTTGTTGATTAAATTGCGCATATGTTGAAATGGAGACCATCAAAATAGGCGTGAACAGCAATGATATTTTTTTCATGGATGATCTTTTATTTTTATAATGAGGAAATATTTATTTTGTAAATAGTCTGAAAAGAAAACCATCGTTTGGTTTTAAGACAATCTTCACAGGAAGTATTGTATCAATATCTTTATTCTCTACTTTGAAAGAGCGATTGGAATCACCACAGGTGATCATTAAACATCTCGCAACACTCCCAATAAAACGGATGTTCACTTCCAGATTCTTTTCTATCGGTTCTCCATTAATACCTGCAATATACCATATATTGTCTTTTCGTCTCGCAATAATAATATACTTCCCGGGAACTCCATCGATAAATTTCGTTTCATCCCACGATACTGGAATATTTTTTAAGACTTCTTTTACTTCACCAGGCACTTTTGCTATTCCCTCAGGAATCTCGGCATAATGTTGAATGCCCGAGAGGAAAAGAACAGATAGAGCCAGTTCAAAGCTGTTTGTAGTTTTTCGCTGGATATGTGGTACCTCGCTAAAACAAACAGGCGTGAAATCCATCGGATCAAAGAGGTTGCGTGTAAAAGGTATAACTGTGCAATGCTGAGCTTCGCGATCTGCGTTCGCTTGCTCAAAAGTAACATACTCGAACCCCCTGATACCTTCCATAGAAATAAGGTTAGGAAATGTTCGCTGCAATCCGCGGGGATACGTAGAACCATGGAAGTCTACCGTCAGGCTATATCTCGCTGCATCTTCAAGAATATCCTGATAGTACGACATCATCGATTGGCCTTCTCCTCCAAAAAAATCGACCTTAATACCTTTGACTCCGAGCTCCTTCAATTTTGTAAATTCAGAATCGCGAAGTTCTTTCCTGATCATTTTATCTCGCGGTGTGAGCGGTGTTGTGTTCCAATTGCCAGCAGAATTGTACCAAACAGTAATGCCGACATTTCTCGATTTGGCATAAGCACAGAGTTCACCAAGCTTTTCATAACCAATTTTTCTATCCCAGTCCGCATCTATGAGACAGTACTCCCATCCCATTTCAGATGCGTAATCGATAAATCTTTTCTGCACGGGATATATTGTTGAGTCATCCTTTAGCAATACCCAGCTCCACGATGACCTGCCCGGTTTTATATATGAAAGATCAGATAGAACAGAGGGTTTTGCCAGATCAGTACCAAGAGTTGATTCTACTAAAGTGCCAAGGTTGTCACTAATGGTAATGATTCTCCAAGGTGAAGACCACGGCAGCGTTGCTTCAGGATTGAGGGCACCCCCATAAAACACTTCAGGTTTTTGCGGAAATCTGATTTTCAAACTAGTGCTCAACGTATCATGCATTAATCTGCATCCGCAATAATTATGATCAGGCGCTGTTTCTGTAAGCGATATCCAATATTTTCCGGATTGCAGTAAGACAGGAAGCATCCATCCCGGTTCGCGATTCGGTATTTCTTTTATTCCGCATTGAAGATAATACTCTTCAAATGAAGGGTTCGTAGCATTCCAACCCGACTTTGCTTGAGCAATATGCTGAATCCAGGCACGCGTACTATCATTGAAACTGAAAGAAGTAAGCTCGTCTGTTATTCTTTTTATCCCATCCGGCTTTCCTGGAAAAAAGTATCTGAAAGCAACGCCATCGTTTGAAACCTGAAAGATAACATCGATTTCTTCCCCAACAGCATTCTTAAAATGAAAAACCCTTCTGTTACCTATATAGCTGCATTGCGTTTTTTTCCCATACAGAAGAGTATAATGATCTTCAATTTTTTCTATTGGCTCAGTCGAAACTAATCGAAGTTCTTTGGAGAAATCAGCATCTTCTCTGAGCAAGCCCAATCGGTTACCTTTCATCACCGGCTCTCCCCTGAACGATACACTATACTCAGGTACGCCCTCGTCATTAATAGTTAGGAAAACGCTGATAGAACCATTCGGACTTTCGACACAGTTTTCTTTATTCATACCAACAGACTTGCTTACAAAAAATAAAAGGGTTGCAATTACAAACAAATTTAAGGAAGTCAACGATTTTTTCATCGACTTAAACAAATATACATAGTCTGCCATTTTTGCCTCATAGAGGAAGTGTTGATTTCTTTTTAAGAATGTCGATCCAAAAAGTTTCTGTGTCGTCCTTAAGTAAAGTGTTTGTTTAACTTTTTTCTTTTTGTTTCATCAAATATTATTTCTTTCGTATGTGTTAAATAACAAAATAATTAGGTAACCTCATAATAGTTGTGTAAATTTACTGAAAATATTTATTGAATAATACTTTCACTTCAAGTAATTAAAAACACCCGTATCACTCCAAAACAACGGGAAGAAGTAACTTTGGCATGGGGATTTTATAATATGAAAAAGATCAAGGAAATTGCTTCACAGTTGCATATCTCAGAGGATGATCTCATTCTCTACGGTAATTACAAAGCTAAGGTTCCATTGAAATATATTGATAACGAAAAACTAAAAAACAGCAATTTGATTTTAGTTTCGGCTATTTCTCCAACACCTGCAGGTGAGGGAAAAACGACCATATCGATCGGCCTGACCCAGGGGATGAACAGGATTGGGAAGCAGACGACCGTTGTCTTGAGAGAACCCTCTCTTGGCCCCGTGTTTGGAATAAAAGGAGGCGCGACAGGCAGTGGACGTGCACAAGTAGTGCCTATGGAAGAAATCAATCTTCATTTCACTGGAGATTTTTCAGCGGTCGAAAAAGCACACAATCTCCTCGCCGCTTTGATTGACAATAATATTCAGAATAAAAAGAATAACCTGGGAATCGATCCTCGTACAGTTCATTGGAAAAGAGTTATGGATATGAACGACCGTTCCCTTCGGAAAATTATTGTAGGACTTGGAGGAACTCTTTCCGGTGTGCCGCGCGAAACAGGTTTTGATATTACAGCCGCCTCCGAAGTTATGGCAATACTTTGCCTTGCAGAATGCCTTACAGATCTAAAACGAAAATTGGGAAATATTTTTGTCGGGTTTACCTATGATAAAAATCCGATCTATGCGCGTGATTTGAAGGCAAGCGGTGCAATGACCGCCTTGCTCAGAGACGCAATGATGCCCAATCTTGTTCAGACCATCGAAGGGAACCCTGCAATTATTCACGGCGGGCCGTTTGCCAACATCGCTCAGGGAACGAACACTGTCGTCGCAACGAAGATGGGTTTGTCACTTTCCGATTACGTGGTCACGGAAGCGGGATTTGCATTTGATTTAGGTGCAGAAAAGTTTTTCGATATTAAATGCGGCTATTCAGGTTTGTCGCCCAAAGCGGTTGTCCTTGTCGCGACCTTAAAAGCATTGAAATATCATGGCGGCGCAGAACTGAAAAATGTCAACCAACCGAATACCGATGCACTGAAAAAAGGATTGAGAAATCTCGAAAAACATGTTGAAAATATTCTCGCATTTGGTATACGCCCGGTAGTTGCTATCAATAGATTTGCATCAGATACAGATGAGGAATTAAACTTAATAAAAAACAGGTGCAAAGAGCTTGGTGTTCCTGCTTCCGTTGCGGATGTCTGGGGCAAAGGCGGCGAAGGTTCGATGGAGCTTGCAGAGATAGTTTGCGATCTAACAAAGAATTGCAAGAATAGATATAAACCGACGTACGACTGGGACTGGGATATTCCGAAAAAAGTCGAAACAATAGCGATAAACATTTACGGAGCAAAAGCAGTCGAGTTCACTGCAAAAGCTAAGGATGATTTAGAAAAAATAAAGAAATTGGGCTTGGATAAACTTCCGGTATGCATGGCAAAAACTCAAAACTCGCTTTCCGACAATCCTAAATTACTTGGAAGGCCTGAAAATTTCCTTTTGACTGTGAGAGAGATTGAAGTGGCTGCAGGTGCAGGATTTGTCATTCCGATTACAGGCGAAATAATGCGTATGCCTGGCCTCCCTACAATTCCGGCTGCTGAAAACGTCGATGTAGATGATAACGGAAATATTACTGGATTATTCTGAGTATTAAAATTATCTATTCATATTAAGACAATGAAGGATTGGATTTAATGAGCATTGCAGGACTCACCATCATCGGCGAATCGATAAACGATTCTGTCCCCTCTACTCACGAACTTTTCGAAAAGAATGATATCGCTGGTATCGTCGAGCTGGCAAAATCTCAGGCCGAAAGCGGGGCTGCTTACATCGATGTAAATGTCGGTTTGCGTTCTCCCGGATTCATGGCGGATATTGTAAAAAGAATTCAGGAACATATTTCACTTCCTCTCTCAGTTGATACACCGGATCCTGAAATTGCCGTAGCGGGATTGGAAGCTTACAATCCGGAGCGCGCTGGAAAACGGAAACCGATTCTGAATTCAATTTCTCAAGCGCGGCTGCAAATGTTCGACATCTATAAAAAGCAGCCATTTATTCCGATACTGCTGGTTACAGAGGGAGCAGAAAAAAGCGGTGATATAAAAATGAACAAGACCGCCGAAGAAACGTACACCACAGCAAAAGTCATGATGAATATCGCGCGCGAACGCATTAACAATGTAAAGAACGGCGAGATCATTCTCGATCCAGGCATTATGCCAATTGGAAGTGATTCAGATGGAAATTTTAAGCGGCTCATAAATGCGATTAAGTTAATTCATCAGGATGCCGATCTCAAGGGTGTGAATATGTCCGTTGGGCTAAGCAATTTTACCGTTATGCTGCCGTCAAAACGTGCAGACGGTTCGCCGGTCAAAGGCCCGCTTGAAAGCGCTTTTTTAACAATGGCGATGCCGATGGGATTTAATACTGTTATTGGTTCGGTGAAGAGAAAATATTCTTTTCTCGCAGATGATCATCCGGCAATGCAATGCTTAAAAGAGGTGCTGGAATTAGAAGGTTATGATATCATCATGAGAGTGATGAGTTATTATTCATAAAATATTTTTTAAAAGAATCTCATTACATGTCGCTCGATTTTGTCACATCTGGAAAGCCCCCAATATCACCGCGGGAAAGAAAATTCTCGCGCCTTATGCTTTTCTTTGAAGACGTCGTTAAAGTTCCTCTCTTCGGTTGTCAGCACTGCGGTGAATGCATATTGTCCTCCACCGCATTTATCTGCTGCCAACAATGTCCAAAGCGGATGCGCAACGGCCCATGCGGCGGAACCGGCGAAGGTGGATCATGCGAGGTATTCCCGGAACGAAAATGCGTATGGTACCGAATCTATTATCGCTCGAAATTTCTGCACCGTATCAGTCTGTTGCTTCCGATAAAAAAAATACACAACTGGAATTTGGAAGGCACCTCTGCTTGGTTGAATGTATTCAAAAAGCGAATTGATGCGCCGATCTGGCTTGTGCGCAATGATAAACAAAAAGTGAAGGATATCATTTCCGGTGACATTCAAAGAAAAAATTGAATCAAATAAGTTTATTGTGTGCGGTGAGATAGGTCCGCCAAGAAGCTGCGACGGCGATGTCATTCGGGAAAAGTCGAAGTACTTCAAGGGTGTTGTCGATGCTGTCAATATAACGGATAATCAAACTGCACTCGTCCGCTTATCGAGCATTGCTTCAGCGAAGATATTATTAGAGGAAGGCATCGAACCGATCATGCAGATGACATGCCGCGACCGGAACAGGATTGCCATCCAGAGCGATTTATTAGGCGCCGCTGCATTTGGGATTCGCAATTTACTCTGTCTCACCGGCGATCACCAGAAATTCGGAGACCAACCGGAAGCCAAAGGCGTGTTCGATCTGGATTCGATCCAACTCATTGCAACTGTCGCCAAAATGAATAGCGGTTTTTTACTTTCCAATCAAGAAATGAAAAAAGCGCCCGAGTTCCTTATCGGTGCTGCAGCGAATCCATTTGCCGAACCGTTTGAGATGCGGTTAATTCGTTTGCATAAAAAAGCAGTTGCTGGTGCGCGTTTCATACAGACGCAGCCGGTATTTAATATGGAAATTTTTGCCCGCTGGATGGAAAAGGTTGTCGAGATGGGATTGCATGAGAAATGTGCGATACTTGCCGGTGTCATGCCGGTGAAATCGGAGAAAGCTTTGCTGCATATGAAAAAGGAAGTCCCGGGCGTTAAAATAAACGATGAATATATCGATCGGATGAAAGCGGCCCGCGACCCAAAGGAAGAAGGGATAAAAATTGCAGTTGAGATGATTCATACACTGCAGAAAATAGAAGGTGTACGAGGTATCCATCTCATGCCTGTGATGTGGGAAAGCATCACTCCCGTCATTATCAAAGAAGCCAGTCTAATTTCGTCATACTGATTCTAGTTTCTTCGTTAAGGAATTACGTTGGAAGGGAGTTGTACTCCCGACCTTACAAAGTATCTTGAAAATCCTAGCAGTTCAGGAGTGGAACTCCTTCACAACTGAGGACAAGTTTCAAATTGACTATGTTATTGCTTTTGAGATAGCTTCTAATCAATTTTCTTCACAAACGACTCTCCTTCATATCTTTCCATTCGGAAACCCGTAACCTTACCGGCTTTATCCTTTTCAAAATGGATTAAATGATATTGACCTTTCCTGTAAAAATCTTTCTCCGTTTTTGCATAGACCATCACTTTCGAACTGTCCGGAGCAATTTCAACAAGATTATTGTCTTCGCGTTCCACCTTGATATGAAATTGTGGATTGATCTCGTACTCGCCGACATATTGATCTAATATTCTTTGGTCGATATTTATACTCGGTCGTTCAAATACATATTGCAATCCCCTGTTAAATCCTTCAGGTTTTACTCCGGCATGTCCGGATCCCTGAACTACTTGAGCTTCTAATTCCAAACCTTTCATTTTATAGCCTCTTATAACTGCCGATAGTTTTTCTAAACCGGGAACATCCTCATATTCACCGACTGTTATATACACCCTGATAGGATATGATAAGTTTATTTTTGAAAATTTCTCTGCATACTTGTACAAAGAAGCATTATCCCATGCCCAAGCGGGGCTCCCCGCGACATATCGATTGAATAATTCAGATTCAGTAAAGAGGGCATATAATGTGAACAATCCGCCGAATGAATGACCGACCAAAGTGCGTTCATTTTTCTTTGTTCGATATTTTGATTCAACAAAAGGAATCGCTTCTTTCTTGATGAATGAGAGAAATTTTTCAGCATTGCCAAATTGAGATGGTTGACCGTTATTAGTCGGTGTCAGATCAAAAGCACGTCGTTTATCATAATTCGGATTTTCACCGCCCCAAGTAATACCGACTATAATGGCTGCTGGCATAAATCCGTCATAATATTGATCTCCGTAAATAGCAGTTACTAATGAAAAATCCCATTGGCTATCCATTAAATAAATAACCGGATATGTTTTGCTTGTATCATCATAATGCTGTGGCAAGTTTATATGTAGTACATATTCCTGTCCGGTAATAGAAGAATTAATTTTTAGAAGTTGAGAGCCGGCGATTTCAACCTGACGGGGTTGTGTCAAAGATGGACTACCAACGACCTGAGCGTAAATGATTCCTAACGGTAGCAATAAAGTAAAGGAAAAAATAAATATTCCGGTCATTCTGTTTACAACCCCGGCGTACACTTGACATAGTTTTTTCATGATTATTTCTCCAATGATAGAATACGATAAATTATAATTCAGCACACACTGCTGGAATGCGTCTTATCAGATCCCGCATTTCGTCTTGATTTTCCTGTCCGATTGTGAAAGCATCAACACAACCAAGATTAAGAACAAACTTCAGACATTCATCAATACGATCGCGAAGATGTCCCGCTCCAAGAATCTTCATTCCGATGATACCTTTACCATCTTCGTGCATTTTCTGTAAAACTTTTACAACAACCGGTACCTCGGCATCCATTGCAACTCCATCGGGATTAATCCGGGCTAAGTCAATCTGAACCCATTCAGAATTTGCGGCGGCTTCTAATGCTTCCAAGCTATGGCAGGAAACACCATGAGCACGGATGATGCCGTCTTCTCGAGCTTGAGTTAAGACTTCCATAGCACCTTGTTTTTTACTTGGCCAGTTCGAATTCGTCATGAAATGCAGCAACACAATGTCAAGATAATCTGTACCAAGTTCTTCTCGAAAGCGATCAAGATCAGATTTCATTTCATCAGCGGATGTGGCATGTGTCTTGGTGAGTATCACCACTTTTTCACGCGGCACACGCTTGAGCGCTTCTTTCAGGTGAGGATGCGAACCGTACTCATCTGCCGAATCCCAAAAATTCAGGCCTCGGTCATACGCTGCACTGAGAAGATCAGCAACACCTTTTATACCAAGTTTTCTTGTCTGATGTGATCGATGATCGAATCCTTGTGTACCGGTTCCCATAGCCAATCGCGATACTTTGATGCCTGTTTTCCCGAGCGTCACAATGTCATATGCAAATTTCTTCTCTGCTCCGGCAGCAAAGATCTTTTCTACGGGTAAGAATGCAAAAGCGCCCGCAGTGGCGGCAGTGTATTTGAAAAACTCACGTCTTCTCATAACAAGAATTTTCTTACTACATATTCATTTAGCGATTGATTAAAGTATCATCCGATTTAGATGCCTGCGCGTTCCTTGAATGACTATTTTCTTACGGTTTTCATAAATGCAGCAATATTTTCTGAGCTAACTCCTGGCGGCATTCCTCCTCCACAAGAAAAAATTACTTTCGATTTATCCTGCAGTGAATTTACAAGCTGAACAGTTGTTTCGGTTACCTTGGTAACATCGCCGCTCGCTAAAACATCTCTTGGAGGAATATTACCAATTAGTGTTACTCTGTTTTGAGTCATTTGTTTCAATTCATTCAAAGAAATATCGAATCCCATATTAAAGAGGTTTACTCCTATCTCTGGCAGCATAGGCGCAGATACTTTGCAGGGTGCATCATTATGTAAAAATTTGACGGAAACATTTGCATCATATAGTTCCTTAAAATATGGCATTCCGAAGACACGGAATTCTTCTTCCCCCATAAAACCGATAATGTCGTCCAGCATAAAAATGCCATCGATGGATGGAAATGTTTCCATTTGCAGTTGCAGCCAATCTTTGAGGTACATCGTAATTTTTTTCATGAGCGCTTCAGCTTTTTCCGGCTGCATCATCATGGTCGTCAGGAACTCTGTCGAGCCCATCAGATAGCTGGCGATATTTAGAGGACCGCGAGCAACGGCAAATCGAATTTTATGCCCTGCTGCCTCAATCTTGGGTTGCGCAAGTTTTAACCGATTGAGCACGAACGGTAAAAGACCATCCGTTTTCGGATTCGGTTGCAGAAGCGAATCTATATCGTCAACCGATCGGATGATTTTATGTGCATGTGGAAATTCGTTCGTCGGGAATACACAGCGTGCTCCAAACGCCGATGGTTCCGTACACATACCGAATTCCGACCAGAACCCTGGCAGAAACATAACATCTGGAAAATCCTTGAGTGCTTTCAGATTCGCCTTCAACCATAATTCATCGTTTGAAAAATAATCCAGAATATTAATGCCGTACCAATTCGGCAGCCATGGACAATCAATAATAAAACCGACCGGTAACGGATTTAAAACTTCTCCCTTCATTACCCTCTGAAGCATTTCCCATTGTTGATCTGTCATAGTTCATTTCCTTTGATGTATGTTTTTGATCTTTTTTCTCGAAATGCTTTGTAGGTGCAATCCTTGCGGCCGCAGGCGTCACAGAAGTACGGCGTATATTCAGCATTCTTCCCAACTCCAATGATGCCGCTAATGGATTTTATCGGAATCATTAATGCTGAATCGGTCAGTGAAACTCCGCAAAATCCTTTTGGGAAAAATGAGAACAACTTGTGCTGCTCTTCCACAGACCAATCACAGTATCCAGGACTGTACCTATTGGTGACATTCAACCCTTGAGTCTTGAGATACTGGGTCAGATGATCATGCAAAACATCTACTGCCGTTTCGACGGCGAAGGATGCAACAGTATCCACAAAATAACTCATCGTCTGATCGCCTTCACGAGCGCACTGCTTTGACCATTGTTCCATTCCTGAACCTATAGAGCAAAGAAAGAAAACGATTTGATCTGCATGTCTTAGCTGTAAGGCAACAATTTGCTGTGTGTGAAAATCAATTTCGCCGACCCGTATATTCGCCTTTCTTCCGACCGTCGTGTCGATGTTGAGCAACCGAAAACCGGTTTGAACTTTACAAAGCTCTGGAGTTCGGCTCATCACTCCATCGATCATCTCGTCGAAGTGTTCCGGCAGCATTCCATTTGTATATCCTAGAGCAAAAGCGATTTCCTTTTTATCGATGGAAATATATTCAAGAGGAATTTCCACCTGAAAAGTATTCTCTCCAAGAGCTAATTGGTGGAATTGCTTTCCCATCATCCGACCCGTAGTTGCTTTTTCATTTTGAGTAAAACCAATTTCTTTGTTTCTATAAATGTCCTAGACTGCAAGCGATAAAATTAAAAGCGGAGAAGAATAATATTGCCATGAAATATTTCATGGAGTATCCCTTTTGTGAAGGAGAATGATTGTGTTTATTTGAATTCATCGGTTCCGAAAGGTGATGCCGGCAAACCTTCTTTGTTATAGAAATTAGCTCCTTCAGGATTATCTGCCCAGGCATAACGGACGGAGACAGGATCGGACACTTTATCGCTCCAAACTATAACCTTGTCCTTCTCTATTTTCGCGTTTGCCCATACAAAGTGTTTATCAACTCCTGCAATAGCAAAACATTTTAATTTTTTACCACCTTTCGCAACCAACCCAGAGCCAATATTGTTGAATGTCAGAATGACGTTGCGACCTTCTATCTTCATGGATTGATACAGAGGGCCAGAATGGACAATTGTTGTATTACCATACGCAACTTTTTGAGCAGCAAGAGCAAGCCGTTTGCCAACCTCCTTTTTATTCAGCGGGTGAATATCATTCCATTCGCCAATATCTATCGTAACCGCCATCCCAGTATTCGGTACAGATAATGTCTTCAGTTGTGCTTCCCGTAATAATGCCCAATTGCTTTCCGATGGTTTGCTTTTTGATTCCATAAAATTGGGAAGCTGAACGAAGAGGAACGGAAAATCTCCCTGATTCCAATGGGATCTCCAATCCTGTATCAATGCAGAAAACAAATTCTTGTATTCCGCTGATCGCCCCGTATTGGCTTCCCCTTGATACCAAATGACCCCTTTTATCCGATAGTTGAGCAAAGGGTTGATCATCGCATTATACAATCCCAACGGTTTCCATCGGATAAAGGTCTGACTGGCAAGCGGTTCCATAGTCGCTCCAAGGTGGTACCGCCAGTTTCCTTTAAGGTCGATGGTTTGTCCATCAACAGTTATTTCATACGGCTTGTCTAAAACGAATCCACCGGATCCTTGTTCATTTATGACCCTCACTGCAATAATATTTTTCCCCTTGTTCAGAACACCGGCTGGAACTTCATATCTTCGCGGTGGGTACTGGTAACTTGTTGTTCCGACAAAAACGCCATTTATAAAAACTGAATCTGCGTCAACTATTCTACCAAGATTTAGTTTTGCAGGCAATCCAGCCATCGAAGGAGGAATTTTAAATTCCTTTCTAAACCAAACAACACCATTCACATTTCCAAGTTTTGTATTTGACCAATAACCCGGAATCTTCATCGTCGACCATTTGAAAGTGTTTAACGTGGGATCATTCCATGACTTGTGGGATGGCTGGAAGCCTTCATCCTTTTCTCTGAGCTTTTCATACCAAGATTGTATTCTGGCACTGTCCTGACTTTCAATCTGATGAATAAGAGAGCTGTCTTTAAATTTTTGCGCCTCCTGAAAATGATTTGGGAATTGCTTTAGAGCTTCTTCGCTCATCCATGATTCTGCCGGAGATCCGCCGAGGCTTGTATGAATCAAACCGATCGGAATCTTATAGGTGTCGAATAATTCCTTCGCAAAAAAATAAGCTGCAGCTGAGAACGATAACACAGTCTTTGGATTTGTCGCCAACCAGCAGCCCGATTCCACATCGTTTTGAGGTAGATTAAAATTATATTTTTGTGGCACTGTAAAACATCGGATGGACGGATTATCTGAATTAGCAATTTCCTTCTCATACCGAAGTCTGACTCGTTGAACCGGTAGCTCCATATTGGATTGACCAGAGCAGATCCAAACATCCCCCACCATGATGTCCTGAATGTGAATAGTGTCAGAAGCAATGAAGGTCATCGTATATGGGCCGCCCGCAGATAACGGAGCGAGACGAATGGTCCATGTTCCGAGAGAATCTGTGACTGTGCGATATGTGGAATCTAGGAATTGGACAGTGATCGGTTCGTTCTTTGCAGCCCAACCCCATATCTTCACATCGGCATCTCGCTGTAACACCATCCCGTCGCTGATTAACTTTGGAAGTTTTATCTGACCCATTAAAGAAATTGATACAATTAGGATGCAAAGAAGAAGCACTACGAATTTGAATAGGTTTGATTTCATTGGGTACTTTCGAGCTTTATATTATTTTTGATTTTATCGCACACGCCAACGCCTGAATATGGGCTGGTGTTGTGCCGCAACACCCACCTATGATGTTCGCTCCACTCTTAATCAAATCCTGGACTTTTGCAACCATCATCTCCGGTGTTTCTGGAAACACCGTCTTACCGTCTTGAAATAAGGGTTTGCCCGCGTTAGCATGGACAAGGATGGGAGTTGATAGATCAACACTTCTGATTTCCTTTACGATTTCAATCATTTGATCGAATCCATTTCCACAATTCGTCCCAATGACAGAAGCGCCGGCTTCTTTAACCGCCCCAACCATGTCAGCAGGTGAGACACCCATCATGGTACGGTATTCACTGCTGATTGTTTTTTCAAAAGTAAACGTGCACGCAACTTCCAATCCGGTAGACTCACGAGCTGCACGAATCGCGATACACGCTTCCTCAAGATCGGACATTGTTTCCACACACATGGCATCGACGCCTCCTTTTTTAAGAGCCGCTGCCTGAATACAAAATCCTTCATACAATGTCTCTGCAGATACCTGTCCCATCATCAACATAACGCCTGTGGGACCAATTGAACCAAGCACGAGATGATCTCCACCCGCTGCTTCTCTCGAGATAGCAGCAGCAGCTTCGTTTAATTCGGTAGTACGATCCTGCAATCCGTAATGTTCCAATTTAGATGGACTGCCGCCAAAGCTGTTGGTGAGAATAATATCCGCACCTGCGTCGATATAACTTTTTGCAATCGAAAACACATCACTGCGATGAGTGACGTTCCACAACTCCGGACATTCTCCGGGTTGCAGCCCACGTTGATGCAGAAATGTACCCCAAGCACCATCTGAAACAAGAACTTTATTATTTTTGAGTGCCGCAAGAAGTGAGCTCATTTTCGTACCTTATCGAATATTTTAAAGGATCACTCTTTTGTCTCAAGGCAGGACGTTTCTTCCAATTGATTCATGCTGCACTAATCTTGTCGAGAAATGCCACTGCACCTTGAGGATCATGAGAATAACCATCTGCACCCATTTTCAGGGCTGCTTCCATGGTCAGAGGTGCGCCGCCGACAATAATTTTTGTGGCTGGAAATTGTATCTTAATTTCCTGAACCGTTTTCGACATGTTGACCATTGTTGTCGTCAGTAAAGCGCTTAAACCAACGACGCAACCTGGAGTATTCTTGATCGCTTCTAAAAATTTTGTTGATTTAACATCAACACCTAAGTCAACAACCTCCCAGCCATTGCCTTCAATAACCATTCTAACAAGATTTTTGCCAATGTCATGTAAATCACCGGCGACTGTACCAAGAACAAATTTCCCCTTTGCTTTAATACTTCCTGTTTTAAAGAATGGCGCAAGATGAATCATCACAGTCTGCATCGCTTTGGCAGCCATCAAGAGTTCAGGAACAAAGACTTCATTTCTGCTGAATCGTTCTCCGATCCGTTGCATACCGTCATTACACGCCTGCAGAATAGCATCGGGTCCAACAGCAGCTTCTAATGCCTGCCGTGTCAATTCATCCGCTCCTTCAATGCCCTTCATATCATTAGGATATGGCGAGAGCTTGTTAATCTTTCCTCGTTCAACACATTGACCTATTCTTGTAATCAAATCATTCATTGCGGGATCCTTAGACATCTTATTAAGAGTTCATCATTAAATTTTTGTATACAAGGTAACAAAACTTCGTTCTATAAGAAAAAGTATTTTAATCTTTTAGAAGCACCATTTTTTAAGTTCTGTATGCTTATCATGGTAGGCTGATAGGAAGAGACACCGCTCGAGAGTTGACTGCTGCCAACGTTCACCGTAATAAGATGTACTTGGTTCTATCATTCCTTCAAACAATCTTAAAACTTCCTGCCCAAGTGTAAAATATCTGAGGTGTATAATAAATAACTCTTCCAGCAATAAAAATTCTTCTTCTGTTGCAGCTTAATGAGAAAAATCACTTATATACTTCATCATCACCTTGATATTCGAACCAATCAAAATAGGACAAAGCATTGCTGGGCTTGCCAAGTGAGGTTGCATACAACGCATACATACAACCCACAAATCCTCCTGCAACTCTTGTGCTCAAATATGTTGCATCGACACTATCTTTCAGGAGAGTCCACTGATCAGGTCCGAAAGAGTACAAGAATGAATAAATATTTCCGCGAGCATTTATTTTTAAAAACAATTCTTTCTTTGCCTGTTCACCATTTATCTTTTGAGAAGCTATCAACTCCATTTGATTTTTCTGATTCTCTTTATCAGCGGATCTATAAAGCTCGATCACTGGCTCCTTGCCTTCCAACGATTTACACAAGAAATAGAAGTGTTTTTCGTTTTGGAAAATCACTAATCCTGCTTTTTCATTTTCAGCTGCTGGAGAAAAGTCAATTGCAGTGCTTGCGGACCCGAATAAATTTTGCTGACGATGTGCAAGGAAACTCGGATTGCTGATCCCTGAGCATGATGCTGCCCTAACTTGCATAGATAGATAACCGGGCTTATGTGTAAGATCGTACCATTTTTCTTTTGGTGTCCTCAAGAACATCCAATTCTTATTGAGCATTTCGGCAGCAAAGTCATCCTTGAATTTAATATTCCCGCTATATTGAATGCCTGATGTCATCTTTGGAGATTGTATCGGGAGAGGATAATAATATTGTACTTCATCTTTGCCCGGGTTAATAATCGGCCAGCCATTTTCCCATTTCACCGGTGCTAAAAAAGTTTCTCTTCCTGTGTTGTAATAACCTTCCTCAATATAGGGTTTATATGGCCTGCACCCTAAAAAGACTGCCCACCAATCTCCGGTTTCATTCTGGATAAAATCTGCATGTCCGGTCGATGTAATAGGATTATTTCTTTTCCAATCCAAATGTCGTTGTGTCAAAATAGGATTTTTCTCAAAAGGTATATACGGACCGTTGATATTTTTACTTCTGAAAACAACTTCAGAATGCTGCTCGACTGTTCCACCTTCTGCAGCGATAAGATAATAATAGCTGTCTTTTTTGAAGATATGAGGTCCTTCGATCCAAATAGGTTTCTTGGTTATATCAGTCCCGCCATTTATAAGTATTTTTTCCTGGCCTATTACTCTAAGGCTGTCAATATCAAATTCGTACATTCTTATTGTCCGGTGGCCATTATAGAGGGGCTTATCATCCGGAGCGATACTATTATAGAGTATGTATGCTTTACCATTTTCATCAAAAAACATTGACGGATCTATTCCATTGATCTGAGGAATCCATACAGGATTAGACCAAGGACCTTCTGCTGATTTTGCAGTAGCTACAAAATTACCGTTTCCGCCAACGATCGTGCACGTCACATAAAATGTACAATTATGATACCTTATTGCCGGGGCAAAGATTCCTCTGGAGACTCCTTGATCTTCTAAATTTAATTGCTCTGGTCTATCTAAAACATAACCAATTAATTTCCAGTTCGTTAAATCTTTGCTATGTGAAATTGTAATTCCCGGATAATAAGAAAATGTAGAGTTCACCAAATAATAATCACTATCTACTCTACAAATACTTGGATCAGGATAAAACCCGGCAAGTATAGGATTGGTGAATTCTTTTTTATTCTGTGCAGTTGAATCGCCAAATAAAACAAGAAACAATAAAAGGAATAACGCTAATCGCAAGATGAACCGATTCATTTCTTACTCTCCCGTATTTGATCTTACTGCTCTATGAAAGCTTTCCGGCGGACCCAAATAGCATGGTTTCACACCGCCTGTATTCACAATAAGTTTCTGCAAAACAACACCGGGATCAACCATCCAGATTTTCAAAACATGATAACCGAGCTTTGTAATTGTATATGTTGTGTGACTGTAGCGTGCATTGTCTGCAACCGACTTTTCCCAGTCCCTGTTTCCATTTTGTGCGCTATAGTGCTCCGGCACAATTGTGACAATTTGTGGAGTCTCATCATCGATTGAAATTGCAAATCGAAGTGCATGATCAGGCATGAAGTTCAAGGTCGGAGAAAGAATCACGGTAACATCAAATTCTCCTGTGCTGAATAGATACATTTGATATTCCAGGCTCGGGGAATTTTTCCCAAGTGTATCCTCTATTATATATGGAGGCGATACCGCTCTCATCGCGGACAAAGTATGTCCATAATCTTCAATCCTAATCCAGCGTCTCGAGTCTACATCTGTTTTCTTCGTATAGTGTTCAGCCTCAATTGAAACACAACCTTCACCTTCTACAAAACCTTTCAGAGATTCGCGCGTTACCTCCGCTGGATTAAAGGCATTTACTTTTACAGCGACAGTGCTGTTGATTCCTGTTAGCGCTATCGTTCCGTTGGCAGTGCCTTTAGATACTTTGCTCCAATCCACACTTACCCAAAGACGTTTATCCTTTTCGACTGTTGCTTTAGCATCGCTTAGTATTATCCATGAATCGCTGGCGATAGCGTTTACTTCAAACGATATTGTACCCTTGTTAAATATATCAATATAGTGATGCTGTTGATTGAATACATCGAACATAGGCAGAACAGCCTCGCCTTGTGAACCCGACCAGACAGAATCAGAGCCATCTATCGCTACACCCATCATTGCTGTATCCGGAATAGCAATCTCAGTGAGCTTGATCGCGCGCAGACTATTTTGGGGTGGATCCTGCCAATTGGTATAACCAAGGTGCGTCTGATCCATAAAATGATTCCACTTGCCATCGGCAAAAGTACGGTTGAAATAACCCATCAAACTCGTGTCCGCTTGAAATAGCGATCGGCACTGAGCGGCCATGTCATTTGTACTGGCTCTTCCCTGCTTGGCATATAAAGCATTTTCCCCGGCAACAAGGTATAGTTCGTTCACTAACGCACTAGCTTTGGTGGGAAATAAAACTAATTCATAAAATGCGTTACGTTTGTCTTCTGGTAACTTGCTGGAAATTTCTTCAGCTTTGGCGCCGATGCTATTGAAATCTGCCACTACGTTTTCCGCTTCCTGATAGTTGACCAGGCTATAAGTATTTGCGCTGAGCAATTCGGGTTTGCACCGCCCGTTGTATTTTGTGTACTTGGAAATAATTTCGGCAATATCTTTGGCATACGTCGGCCCAAATTCCCGCTTCGCCCACAGCCGAGTGTATTCATTAATATTGTCGTTGGTCCACTTGTCCGTGTTCCAAGCCAGATCCATAAAATATTCAAGAGGAAATTCATAACCTTTGAAGTGGCCCACGTTCACAATCCATATTCTGTCTGCGCCGTACTGTTTGGCAAGAGACATCTGATCCCATATTTTGGCAATCGGGCTTGTGTTGATCCATTGGTAGCTTCTGGGCCCGCCGTGATAATCGAAATGGTAATAAATTCCAGCGCCACCACTACGTTTGAGCTCAGCAGCAGTTGGCAAACGACGAATGTTACCCCAATTATCCTCAGCCCACAAGAGCGTCACATCGTCAGGAACGCGAAAACCCTCGTTGTAGTAAGCCAGCACTTCCTTGTAGGGACACCATACCTGGGGCACGTTAGCTACATCCGTATTCACTTCCTGGGCAATTATCCTCCGCTGAGCACTTACGATATTCGTCAGCATGTCTATGCTCTGAGTGTCGGTCCCGCCCGGAATCATTTCCGTGTCATTTTCTCCCCGCAAGCCTATAGTGATAATGCTCTCGTATTTCTTGTTACGTCTGATACCTTCCCGCCAAAAGTTTTCGAGAACATCAGGGTGCTGAGCATACTTCCAAGTTCCCAGTGTCCGGAAGAACCGTCGATCCCACTCTTGCTGCGCTCTAAGCATCGGCTCCTGATGCGAGGTGCCCATAACGATTCCATATTCATCCGCAAGCCGGGGATTTTCCGGATCGTCTTCGTTGAAGGCGTTATTCCACATTGCCGGCCAAAGATAATTGCCCTTTAATCTGAGAATGAGCCCGAATAACTTTTCATAAAATTCATGGTTATAATTTGCAATACCTGCATGTATTGGAGGATTTTCGCTTTGCGGAACCATACCGAATTTTTTGGTGACCCACTTAGTAAGATCCGGATATTCGTCATTGAGAAAGATTCCGCGAAATCTGACAGAAGGCGGCCCTTGAGTATATTTACCCGGATTCACAAACAGCGCATTCTTATGCTCAATGGGTACATCTGCCCACCAGTACCATGGGGAAACACCGATTTGTTTAGATAAATCATATATACCGTAGATGGTACCGCGTTTATCGCTTCCGGCTATTATCAATGCACGATTAACATAAGGAAACGGCTTTTCAATTACTTGAATGAGAAATGATTCCCACTTGTTGGCAATACTATCAACATCAATTTTTTTTTCTTGTATCAGCTTATCTATCAGTGGGCTTCTGCCTATTGTTCCAACCAGTACTATCTCTTTTAATTCTGGAATGGTATCTATTAAAAGATCAGGTTTGGCATCGGTTGTCTTTTCGATATCTGCCTGAAGTTGTTTCAGAGCACGGATTACTCCTGCGTGATCTTGAGAACTAATACAAAGCGGTGCTGATTTGCCTGAATAAGAAAGGACAAATCTTCCCTCCTCTTTTATAGTTGTGACATATGATTTTTCGTCAGTTGCAAAAGAAGTTTGCACAGAAGTCAAAATCAAAAGGCTAATTCCAATTCCACAGAATAACTCAAAAAATCGAAGAATTGCCTTTTTTTGATAAGAATAATGAATAAAGATAGAATTCATAGCGGTACCATTTAAATCATTCTGACTTAATCAAAAATATAGCATTTTTGCTAAGTCTTATTATCCGAACCATACATTTTAAATATAGAAAATTATCGTAGACATTCAAATGATAGTACATGGCTTGTGCTGGCAGAGAAAAAGATTATTTCTGTAGAATTACCCTATTCCTTTCTCATGTCTGAAAAGGAATCTGTTATGGTGAAGCTTCACTCTTTTGGAATAATAGGTTGGCAGCTAATGATTTTGATTGTTAATTAATGGAACGACTATTAAACGTAAACGATCCATCGCCTTGCATGATCTCGTTGCCGCATTCGATGCCGGTAGCAAACAAACTATCACTGAATCACCCTCGAGAAATCGTATAATTGATAAACGTGTTCATGTTCCCAATGACACTCCAATTCCCTGTCTTTCTGAACGTAACACATGTCCAGCCTCCTGCATCACCCTTCCAAATTTCATATTCATCAAATGAGCCGATCTTACTTCCAACCGGTTGCCGATTAATATAATTTCCCCATACCATGATTTCGCCACTATTGGCGCCTCTATGACTATTGGAAAGCCAAATATCGATACAGCAATTCAAGCATTCGCTATAAGTACCTTTGTTTATGTGAGTCTCTGAGAAGTACACATAGTGCGCTTCGTTATCCGAAATTCTGCTCGGCAAATTGTGCATACCTTTTGGCGTCGCCCATCCACCAGGATTGCCATAATGCCCTCCAGCCATCACAACCGGCATTCCTTTTACTTTACTATAACTTCCAGTCCATTTATAAGTGACTTGATTGTTGATAGAATTAATGCACTGGAAACAGTCTGAATTTGTTGCATTCTTTGCTCCCCATTTGTTATTAAGTAAACGTAGATCATTCAATGCATAAATATCTCTATGATTACAGTAGACGATTTTTTTCTCGAATAACCAGTAAGTGCAAAACAAAGAAAGGCTGATACTGCCAAAAGAAAAAGTTTATTCATATAACATCTCCATAAGATAAGCGGTTGAATAAATAAAATCTCTCTTACCCTACAATTTTATAATTGTTTAATATCCTCTTTTTTATTATTTTAAAATAATATTTTTTACCATTCAAGTAATTTCTCTAGCTTCAAAACCCTTTTTTTCTTGTCTCTAATCAATTTTAATTGACTAATAATCGAGCGATAGAATAAATAAATAATATTTTTTTATACACTGTTGACACACAAATAAAATATGCTATCACCTTACTAGTAACGGTAATAATGTGGGAAGTAATACCGGCTTCTAATACATAAACTTTCTATTCCATTCTATTTCCATATCTATGAAGTAAACAGAAGATAGTAACGTTTGAAACGCCAAAGATAGCAGAACACACTCTTGATAAGCAGGAATGAACATGATCTGTTGAATGGAATAATGCGCCTTCTTATTGTATTGCAGTCCATTTTTTGATATATCATCTATTTATTTACGGCTTGCTGATCTTTACACTCGAAAGGGAGATATAAAAAAAGCGCAAGAATTTTTAAATCTTAGTAAAAAGCTGGAGCACTAATACTTGATTTTATAAATTATTTAAAGCACATTTACATGCGATTTCAAAAAAAATTATAATGCGCCACAAGTTGATTGATCTATATGTCTACTATCTGAATTAGCCGATCCCTCGCCGGTTGATTTAATAATATCATTGGATTCTGGATATTGTTTATAAGATTGTAAAGATTTGAAAATATACGAAGTGCAATTTCATAATATATTTTAAGCCACCAATAATGAAAAAATTTGTTTTCTTGCCTTTCATTTTCTTTTTATTCGGCTGCAACACGGATAAAACGAAAACCAATATTATAAATATGAATGATCTTAATCAAGACGGAAGAATTATCATTAGAAGCTGGCAGGTGCTTGGCCCGTTTCCTTCAGCAGGTAAAAGCAGCTGCTTGGACAACGATGATTTGGAATCTTTTGGATACATGGAGTCTTCTATTTCCTACAATGATTTTGTAAATATTTCTGCAGATAAAAAGAAGAGTGGAATCGTCCTCAGCGAAAAGTTTATCAATACTTTGATAAATAGCGAATCTCCTTGTATCGATATAAATGAAATATTCGGCTATGCGCCGGATTCAAGTATAAACGGAAATGCCTATCTGGCGTGTACTATCGAATCAAATAAAGACACATCCGTCCGTCTTGATTTTTCAAGCGATGATGGTGCGAAAGTCTGGTTAAATAATCAACAGTTGCTCCGTATTGAAAAAAACCGCGCATTAGTTGACTATGAAAACTACCTTCTCCTCAAGTTAAAGAAAGGATCCAACTTTTTATTAACGAAGGTGTACAATAGTATGGGCGATTGGAAAATGTATGCTAAGTTGGAAAATGATTCGAAGGAAAGCTTAAATCGTTACTATACCATACTCAAACTGCTTACGAATCATAATTTTTTTATGCAAAGTATATTGGACACATCCAGCTGTTTGATCTTTTCCGATAGGCTGCCTAAAGCGAACTATCCATTGTCAATTGCGGATAGAAATAACAAGATAGCTTTTCAAGAAATCTTTAATACGAACGAGAAATCAAAAATCGATTGTTCTGCACTTAAAGAGGGAGAATACTACGCTAGTATAATTGTCAATGAGGATACTTATGAACAGGTGATTTATAAGGGAGATATAATACATAAGATAAAGAAAATAATCTCAAAAATAGAACGCTATAAAACTTCCGATAAAGTTACGAGTTGTCTCAATGCTAATATTTTCAGATTTAATCATTTGCTTAAGCCAGAGAGCAGGGGCAGATCTTTGTCAGAAAACCAATATTGGCAGCGTAAACTTATTTCCTTAGATATGGAATTTACCTCTATCCTCTATAATCTTGAGCATAAAAAAATTGAACCATTGAAAGGGATTCCTGGTACACATCTTAGGACCTATGTATCGGAAATCGATAATAAATTGCAATATTATATTGCTCATATTCCTAAAAGCTACTCTGATAAATCACCTTCTCAGTTAGTCGTTTTTTTGCCAACCAGTGTTCTTAATCACCAACCGTATTTGGAAAGCATGAGAGTCGCGAATTTTAAGCTTATAGAAAATCTGCAGGAGATGAGTGATAAATACAATATGATTGTGCTTGAGACGTTCAGCAGAGAGGTGGGCAGGCCGAACTTTAATTCTATAGAAGAAACAGATATGTTTGAGGCGCTTAACTCACTGAAAGAGGATTATAGAATCGATACATCCAGAATATTTTTGACAAGTACGTGTATAGGGGCGAATAAAGTATTACAGGTTGCCGAAAGGTATCCTCAGATGTTCACCGCGCTTGGAATGGTATCCCCCACCTTTCTCAGCAGTTTTTCTACCATATTATGGTCAACCCAAATGGAGGTTCTTAAATATGTTAATAATATTAAGAACCTTCCAGTGGTGGTGGTACATAGTGTACTTGATGCTCATTCTTCAATTCAAAACAGCGAAAATTTTATTAATAAAGCCCGGGTAGAAGGAATAACTGATATTAATTATATACGGCTTCCTGATGTTATTGATCCTTTTTATTGGAACCAATATGCAGACACTATTTTTACATTTTTCAAGAATCACAATGTCAGAAAAAATCCGCTGTCAGTCTCGTTTTCAACCAACCAACTTAAGTATAATAATGCTTATTGGGTAAAAAATATTACATTCAATTCAATGAGCATTGCGCGAGTTGATGCGCAGGTAGATACAATAAACAATACTTATTCTGTCACTGCATCAAACGTAATTGGTTATACACTTGATCTTCCAAGTTCAAAAATTACCTTGCATAAACCAGTTAAGGTTATCGAAAACGGAAGAATTGTTTTTAACGAAGTGCCTAAAAATAATTTCATAACAATTAAAGAAGTAAACAAGCAATCTGAAAACAATATTTGTAAAAACTCGCAAATTGAAGGCCCACTCACACATATATTTATCCATAAATTCATGATAGTGATAGGAACTAAAGGCTCTGCTGATGAGAATTTAAAAATCCGGCAAATGGCAGATTCAATAAATGAAGCTTGGCTATATAAGTACTATAATACCTGCTTAATAAAATATGATTATGAAATCACTAACGATGATATACGAAATTCCAATCTGCTTTTGCTGGGAAATTATAATTCCAATAATATTTTGACAAGACTTAAGAACGTCTTGCCATTGAACATATATGGCGATTCAATCAAAATAGGGAATAAAGTTGCTCAGGGGAAAACCCTCGGTTGCTATATGGTATATCCTAATCCGCTGAATAAAAATAAATACGTTGCTGTCATAAGTTATAATAATCCCAGCTATATTTCGATAGGGAATACCGACATGGAACCTGAAAGGTTTGCGAAATTAATGGATAAAATGAAATTCGATTATTATTACGACATCTCGTCCTATGGGTGGTATGATTACAAAATTTGGGATGCGATTACTTCTAAAAATATAATATCAGGATATTTCGATTATTATTGGAATTAACACTCGGGCAACTTTGGGAATTGCTAATGATGATATATATTATGCAAAAATTTATCCAATTCCCTTAGCAACGATAAAAGCACCTTAACAAGAGATCGGAAAACATGCGGCAGAAATACTAATTTGAAATATTGAATCTAACACTCTAATGCCTACTGGGCGAGTTGTTCAAGAGACGGAATTTATTATCAGAGAGTCCTCTAGAGTTTTAAATAACTGATACTATCAACAACACGTACAATTACCTCCGCTTAAGGATTAGTACATTTCTTACTCATGTAAAACGCCATTCCCAATTGTTGTTCACTGTGCCAGGGAAATTCATCCTTCCTTCTCTTCGTAGTCCGATAACATCCTGAAACGGTATGAATGTAGAGCAAGCTTTATCAAGTCCCAATTCATTTCCCGGCCATCTGTCCTGTAATCTCGTCTCACAAAATCGTGTTCGTGTTCCGTAGCTTTATCAAACCAACCAAGTGTTGTATTGTTATTGGGTGATCTGCATAAACAATAAAATTCTTCTCTTAGACTTGAGGAAGAAAATTGTCGTCCGGCTCATATGAAAAAACGATATCTGTCAAGACGAAAATCTCGATGGCACATGGAGGTGGTGTCAGGACGTCCGTCTAAAGATTCCGCCAGAAAACAGCCTGTCGGGCAGATGCGCAAAACACGAAAGCGTGGTGGATAAATCTAGGCGGTACAAATGGAAGGACAAATTAACAGAGTTATTCAGAGGCTTCTATTTGTTATTTCAGAGCAATGGCTATAAGAATCTATCTTACAGCCAGTTATATATTAGAATAAACAGATTGCGGTTATTAGTGGATTCTTGGACTAATGTCTTCTTCTTCTTCGGTTTAATAAAAAAATTCATTATATTTGAACAGGGGAAATTGAGGGGAGTCGCCGCGTAATTGAAAGAAAAATTTTTGCTTCGGGATGATATAATTTCAGTGGCTATCTAAATTCTGCGAATGGTTAGGTTGCCGTAAGAAGCCCCAATAAATCCTCTGGGTCAAACTCCGTAAGGTAATTTAGGCGATTATTTTAAATCTTTTGTAAGCGCTAAAATGTGATTCAAGGCGCATAACAAGGGAATCAATAAAACCTATAACATGATTGAAAAAAATTTGAGTAACGACAGCTTTCATTATCAGTCCCCAATAAATTTAGTATGAATAAGCAATACATATATTTTTATGATACACTCACAACTCTCAAGGAGATAAAGTAAGAATGGAAACAGAATCATTGATGCTTAAAGAATCGTTGGAGAATACTTTTGCATGCAACGTCTTTAGCGATGTCGTTATGCGGGCAAGGTTGCCTAAAAACATTTACAAGTTACTGAGAAAAACAATTGACGAAGGGTTACCGCTTGCACCAGAGGTTGCTGATATTGTAGCTAATGCAATGAAAGATTGGGCGATTGAAAAAGGCGCAACACACTTTACGCATTGGTTTCAGCCAATGACGGGGATTACAGCTGAGAAGCATGATTCCTTTATTTCGCCAACCAGTGATGGACGTATCATTATGGAGTTTTCCGGTAAGGAATTGATTAAAGGCGAGCCGGATGCTTCCTCGTTTCCATCGGGCGGGTTGCGTGCAACATTTGAAGCACGCGGCTATACGGCATGGGACTGCACGTCTCCGGCATTCTTCAAAGACAACACGTTGTGCATTCCCACAGCATTTTGTTCCTACACCGGTGAAGCACTCGATAAAAAAACGCCGCTTCTTAGATCGATGCAAGCCCTTTCAAAACAGGCCATTCGTGTTCTTCGATTGTTGGGCAATACTACCGCGACTCGGGTTGTTGCAATGGTTGGACCTGAACAGGAATATTTTGTTATCGACAAAAAATTATATGAAAAAAGGAAAGATCTCATACTTACGGGACGCACACTGTTCGGTGCAAAACCGGCAAAGGGTCAAGAGTTGGAAGATCATTACTTCGGCAACTTGAAAGAACGGATTGCAGTATTCATGGCAGAAGTGGATCAGGAGCTTTGGAAGCTTGGCGTGTTAGCAAAGACAAAGCACAACGAAGTCGCACCGGCTCAGCATGAACTTGCCCCTATTTACAGTACGACAAACATTGCGACCGATCACAACCAACTTGTGATGGAAACTTTGAAGAAGGTTGCAAATCGCCAGGGATTGGTTTGCTTGCTTCATGAAAAACCGTTTGCAGGTATTAACGGTTCGGGTAAACACAACAACTGGTCAATGGCTGCCAACGATGGACAGAACTTACTTGATCCCGGGAAAACACCTCACGATAATGAACAATTTCTTTTGTTTCTTACCGCAGTTATTCAAGCCGTGGATGAATATGCTGATCTATTGCGTGTCTCTACCGCAAATCCGGGCAACGATCATCGGCTTGGCGCAAACGAGGCGCCTCCAGCTATTATCTCCATCTTCCTTGGCGAGCAGTTGACTGATATTTTAGAACAAATTGAAAATGGCGGTGCAAAATCTTCCAAAGTTGGCGGCGAATTGAAACTTGGTGTCATCACGCTGCCGGCGTTACCAAAAGATTCCACGGATCGAAATCGAACATCACCATTTGCCTTCACAGGAAATAAATTTGAATTTCGTATGGTAGGATCCTCTGCCTCAATTGCAGAGCCGAATACTGCATTGAATACAATTGTTGCTGAAATTTTATCTCGCATTGCAACTCGGCTAGAGAAAGCAAAAAATGTCGATACAGAAGTTCAAACCATTGTAACTGAGATTGTAAAAAAACACAAGCGTATCATTTTCAATGGCAACAATTACACCGACGAATGGGTGAAGGATGCGGAAAAACGCGGCTTGCCTAATATCAAATCCACCGTTGCTGCTATACCGTCATTAATCAGCGAAAAGTCGGTGAACATGTATGAAAAACATTCTGTCTTGAGCAAAGAAGAATTGCATTCGCGCTATGAAATCTATCTTGAAAATTATACTAAAACTGTAAATATTGAAGCATTAACAATGTTGGAAATAGCAAAACGCCAAATTTTGCCAGCATCTCTTACATTTGCGGGCCGGGTTGCTTCAACTATTGCTTCGTTGAAAAACGTTTCTGCAAAATCGAAATCTGCAGAAAAATTATTATTAGAGTTAACAAAGACAATTGATTCCTTTGGTAAAAATATCGAAGCACTTGAATCTGCGCTTGACAAACTTACGCATGGAGATAATGCCCTGAAGCAAGCTCAATATTATCGGGATGTTGTCTTTGTTGCGATGGGAAAATTACGAGTTGATGGTGACATATTGGAAACGATGGTGGATGCAGATATCTGGCGGATACCGACGTACGCGGATTTGCTTTTCAATATCTAATATTCAATTTATTTTTTAACGTTGCGAATCAAGCAGCCCGCATTCGAGTTTTAAATGCGGGCTTTGTTTGTACCGATATAAAAACAAAATAGTATGAAAACGGAAAGGAAATGGAAATCTAATGAGCCAAAACTGCGCCGAGTTCACAATCGGAACACCGCCTCTCTGCACAGTAGAACTTATAGAGTTGAATTACAGCTTGCTGGCGACTTACATTTTTCAACGACAATCTTCCTTTCAGTAATTGTTTTTCCATTAATCGAGTGATGGAATTGCTCTCGGATGCAGGAAGATATTGGTACACATCGAGCGCGCCTTCGCGGACGGCTTTATCTTTAAAGATGCGCGCATACAACAGCGCAATTGGCAAAACAGCATTAATGACGATTTCTCGGATACGCGAAGCACCGAGTACCGTAATACTATTTGAAGCCGCCTTATCAAAGTTGTAATGATGTTTCCAGAAGTCGTTTGTTTCGATGCTGAAAAGTTGAACCAGTTTTTGTTCCTTTTCTGCAGCGGAAATATTGCCTTTCAGCGTTTGGATGGTACAGCGGAAGAAATCATTAGCTAAAAACTCTTTGATAAGTGAACTTGCGGCGGCAATCCGGATTGTCGGAAAGTTTGAAGGGCGTGTTGGAAAGAATTGCCAATCGGCAGCATTAAGAATTTCACCATGATATTGCGAACGTAGTTCTTTCCACTTCTTACGCAATTCATGTACATATTGCCGCGCCTCTTTCTCCTTAATACTTTTGCTTTTCGGCAATAATTTGGCCGCGCCGAACATCAACGATTCTATCGTGGAATCCGATACAGGCATTCCGAAATTCACAATTATTTTTAATGTCATATTTTCAGCTAATCGCAAAAATGGCTCCCGATTCTTGCTGTAACCGAGTCCTTCCATCACGCCTTCGTAAAGAACTTGTTCCCATAATTCTTTATTGGAAAAATCTTTTTGTGTCAACTCTGGGAGCGGCGGCGGAATTTCGTTGTGTTCGCCCTCCAATGGCAGCTCACCATACGGGCGCTGCCATTCGCGCAATGTCATGCGGCGTTCGTGTGCAAGTTGTTTCAATCGTTCGTCAAACCGACGAAGTTTTAATTCAATCCTCTCAACAGCTAACTTTGCAAGCCAATGATCAAGCGCTTCTGAAGTCAAAATGCTGTTCTTGGTGAAGCATTGAATTGTCTCCGATTTCTTTGCACGCTCGTCGAGAATAGCCTTTTGCCAGATGGTTTGGATGGAATCTGAAAGAAACTGACCGAGCACAAGAATCGGTATCTGCCTGCCGCTGTTGACAAGTGTTGGGGGAGCGTTGCTAGTTGTTTCCAGGACAACGTGGAGGATGACTTTATTGTAGCGCGGGTCTTCTTGATGTTGATGTTGCATCCACTCAAACACTGTGCGGTGAATCTCAACGTCACCCGAGTAAGTAACCCCATCGATTTTTATTTTTGCATTGCAGAAATCCGGTCCGCCATCGGAATTCAATTGACCGACATCGAAAACTTTTAGAGTTTTGCCATCGGCAGTCTGCAAAGCGGCAGTAAGATACTGCTTGCTCCAGATGTGCCGGAGGAACCGCTCGTGAATGTTATGTGTGCGACGGTTAATAATACACCCCCTTGATTTGCATTACTCAACCAGCCAAATACTCAACGGCTCAATTAGTTAATTATCCAATATACATTCTCATTTCTTCCAACATCTTCTTTGCTTCTGCTCTTGCCGCTTCCGCAAAATCTTTTCCAGATGATGCATAGATAACACTGCGGCTTGCATTGATGATAGCAAGTTGTCCGTGTTTGTTGCAGCCATAACGAATTGCTGACTTCAAATCGCCGCCCTGCTTGCCGATGCCGGGAATGAGAATCGGCATATCCGGAACAATTTTTCGGATACGCTGCAATTCTTTAGGATGCGTAGCACCAACAACGAGACTGATGTTCTGAAAGGTGTTCCATTTTTTGGCGGCATGTACTACTTTTTCGTACAACGGTTTTTTTCCAACCTTTAGTCGTTGGAAATCCTTTGACCCTGGATTTGATGTAAGAGCAAGTATGAATACTCCCTTATCTGGATTTTTCAAGAATGGTTCAACAGAATCGAATCCCATATAGGGATTCACCGTTATGGCATCGAAGCCGAAATCATCAAAAAGCGACTTAGCATATCGCTCTGCCGTGTTCCCAATGTCACCACGCTTTCCGTCACCGAGAGTAAGAACGGATTTCGGGATAAGCTTTAGTGTCTCTCGTAATGTAGAAATTCCACTTTCGCCCATCGCCTCATAGAAGGCAAGATTCGGCTTATATGCGCAAACGAGATCATGGGTCGCTTCAACAATCTGACGATTAAATTCTAGTGCGGGATTTTCCATAGCTTGCAGATGTGCTGGAATTATTTCCATATCTACATCAAGACCGATGCATAAAAGGGAATTTTGTCTAATTTGAACTTGGCGGAGCCGCTCCGTAAACGACATTGATTTTAGCCTTTCAAAATAATCGAATACATAATTTCTCCCGCCAACAATAGTAAGACGATGGAAGAAACAATAACAAAGCGCCAATCTCGTTCCATAGCAAAGCCGAAAATCGCAGTGATGACGCGAAGTATTGGCGTGAACATCAGGAAGACAAGTCCGGCAAGCATCAGCGTTACAGGATCGAACGAACCGGAGAGCATTCGCATCACCAAGTTGCTGAGTGATGGATTTGTGGAAAGCGTCACGATTGACGATGGCGAAATTGTTGCAATGAGCAATCCAAAAATCATCAGACTTGCGCTAATCCATACACCGAGCCGGAGAATCCGGCTTGTCCAGCGTTCGGCAGCGTGATGTGTATCGTTTGATATGAACTTGATGTCTGGCATATATTTATCTCAAATACAATTGAATAGAAATCGCCAACAAGACTACCGCAAACATCCAAGTCAGTAAATTACTGTGAATTTTACGACTGATGCGAACACCTGTCATTGAACCGGCAAGAACTCCAAGTGCAGCTGTAGAAGCAACAAAGGGATTTAAATGTCCATGCGCAAAATAAATAAATGCACTTGCTGCCGCTGTCACGCCAATCATGAAATTACTTGTAGCGGTCGCTACCTTCATTGGGATGCCGGAAAGAATATGCATCGCAGGTACTTTAAAAATTCCTCCGCCAACGCCTAGCAAACCCGAAACATTGCCGGCAACAAGCGAAATCATCATCGCAGCAGGCACTTTCTTCACTGTATAGTGTACAGTCGTTCCACTGGCATTGTCGGTAAAATTACCGGGAAGAACACCATCAGTATGAAGATTCTCTTGACCTTTGTGATGTCGTATCTGCCAAATCATTATTATGGAGACGAGAAATATCAACATTGAAAATAGCTTTGCGAGAACAGTTGCGCTTAAATAGTTAGCGGTAATACCGCCAAGAATAGCACCACTCACTGTCGCAATTTCCAGAAGCATTCCGAATCGCATATGAACCGTGCGGCGCTCAAGATTCATTGCCGCACCTACACTCGATGTTGCAATAACAGCAATAATACTGGTCGCAATCGCTTGATGCATTGGGACATTGAGCACCATCACAAGAAATGGAATAAGCAGCACGCCGCCGCCAAGTCCGAGCAGTGCACCGAAAGTGCCTGCAACGAATCCTCCGGTGAGAAGAAAAATAAAAGAGAGTATCGACAAGTGAATTCCGTGCAGTGCGTGTGTGTTTGACACTTCGATGGTACGAAAAAGAAGGATAAGTTTCAAATGAATAAGCGCTCAGTTATCAGTGTTCCGTAATCAATCCATGAATTGAAGAAAAAGGAATATTTTCGCGTTATAGAGTTCATTTCTAAAAAAGAATTCTTATTTTAATCTAAGATGCAAAAGCTTTTAGTTCAAAAACTACACAAGAGAAATTAATATAGTACGGAAAAATATTCATGGCTCTTGAGGTCGTAAAATTTTCCTATCTCAGCGAGTTTGTCAATTTGCCGGTACTGCGGATTAGCGATAATAGACGAATCGGCAAGTTAGTGGATCTTGCTGCAACGACTATGCAAGTTTATCCGCGTGTCACGGGACTGATGGTGCGAACGAATCGTGGTAAACCGCCAATCTATATTCCATGGAGTAATGTCAAACGAATAGTGTTTAAAGAACACATTGCAGTGGAGTATCCTACAAACGGTGGTGATCAGCAAGCAAAGGCAGCAGAAAATGAAATTCTCATCTGTAAAACATTCTTGGACAAACAAATCATTTCGACCGAAGGGTATAAAATCGTCCGTGTGAACGATCTCCAATTGTTGATCGAGGACAAAGCGAAAGAAAGTACCAATCTTTGGGTGGTCCATATCGACATTGGCTTCAAAGGAATTTTGCGCAGGATTGGAATTTTACGCCCGGTGAACAGTGCATTCCGCTGGGTAACAGATCGCGACATCAAAGATGAGTTTGTCTCATGGAAATATGTTCAACCGACTGCCACGTCTTCTGTCTATGCTTCAGTACAATTAAAGACGGATGCATCGAAGTTGTCAGAGATTCATCCGGCAGATCTTGCAGATATTCTGGAAGACCTCGGCACCGACGAACGCATCGCTCTCATTGAGTCACTCGACAACTTTACAGCCGCTCAGACGCTTCAAGAAATGCAATTCAAGAATCGTTTGCAGATTGTTGAATCAATGGAGCCAGTAAAGCTCGCGCCGATCATC
>JBEKAY010000006.1:0-105712 GCA_050015675.1 Bacteroidota bacterium | reverse complement strand
GACTCTATATGTGTCCATTGAATATCAGAGAGTTCGTTTCGTGGTGTCATAGTAATCAAAATATACATGACACTCTGGCAAAGTACAAGTCATTTCTTCATTTTTGAGATAGACTCTAATATTTTTTTCTGCTAATTTATTCCATAAAAGAAATTGATATCTGTTTCATTTAAGTCTTCTGGAGATTTATTTGAATCATTATATGGATATCCTCTATCCTTATCTTCGACTGCAGTAGTAAAACACATTTGAAGGAATCCATATGAACTGGCCACACGAGTTTGAGCCGTAATATTTATTGCTCCAACTTCATGGCAATCATCACGTAAATATCTTGCCATATATTCTCTTGAAACGTCAGCATAAGTCTGGCCTTGTGGTGCCCCAAAGAAATAGCAGGAATACAAAGCCGCTCTTAATTGTTCTTTATAAATATTATTAATATCTGTATATGGTTTAAAATCCATCTCATTAGACCCATCGTCCTTTCTTTTCCCATACTTTGTATGATCAAAACCAGATGTTGCATTCACCAACTGTGAATGTTCTACTATCATATCCCAAACAGTCAGAGGCGTTGTCGGATATGGAAAATCTTGAACATTTAAATGATCTGGAACTCGTTTTCCAGTACCCATGCTAGTTTTGGTTACTAACCACAAACCTTTTGCATAATGATAATCTTTCCAATTACCAAATTGCGCAGTATAGGGTTCATAAACATATGTCGGTGCAAAACCTTTGCCCTTAATTCCATCTAAATTTTTACTTGCTTCATTAAAGATTTGAGCTTTTATAAATTGAGGAGGTATACCATACTTACCACCATATTCAAAACATTTCTCGTCAATATTAAGCCGTGGATCACCGTCTGGACTATCATAAACGCTTCTTGAATAAGTATACGTTTTTCCCAGCTTCGTTGGTTTTTTCACCTCAATTTGTATCCTCGATCCTTTTCCGCTAATATCTGCATATAACCAAGAATTATTTCCCTTTCCTTCTTGCCCTGCTTCCCAGTAACGGCCAACAACTCTCACAATATCTTTGTCAAGTATATAACCATTCAAGGTTGCCGGATTAGACCATTTATTCTCCCAATAAATGCTCGTATGATCTTTTATTATTCCATATGCTCCAAATTGTGCGGTAATAGAAGATCCAACACATATTGGTTTTCCATCAGTACCAACTTCAAGTTTTAAAAATATTGGGAAGTCATTATCATCTGTTTGTACTTGGTAATATTGCGTCTCACCTAAAAGAATTGTGTACTCTTTTTCTCCCATCGTCCAATAATTTCCCAGATATCCCGATTTAAGCATTTGCACTGAACTTACACTTGTTTTTATAGACATAGATTTTTGTGAATGAGACTTTGGGGTGAGAGTATTGTTTCTGCCTGCAGCAAGAGGATGACCTATCTTTTTCTTTTTCGGCTGCATTATTGCAGAGATGGCCTGTAGTTTCTTTAATTTAGCATTATTATATATTTTATTTTGCGAGTCCCTATTCAATGCAACTGTGTTATTCTTACTAATCACATCGCCCATTCTTGGATTGTTGTTTGACTTCTTCATCAGAATCTTTGTTTTCGTTTGTTTAATAGGTGGTGTCTTTATCGAAGTCGGCGGCCCTTCATATACGGGACCTATATAGTATGATGCAAGAAAAAACTTCAAATCGACTGAACTGTCCGGTTCAATGCCGTTTGCTGCAAACTTCACTCCGACGCCTCTTCTGCCCACGGAAGGAATACCGTCGAAGTAGTCCCCACCCACTCCATTGTAAATCAATTGCCCGTAGCGTGAAGTCTCACCTTCCAGCGAGACGGAAAATGCATAGTTTTCATCGACACCAACGGGCGAGAACAAACTGTCGCTGCCGCAAGGGACAACATCCACATCAACCGTATCGCCATAATACACCGTGCTGGAGGTGCTCCAAAGCTCCAGGTGATCAGGCGGCCCGGCACCATATTCAATATTCACTGTTACATCAGGTTCACCAAAATCAATCCAATTTTCAAATCCCATATTCCAGGTTGCATAATCTGCCTGCGAGGTGAATGGATTTATCCCGTTTAATTGCACCTGTAATTGCGTTCCCGCACTATACGGCCCTACATGAATCGTATCGCCTATGCTGCCTTGTATGTCAGAGACAAATATATGTGAAGCCGTGTCAATATAAGTAAGAGTTCCAGTGACATTCGGATTTGCACCTGTTAAAATAATTTGATAAAAGCCGCTATCCGGAAGAGTAATTGGACCAGAATATGGCACCCCTGTGGGCGCTCCTCCAATTGCACTGCTGTCAATATCAAGCCACACCATGGGAAATACTGTGGCAGGATCATAATGCAAATTTGCATTGTAATCGCCTGATCGAAATACTAACACGCCGCCTCCGTCGTATGGAGGCCATGAACTAGGAAAATCAGTCCAGTTGCCGGAAATAACAAAAGAATTTGAATCTGAACCTATGCCTTGATAACAATTGATATCTTTTATTAAACTTCCGTTTTTTGTCAATAACCGGAAACGCAAGGGCTCCCACGCTTTTACTGGGACTGTGATTCGATATGGCGCATACCAATAGTCTGCTGAATCTGCATGGCCATATAATTCAATTGCCATGTTATATCCGGCTTGACTAAAGGTAAATGGATTCCACAATTTAACCAAACCTCCAGCATCAACGTTCACCGGAACTAAATGTTCATAACATGGATCCCAAAAATAATGAGTACCGCTACTTAGAACAAAAACTGAATCAAGATCACTTAGTGGAAACATATTTCTGATATTTCCATCGGGGCCGAATACCAAAAGTATATCATTGTACGTATCACCACTTGCACTACTACATGGGTACAATGCAATTCCCATGGTTCCGCCGATCCGCGGAACAAAAGGGATATCTGCGTTTGGATCATCGCAACTAATTCCGCAATCAGCACTTAAATCAGTAAATCTAGGTTCAATTGGACCTATAGTAATATTTGGGAATCCTGAATTTTGCATTGTTTGAGATTTTACGCTGTTTGTCGGCGATATTTCTACGCGTTCCTTAATGACCACTTTATTTTGCGCAGTGAGCATAGCGGTGGCAAGAAGGAAAAGAATTACGAGAAATGAAAATCGGCGGATCGTTAGATAAGTAGTTTTTTTCATAGTGCCTCGAGTTGCTTTTAGTATTAGTTTTATTTGGAACATGCGCTATGGAGAATCGGTGAGTCAGCCCGTTTTAATATATGTAGAGCCCGCCTTTAAATCAAATTTTTTCAGAAAAAAGAAGCCGAGCCATTAAGTAATAGACATATCTATAACAGTCTGCGAGCTACTTGGGGATTGGCATCCTCGGTTGTTATGTTACTTCAAATATTAGACTTTGAGCGGCAATCATCTCTTATATAGCCAGCTCCAATTGTAGAATCTTCACGGATATAATCCGCAGTAAGTGCGATTCTATACTGAAATCAACAATACACTTGCGGTACCCGCCTTGTGCTATTTACTGAAAGAGAAAAACAAAGGAGTGAGACGAAAGTCTCAAGGAGGATACAATGGAAGCAGCAACAAGTAGTATCAATATAATCCCGTTCATACCGCCAACCGCAACCGCGGTACGATCGGCAATACCCTCAAACAGGCAAACTTTTCAAAATAATGGTCTATGGAATGTCACAAAAGTTTTTTCCTCCATCTGGGAAAACTCGAATGAAGGAATGAGACTCTTAGATGGTAATGGCATTATCGTTGCTGTCAATCCAGCATATTGTCGCCTTGTAGGAAAGACCTCTGAAGAACTTGTCGGCCACTTATTCACCAGCGTTTTCGCCACTGCGGAAAACCGTGAAAAGATGGTGCGTGCCTACGAATCGCGTTTCAAAAAGCGGCAAGCAGAACCGCAATATGAACGAAGATTTGTACTTTGGACAAACCATACTATCAATGTTGAAATAAACGATTCCTATATAGAGACAGATGATGGCCGCATGTTAATGCTTTCGCGATTTCGCGATACCACTATTGAAAAGCTTACCCAAAACGCCCTTGCCGAAAGCGAGTCGAAGTACCGCGGCCTCTTTGCAAACTCAGTGATGCCGATGTTTCAGAGCAGTGTCGAGGGAAAGTTAATAAATGCTAATCGCGCTCTGCTAAAACTGCTCGGGTACAGCAATTTCTACGAACTTGCAGATCTTGATATCGCTCGAGACATCTATTCTCATCCAAATGAACGCCAAACAGTAACAGAGACTTTGCAAAATAAAGGATATGTGGTCAATGCGGAATTGAGACTGAAAAGAAAAAATGGAAATATTCTTACCGTGCTGGAAAACGCCCGCACCTTGTATGATGAAAACGGAAAAGTGATCGGCTATGAAGGTGTGTTGGAAGATATCACCGCGCGTAAAGCGATGGAAAAGAAATTGCAGGAATATGTCTGGGCACTGGAAAAATCTAAGAATGTGCTGGCAGAACTGAACGCGAAGAAAGATAAACTTTATTCAATCTTATCACATGATCTTCGCTCTCCATTCAGCAGTATCTTGGGATTCTGCGATATCCTTTTGAAAGAAAACGATCAGCTCACACCTGAAGACCGATTGCAGTTTGTAGCGTACATTCAAGAAGGAGCACAGGATCAACTTGCATTAGTGAATAATCTTCTCGATTGGTCGCGTTTAGAATCCGGACATACTCGAATTGATTATACGGAAATCGATGTACAGGATGTCGTGAAAAAGAACGTTAATTCTCTGTTAGGACTTGCACATCAGAAACAAGTGAAACTGCAAACAACACTGCCGGCAAATATAGCTGTGCGCGGCGATAGACACATGCTGGGCCAAGTGTTTGGGAATCTCATCGGGAATTCTCTCAAGTTCACACCGGCAGGCGGCACAATCACGATAGAATTGAGCGAAGAACAAAATGACCATTGGGTAATCGGAGTTCGCGATACGGGTATCGGAATACCCGAAGAAGATGTGCACAAGCTGTTTAAGATTGAAGAGAAATATACACGCAAAGGATTATTGGGAGAAAAAGGAACTGGACTTGGTTTGCCGGTTGTTCACGAAATTGTTTTGAAACATAATGGCACGATTGAAGTGCAAAGTCATCCCGGCACAGGAACAATCTTCCTTATTACACTTCCTAAAAGCCGGCCGGAAACACGTGAGAACATTCTTGTAGTCGATGATGAACATGGGATGCAGATACTGCACACACGATATATCAAGCGAGTGCTGCCGGAGGCAAATGTGCTGCACGCATCGGACGGCGCAAGGGCGTTACAACTCGCGCGCGAGTTTAATCCGAAAGTAATTATTTCTGATAACGATATGCCAGACATTAATGGCGAAGAACTGGTGCGCAATTTGAAATCAGATCCGATGACCGCCAACATTCCAATCATTATCATCACCGGGCAGGATTCAGATTCGAATCGCGAAACGCTTAAGCAGTACGGCGCAGATGCGGTACTAACTAAACCGATCACACCGGAACAACTTGCTGAAATCTTAAATAATATCGAAGCTGGTGAGGTTACTATAGCCGTTTAATAATACAAATCTTCCTCCAAGTCCCTTCCACGGATGCCTCATCAAGAATAATCTTGATCCGTGGAAAGGCCCCTCCTTTCATATTCAATAATAAACTACAAATTGTACCAGTTAGACAATTCAGAACTATGGAATATGGCTTATTAGACTATTTGAATTAGTAACTGATGTTACGCAGAAAGTTTAAGTTTACAGATTATAGTGAGAAATTGCTCAGGTCACCACCCCATATCCCCTCCTTGGCAAGGAGGGGATATGGGGTGGTCGAAGTTTCTTTGGAATCGAGCTTTACTGATTATGGTTTTCATTTCATGCGTAACATGAATTAATACAGAGTTTTCCGCCAGACGGTTCGTAAGAACATCTCTTCCGCATTATAGAAACTATTGCTAACCTTACGTGTATCAAAACAATTTACATCTACTGAAGAAGATTTATTGCTGGAAGAAACCATGCATAAAGTGCCCAAAGGGAGAAACCGACGGAAAGAGGAATCGAAAGGTTATCGTCAATCTTGATGGGAAGCGCTTCGACAACAGTGCCGATTGCCGCTGCAATGAAGCCAATTATATATTCCATCGGTAGCCGATCAATCTTTGGTGCAACGAGAATCACAAGTATAGCAGAAATAAAGAATGCCAACGATCCCTCAAGACTTTTAGCAAGAAAATGATGTCTGCCGAATCGTCTGCCAATAAGCGCCGAGGTTGTATCCGAGATTACGAGAATAGCAAAAGCGTTAATCGCAACGACTTTGGGAAAAAATAGGACGCATAGCAGCGCAGAGACAAGTACGTTCGAAGCACCGTTTAACCTTTTTTTGCTGATATCGGTTTCGTGCCGCCGCAGAAGCCAGCCAAACCATTTGTAAAACCATTGCGCAACAAACGGAATATAATACCGCGCCATATCAACAATGATGAACGCCGCTGTTATTGGCACAAGAAGGCAAAGTGCAAATTGCTTAGAGATATAATAATAAATTGTAGGGATTGAAAGAGAAAAGAGATGAATTGCCTTCCGTGCCAACTCATGCTTGTATTCGATGGTTGCGGTATGATTAAGATGCCTTAACTCACTATCGCGTACATTTAATTTCTCTTCGCCGACGTGAAGCACTATATTTTTTTCTCTTCGCTTATTACCGGTGGCGTCGGCACATTCGCCTTTGCTCGTGACGGTTTCACTTCTGGCAATTCCGTTGGAGACAATGGTATTCCATTCACATGTTTGTCGACCGGCGGCAATTCTTCCCCGCGAATAATTTTATCTATTTCCTCGGAGTCGAGGATTTCGCGCTCAAGCAAAGCATTTGCCAGGCGATGAAGAATCTTCGCATTTTCTTTAAGAATTTTATCCGCACGCTTCATTGCCCGCGTTACAATTGATCGCACTTCAGCATCGATAGCGATTGCAGTGTTTTCACTGAAGTTGCGAGTTTTAGTAATTTCACGTCCTAAAAAGAGTTCTTCTTCTTTTGCGCCGTACGCCAATGGGCCAAGCTTATCACTCATGCCCCATTCGCACACCATTTTACGGGCAAGTTCGGTAGCGCGTTCAATGTCGTTACCGGCACCTGTAGTAAATTGATTGAAGACTAACTTTTCTGCAGCGCGTCCACCGAGGGCATAAGTGATCATTGCTTCAAGATATTCACGTGAGTATGTATGCTTCTCGTCGATTGGCAAGTACGTTGTAACGCCTAGTGCGCGTCCGCGTGGAATAATTGTCACCTTGTGCACTGGATCAGCTTCAGGCAGGCATCGAGCTACCAACACATGACCTGATTCATGATACGAAGTCACTTTCTTTTCTTTATCGGAAATAAGCATACTCTTCCGTTCTGTTCCCATCATCACTTTATCTTTCGCTTCTTCAAAATGATGCATCGCCACAGATTTACTATCCTGCCGTGCAGCAAGCAATGCGGCTTCGTTCACAAGATTAGCAATATCGGCGCCAGATAATCCCGGTGTTCCTTTTGCAAGAACATCCAATCGCACATCCTCATCTAAAGGAATATTCTTTGCATGCACACGGAAAATCCCCTCACGTCCTTTCACATCCGGCCGATCCACAACTATCTGTCGATCAAATCGTCCTGGTCGCAACAACGCCGGATCAAGAACGTCCGGACGGTTTGTTGCCGCAATAATTATAACTCCTGTATTTTGCTCAAAGCCATCCATCTCTACCAGCAATTGGTTCAGTGTCTGCTCGCGCTCGTCGTGTCCGCCGCCGATTCCTGCACCGCGATGCCTGCCTACTGCATCGATCTCATCGATGAAGATGATGCAAGGAGCGCTTCTTTTCCCTTGCTCAAACAAATCTCTCACGCGGCTTGCGCCTACACCAACGAACATTTCCACAAAGTCCGCACCGCTGATAGAGAAGAACGGAACGCCTGCTTCTCCTGCGACTGCGCGTGCAAGCAATGTTTTGCCGGTACCCGGAGGGCCCAGTAACAGCACACCCTTAGGAATTTTCCCGCCCAGCCGTTGAAACTTTGCAGGCTCACGCAGAAACTCAATAATCTCCTGTAATTCTACTTTAGCTTCGTCCGCACCTGCAACGTCTGCGAACGTTACTTGCATCAAACCTTCTGTTAACAGTTTTGCGCGGCTCTTTCCAAAAGAGAACAACCCTTTCGCTCCTCCTCCCCCGCCTGCACCGGCTTGCATCCTCCGGAAAATGAACAACCAAATTCCAATAAGCAAAATCCATGGCAGGATACTGATCGCGGCATTCATCCATGTATTGTCTTCTTTTTCAACTCGGAACTTCAAACCTTTTGTCGTCCATGTCGTCACGAGCGCATCGTCAAGACTCGTGTATGGAAGCGTTAGTGTAATGCGCGTCGCGTTGCGCGCAGTTTTACCGCTGGCTGTTTGAATATCCATCGGTTCTTTAAGCTTCCCATGAAAATCGAAAATAGAATACCCGCTAATCTTCACTGCTGCATCGCTGAATTTTTGATCATTCATTAATTGCTGGAATGTTGTAAAGTTGATTTCATACTCTGTTTCCTCATTCGTACGGAACATCCACATGAAAAGAAATACTGCAAGAATAATGGCAACCCAGCTCAATATGACTTTTCCAAATTTTCCCCATGGCGGTTCATTCTCTCGCGGCTGTTTCATTTGTCGTTTTGGAAAAAGTGGAGGTGTTGAATGTTTTTTCTGAGGTGCGTTCAGGTTCTTTTTTTCTTTGTTTTCGTCTTGCATATCGGTATTCATTTCAAACTCCATTTTCGATCTCATTCTTACTCTGGCTTAATAGTTCCTTTCGGAGCGAGCCGATAAATTGATTTCAAGTTACGAACTTTTTGTGCGTAGTCCAAGCCATAGCCGATAACGAAGTCCGGTGGAATCTCGAATCCAACGTAATCAACCGAAAAGTCAATTCGCGGCACACCCTTTTTTAATAAAAGCGACACGAGCTTAAGAGATTTTGGCTTTTCTTTTTCAATAATATTTTTAATGAAGGCAATAGATAATCCGGAATCAACAATGTCCTCCACAATAAGTATATCGCGCCCCGCAACCTCGCAGTTTAAACTCTTCAATAGTTTCACTTGCCCGGAGGAAATTTTGGCGTCACCATAGCTTGAGAGTTTAAAAAAATCCATCTCGCAATCGACCTTGATCTCGCGAATGAGATCGGCAAGAAAAATGAACGAACCGTTCAACACACCAATGAAGATCGGTGTTTTTCCTGCATAGTCAGCATTAATGAGTACGGCAAGTTCTTTAATACGTTTTCGGATTTGCTCTTCCGTGATGAAAGATTCAAACGTATCGCCATTGATTTTTAAAAGTTCAGCCATGGGAAGCTCTAGTTGATGGTTGACAGGTAAGTCGAATTGCTGTTTGTGTTCGATGAGTCAATTTGAATCGATCATCTAACCGTTTGCCACAAACCCACACGATGATTCCGTCAGATTCTAAAACGGGAATGGAAGATTTTTGATATCGCGGTACTTTTTGATCGGTAAAGAAATCGCTCAATTTTTTTTTGGTTTTCATCCCGAGCGGAATAAACCAATCACCGGCATGCCACGGCCGCAGAACAAGTTGTTTACCTAATCGCTCGGCATCGATGTATTCCACTTCGTGCGTTCCGGTATAGGTGGATGGCACGCATTCCGGTGTACTGATTGAAACAAGATAATCTTTATAGCCGTAGCTTTTGCCGAATTCAACTTGCCTGATACTTGGCTGTACATCGTCTATGATTTTGAAAACGATATAATTCCGATCGCGGTATGCTGCAAATTTACCGCTTAATTCCACCATTCGTCCTGTTGGTTGGGTGCAAAGCCGGTGAAGCGCGTTGACTTTCTTCTCTGTCGGTTCAATCTCCATCCGATGAAGAACTTGAACAAAAATTTCGTCCCACAAAAAATCAGGTTCCGATTTTAGATTCTTTATATTCAATGTTAAGTGCGCGTGTGTATCTTTCCGGACGAGAGAATGAATTTTCTCATCAACGATCTTATGCATTTTTTTGTTCACGTCCTGCATCATATCGGCAATGTGATTTAAAGTTGGGACGATGCCGGGATTACGTTTCTGCAGCACCGGAAGAATGTTGTGCCGTAGTTCGTTCCTTCGATATGCAAGCGAAAGGTTTGATGAATCGTTTCGATATTGAACGCCTTGCTCTGCCGCATACGTTTCAATCTCTTTTCGTGTTGCAAAAAGTAACGGACGAATAATGCGACCTGGCTCGCGCTTCGGCGGAATGCCAGCCAGACCGTGGATGTCCGTACCTCGCATAATGTTGAGAAGAACTGTTTCTGCATTATCGTCCGCGTGATGTGCAGTCGCGACTGCATCAGCATCAATCTTCCGTCTGACTCGTTCGAAACAATCATACCGCAGCATGCGTGCGGCAAGTTGCTTGGAAAGTCCCAGCTCGTGGGCGTACGACATCACATCGATTCGCTCGCAAAAGAATGGAAAGTGATAGAAATCCGCCATCTCCATAACAAATTTTTCATCACCTATCGATTCTTCGCCGCGCAATTGGTGATTGACGTGAATAACCGAAAGACACAGTTTCATTTGTTCGCGCAATTTTGAGAACAAATGAAGCATAACCATTGAATCCACACCGCCGCTCACGGTAAGAATTACAGTTTGCCCTGACGACACCAACCTTCGGTGCTGAATAAACCTCTTGAGCTTTGTTTCAAATGAATTCATCGTATATGAAAACCAAATCTGATAATACTGCCTCATAAAAAAAATCTTGACCCGAATTCAAGTCAAGATAAGTCTGCTACACTGATAAGATACTGGTTTTTGGCAGGAAAGACAAGGCGAGGGAATGACTATGGGTACAATGGTTTTTGCTTTTGTAGGGATGTATAGCTATAAGTCCCTACGAGGATTTTCTTTTTTTACCCGTCGAAGTTGCTTCGCAACGTAGGCGGGGTTTATACGCCGACTTGTCCGCCGTCTTACTAGGCGGAAGTCCTTTTTTTCGGGACGTAGGCGAGCCACAATCTTTATCTCTTCTCCATCTCCCGCACAACCTTCATCGTCTCAACGCTTACCGTGCAGACTTTTTTCAGCAACTCTATCACTTCTTTTTTGTAATCAGAAAATTTGTAGGAGTTAAACTTCTCCGCAATGGTCGGATCGCTTGATGCACTTTCTTTGTATTGATCCAAAACCCATTCCATAGCACTGCGATTGCCGAGTTTGTATTCCCATGCTTCTTTTGGGACGCCTGTGAGGGTCGTTTCGTCATCGATGATGATGGCGCCGTTGTCTTTATCGGCTTTTAATTTTGCCCGTAGGGACATGGCATGCCGTGTCCCTACCAATTGTGTCCGGCTTTTGGGTACATCTTTGGGCGATTCGTGAATCGCCCCTACGGATTTTAACGCGTATGATTTCGCCTTCTCATAATTCACATGCAGATCCATCAACTGCTTGCCCCATGTTGCCCATTTCCAGAAATCATCATACAGCGGTATGCGCGGAAATTCTCTTTTCAGATTGATTTCGTATTTCTTCCGGTAGGCAGGATTGTGCAGTACGGCATAGACGTAATGGAAGATGTCTTCCTTGATGATTTCTTTTTCTCTTGTCATGCCCGCAGCCGGAGGCCTGTAACTGACACAGGCATCGCCTGTGACCTTTTTAGTTAAGCGGGCATCTTTCTTCTCTTGTTTCGCCGACGCTTTTGTAGGGATTTGATTAATCAAATCCCTACGAGAATACTTTTTCCTAAACTGCTCCAAACCCCAATCCGTGATATTCTCCACGCGCGTACCGTCGTCGGTATAGCGATAAAGAGAAAAAGCTTGTGCGTCACCAACAAAATGAAGGTCATAAATATGGTTTAGACCAAGGATGTTATATGCTTTTGGAGATACATTTACCGCAATCACAGAATTTTTATGCTTAAGATCTTCTCCGAACATTTCACAATGATTAGATGTCTGTCTATCTGAAAAACCTTTATCGCTATAATACCATAATTTTGTGAATGGACGATATGACAATCGAGTAAAATGCTTGTCAGTATATTTAAACTTCTCGCGCCGTAATAATTTACTTATTAATGCGTCGCTCCATTTTATCGAATAGTCTAGGATTTTTCTAAGATCATCCTCTTTTACGATATTTAGTTTTTTTGCTTTAGTTAACATCTTGTCATATCGTGTAATAAAGAGTTCCATTTTTTCTTTAAGTATGGATTTATTTTTATCATATACCCATTCGTCTCGGTTAGTCGAAACGCCGAGGGAATACAATTTAAACAATGCCTGTTCCTCAATCTTTCGTTTTGTCTGTTTAGTTCCTTTTTTCGCTAGAGGTAATAATGTATCCCAATCATTTTCTGTGAGATTAATCCAGTTATTGTTTTTATCTGGCTGTATCGTCTCAAAAGGAATCTGCTTTAATGAATTGCTCGCAAGCCATCCAAGCTTTTCTTCTTTTCGCCAAAAATCATCCATCGGGATGTAACGAATCACGCATTGGTCGCTATCTCGTTTTTCACTCTTTACCAAGAACATGATTGCGACACCGGTTTGAATACCAAAAACATTGTGTGTTGTGCCGGCAATCTTAGGATTCTGCCTTACATCGCTTTTTGTATCAATGATATATGCATAAGCAAAATCATTTTGAACACATTTTCTAAATCCATCAAATGTTCTACTGTCGATAAATGATCTGTTTGTTATAAATGAAATTACTCCATTTTGACTCAAACGATCAAATGCCCACCTGTAAAATCGGGCATACATATCGTACACTTTTGTTTTTTGTGCAGTACTTAATCTGATGAATGTATCTTGTATTCTTCCATCTATACCACCAGTTTTCTTTGTAGTATTCCCCCAATATTCTCTATTCTTATTATTCTCGTTTTCATTTTGCTGGTTTGCATTATACGGCGGGTTACCAATAATCACCGAGATTTTCTTCTTGTTCTGCCTGTATATGCGTTCAATATTTTCTGCACTTACCGCAAAAAGTCCTTCTTGTTTTTGTCTATGTCCAAATCCCATATTATCCAGCGTATCCACAAAGCAGAGATTCTGGAACTCGGCATACTGCTCCATCTTTTGTTTGTATGTGAACTCGATGTTCAGGTTGGCAATGTAATACGGCAGTATGGCGACCTCGTTGGCGTGTAGCTCGTTCTTGTACTTGTATTCTAACTTGTCGTTGCGTATGTGGTCTATAATATCGCAGATGAACGTGCCCGTGCCGGTGGCAGGATCGAGAATTTCCACATCCTTGTCTTCTAAAAATTTACCGAAGTGTTTATGCAAAAGGTGGTCGGTGCTTTCCACCATAAAGCGCACAATCTCGTTGGGCGTATAGACCACACCAAGCCGGTCGGCAGCTTTGGGATTGTAGCTTTTGTAAAATGTTTCGTAGACAGCCTTTAGGAATTTCTGCTTCTCGTGGTGATCGGCAATACCCGCTGCTGCCGCGTTGATCGCTTGATAATAATGCTGAATGCGGTTGAGTGTTTTCTTGCGCACGTCGGCAATGAAAAACGTATCCACCACTTTTTCCAGCGCCTTTGCCACGTTGTTTTCGCGGTGGAAGTACGGCTCATCGAACACGGTGTTAAAAATATCAGCGGTGAGAATGTGCTGGATCATCATCTCGGTAATATCGCCGAGTGTGATCTGCGGATTGATCGCTTCTTTACATATCTCGAAGAATTCGTTCCGTGCTTCCACATAAAATTTGTTGTGCTTCTCGGCTTGCGTCATAACATTACGAAGAGTTTCGGCTACGTCCGGCACATCTGCTTTGAATAACTCAATCGCCTTGCGGAAAGTTTCCACTTCCGGACGTTGGTAACTGACGAATTCTTTGAGAATTTTATCTAATGCATCAGCATCGCTAAAGGACGCGCGCATCATTTCATTCCCGCTTTGAATCAGTACGGCGGTGTTGCTGTCTTCAAAAAGAATATTAACATCCGGATAGCCTGTGGCAAATTTCTTTTCAATCTCTTCGTCGATGTCGTCGGATTCGTCTTTGCTTTCCCAATGACCCCAATCCTGACGCAAACTGTCTTTAAGCGTTCCGTCTGGCTTCACTTTTCTGCCGAGCTTGCTTTTTACCCAGACTTGCGGCACCAGTATCAATTCTTTTTGTTGTGCGTAGTCGTTGAGTAGCGTATAGAATGCCTGGCTGATGGTAGATTCCATCTTTGTGCCGCCGCGCTGCTTGAGTTTTTCTACTTCCTGGTAATAGCGTTGTATGCTGTTTGTGGGCATGGGGAATCGTGTTTAGTAATTATTCTTGGAAAAGATTGTTCTAATCTACCAAACCCTTAGCTTGTTTGCAATTGTTTTATATTCTCTTTACTTCAAAGTCACCATGAAATTATTGGGAATATCCTTTTCTGATAACCATTTGAAAGGATTGTTGGTGATATATTCTCTTACATTATCGAGATCGTTGTCATCACGAATGATGTGCTCGTAATAATTACGCTGCCAAATGGGAGTGCGCAGTGAGTCACGCAATATATTTATTCGTTTTGTCGATACGGATTTGAATCCACGAATAATGGCACCAATCGTTCCTGACGGTGAATGAAATTTCGTTTTCCGTAGGGGCGTATCTTTATACGCCCCGTTGTTAGATGAGTTGTTGGTATGTTTCTCTTGGGGCGAATTGCAATTCGCCCCTATGTGTTCTGTCAACACAATAATTCCATGGACATGGTTGGGCATCACGACAAATGAATCCAATTCGACATCCTCACGGGTTTCACCTGTCCGCAACCATTCCTCCTGTACAATCTCTCCTACCTTGTTCAAACGCATTTCTTCACAGACAATTTCACCAAACAAACGTTCATGATTGTATGTACATATCGTTATAAAATATTCCCCAGGCAGAGAATAATCATAATCCTGCAGTCGGATAAAACGCCTTTTGTGTAAATTGAGTTTAATCATAAAGGGATTTATGAGAACTGGAACTTTTCTAATCCAACAAACCCTTAGCTTGTTTGCAATGTTGTTTCCATGGAAACAAGAATCCCCAGCGCTCTACCAAACACTGGGGATTAGGGATGCTAACGGGCTATTGAGAAGACCAGTGCATGATCACTTATCACTACTTCAAATGCCCGACCGCTTCTTCTATCGCGCCGACAAAATCATTGGCCGCATTGTTGAACACAGTAATACTTCGCCGGGACAATTTCGTTGGATCTTCTTTCGACGGCTGGCTTTCGCTGATGGAGACGTAGCGTGATTTGTTCTTCGCTTCTTTCACATCGACGAAGTACGTAATCTTTCCCGTCTTCATCTTCCTTGTAAACTCACCTTCGCCATCAATTACTGTTTTTGCTTCTTTCAAAGCACTGATGAATTCATCCGCTATGCTTCCAAAGACGGTTACACTACGCTTGGCAAATTTCTTTTCGCCTTCCTTCGGCGGTTGACTTGCCGTAACGGTGAGATATTTCTTGTTGTTCTTCGCCTCTTTCACATCCATGAAATAGGTGGTAGAGCCTGCTTTGAACATTTTACTGAATAGTGCGTCCATGACATTACTCCCGAATTGATATTAATGATATGTGAATTAGTAAAACGCAGTGAAAAATTAATACAGCACGTTCGACTCAATTGACAGAACAAAAATGCCAATACTGAAATCATGAAAAATCAGTACAACCCGAAGTATTGTGGGATAGCTTTAGTAGTATCATCCCGAAAAAAACTACAGTTTTTATAGAGGAATGTCAAGAAAAAAACGCCTCTCAAACCTTACGGCTGAGAGGCGCTTGATTTAATGTGGTATGTTGTCTTTTATCTTTCGTTTATATCTATCTTCACTTGTTTAGTTTTTCCGCGCTTCGTTTTATGAATTAGTTCACGGCTGCTTTACTATTTCTACGCGTCTGTTTTTGGCTCTGCCTTCTTCGCTTCTGTTATCGGCAACAGGTTTTTCTTGTCCCCAGCCAACAAACGACATTCTTATCCTGTCAACTCCTTTGGCAATAAGAGCATCCATAACAGCTTGTGCCCGGTCATGAGAAAGTTTTTTATTACTCACGGCATCGCCCACGTTGTCGGTATGTCCTTCGATACTGATTTTAAGCGTTAAATCACTTTTCATCAATTCGAAAATTTGGTCCACAATGGGAAGCGATTCTTGTTGAATGGCTGATTTTCCTGTTTCAAAAAGAATATTCAGTGCTATATAACCGTCCTTATTCAGTGCATCAAGCATTTCATTAGCAGTAATTTCCTGTTTCATGAGTGCAATTTCCAATACTGAAAGTTGATGGTGAATATTTCCATTATACATTGCTACACAGATAATATATTCTTTTGAATTCTTTTTTAATGAATAACTTAAATATTGATCACCAACATATATTTTTTTACCTCCCAATTTCGTAATAGCATTTTCATAATTTCTAATAACTTGTAATTGACTGGGAACTTTAAGTGATTCATCATCCGGAAATGTATAGGAAATTGTGGTTAATTCCCCTTCCTTGGTATCTGTAGTTTCATCGGAAATATAATATTCGAGTTTATTAAAACTTTGACTGCAACCAGTAATAACGAAATTCGGCATCCTGCTAAAAAAAGGATGCTCTTTGCATCCTTCGGCATCCTGTGCAAGCAATGGGATTGAATTTATTAATAACAATGCGACAATGAACATTAACTTTTTCATGATCTATTCCTTATTATGTTTTAGTGGTTCAGCCAACGAGGCCGAATAATCTCAATCCAACTCAACAGAAGAAGTCTTCCGCAAAAATAATTCCATTAATTCTGAATGATCTTCTTCAACAAATTCCAATCTATCTTTTCGAGAACCTGCTTTGCCCGTGCCGGATCTGCCTGAACACAAACAATAATAGCTTGCACTGTTGTTGACGGAATTCCTTTTCGTTCTTTTGTCTCGATAGAAGTTCCACCATCGGTTTTCAAATGCCATCCTTTTCCAAACAATACATACGTCGTACCTTCAAGCCATCCATTGCTCTTTGTCCATTCTCCTTGCGAGCGATATGTCAGGCATCCGGCTACAGGTGCATCCTGAACCACAGATTCATTCAGCCCCTCTGAAAATTCATTTACCTGGATGCTGACTTTTATGCTTACATCGCGCGCACTCATCTTTTCCATAATGCCGTCAGATTCCTTATCATTCGCGTCTATGATGGCCTGTATTTTTTTCCCGTTCGTCTCCATTTCACTCTGAAGTCGCTCAACTGTGGGTTTATCGTTCTTTCCTAAAGCGTCACCAAACTCTTTGGCCAATTTGTCGCGCTCTTCGGTCAACTTTTTATACGTGGGATCTGATGCATTGCTCATCATTTTTGGGGCGAGAACTTTTTGCATTTCTTCATCGGCTGCCTGCTTTCGGGTGTCATCGCTCCACGATGCACCATTAGAAACCCGGAACGGATATTTCTCGCAGTCTGGAGTGACCAATTCGAGTTCCGTAAACTGGTTCTTTTCTTCACTCCATCCTTCGGGTCCGGCAGGCAATACTTTGATGAGAGTCTGCATCACCGTCCTATAAAAATCTTTTTCCTTCTGAGTAGCTTTGCGCGTCTCGCCGTCAGCAAAAACGAGTGATGAAATTAACATGACATTCATGATCACAACGAGAATCGAAAAGAGCGGCTTTTTCATAAAGGATACCTCGGTTGGATGATATTCAATAATTATTTTACCCGGCATAAAAGGAATTCAGAAATTTTTGAAAGATACAAAAAACGGTACGCAAAGATTGAATGAGAGTCAAACGAGAGAAAATGGAAGCTTTTGAAGAAATAAATCGAAAATTTTACGAGAACTTCTTTGGGAATAGCCCCATTTTAATACTGCGGTTTTTAGAGAGGAATGTCAAGAATAAAAACGCCTCTCAAACCTTACGGTTGAGAGGCGTTATATTAAAACGTTAAATTAAAAAGATTGAAATCAATCTAACTTATGACTTTTGATTTCAAACTATTAACTTTTTAGTACATGTCTCCGCCCATACCCCCCATTCCGCCTGGAGGCATCGAAGGCATAGAATCCTTCTTCTCTGGTTTCTCTACGATGGTTGCTTCTGTTGTCAGCAATAAGCCAGCAACACTGGACGCGTTTTCAATTGCAATACGGGCAACCTTCGTCGGATCGATAACACCTGATTTTACAAGATTCTCGTACTTTTCTGTCTGTGCGTTGAAGCCGTAATCGTCTTTACCATTCTTTACTTCGTTCACAACGACTGCGCCATCGTAACCGGCGTTAGCGGCAATTTGACGAAGCGGCTCTTCCAACACGCGGCGGATAATATTCACACCGGTTTTTTGGTCGAGATTGTCCGTTTTCACTTCATCAAGCTTCTTTACACAACGAAGGTATGCAACGCCGCCGCCGGGGATGATACCTTCCTCGACCGCGGCACGTGTGGCATGAAGCGCGTCTTCAACACGCGCCTTTTTTTCCTTCATCTCTACTTCTGTCGACGCACCAATCTTCAGTAAAGCAACACCGCCAGAAAGTTTCGCGAGACGTTCTTGCAGTTTTTCCTTGTCGTAATCGGATGTGGTTTTATCAATCTGTTGTTTGATCTCATTGATGCGCTTCTTGATATCATCCTTCTTGCCGGCACCTTGCACAATTGTTGTGTTATCTTTATCGATTGTGACACGGTCGGCAGTTCCAAGATATGCAAGCGTTGCATTCTCAAGCTTAAAGCCCTTCTCTTCGGAGATGACTTGACCACCTGTGAGCACTGCAATATCTTCCAGCATCGCTTTGCGACGATCGCCGAAGCCAGGAGCTTTCACTGCACAAATACGAAGTGTGCCTCGCAGTTTGTTCACTACGAGTGTAGCAAGCGCTTCGCCTTCCACCTCTTCCGAGATGATAAGCAGGCTCTTACCGGCTTGAGCAATTTTTTCTAATATCGGCAGCAGATCCTTCATGGCACTTATTTTCTTGTCATGAATAAGGATGTATGGATTTTCGAGAACGGTTTCCATTCTATCTGCATCAGTTACAAAGTAAGGCGATAGATAGCCGCGATCGAACTGCATTCCTTCGACAACTTCTAACGTTGTTTCAGTGCCTTTTGCTTCTTCAACAGTGATAACACCATCTTTGCCAACTTTCTCCATCGCGTTAGCAATCAAATCACCAATAGCACGATCGTTATTTGCAGAAATGGAACCAACTTGTGCAATCTTCTCTTTGTCGTCGCCAACCGTTTTGCTGATCTCCTTTAGGCCTTCAACAACCTTTTTCACGGCAAGATCGATTCCGCGTTTCAAATCCATCGGATTTGCACCGGCGGTCACGTTCTTCAATCCTTCACGCACAATTGCTTGTGCAAGAATTGTTGCGGTCGTAGTGCCGTCACCGGCAACATCGGAAGTCTTTGAAGCAACTTCGCGAACCATCTGTGCGCCCATATTTTCGATGGGATCAGAAAGTTCGATTTCTTTTGCCACTGTCACACCATCTTTAGTAATAGTTGGTGCGCCAAATTTTTTATCGATAACAACATTACGTCCTTTCGGTCCAAGTGTCACCTTTACTGCATTTGCGAGTTGATCAACACCCTTCTTTAAAGCGGCGCGCGCTTCTGTATCATAATTAATTAATTTCGATGCCATATTCTTTTTCTCCTTTTACTTACTTTGGCAAAATGGCAAAGATATCACTTTCGCGCATAAGCAAAAGTTCTTCACCTTCAAATGTGACTTCGGTTCCGGAATACTTTCCGTATAGAACCTTATTGCCTACTTTTACTTCCATCGGAATAGATTTTCCATCATCGGAAACTCTACCTGGGCCAGCAGCAATCACTTCGCCCCATACCGGTTTTTCTTTTGCCGTATCTGGAACGATAATACCGCCCTTTGTCATTTCTTCGGCTTTGGACGGCTTCACAACAACGCGATCCGCTAATGGTTTGAGCATCATAGATACTCCCTCCTTATGATTTTGAATGATTTTAAAAGGTTATTGTAGGAAACTGCTTAGCACTCCTACAGTGTGAGTGCTAATATACTATAAAGAGACATTAAAGTCAAGTTAGATTGAAAAACAGATTATAATTGGATTTATTGTCTTGCTTTATAAATGGCTGAAATATTAAGCCACCAGTCACTGGTTTTTAAATAAGATCAACATACACAAATTTATTTAACTGCAGGATCGACTCAATATCAATTAATATTTTTTTGAAGTGTTCGTGATCACTGCATACGAACAAATAATAAATTTTTATTGACCATCATTTTTGTTTTATCTATACTTCCAACAAGTGTGTTTCTTATACATTCACTAAAATAACAATTACACTAATATAAAGGATGTAGCTATGAAAAAAGGATTCAGTGTCGCAATGCTCATGCTCCTGGCAAGCACTGTTGCATTTGGCCAATTAGGAATTGGAATTAGCAAGGGTATTAAAGGTGGTTTAAATTTTGCCACAGTTGGTGGCAGTGATGCACCAACTGGAACGACAAGTAATACTGGTTTTGCGGCTGGCGTATTTGCCGAGATCAGTTTGCCCGGACCAATTTCCATTCAACCTGAGGTTCTTTATAGTGTTAAAGGATATAAACTTGATGTCCCAGGCATTGGATCAAAGACTGGTACATATTCGTACGTCGACATCCCGGTATTAGCAAAATTCTCTCTTCCGCTTCCGATTTTGAAACCGTTCATCTTCGCAGGACCTTCGTTCGGATTTCTCATGAGCGCAAAAGAAAAGACTGATAATACTTTTCTCGGTACGAGCAATGAAGTTGATGTTAAAGACAACACCACAGGAACGGACATCGGTCTTGTGATTGGCGTTGGCGCAAAACTTTCTCTGATCGTATTTGACTTAACGGTCGATGCCCGGTATAACATGGGATTATCTACACTTGATAAAAGTGGAAACGCAAAAGTGTACAATCGTGTATTTGCTGTCTATGTTGGCATAGAATTTTAGGATAAGCTCTTGAAAAGAAAAGGGAGATAATATTGTCTCCCTTTCTCTTTATACGATATTTCCGTTGTTTATTTTTGAAATGTTCTGAAAAATACTTGCACGAGCCGTAAACCACCTGTAAGTTTTTTTTCTATTCTCTTCGAATACAGGAACTCCAACCCCCCTTTTAATCCTTCGTACACTTTCTTGTTATGCGGGTACCACCACATATTCTTTTGCACGCCCGGGAGAATATCATCAATAACACAGCGCGGCTGCGTCATTTCTTCCAAACCGATATACCCATGCGTACGACCAATGCCGGATTCTTTCCAGCCGCCCCATGGAGTTTCTGCAAGTCCATGACTCATCAGGTGATCATTGATCATGACTGAACCTACCTCGAGTCGTGATGCAATTTCATGTCCCCTGCGTCGATTTTTTGTCCAGACTGATGCAGTTAATCCCAACGTTGAAGCATTGGCATGAGCAATTGCTTCCTCTACATTTTCAACTTTCTGTACAGCAAGTATCGGGCCGAATATTTCTTCATTCACCACCATCATATCATCACTGATATTTTCCAAAATCACCGGTGGACAGAATAGTCCCTTCCTTTGTCCGTCCATAAATACATTCGCCTGGAATATTTTTGCCCCCTTCTTTTTAGCATCCTTCAAGTGCTCGCGAATTTTTTTCAACTGTTCCTTTGTGGTTACCGAACCGATGTCAACATTCGAATCGACATCCGCACCTTGTTTTAATTCACTCATCTTCTTCTTCAACAGCTCAACAAATTCATCATACACCTCTGCCTCAATGTAAATGCGCTCGACACCTGCACAGGATTGCCCAGCATTCGAAAGTCCTGCCCAGATCGCTCCGCCTGCTGCACGATATAAATTCGCATCCTTGCACACGATCATCGCGTCGTTACCACCCAATTCCAATGAAAGTGGAATAAGATGTTTCGCTGCCTTTTCCATCAAATACTTACCGGTCGGTACCGAACCTGTAAAGAATAGTTTATTGATTCCGGAATTCATGAATGCATCACCCGCAATTTTCCCCGGTAGATTGATGAGATGAAAAATATCCTTTGGCAGTTTCCCAGCTTCAACACATTCTTTTATGATCTTACCGACTTCAAGTGATTGAGATGCAACTTTGAGCACAACACCATTTCCTGCAATGAGTGCCATAGCAATTTCATGGAATGGGATTGAAAACGGGTAATTCCACGGACTGATAATACCGACGACACCCATTGGAACCCGGTCTACATAGGATCGTTTGTTTATCGTCAATATACTGCCGCCACTTAACCTCTTCCGCTTCAGTACTTTTTTTGCATTTTTTGCGTAATACGTTATTGCCATCGATGCAGAAAGTACTTCGGTGCTGAGAGCATCCATTTTCGTTTTTCCGGAGTCCTTCGATATGACATCAGAAATTTTATCAGCATTCTCTACAATATAATCGCGGATCGCAAAGAGATATTGGGCACGCTCTTGAAAACTTAATTTTGCCCATTCATGCCGGGCGATTTTTGCAAGGGCAACAGCCTGCTCCAATTCTTCAACAGTATTCTCGTGTGTTTTACCAATAATTTCTCCCGTTGCAGGATTAATTGATGTTGTGATCTTTTTTGATGGCATAGTGGTATCCTGATGAGTTATTGAAGACTTTATATTTGAGATATTCGATTAGGCGATTTGTGATTTAGTGATCGATAATCATTCCAATTCATCATTCTTCATTGTTCACTGTTTCCTGCCATACCATGTTTTCATACTTCCCGCAACTCCCATAATGATAAGGAACCGTTGGAACCACCGATCCGGCATCAACGCTCGAAATCGAAGATTGAGATTGACTGTGCTTGGACGTTTGGGAGAATATTTTCCTTTTATTAATGCATCATTCACAATTGCTTTCGCGATGACATCATGATTCTTCACTAAAGGAACAATCCATCTTCCTGGAATCCCTAACTTCGCCCCTTCGAACATCCCTGTTGCAATATATCCCGGATGAATAGTCGAAAATTTTACTCCAGATTTTCCATTCTTCAAAGCTTCCATCCGAAGTGATTCTGTTAGTCCCCACACAGCCCATTTTGTTGCCGCGTACACCGCAAGCCCCGCAACACCAATGGTCCCTGCAGCAGAAGAAATGTTGACGATATGTCCGACATTGCGATCGTACATTTCAGGAAGAAATGCTCTTGTTGTATAAAGCAATGCTGTTAAATTTACATCGATTGTTCTTTCCCAATCTGCATCAGGTCGATCTAGAAATTCTCCGCCGGAAACATAGCCTGCATTGTTGATAAGGATATCAACTTTACCCATTTCTTTTTTTGCCGTCTTGGCAAGTTTATACACTTGACCCTTCTTGGTCACATCACATTGGTGAAGGAACACTTTCCCTAATGCTGAAAGTTCTTGCTTTGCTTGGTTAAGAGCAGTTCGATTTAAATCCCAGATAGTAACAACGGCGCCTTCCCTAAGAAGTCGTTTGCTAGTAGCAAGTCCTATACCCATTGCACCACCGGTTACAATTGCACACGTATCTTTGAGTTCCATAATGTTGCTCCATTCAATCGATGAACGATAGTGATCATTACTCTTGAGGTACTTTGTAGATTTCAGAAATGTTAAATTTCCATTCGCCTGCTTTTCGAATTAATTTATCATAAATGGCATCGTCTAAATGTGGTGTTCGGCTCAATATCCATAAATATTTCTTTGAGCTGCTCGTCACCATGGCATATGAGTAGTTTGCCGTATCGAGCTCAATGACTTTGTAGTCGCTGTAAAAAATCCAAAAGAAGCTAACCTTGAGAAGCGCCCCCGCCAATGTGTTTGGTATATATGCTTTTCCACTCGCCTCTTTCCATTCCCCCTTGGAAGTATTGAAGCCTTTGTTAAGAACTTTAATCGTACCATTTTCCTGAAGTGTATATGTTGCCGTAACTCGATCCAGTCCACTTTCGAAAGAATGCGGCAGGCGAGCAACTTCGTACCACGTGCCAAGGTATCGCTGCAAATCGAAGATCTTGATTGCTGGAATGGATTCCGTGCTCATTTCTTTCGAAACTGAACATCCATACAAGAGTATAAAAATAAGTGGGGAGCTCAAAACGATCGACGGTGATTGAATTGGATTCATACTAACCCCCTTTTTGCCTATCGAATGAGGTACGGTTTGATTACGAGAAAAGGTAAAGAAAATGGATGGAAAGAGCAAAGGATAGATGGAGGAAAAAGGAAGAATATAAGAGAAAGAACCGACTGCTATATAATAACAAACCCCGTTGGTAAAAACGGGATCCATGAAAACTTCGACGAAAATAATCGGATTACTTCGAAGGAATATCAGTGATTTTCGCTTTTTATTAGAAAAATAGTTCCTGAATAATTGTATATGCGATAAGTCATGTAGAATACAGAAATCACTGTAAATCTATCGCTTGAACGACTGGGATTATTTGTTTAGATGTGTCGTCACTACTGGTAGAAGCGGTTACCGATTTATACCTGATAGGGAACCAACTCTGAGGCACCTGCATGGTGTGTCGGAGATTGTTAATTCGTTGAAACACTTAATTCATTCTTGATCGCATCAACGAGTGCCTCTTTCGGAAGTGCCCCAATAGACATCTTTGGTTTACCTTCTTTCGGGACGAACAACATCGATGGAATACTGCGAACACCAAATACTCCAGCAAGTTCTTGTTCATCATCTACATTCACTTTATAGAAATTTACCTTACCGGCATATTCTGTTGACAGCTCATCGATAATAGGACCCACCATTCGACACGGTCCGCACCACGGTGCCCAAAAATCGACCACCGCTGGAATATCGCCTTCGAATTTCCATTCTTTGTTTGTCTCATAATTAAATACTTTCTGTAAAAAAGTATCTTTTGTTAATTGCTCTGCCATGATCAATTCCTCTCTTTTTATTTTTTTGTTCGTCTACAATCTTATATACTTTTTAACGCTTTTATGAGATGTCAAGTTCCTAAAAAGGATTCCAAGTCTTTTGAAGAGCGCGATAGACAGTGGAATATACAAACAAACGGGTCGACTCTTCCAATCGACCCGTTCTTTTTACTCTAGGACAGTACTTCTTATGTGAGTCTTACTTTGGCATAGGTGCATCCGGATGCGGTGTCGGCATATGTTTATTTTTCATCTGCTTCATCATCTTGTGTCGTTCAAGCGCCGGGCCATATTCCAACACTTTCTTCCAGGTCTTTTGCTGTTCAGGGTTCAATAATTTGTTCACAGCAAACCAAGAGTTGATCTTGATCATATGCATCTGTACTCTCAGATCTGCTATATCGTTCATCTTTTTCTCGATGGCTGATTTGTCCGGGGCATCTGCTTTAAGGAGCTGCCGAAGTTCAACTCGCGCTGTCTCCTCTTTTGCCTTTTGAGCAATTGTTTGCTTCTCCGCATCAAAATGGATTTTTTCAACATCCTTCTTTTGTTCATCGGTAAGATTGAGCTTACCCATAAACTTATGGATCTGCTTCGCATTGTCCGGCTGGCTGTACAACAATTGAGTACCGAAGAGCATCAAAACAGTCGCTATCACTACTGCAAGTCGTTTCATTGTGTTTCTCCTTTTATTAATGACTTCAATTGTTCGATGCACTGAGCTGGAAAAGGTTTAAAGATAGTCTTGAAGTCTTTGGGAAAATAGAGAAAGGATAGGTCAAATATAGATTCACAGGAAATTAGAACCGAAATACTACCTTGAGTAAGACGGCATGTGTTATAATGTGAAATTAAGGTCAAATCTATTGAAGATTGATCGTCTCTTGTTTTACTATCTCAGCTAGCACGATATAAACTTTGCTACTGATAATAACCACATTGTAGCGATATTTGACAACCTGTAGTATACACGTACCTGTCATTGTGCCAAGGTCGCTGCCCGTGATTACATAGCTGCCTTGGGATGAAGACGATCCCGATAAAATCGAGCTCTTCACAAATGAACCTCCTTTACCAACTATAACAATTAAAATGGAATCAAGTCCATTGGGATTTGCATTGGTCCAATTTATGTTCAGTCCGTTTGCCTTTACTATATTTTCACCACTGCTAGGGGAGTTGATAGCGAAGGTAACAGGTGTGATTGTATAAAGACCACTCGTAATTGGTGGAATACCACCTCCACCGGAAATAGTCCAGTTATGTACGGAGCCATTGGAGAACTCAACAGACGTGAGTCCTGTTCCACCCAATGTAAAATTATTCATATAGTAAATCTTTAACCCATCAGTATGTTTTGGCAGTGTATCGGAAACTACCGTTACAGTACCGACATCCACTCCGTTTCCAAATTGTGCAAAACCCAATTTAAAAGTAACGGTATATGAAGGAATTCCCTGATAAGCAGGAGTTGAGTAATCATATTGAATGGTGGACAACAATCCTCCGTAGTTTGGAATACTGCTTAATTCAGGAACGGGCTGCCCGCTGGCATTTGTTACAGCCGGATTGGACGGTGTAGTGAGTGTTGGTGTGTTTGGCAATGCATCTTGTTTATTGCACCCGGCAAGAACAACTACTCCAATCAATATTGTCGTTAAAAATAGTCTTTTCATTACATTCTCCTATTAGAGAATCAATGTACTCTTGCAGCATAACATACCGACCTCACCGCAATTGGATTAATTTTAAGAATTTCTCTATGCTTAAAATTTATAAATTGATTGTAGTTTGAATTATCCAGGAAGTCGGGGAAGGCTCTTTGATTGAATCGAAGAGATTCTTCGTACTCCGGGTCTAAGTGTTCGCAACACAAGAATCATTCCTGCTGCAATCGCAATTGAGATCGTGACAATACCAACCGAGGATGCTACTGCGATGATCCGAGCCGTATGACCTTTAGCTATGATAGTCATTCCTTTTCCTACTGATGCAACAACTTTTATCATTCCAGGTCCGAACATTTCCATTTATCTTTTTTAACTTTTTGGCTGAAACTTTTCTACTTCTTCCAAAATAGTAGCAACAATCTCATTCTCTTTGACACGCTTGATCATCTCACCCTTGCGATAAAGAATGCCGACTCCTTTTCCAGCTGCAATGCCAATATCTGCAGAACTTGCTTCTCCGGGGCCGTTCACCACACAACCAAGTACTGCAATCGTTACGGGTTTCTTTACGTTTGCAAGTTTCTTTTCAAGCTCCCCCATAATTTTGAAAAGATCAACTTCAATCCGGCCGCATGTGGGGCATGCAATTAATTCGATAGTACGCGAAGCAAGATTGAGTGAGCGGAGTATTTCTTTCCCGACTTCAACTTCCTTAACAGGATCGTCGGTTAGTGAAACACGAATCGTATCGCCAATGCCTTCAGCAAGCAATGCACCGATACCCACCGCCGATTTAATTGTACCGCTGCGTGTCGGTCCAGCCTCCGTGACACCGAGATGCAAGGGGATGTCTGTCCGTTCTGCAACAAGCCGATACGCTTCAATCATCAATTTCACATCCGTGGATTTTACCGAGATGACGACATCTTTGAAATTATATTCATCACAAATCTCCACATGACGCATTGCGCTTTCATACAGGGCTTCTGCCGTTGGATAACCATGTTTTTGAAGGATATCCTCTTCCAACGAACCGGAGTTCACGCCGATGCGAATTGGAATACCACGTTCCTTCGCCGCCGTGAGCACTTGTTTAATACGATCCTTTGATCCAATATTGCCGGGGTTGATACGCACTTTCGCTACGCCGGCTTCAATTGCTTTCAGAGCGAAGATGTGATTGAAATGAATATCTGCGACAATTGGGACTGGTGATTGTTTCACAATCTCAATCATTGCAGCCGCGGCTTCCTTATCATTGACCGTCACTCGAACAATATCGGCACCGGCATCTGTCGCTGCTTTGATTTGAGTAACAGTACCTGCAACATCATCCGTTTTTGTTTTTGTCATTGTCTGAACAGAAATCGGTGCATCGCCGCCAACTTTTATGCCGCCGATATTGACTTGTCGTGTTTTACGTCTCATACTGACTTTATATGTCTGATGCTGTTCACTCATACAATCTTTCTTCCTAACAATAAATAAAAAAAGGCACACTTTTGTGTGCCCACATTTACTAATTCATACGTTTGCTTGCTTCGAAGAGTATCTTTTTCTCTTCCTCCGATAAACTTTGGTATCCGTTTTGACTTATTTTATCAAGAATCTCATCGATCCGTTTTTGTGCGTCCACTGGGGGCTCTTTCGGTTCAAAAGATTTTGCTTCGTTTATATCGAATACTTTTGCATCCACTACATCACCTGAAGAAGTTGTTGGATGACTCCAAGGTGCAGATGACATCCGTGATTGAAAAGTTCCGTGGCTTCTTCCGCGAGTTAATTGGTGACGATCATACAAGATATAAAGATATCCGGCGACCGCTCCGCCAAGGTGTGCAAGATTAGCAATATTTCCCTGCCCACCAACCGACATCACACTAAAAACAATGAGGATAATGACAAAGTATTTTACTTTCACTGGAATTAAGAAATAGAGAAATATGTATCTGTCTGGAAACAACGCGGCAAATGCAATCATAACACCGTAGATTGCCCCAGATGCTCCGACCGTTGGGCCAAGCGCTGGTTCAAAGATCGGTGAAAGTATGAGCTGGGATAATCCTGCCACTACACCACAAGACAAATAATAAATGAGAAATTTCTTCGATCCCCAAACATGTTCAACTTCCATTCCGAACATCCATAGTCCGAATACCATATTAAAGAAGAGATGCCAGAAATCGGCATGAACGAATTGGTACGTGATGAGTTGCCAGGGATAAAAACCCTCGCCGAACGGCATAAGACCAAAAACCGTTGTTAACACCATATGCAAACTTATGCCGTTAAAATGGAACGCACTGAAAAACCACATCAGAACAAATATCGCAGTATTGGTGATCAGTAGTCCCTTTATGACCGGCGGAAAGAATTGAAATCCTCCAAACATTGAGGGGCGGTAATAATTGCCTTGATTGTTATAAGCCATTTAAGATTTCTTGATTTTGTGATTTAGCGATTGTGTGATTGAATGAAAAAGCTGTCAGCATTCAGCCTTTAGCCAACAGTCAATTTCCCATTACCTTCTACCTATTACCTTCTACCTTTTGATTTTTGCCTTTTTACTTTTCACTTATCATTCAGCGCTGCAACGCCAGGGAGAACTTTTCCTTCCAAGAATTCCAATGAAGCTCCACCGCCTGTTGAAACATGCGAAACAGCTTTATCGAGTCCGGCTTGTGCTATTGCCGACGCAGAATCTCCGCCGCCAACCACTGTAATCGCACCCGACTTTGTTGCATTTGCTAACGCTTGAGCAACGGCAGTAGTTCCTTTTGAAAAATTTGACATCTCAAATACACCCATCGGCCCGTTCCATACTACCGTCTTTGCTTTCACGATTTCGTCATTGTATATCTTTATAGTTTCTGGACCGATATCCATTCCCATCCAATCGGACGGAATTGCATTGATTTTTACAACCTTTGTCGCTGCTGCGTTGTCAAACTTATCGGATACGACACAATCCACCGGCAGCATTAATCGCACCTTCTTCGCTTTTGCTTCATCAAGAATTTTTTTCGCCAATTCGACCTTGTCTTCTTCCAACAATGATTTGCCGATCTCCAATCCTTGCGCTTTGAAGAACGTGAACATCATTCCGCCGCCGATAAGCAATGCATCTACTTTGTTCATGAGGTTTTGGATGACATCAATCTTGCCGGAAATTTTTGCCCCGCCGATAATTGCAACATACGGCTTCGCCGGATTCTCAACTGCTTTACCGAGATATGCCAGTTCTTTTTCCATGAGAAATCCTGCAACAGCCGGCAAATAATGTGCAATGGTTTCCGTAGATGCATGCGCGCGGTGTGCAGTGCCAAATGCGTCGTTCACAAAGATATCGCCATAGGAAGCAAGTTCCTTCGCCATCTGTTCGCGTTCCGCTGGATCCTTTGAAGTCTCTTGTTTATGGAAGCGAGTATTCTCCAGCATTAACACTTCACCTTCTCCCAATGCATTTACCATAGCTTTCGTTTCCGGACCAATGGCGGCAGGTGCAAGTTTCACCGGCTTATTCAAAAGTTGTGAGAGGTGCTCGACAATCGGTTTCATTTTATGTTTGCCTTCGATGAACTTTGCTTCATCGAATGGCTTGCCATCTTTCTCGGCTTTCTCTTTCGCCTTCTGTGTGTCTTTTTTCGGATCTCCGAGGTGCGACATCAGTACAAGATATTTTGGTTTTTGATCAAGAACATATTTAATCGTTGGAAGTGCAGCGCGCATACGGATGTCGTCTTGAATAACGCCGTTTTTCAATGGTACGTTAAAATCCACACGCATAATAACACGTTTGCCGTTAAAGCTCATATCGCTTACAGTTTTTTTATTCATTATTTTTCTCCGTGAAGAGATGGATGGTTAATTATTCCGGCAACGCCGGAGTCCCTTTCATATATAAAAAACGGGCTTCGACCCGATAAGTCGTCAGCCCGATGCAGAAAAACATTCTGCCCGATGCTATTGCGCACCGGGCAGATAACAATTGAACAGTTCTGAATCTTACTTCAATTTCGATGCAATGAGGTTTGTCAGATCAACTGTGCGGACTGAATAACCCCATTCATTATCATACCACGAAACAACCTTGAAGAATCTTTTTTCGCCCTTCAAGTTATTTTGCAACGTTGCCTTAGAATCATAAATGGATGAACGGTCATCGTGGATAAAATCGGTTGAAACTACTTCATCTGTGCAATATCCAAGAATTCCCTTCAAATAGGTTTCAGATGCTTTCTTCATCAATCCATCAATCTCTTCAATCGAACTATCCCGAGTTGCACGGAATGTAAGATCAATAACTGATACATCAAGAGTTGGAACTCGGAAAGACATACCTGTCATCTTACCTTTTACAACCGGTAAAACTTCTCCGACAGCTTTTGCAGCACCAGTTGAGGATGGGATAATATTATTAGATGCTGCACGGCCGCCTCTCCAATCCTTCTTTGATGGACCATCGACAGTTTTTTGAGTTGCGGTTGTCGAATGGATTGTAGTCATTAATCCGGTCTCAACGCCAATACCTTCCTTAATAATAACATGCACTACAGGAGCTAAGCAGTTCGTAGTGCATGAAGCATTCGAAATAATATTGTGTTTTTCCGAATCATACTCGTTATCGTTCACACCCATGACGATAGTCTTTACCTCACCTTTTGCCGGAGCGGAAATCAGAACTTTCTTTGCACCTGCTGCAAGATGTCCTTTTGCTTTTTCAGAATCTGTGAACAAGCCAGTAGATTCGATCACAATCTCAACACCAAGTTCTTTCCAGGGTAACTGGGAAGGATCTTTTTGAGCCATCACGCACTTGATTTTATGACCGTTCACAACGAGAACATCATCCGCTTCCAACGAAGGATTGCTTTTCTCGCTGCCTAACGTCCCGCGGAAATGACCATGGATTGAGTCATATTTCAATTGATACGCAAAATACTTTGCGTCTGTGCTTACATCGACGACTGCAACGACATCAAGTGTTTTACCGAGGACACCTTTATCTGCCATAACATTGATAATCTGTCTGCCAATTCGTCCAAAACCGTTAATTCCAACTTTTACTGCCATTGCGATTCCTCCAATAAATTATAAAGTATTCAATTTCGATTTATGCAAATCTCTATATAAAATTTATATAGAAATCGATTGAAATGCAAGAACGAGAAATTGGAAGTATTTATTCCTTCCCTTCATCTTCTCCTTCTTTTGCCAAACCATAGCGTTTCATTTTCGTATAGAGATGACTGCGTTGAATTTCCATCGCTTCAGCAGTCTTGGTAACGTTCCACTTGTGAATTTCTAATTGCTTTTTAATGAACGCCGCTTCAGCACGTTCTTTGAATTCCTGAAACGTTCCACTTATATCGAGTGGCCCTGAATCCATACCGCTGGTATTTCCAAACGCATCGAGTACAGTAATGTCAATCGAAGTGCCATGGGATAAAATGACAAGACGTTCCACCGCGTTTTTCAATTCACGCACATTGCCAGGCCAATCTCGCTGAAGGAGAACATTGATAGCTTCACTGGAGATCGCCTTCCGCGCAATTCCGTTTCGTGAACAAACATCATCAATAAACGATTGAACAAGGACAGGAATATCATCCCGATGTTCGCGCAAAGCCGGCGCATGAATTGGAATTACATTGAGTCTATGAAAGAGATCGTTGCGAAAATTTCCTTTGCTAATTTCCTCGTCCATTTTTTTATTAGTTGCTGAAAGAACGCGAACATCAACAGAAAGAAGTTTGCTGCCGCCAACGCGCTCAATCTTTCCTTCTTCTAATGCACGCAGCACTTTCGCCTGCGCTTGCAGACTCATGTCGCCAATTTCATCAAGGAAGAGTGTTCCACCGTCCGCCTGTTCGAACTTGCCGATGCGTTGTGCCGTCGCACCAGTGAAGGAACCTTTTTCGTGACCGAATAATTCTGATTCAATCATTTCAGAAGGAATTGCCGCACAGTTGACTTCCACAAACTGTTTCGTATTGCGCTTACTGGCACGGTGAAGTGCGTGTGCGATCAGTTCTTTTCCAGTGCCATTCTCACCGGTGATAAGTACTCGAGCATCCGTTGGCGCTACTTGATGGATAACGGAAAGAATTTCTTTGATCTTTTCGCTCTCGCCGAGAATGTGCCGCTTCCCTTCCACACTTTCCTGCAGTTTTGTAAAATCTTCTGAGAGCTTTGCTTGCTGTATTGCATTGCGAATAGTGACAAGAAGTTTATCACGGTCAAGGGGTTTGGAAAGAAAATCAAAAGCGCCCAGCTTTGTTGCCTCAACAGCCGTTTCAATAGTCCCGTGACCGGAAATCATTATCACCGGCAGCTTTTCATTCTTCTGCCGAATCTTTGTCAATACTTCGATGCCATCCATACCGGACATTTTCACGTCCAGCAACACGACATCCACTGGCACGCGTTCGAGTTTCTGTAAGCCCTGTTCACCGTTCTCAGCAAACTCTACTTCGTAACGATCGTATTCAAGAATCATCTTGAGCGATTCACGAACAGATTTGTCGTCATCAACAATAAGAATAGTTTTCATGTTAGTCAGCAACAATTGGTTTTCAGCTTTCAGTGGAGAAAGACTATTACCTATTTACGGTCTTCATAAGGAAAAGTCAAGTAATCAGATGGAAGTAATGTCTTCACTACCGACAAATCGCGGCCAAAACTTTTGCCTTGTTTGTTTGCGCGTTTATCGCGCGGGTCATCTGTGCCTCCAATAATGAGTTTTGGTTCTAACCACTCAATAAAGTCTCCGGTTGTACGCGTGAACCCCGGCGACTCAGAAGCAAATGCAAGATACGCTGATCCAAAAAAATGCTGAAGTTTATCATTATCTCCATTAGAACCCGCCGGCGTATCTGGATACACTTGAGTAGGAAGATTTTTTATACGGGTATAGAAGATACTATCTTCTTCAAACGTGAGCGGCAATGCAAGCGAATTGAAGATCGGCATTTTGACATCAATCTTTCGATGTTCAAGTACAGCCATGAAAGAAAGAAAAAGTGCGCGCGCAATATTGTAATCTGCAATCTTTAACGATTTCAAATAGATGGCATCGATAGCACGCATATCACCGCACCGACTGCGTAAGACTTGAAACCGTCCATCACGAATATATTCTCTGATGTGTTTAGTGTCGAGGATAATCTGCGGTGTGAATATATCTGATATAAATGTTCCGACAGAAAAATCTTTATTCTTCCCTTCATCAAAGTCCCAAGAAATGCCGTCAGTATTTTTTTTGTCATCACACTGTGCGTTTGCCGTTGTGCATAAATATAGCGGGCATACACATAGGAATATATACATCAACTTGAAAAATGACATATTGTGCTTTGTTGTCACCATTTGGTACTTTGATACTACGTAAAAACTGAACACAGGTTTCTATCGACAACATCACAGATATTATTTGGGTTTTACTTTGTTCATCCCTTTCGTCCAAAGTTCATACACTAAATCTTTCGCCTCTTCGTTTTTTGGATTGATATTAACTGCTTGCACAGCATAACCAATTGCTCTGTCATTCTTCCCTATTCGGTCAAGACAACGTGCAAGTTGCAGAAATACAGCGTCATCGCGAATATTGAGATCACCCTCGTACTTGTTACGTATCTGTATGGTGCGTTCGTATTGATCCGCGGCTTTGGCATAACGTTGTGTTCCATAATAGAGATCAGCTAATCTGAGACGATATCTGTCCACCGTGTCAATTGCGAGGCTAATACTTTTATGGAGCAGGTCCTCGCTTTCTTTTGTATCGAACGGCGTTAGCATAGTTGTACGATTGCGTTCGATCGAGTATTTTAGCCAAGCATATTTTTCCAACATAATAGGATTTGTTGGTTCAAGCTCTGCAAGTTTCTTGTAATATGAGAGAGCTTCCTCTGGTAAGTTCAATATTTCAGTCGTCTTTGCAAGTCGTTCCAAGAGTGGCGTATCTTTTTGATATTTCTTCTGAAGTTCACAAAGAACCGCATATCCAAAACGAAAATAACTGCTTTGCCGTTCTGTATGGAAAAAACCAATATTGCGCAACTCTTCATCTGTTAACATTTTGTTTTCTATGAGTTTTTTGAGTTGGTTATCAACACTGTCATATCTCATACGTTCGTCGAATCGATCAAGCTCTGATACCCCAGCGTCAATAAAGAAGGTTTTTGGTGCACCATATTCTAACCGAGGATGATCTTCTGTGTTCAAATCACCAACACTAACATATCGTAACACTGATTCGGGCGAAAGCATCTCAAGTGAAAGGAGTGTTGCAATATCCGGAATATTGATCCGTTGCAGATCTTCTTTTACACTTTTCATTGCTATGTTGGCTTGCATCCTATCAATATCCAACATCAATGGTTGGTTTGACCCGATCATAATCACATCCTTACTTAGCGGCTGCCAGATTGATACATATTTAAAGCTTGATTGAAAAGTACGCACCACCATCTTAAAGAGGTCATCATTCATTTCATAAAGATGAAACCATTGAACCATGAGACCATCGGAATTCATCCGTCGTTTACATTCTTCAAAATAATCTGTTGTATATAAATTACCGATGCCGGCAATCCAAGGATTCGACGGCTCACTGACAATTATATCGTACACGTGCGGTGTAATCTTGAGGTAAGCGAGCGCGTCTTCAATGAATAGGTTTGTGCGTGGATCATTCAACGGACGATGGTTTACTTCATCAAATAATGACAATGCTTCAACTACTTCCTTTGATATCTCAACGCAGTCAACACGCTTCACCCGATGTGTCAAAATGCTACCAACTGTAACTCCACTACCCAGGCCAATCACCAAGGCATTCTGTATATTCTGATGAAGGATACATGGGAGTTGTCCAAGCAGTAATTGAGTGGGTAAATCGCCTTTCGCTGATGCGTCTGCTTTTCCGTTCACAATAAGTATTTTTTGCTTTTCACCGGCGACCCCACTTTCAATGACACCTATGGTTGCCATCGTCCCTTCTTTGTAATATAAGACATTTATACTTTTGGTTTGGCTCATAAATTCAGCATAACTTGAAGGTGGTTTATCGTTCGAATGAATCCTTCGGAAAACACCTGAAAGCATCGCACCGCTGTTCCAACTTGGAACAAATATCGAATACGATGCCACTGCAAATATTATAATCGATAATGCAATAAACATCTGGCGACGTGGAAGCGATCCAATCAATAGAAGTACAAGCAAAGCGGCAAGCAAGTTACATCCAATCCCGACTTCTATTGTATGCTTAACTCCAATGAGTGGAATCAATACAAGTCCCGCTAAGAGCGAACCAATTACTGTACCAAGAGTGTTCACCGCGAAGATGTTTCCAACTGATTTGCCAAGAACATTCATACCGCGGGAAGCTATGCGCGTCGCTACAGGAAGTGACATCCCAAGAAAAATTGTGGGCACAATCATCAGAACGAAGCAGAAGAAAAACTGAATGGCAAGAAATATTGGATACGTCGCATCGCTGCGAGTGAGAAAAGATGCAACTTTCCAAAACTCATAAGGAATGCGCGCGTACAATGGAATTGTTGCAAGCATCGATAACACAATGCCGATTTGACACCACGTTAGCATAGCGGACAAATTCTTTACTCGCTGAATTAGTGAAGACACAATGAAACTGCCAAGAGTTATCCCAGAAATAAATGTCACAAGCATAAGCGAGAAAGAATATGTAGAAGAACCAAGCACAGGAATTAATAATCGCACCCACGTCACTTCATAGATCATGGCGGCAAGTCCGGAAATTCCAGCAACAACAATGGCGAGAATTACTTCTCTGCGGGGTAAAAGAGTTTCAGGCTCCTCTGTCTCTTCTGCTTTATTACTCTCCTGTTCCGTTTTCACCACAGATAATAAAATGGCTAAACCGCCGATCAAAAGATTAACGGCCGCTGCAGAATAAACTGTTGTGCTTAATCCAAGAAGTCGGATGAAGAAGAAACCGGCAAGCAGCGAACCAACGACTGCACCAAAGCTATTGAGAAAATAGAGTACCGCAATATTTCTGCCAGATTCTTCCAACTTGTGAGAGATAAAGCGAACAAGTATCGGCAGTGTGCCGCCCATTAAAATTGTTGGAATCAATAACGAACAAAGACTGGTCAGGAACTTGAGAAGAAGAACACCTTTTCCGTCGCTTGGAAGTTGCGATGAAATGACAATCGAGATAAAAGCATTTTTTAGAAGTCCGAGAAACTTCGGATACAACAGGCAATAGATGCCTATGCCTAATTCTAGAAAAGCATAGAGCCGAAGCGGGTGTTCTGCGTGATCTACTTTCCTTCCCCACCATGCCGAACCGATGGCGAGTCCACCCATAAAAGTAGCAAGCACGATCGTCTGCGCATAGGTTGTATTACCAAGGAAGAGCGAAAGATATTTAAACCAGACAATTTGGTAGATAAGTCCGAGTGCACCAGATATGACAAATAGTAACCCAATAAATGAATGGAGAGTTTGCCTTGATATGGATAAATTCATGTTTATTCCTCGTGTTCTATGTGTTGAAGGCATTTCTCTCCGATATACTTTAACACCCGACGACTGCTAATTAGCCAGTATGCAGGAGAAATTTTCTATGTAATAACTTTCTTTCTAAAGTACTCCGCCGTCAGCCGCAAACCTTTTTCTAATTGCACCGTAGGTTTCCAGCCAAGTTCGCTCTCAATTTTCTTGAAACTGATCACACTGCGCTGCTGTTCACCATCTTTCGCCAGAGCGTGTCGTTCCGGGCAGGACGGATTGAGGTGATTGCGCAATTCGAGGAAAAGTTTATTTACGTCGGCTTCAATGCTTGTACCTACATTATAGATATTCGATCCGTCGTAGTGAAGAGCCAATACATTCGCGTTCACAACATCATCAACGAATGTGTAGTCGCGCGTTTGTTTGCCATCGCCATTAATGACGGGCTGTTCACCGTTCAACATTTTATTGCAGAAGATGGCAACGACACCGGCTTCACCGTGCGGATTCTGGCGCGGGCCATAGACATTGGCATAACGAAGAATAACATAATTGATTCCATAAACAGCTTTATAGAAGAAGAGATATTTCTCTGTACATAGTTTCGTGATGCCGTACGGAGAAAGCGGGCGCGTGGGATGTTCTTCATCAGCAGGAAAATAATCCTGTTCACCATAAATTGCGCCACCGGTAGAGGAAAAGATAATTTTCTTCACTCGGTGCCTCCTTGCTGACTCGAAGATATTTAATCCGCCAAGAACATTGACAGAAGCATCGAACTTCGGATCGCTCACTGACCGCCGCACATCCATTTGCGCCGCCAAATGATTCACAACATCTATTTTTTCTTTTTGAAATACATCTTCCAGTTTTTCGCTTCGTATGTCGAGTTGATAGAACTTTGCTTTCGTGTTTATATTCTCTAAAAAACCCCCGGACAAATTATCTACGACAATAACATTATGGCCTTCGGCAACGTACGCGTCCGTTATGTGCGATGCGATAAATCCGGCGCCACCTGTTACAAGAATATTCAAAGTATCTCCTTGTTGATCATTCTATCTTATATGTAAATGCTTCAGCGCTTTCTTGCCGATGTCGCTGCGATAATAAGCACCATCGAATGTAATCTTCTCTACTGCACGGTACGCGTTACGGATCGTCTGCTCCAGTTCATTGTTAAAACCAATTGCCGTCACTCCAAGCACACGCCCACCGGAAGTAACAATTGCACTTCCTTCTTTCTTTGTTCCTGCATGAAACACGACAACGCCATCTTCCGCTTTGATGTTTTCCAATCCAAAAATCTGTTTGCCGGTTTGATATTCATCTGGATACCCATGCGACGCCATCACAACGCACACAGCTGCAGCCGAATGCAGCTTTACTTTCGATGAATCAAGCCGGTGTTCTGCGATTGCAAGAAATATTTCCGTCAAATCACCGTCGATGAGAGGAACAACAACCTGCGTTTCAGGATCACCGAAGCGGCAGTTGTATTCCAGCACCTTAGGCCCATCTGGCGTCATCATCAATCCAATATATAAACAGCCGCGGTACGGCATGCCTTCTTGTTTCATGCCATCGAGCGTTGGATGAATCACTTCAGGTAGTACACGCTGAAGAAGTTCGTTCGTCACAATAGGTGCTGGGGCGTACGCTCCCATACCGCCGGTATTTTTTCCAAGATCACCATCAAGAATACATTTATGGTCTTGCGCCGAAGCGAGAATGGCAAATTGCTCGCCGTCAGTCAGGACAAACAGTGACACCTCTTCACCATTTAAAAATTCTTCAATCACAATTTGATTACCGGCAGAACCGAAAGCTTTGTTTATAATAATATCATCCAACGCAAGATTGGCTTCCTGCCGGCTCTTACAAATGAGCACGCCTTTACCTGCTGCAAGGCCGTCCACCTTTACAACCATCGGTGGCTCAATTATGTTGATATATTTTTTCGCTTCGTCGATTTCAGTTGCTGTAAAGCTCTGATATTGAGCAGTCGGAATGTGATGCCGTAACATAAAATCTTTTGAAAAAACTTTGCTCCCTTCTAATTGAGCAGCGGCTTTACTAGGGCCAAAAATTTTAAATCCGCGTTCATCGAAGGCATCCACTATTCCTTCAACAAGCGGTTGTTCGGAGCCAACAACTGTCAGATTGATATTTTCTTCTTTCGCAAACTTCAGCAGACCTTTGATGTCGGTTGACTTCAAAGGAACACAAATGGCAAGTTGTTCGATACCGGCATTCCCGGGTGCACAAAAGACCGTTTTCACTTGCGGGCTCTGACGAAGCTTCCAAATAAGCGCATGTTCTCTTCCACCGGAACCAATGACGAGAATATTCACACTACTTGCTCCTTCACTTTCACAAATCCGGCACGATCATAATCCATCAACAACTCGAATTGTTTCGCCAATTCAGCAGTGAGCGCTAGCCTATTGAATTTTGCCGCAAATGATTCCTGTACACGTTCCAATTTTTTCTGTTCGAATCGCTTGAATTGTTCGAGGATTGCATGTTCGTGCGCCACTATATCTTTTAACGGGACACAAATCGCCGCACCACTCTCTTTGATGATCTGCTTCGTATATCCATCTACGAGCGAAGCAATCAAAGGTTTTCGCGAACCAAAATATTCATACAACTTACCGGGCGTCTGATAATCGTTATCAATAACAAACCATAGCACATCAGATTCAACCAAGTATTTTATACATTCTTTATGCGGCAAATATCCCGAAAAGTGAACAGCACTCCATAAATCCAATTTTTTCACTAGCTGCTGATCTTCTTCACGCGCGTTGCCAACAAAGTGTACTTCGATGCGTCCGCGAATTTTTGGATTTGCTTGTAAAACATTTGCGAGTGCATGAAGCATTATGATAGGATTCCTTTCTGCATAAAATGTCCCCGCGTGAGCAATTTTCATTTTTACCGGCTTAATGCGTTTCTCTGCGTTTGTTAGCGGAAAATCTTCAGCGTCAAATCCCTGTGAGATAATAATGACTTCTTTGTAATCCACGGTTTTATGGCGCCGCAGAATACTTTCCTTCACCCGCCTGTGCGTTACGATGACTCGATCCGCTGCTTTGAGAACCCGTTTTTCTAAATGTGCATGCCACAAGCGGTGCAAAGGTGTTGGAAAATACTTGAACGGATAATCAAGCCATGCATCTCGATAATCCACGACCAGTGGAATTTCAAACTTACGTTTCAATGCTGCACCTATAAGAAAATCAGTTTGCGGCGGAGCAGTCGCAAACAACAGATCGAATCGCTCGTGTTCGATCAGTTCCGATGCAACTTTTACGGCTGTGGATTTCCATCCGATCTTTGTATCCGGTATGAAAAATAAATCACCAAAGAATTGCAGGATTTTCCGAATCCGTTCCGAAGGCATTTTTATAACACCTTGCTTCTTCAGTAAGCGATTCACATCGTAAGAACGCGTGCGCACAATCTTCACACCGGCATCTTCTGCTTCCTTTAACAACGTGTCATCAAATGCATAATAGCCAGTCGGTTCCACGGTAAGCACTGTCGGTTTCCAGCCGTATTTTGGAAGAAACTTTGCAAACTTTACCGTTCGCTGCACACCGCTCAATCCCATGGGAGGAAAATAATATGCAATGATTAAAACTTTTCTAAATCCATCATCCACCATAAATCACACAATGATTAATTCTTTTGAAGATGTCGTAAGTATGTCGCAACCGTTTTCACGAACAACAATGTCGTCTTCGATGCGCACGCCGCCACGGCCCGGAATATAAATTCCCGGTTCAATGGTCACCACATTACCGGTTTCAAGTACTGCCGCACTGATTGCAGAAACACGTAGAGGATCGTGAACATGAATGCCTAAACCGTGACCCAGCGAGTGGATAAAATATCGTCCATAGCCATTCTGCCGAATGTGCTTCCGCGCGATAGCATCAATCGAACGAGCAGTAACTCCGCTGTGCACTGTCTCGATGGCTTTTCTTTGCGCATCAAGCACAACCTGGTACACTTTCTTCATCTCTGGTGAAGGATTTCCAACTGCAAGAGTCCGTGTAATGTCGCTGTTGTAACCGCAGTAACGACAACCAAAGTCCAGTACTACCATTTCGCCGCGCTGAATTTTTTTTTCAGATGCCCGTGCATGTGGCAAAGCACCGCGCTCACCGCTTGCAACAATAGGGTCGAATGCATCGCACTCAGCGCCGTATTTCCGATGCAAATAACTAATTTCTGCCGCAATGTCGCATTCGCGTATTCCTGGACGTACCAACGTTAAAAGTTTCTTAAATACTTTATCGCTTATACTTGCAGCAAAACGAATCAACTCTATTTCTTTGTCATCTTTAATCGCAGTAACATTTTCGAGAATGCTTGTTGCGGGAATGAAATGTCTTAGGGGCAATAGTTTTTTCAGACTCGTCATATCCGCGATCGAAATATGTTGGCTCTCGAATCCGATGCGTGATTTTGCTGGTATTAATTTTCTTTCAGCAAGTAAAGGAAAAAGGGTTTGTTTCGCGATAATGATCTTGAAACCACTGATTTCCTGAGGCGCCTGACTTTTATATCGTCTGTCGGTTATAAAAAATTGTTTCGCTTGTGTAATGAGACAAAGTCCGCTGGATCCAGAAAACCCTGTAAGATACCGAACATGCTCTAATTCGGTTACAAGTAATGATTGGAGCCGAAGCGACGTCATCAAGACGCGCACTGCTTTAAGCCGCTGGCGAATTATCAGAGAATCAGAGATGGTAATTCGGCGCCTCTTTTGTAATGGAGATGTTGTGCGGATGACTTTCACGCAATCCTGCTTCAGTCATTCGTGTAAACTGCGCCTTCTTCTTCATGTCGGTAATAGTGCGGCATCCGCAATATCCCATTGCCGCGCGTAAACCGCCGATCATCTGATACACTGTGTCGGAAAGATTTCCTTTGAACGGTACACGCCCTTCAATTCCTTCCGGCACTAATTTTTGGATGTCGTCTTCAGCATCTTGGAAGTAGCGGTCTTTGCTTCCCTTTTTCATGGATTCAAGTGATCCCATGCCGCGGTACACTTTATAACTGCGGCCTTCGTATAAAACTTTTTCCCCAGGACTTTCTTCAACACCTGCAAATAATCCACCAATCATAACTAAGTCGGCGCCAGCTGCGATTGCTTTAGCAATGTCACCGGTTTGCCGTATGCCGCCATCTGCAATGATTGGAATTTTTAACTTTGCAGCTGCCTTTGCGCATTCCATAATGGCAGTAATCTGCGGAACACCAACACCAGCCACAACACGTGTAGTGCAAATAGAGCCCGGGCCAATACCAACTTTCACCGCATCGACCCCAGCTCTGATAAGGTCTTTCGTTCCTTCAGCTGTGCCAACATTACCTGCAATTAACTCTATATCAAATTTTGCGCGGGCAAGCTTCACCATCTCGATGACACCTTGAGAATGCCCGTGTGCTGTATCTATTACTACAACATCGACACCGGCGGCAACCAGTGCAGCAATACGATCGAGTGTATCCGCTGTAATACCTGCCGCGGCGCCTGCGCGCAACCGTCCATGCTTGTCTTTGCAGGCGTTAGGATGCCGTTTCTTTTTTTGAATGTCTTTGAATGTGATCAGACCGCGTAATTTTCCCATTTTATCAACGACTGGTAATTTTTCAATGCGATGTTCTTGAAGAATCACCTCTGCTTCTTCAAGTGTTGTACCGACGGGAGCAGTGATAAGATTCCCTTTGGTCATCACTTTTAATATGAGAAGATCAAGATTTGGTTGGAAACGTAAATCGCGATTTGTGAGAATGCCGACAAGATTTTCTTGATCGACAATTGGAATACCGGAGATGCTGTACTTGCGCATCACTTCTAATGCCTCGCCGACAGTTTGATGAGGCGACAGCGTGATTGGTTTTTGAATCATACCGCTTTCTGATCGTTTCACGCGGTCTACTTCCTCGGCTTGTCGTTCGATAGTCATGTTCTTGTGCAGAATACCTATACCGCCTTCGCGTGCGATAGCAATCGCCATCTCAGCTTCAGTGACTGTGTCCATTGCTGCACTTACCAATGGAATGTTGAGTTCGATATGCTGTGTCAGTTTTGTGCGGAGATCTGTTTCGCGCGGCAGGATAGATGATTTTGCCGGCAGCAATAGCACGTCGTCATAAGTAATTGCTTCACCAATAATTTTTTTATATGGCATAGTATATAATCGGAAAATGATTTAATAAAATCTGAATTCCCTTAAAAAATTAGTCAATAATCGATGCAAAAGCAAGAATGAGGGTGTGGAAGAAAATGATAGAGCCAGTGTCTCGATCGACACCACCACGGGCGACCGATTGCTGGCTCTATTAAGAAGGAGATTGGGGAGTTTATTTTCGTTCCCAATTGATATTACGATGATGCCGATAAAAAAGTTGCATGCAAATAAAAATAAAATGTGAACATGATTATTATTCTGGAGAATCCAAACGCGGTACTTGTATTTTATATCGCTTGATCTTTAAATAGAGTGTTTTCGGGGCAATCCCCAATGTCGCCGCAGTCTTCACACGATTCCATCGATGGTGCTTCAAGGTACGTTCGATGTACAATTTTTCAAGTTCTTCAATTTTGATGAGATTGTCTGCTGCGGGCAAATGAGACACAACTGATGTTGCAGATGGTGCAACATTCAGTGCAACATTCATCCATAAATCCTTCGGTTCTACAACATCGCTATGGCTGAGGGCGATGGCACCTTCAATCACATGTTCAAGCTCACGTACATTACCCGGCCAATCATAATTCATAAGTACTTGAAATGCATCCGGGCTGAGATACTTTGTTTTTGTTTTTCGTGATAGAAAACTTTCTACCAGAATCGGAATATCTTCTTTTCGTTCCTTCAAATTTGGAAGTCGAAGACTGACAACATTTAATCTGTATAGTAAGTCTTCTCGGAAACGGGCTGCTTTTACTTCTTCCTGTAAATTTTTATTCGTTGCTGAAACGACACGAACATCTACCATTCGTGTGTTCGTGCCGCCAACTCTCCGGAACTCGCCTGTTTCTAAAAAACGAAGAAGTTTCGGTTGAGTTGTGATGCTGATATCTCCAACTTCATCCAAAAATAATGTGCCGCCGTCAGCAACCTCGACAAGGCCTTGTTTTGTTTTGACAGCGCTTGTAAATGATCCTTTCTCGTGTCCGAACAATTCACTCTCTAACAGTTGATCCGGCATTGCAGCGCAGTTGACGGCAATGAACGGTTGTTCCTTGCGTGTACTGTGTTCGTGAACAAGCCGCGCGAAGAGTTCTTTACCGGTACCGCTCGCACCTTGAATCAACACAAACGCTTCACTCGATGCTAATTTAATTGCTTTATTGACGACGTCTTTGAATATCTGACATTCACCAATCAGTTCAACCGGTCGTCCAAATTGGTTCAATTCCTTGTCGATAAGCAGCTGCTTGTGTTCAAGTGCACGGCGAACTGTTGCAATAAGTTCAGCCGATTCATACGGTTTGCTGATGAAATCGTACGCGCCTAATTTTGTCGTCTCGATTGCTGTTTTGACATCGACAACATTTGTCAATATAATTACTTGGGTAGTTGGTGTATGGTCTTTGATATATCTGAGGACTTCAACGCCGCCGATGCGGGGCATCTTGACGTCAAGCAATACGACATCATAGACTTTTGATTGGATTAAATTGATTGCGTCCGAACCACTTGACGCAGTATCAACTTCAAACTCCGATAGATCTTCTAGTTCGGTTTTAACGAGATAGGTTATGGATTCTTCGTCATCAACAACAAGAACCCGATGTTTTTTTGACATAGCGGCAGGTCTCCCTTGCCGTATTTATGCGCTCGTAAGAACTCTTTCGACTGTGGTGAGCAGATCGACGAGATCATATGGCTTACTAACAAAATCTTCCGCACCGAGTTTCTTCGACTCGATAGCATTCTTAAGATCAGCAAAACCTGTGAGCATCACCACTTTGGTTTTAGGCCAGCGGTCTTTTACAAACTTTAGCACTTCGAATCCATCAACATTGGGCATCTTGATATCCAACAGAATGAGATCAAATTCGTTAGTCGTTAAAACATCAATCGCTGTTTGTCCATCAACAGCACTCGACACTTGATACCCTTCGCCTTCTAATTCGCCACTGAGGACAACGCGAAGCGCTTCTTCATCATCAACAACTAAAATTTTGTTTTTTGCTGGCATAGAGCATCTCCTCACAGAATGTCTGTTTTCGTCTTGGAAACAGGACATTTAAAAATTCTTAACAGGTATTTACGATGGTGATTATATGAAGAATACTTATGAAAAGCAAACAATTCTACAAGAAAGCGCATATCATCCCAAATTTAAAAATATTTCATCCATATATACCAAAGAACAATTCTATCGTTGAATATTATATGAACTTGTGGTACTATCAATGTATGGAAACTCTCAACCGTGATCAGCAAAAGTCCGTACGTGTTCTTCTAGTGGATGATGATGTCACATTTGCTAAGTTGGTTCAAGTTATTCTCAAACGTTTCCAACAACGCACATTTGTTGTTATCTGGAAGGATTCTGTTGAAGGTGCGCTTGCCGAAATCGCTCACAATCAAGAGATAGATGTGATTCTCATGGATTACAACTTTCCAACATCGAACGGTTTAGAGTTCTGCCTGCAATTGGATCAGATGGGACGTTTCATCCCAATCATCTTTTTAACTGGCTTTCGCGATTTCAAACTTGCTGTTGAGGCAATGAAACTTGGAGTTGAAGATTTTCTGCTGAAAGATGATCTTAAGGAAGTATATTTACCGCGAACAATTCTCAACACTCTTGATCGCGTCCATTTGCGAAAGCACAAACAGGCAGTCGAAAAAAGATTGTCGATGGCTGAAAGTCGCGCCCAAGCCATCCGTGAATTAGTCGTCACAGTGTGTCATGAATTCAACAATCCGCTTGCGGCAGTCAAAATAAGTTACGATCTCTTGCAGCGTCAAAATTTAGAAACAGTACAGCCTGAGGTGATGAAATCGTTTGAGAACCGCTTCAATACCATCGATTCGGAGATTAAGCGCTTACGCGATCTAAATTTTGAAAAAATAGATTTCCATGGCAGTCATTCTGATAATGTTTGAAAGACTGTGCATCTTGCATCTCTATCATTTTTTTGTTATCATTTTATAAGCGATAGCGCAAAATGAATCCGTACAAATGGTTGTAATGCGAATCAAGATGCCGGTAAAAAAGAAATTAATAATCGATAAAACTACAGTTCAAAAAACTTAAAGATTTTTACAAAGTGTCCCGCTCAACCAGCGGGACACTTTTTTTATATGAGCCTGCATGTAACAAATATTGTCCAGTTGTTTGAAGACTGGGCGCCAAAGTGGATTGCTTGGGAAAAAGATAATGTCGGTTTGCAAGTTGGCGACAAGCAAAACAGGGTTACAAAAATTTTAGTAACACTCGACGTTACCAAGCAAATCGTTAACGAAGCAATCACACAAAAAGCGGAACTCATTGTCTCGCATCATCCGCTGCTTTTCCGGCCGCCATCGGCAATTATCGCAAACGATCCTGTTGGTGAATTAGTCTTGCGGCTTGCAGAACATAAGATTGCCCTTTTTTCAGCGCATACCAATTTAGATGTTGCACAAGGCGGAGTCAGCTTTGCGCTAGCCGACATACTCGGATTAATAAATATTCGATTTCTTACACCATTGAAAAATTCTCTGGCAAAGATTGTTGTATTCGTTCCAGAGGCATATACGGAGCATGTGATACATGCGATGACGCAAGCAGGCGCAGGAGTTATAGGCAATTACTCATTCTGTTCTTTCGGTACGAAAGGAACAGGAAGTTTTTGCGGTTCATCAGCATCTCATCCGTTTTTAGGAAAGCGTGGAAATCTTGAGTTCGTTGAGGAGACACGCCTTGAGATGGTTGCATCGCGAGCGAGAGTGCCTGATGCGATTACCGCTTTGAAAGCTGTTCACCCATATGAAGAACCAGCATACGATATTTATTTTATTGAAAACCCCAATCCAAACTTCGGAATGGGTGCTCTCGGTAAATTACCGAGACCTCAATTGCTCGGATCATTTTTGAAATCTTTGAAACGAACACTTGGCGTCAGCGCATTGCGTTATACTGGCAACTTGGCACACAAAATTCAGAACATCGCAGTTAGCGGCGGAGCCGGAAGCGATCTCCTACCCGATGCTATCGCAGCGAAAGCAGACGTTTTTGTTACTGCAGATGTGCGGTATCATGCATTTCAGAAAGCAAATGGCACGATCGCTCTTATTGATGCCGGCCACTGGGAAACTGAACAAGTTATTTTAAAACCCATTGCTGATCGACTACGGTCTGCTGCCCGTGCGGCACACGAACCGTTGAATGTATTCATTACAAAACACAAAACGAACCCGATTAAAATACTATAAGCTGTTTGCTTACAGAGAGGAGCAACCATTGGAAAATAGATTACGCTCGTTGTACATGTTGCAGTTAGTTGATTCAAACCTCAACGAGCTGCAGGAAATGAAAGGTGACCTGCCACAAATCGTAGCTGAATTATCAGAGAACGTAAAGAATAAACTCGCAAGCAAGAAAGGACTCGAAGATATTTTAAAAAAATCTATCGTTCTTCGAGATCAAACGGATACAGATATCCTTTCTCTCAAGGCAAAAATTGAGAAGTATAAAACTCAACAATTTCAGGTGAAGACCAATAAGCAATATGATATATTGGCAAGAGAGATCGATCTGTCACAAGAAAAGATCACAAAGCTCCAGAAAGATATGGAAATGTTGGAAGGCAAAGCTATGCTTGCCAAAGAAGATGCAGAAAAACTTATACCCGAACTTGAAACACTCCAAACAGAACTTGCAACCCGAAAGAAGGAACTCGCTGCAGTGAATAAAGAGCATGAAGATGAAGAGCTAAAATTACAGCACCAACGCGAGAAGATAATAACAAAAATCTCGAAAGTAGATTACCAGATGTATAGCAGAATCCGAAAAGCGGAAGATGGACGTGCAATTGTAGCAGTGAAGCGCATGTCTTGCGGCGGATGTTTTAACCGTGTCACTCCGCAGCGAGTGTTGGAACTAAGGAGAAATGCCGCTCTTATCGCTTGTGAGCGGTGCGGCCGCATTCTTGTGTCGGATGAAATCGTTGAGAGCGTAAAAAACACTCTATGACTATTCTCGCCTATACTGATGGCGCTTCACGCGGCAATCCTGGTGAAAGCGGTGTCGGCATAGTATTAAAGGATGAACGTGGCAACGTAATTGCATCGCAGTATGGTTATATCGGAAAGGCAACAAATAATATAGCTGAATATACTGCACTTGCCGCATGTCTGAAATTGGTGCAGGCAACCGAATGCAGCCGCCTCGTTGTCCATTCCGACAGCGAGTTGATGGTGCGCCAATTGAATGGTCAATATAAAGTGAAGGATGCAAGACTGAAGAAACACTTTCAGCAAATCCAAAATATTCTCGTAGCGGCTCCATTTCAATTTATGATTATGCATGTGCCGCGTGAGAATAATCGGGAAGCAGATGAATTAGCAAACCTCGGTATTGATACAAAGAAATTGTTAACCAGTTAATTTTTTAGTAATTGCATTTCATACAGTTGTGAGAATTATGTTGAGAACGCTGGACATTGGGTCCAGAAGCAGAAGCTGGTGCGTCAGGCAGCCGCTCTTTTTCATCTTAGATGAAATTGGGAGGAAAGTCCGAACACCACAGGGCAAGGCGCCTCGCGTGTTTGTCAGGAGCGGTTCAACCCGCATCTGACTTAGAAAGCGGGGGTTCCGCAGGCAACATCCTGCAGAAACGGAAAGTATCACAGAAAACACACATCCCGATTTTTTCGCAAGAAGAAATCGAGAGAAAGGTGAAAAGGTGGTGTAAGAGACCACCGCATCGTCAGTAATGACGTTGGTCGCATATGCGATCCCGATGCAGCCTCTGGTTATATCGGGACAAGAGAAACCCCGCTTGGTGCAAGACCATGTAGATCCCGTTTCCGCTTGAGCGTGAGCTCAATCGGAATAGAGTTGCCCGCGCAAGTTCACGAAAGTGAAAACGGGATGGGTAGGTCGCCCAGAGAAATGGCTGCCTCGTTTCGTTGATTGCCTTGGCATTCAGCGAGATCAGACAGAATTCGGCTTATCGACCAACCACTTCTTGCTTCTGGATTCTTAGTACGCTTGAATCCAACCAAGTGCTCAGATTTCTCACCAAATTAATGAATCAATTATTGTACTAAAGGATACCTTTGTCACCTATTCGGGAATACCGCTGGACACTTCGCAGAGATACGAGCTTGATGCCAGAAATTACTCAGACAGCACAATCATTGTCACAGGAACTTTCCATCTCTCCTATCCTGACCGAAATACTTGTAAGCCGAGGCATTGATACTTTCGAGAAGGCACGGACATTCTTCCGGCCCAGCATGGAAGATCTCCACGATCCATTTATTATGAATCATATGGATGCCGCCGTAAAGCGCATCTCACTGGCAATCTCGACCAATGAGCATATAGTTGTCTTCGGTGACTATGACGTTGATGGAACCGATAGCACTGCGATGCTGTGGAAATTTTTAAAAGATGCGGGTGCGAACGTCAGCTATTTCATTCCGGACAGAATCAAAGATGGATACGGTATTTCGACAGCAGGCATCGATCACGTGCGCGATGCCGGCGCTACGCTTTTGATTGCTGTTGATTGCGGCATTACAGCAGTTCAGCAGGTGGAACATGCTCGTTCATTTGGCATCGATGTCGTCATCTGCGATCACCATGAACCGGGGAATGAAATCCCAAACGCCACAGCCGTGCTCGACGCTCTCAAACCTTCTTGTTCTTATCCATTTAAATATCTTTGCGGGTGCGGAGTTGCATTCAAACTCATTCAGGCGCTTGCGGCATCCGAACCAATTCGAAGCAAACTTGGCGAAGATGCGCCGAAACGTCTGCTCGATTATTTACAGTACGTAACATTGGCAACCACCGCGGACATTGTTCCGCTTGTCAATGAAAACCGTGTTATGGTTAAATTAGGATTAGAGCTTATTAACTCCATCCCGGTACCTGGAATTCGAGCGCTCATTGAAACCTCTGGATTATCACTTGGCAGAATTTCTTCCGGGCAGATTGTCTTCGTACTTGCACCGCGTATCAATGCGGTGGGAAGATTAGGAGACGCCAACCGCGCAGTCGAAATGCTTGCGAGTGATTCATACGATCATGCTGTTCAAATTGCTCGTGTTATGGAAGATGAAAACTTTCAACGGCGGAAGATCGATGAAGAAACGTTTCTTCAAGCGCAAGAAATTGTAGAAAAATTTCTTGAGGCAGATAATGACAGCGCAATTGTTTTACACCAGGAAGCGTGGCATCCGGGTGTTATCGGCATTGTCGCGTCTCGGTTAGTAGAGCGGTATTATCGTCCCACCATTATGATGACGACGGTTGACGGCGTTGCGAAAGGTTCTGCGCGTAGTATCTCCGGCTTCAACATTCACGACGCACTGAAGCGGTGCGAAAACACACTGATACAATTTGGCGGGCACAAATATGCGGCAGGCTTAACGGTGGAATTAGACAGAATCGATGAGTTTCGCGAAGCATTTAAGCAAGTTGCAACAGAACTTCTGACGGAAGATTTGCTTACGCCGGAAATAAAGATTGATGCAGAAGTGCAGCTTTCCGATCTTACGCCAAAATTTATTCGCGTGTTGAATCAATTCGCACCGTTCGGGCCGGAAAACATGCGCCCCGTATTTGCAGCGCGTAACGTGGAAGTTCTCGGACAACCGCGTATTGTAGGAAAGAATCATCTCCGTTTTAAAGTACGCAGCAACACGCACGTTGTTGATGCCATCGGATTTAATCTCGGCCATTTGCTCAGCCGTGTGCGAAGCGGCAGCAAGATTGATGTAGCATTCTCGTTAGATGAAAGCGAATACGCCGGCGAAACAGTTCCACAGTTAAAAATTCGAGATGTAAAATAGGAAAGCATGTACACCATGAAACATACAAACCATTAGGTTTAAAAAGTTCATGAAGAACTTAGCATGGATATTTCAATCATCCTGTTCAAATAACAACCGTTCATCTACTCAACGGCTCTAACACTCTCAACATGTAAGGAGAGGAAAAATGTCCGGTCATAGTAAGTGGTCAACAATCAAGCGGAAGAAAGCCGTTACCGATGCACGACGCGGCAAAGTCTTCACGCAGGTCATCAAGGAAATAACCGTCGCCGCAAAACTTGGCGGCGGCGATCCGAGTAGCAACGCACGACTGCGGTTCGCGATTGATAAGGCGAAAGCAAGCAACATGCCTGCCGACAATATTAAGCGCGCTATACAAAAAGGGACTGGCGAATTACCCGGTGTTAATTATGAAGATGCTGTGTACGAAGTCTACGGACCGGGTGGTGTTGCTATTATTATCGAAACCGTAACGGACAATAAAAACCGCACAATCTCGGATATTCGTCATATACTTGAACGAAATCACGGCAAAATTGCAATGTCAGGATCCGTCGCTTTTCAATTTCACAAGAAAGGCATCATTCTCGTTCCAAAGTCCGTTATACCGGAAGACGATTTACTCTCCATCATTCTCGATGCTGGAGCCGAAGACATGAAAATCGAAGGTGATGAGTACAGTATTATTTGCACACCTGAAAATTTTGAGATAGTGAAACAAGCCCTCAATACGAAAAGTATTAAGATCGAATCCGCAGAAATTCTTCTCGTCGCCGACAACACCGTAAAGGTAGAAGGAAAAGATGCGGAAAATTTATTGAAGCTGATGGAAATACTTGAAGACTATGAGGATGTGCAAAAAGTACATGCCAATTTCGACATTGACGACAAGGAACTAGCACGAATAGGAACTGGCGTTAGTTAGTTAACTAATGAAATGGCGATTAGAAATATTTGTCTTATATAAATTTTAAATTAATGATCGACTAGTCACGAATTATTATGATAATTCTCGGTGTTGATCCTGGCACTCTCATTACAGGCTTCGGTGTTATAGACGTGGAACGAGGAAAGTATTCTGTTCTCACGTATAATGTTGTTAAGAATTCAGGCGATGAATCCATGCCAATCCGGTTGAAGCGCATTTACGACCGACTGTGTGAAGTCATCAACCGTTATCATCCGGATGAGTTTGCAATCGAAACTGCATTTTACGGAAAGAATGCTCAATCGGCTTTGAAGATTGGCCACGCGCGCGGTGTGTCAATCTTGGCAGCGGTGAATTATGAAATTCCAACCACTGAATATTCTCCACGTGAAGTCAAGAAAGCCGTCACCGGCAACGGTGCAGCTTCTAAACAGCAAGTGCAATTTATGGTGCAAACACAATTGAAGCTTCGCGATGCGCCAAAATATTTCGATGTTTCGGACGCTCTCGCAGTTGCCTTGTGCCATTCGTTCCGGATAACGGGCGGCAAAGCAACCTCCCGGCACACGCGGAGAACGGCGTCGAATACACATCGAAGCTGGTCGGATTTCATTCACTCGCATCCAGAACGAGTCGTGAGGAAAAAATGATCGCATCCCTAACAGGTATCCTCAAACATAAAAATCCTACGGAAATTCTTATTGATGTACATGGCATTGGCTACACAGTGAGTATTCCGCTCTCTACATATGAAAAGCTCGGAGATGTCGGTTCTTCCATTTCCCTGCTCACACATTTCCACGTGCGCGAAGATGCTATGCAATTGTTTGGATTTTTTTCGGACGAAGAACGGCGGCTTTTCAAACTTCTTATTTCAGTGTCGGGCATTGGGCCGAAGATTGCACAGAGCATTCTTTCTGGAATGAATGTTGAAGAACTCAGATCACATCTTATCAGTGGCAATGTCACTGCTCTGACGGCAATTCCCGGTGTTGGGAAGAAGACGGCCGAGCGTTTGATCTTAGAGCTGCGCGATAAAGCCGGCAAAGCGATTGCTGATAGCGAACCATTCTCTGCCCTCGGTATGGCATCTGCCGCAATGCGTGCAGAAGCGCTTCAAGCGCTCACATCGTTGGGATATAATCTGCAAATCGCTGAAAAGTCTATTCGACTTGTATTAAAAGAAACCGAGGGCTCAAGTATTTCCCTCGAAGAACTCGTTAAACGAGCGCTCCGCCACACGAACGCCCGATAAATCACTCTCAAGGCACCACTAAATGTTTTTCAAGTGTTGTCTTGCAATTTTCTGCGGTTCTTGGTACTTTTGCATAAGTGAGACAGTCCAATTTGACAAGACCTGAACGATTAGATCAAGAAATTGATCTTGATCAAACATTGCGTCCGTCTGCGCTGAGAGATTTTGTCGGGCAGGAAAAAATTGTAGAGAATCTGAAAGTGTTCATTACGGCGGCACGTCAGCGTAACGAACCGCTTGATCATGTTTTACTAACCGGCCCTCCGGGGCTTGGCAAAACAACACTCGCCCACATCGTTGCGCACGAAATGGGTACCGGCATTAAAATGACATCCGGGCCGGCGTTGGAAAAACCGGGCGATCTTGCTGGCATTCTTACTTCGCTCGAGAAATCGGAAGTGCTCTTCATCGACGAAATCCATCGTGTGCCGGCAAGAATAGAAGAATATTTATATTCCGCGATGGAAGATTTTCGAGTTGATATTGTGATAGACAGCGGACCCGGAGCGAAAACAATTCAGCTTGGCCTTCAACCATTTACTCTGGTTGGAGCTACGACGCGCGCCGGATTACTGAGTTCACCATTACGATCACGATTCGGTATTACAAATCGTTTAGATTATTATTCTTATGACCAGTTAGACTGCATCATTCAGCGCTCGGCGGGTATTCTTTCGATAACGGCAGAATCGGAAGCGACAATGGAAATTGCCAAACGTTCGCGCGGAACACCGCGCATCGCCAACCGTCTCTTAAAACGGTGCCGCGATTTTGCACAAGCAGATACACGACTAGCACATTTCAATGGCGTTATCACACAAGAGGTTGCTGAGTTTTCACTCAAGGCGCTGGAGGTGGACGAGCATGGATTTGACGAGATGGACAAACGCATTCTGCATGCCATCATCAAAAAATATAATGGCGGGCCGGTCGGAGTCGGCACACTTGCTGTTGCTGTTGGCGAAGAGCCGGGAACGCTTGAAGAAGTATATGAACCGTATCTTATTCAAGAAGGTTTTTTAAAACGCACTTCTCGCGGACGCGAGGCAACGACACTTGCCTATAAGCATTTTGGTGTTCCTGTGAAACGAGAATCGACACAACAATCACATATTGAGTTTGGCAGCTAACATCAGAACCTGAGGAAAATGAAATATGCAAAAGCATGAGTGGAATATTCCAAGGCTGCTGATCTTCATTTATTGTATAATGAGTTTAGCTGGATGGAAATCTGCTTATTCCCAAAACGCACCGTCAGACGCAGTGTCATTCCAAGGAATAACATTTGCGGATGCAAACACCGTTGTTGCCGTTGGCGATAGCGGAACTATTGCGCGCTCAACCGACATGGGCAACACATGGTCAATGTGGCGCAATGTCAATCACTTAACAACTTCCCTGAATGGAGTAGCTTTTATAAATTCATCGCATGGATTTGCCGTCGGTGCAAATGGTGTTCTTCTTATGACGACAAATGGTGGAATATCTTGGATAAATAAACTCAGCAACTCTACGGTAGCATTGCGTTCAATCTTTTTCAGCGCAGAGATGATCGGCACTGCTGTTGGTGAGAATGGCACGATCTATCACTCTCTCGATGGCGGAAATAATTGGTTCATGCAAACAAGCGGTGTTCGTCTCACCCTCAACAGCGTGGTCTTCACGGACAACAAAACAGGAATCGCTGTCGGTGATCACGGAACAATTCTTCGCACCACAGATGATGGAAATACATGGACAAACCTTTCATCTTCATTCATCACTTATAATTTTTACTCTGTATCTTTTAATGGATTGAATAATGGAATCATTGTCGGTGAGAACGGGACCATTCTCCACACCACAAATGGCGGCATAAGCTGGACGTTAGAACCAAGCGGCATCACGCAAACACTTTTTTGTACTGCCTTCCCCTCTCCAAATTTTTCTATCGCCGCAGGTGCTTCTGCAACAATCCTTACCTCCAATGCAAGAGGAACAAATTGGCTGAAACAAACAAGTTTTATACGCAGCACAATTATTTCAGCTGCGTTTGTGAGTGCAAGAGTTGGTGTTGCAGTTGGGGCTCAGCAAACAATTCTTCGAACAACTGACGGCGCAGTCACCTGGAATATTATGACACCCGTACTGGAAAAACCGGTTGCACTGGCAGGGATACTATCTCTTCCTGGTGGATTTCAAAAAAAGAACATTGCTACTGCCGTGGGAGCGAATGGTTTAATTCTTCAGTCAAAAGATTTCGGTGCAACGTGGACAAAAATTGATGGCATCACAGAGAACACTCTCATGGCAGTTACCGCAATAGATCAATCGAACGCCATTGCCGTAGGAAATGGCGGTGTTATTCTTCACACGAATAATGCTGGCGCGACTTGGATGACTCAAGTGAGTTCAACCGCCAGACCATTATTCCGCGCATGCTTCACAAGCAGTGATTCCGGAATAGTAGTTGGCGATTATGGCATTATGCTGAAGACAACGAACGGCGGCACAACGTGGATCAAACAGCAATCGGGTACTATCAACCATCTGCGCGATATTGCATTCATTGACTATAAAACTGGGATTTCCGTCGGAGCAATGGGAACAATTATAGGCACGAGCGATGGCGGAGCAACATGGTCACCACAGGAAAGCGGAACAACAAGCTGGCTAAATTCTACAGTGCTTCTTTCTAAATCCACATTCATCGTCGTCGGTGCAGACGGAATAATTTTACGATCTACAGACAAAGGCAAAACGTGGATATCACAAGTGAGCGGAACTACAAAGGAATTGTTTGACGCTTTCTGTATCGATTCAACTAATGTATTTGTTGTTGGAACAGAGGGAACAATTTTACATACTCTGGATGGCGGGACAAAGTGGACTGAGATTAATAGTCAATCTACCAACGACTTACGCTCAATTCAATTCTTCGATGAAAAACAAGGTATCATCGTTGGAGCTGGAGGAATAATTCTGAGAACAACAAACGGCGGGACCACTTGGACAAAAGTGGAAACAGACTTTCCGTTATCGCTTTTTGGTGGAGCAATCAATTGAAATCGAAATGCTGCTCACTCTTTATCTTCCCTCATATTTTCTCAAAACTTTTAATACCGTTTCCATATCTTTAGGCATTGGCGCTTCACTTGACATCTTCTCGCCTGTCGCTGGATGAATAAAGGAAAGAGAAAAAGCGTGAAGTGCTGTCCGCGCTAAAAGCGGCTTCTCTTCTCCGCTCGAATTGTAATTTCGTTTGATGCTCGAAAGAAAAAACCAGCCGCTGTTACTATACAAAGGATCAGCAAGAATCGGCAATCGGATGGCGCTCAAGTGAATACGAATTTGGTGTGTGCGCCCTGTATGCGGCTTTGCTTCAATGAGTGCGTAGCCTTTAAATTTTTCAATTACCTGATAATCTGTAATCGCTTCCTTTCCGTTCTTCTTATCGATCTTCATCTTTCTCACACCGTGTTCATTCTCTGCAATCGGCAGATTGATACAGCCATTATCACTGGTTGGCGAGCCAACAACAATTGCCCGATATATTTTTTCCACTTGCCGTTTTTCAAATGCAGTATTAAGGAGCATATGCGCTTCGGCAGTCTTGGCAAAGAGTACCACGCCGCTGGTCTCTCTATCAATTCTGTGCACGACAAAAATAGTTCCGAATGTTTCCTTCAGTAACTCATAAAGATTAATCAAGTTCCTGTCGAACCGATCCGGCAGCACTAATAATCCGGCGGGTTTGTTGAGAACAATAACGGCATCGTCTTCCAGCAGGATACCGCCGCCATTCTTCTTTAGGATATTTTCAAGTTTCCATCGCATAGAGATTTATTTTCAATGTAGAACCGCATTTGTTGAGAAACAAGCGGTTGTGTAAATTGATTGTCATTAGAAATAGATTTACATTCGTTTCAATAAGTATTGGAAAAAGAGTAGGAATAGGACTATGGATAAAGATCTCCAATCAATTCAGGAAGCACGCGATCTCCTTACCCGCGCCAAAGAAGCACAGCTTGCGTTTAAAAGTTTCACACAGGAAAAAGTCGACAAGGTTGTCAAAACAATGGCTGATGCAGGTTTCACTGCAGCGGAGAAACTTGCAAAGATGGCAGTAGAGGAAACCGGCTTCGGTAAAGTGGCGGATAAAAAGCTTAAGAATGAATTCGCTACGAAACGTGTCTGGGAATCGATCAAAGACCTCAAGACCGTCGGCGTTATTAACGACGATAAAGAGAAACGGATAATTGAAATCGGAGAACCGATGGGCGTGGTTGCAACTCTTATTCCTTCCACGAATCCAACCTCCACGATGATGTTCAAGTCCATCATTGCACTCAAAGGGCGCAATGCTCTCGTTGCAAGTCCGCATCCAAAATCTGTTACCTGCACGCTCGAAGCTGCACGTATCCTCACACAAGCGGCGGAATCAGCAGGCGCCCCTAAAGGATTGATACAATGTATGTCAAATCCGACAAACGAGGGCATCAACGAATTGATGAAACACAAACTTACTGCAATTATTCTTGCCACAGGTTCAAGTGCAATGGTAAAGGCAGCATACAGTTCCGGTAAACCGGCATACGGTGTCGGACCTGGAAACGTGCCATCGTTCATAGAGCGCACCGCAAATGTAAAGAAAGCTGTTGCCGATATCGTTTTCGGAAAATCATTCGATTGGGGTGTGCTTTGTTCTACTGAATCCGGGGTTATTCTCGATGCGCCAATTAAGAAATTAGCGGTTGAAGAATTCAAACGGCGCGGAGCTTACTTTGCTTCCCCCGAAGAAAAAGAACGATTATCACGATTGATGTTTGACCCGCGCGGCGCGTTGAATGCGGAGGTCGTCGGCAAGTCTCCAAAATTTATTGCGGAAAAAGCCGGCTTCGAAGTTCCACATGACACAACATGTATCATTGCAGAAATATCGGCAGTTGGCAAAGAATATCCGCTATCGCGCGAGAAGCTTTCGCCTGTGCTTTCGATGTTCACCGTGGATGGTTGGTTAGAAGGATGTCATCGCTGCATAGAAATGCTGGAATTCGGTGGCATAGGTCACTCGATGGTGATTCACTCCAGCGATTCAGAAATCATTTTAAAATTTGGATTAGAGAAACCGGCATTTAGAATTCTTGTGAACACTACATCTTCGCTCGGTGCGATTGGTTATACAAATGATTTGATGCCGTCTCTCACACTCGGTCCTGGCACGTGGGGCGGATCCATTGTTTCTGAAAATGTGTCTGCAAGACATTTGATAAACATCAAACGATTGACATTCGAAACTCATCCAATCAATCCACCGGAGAAATTTGGCGGACAACCCGCGGAAGAAGTCCACAAAGCGTCAGCACCTGCAAAAATATTTCAATCTTTTACCTCTGAGCATCCAGTTAAATCATGGATGGATGAAATTGACGAACGGATTAGATTGAAAGCGGGGAATGTTTTGACAGAAACGAAACCATTAGCCAGTAATCAGCAGCTAGCAGATATAAAACCACAGCAGAAGATAGAATCTAAAACTTCAAAACCTTCTGAGTCAAAATTCGGAACGGGCATTAGCGAAGCCGAGATTGATAAGATTATGACAGAGTTTGAGAAACGTTGATTTAAAGTTGGAAATTAATGATAGATATCTTTTATTTTTCATTTTATCATTTTTAATTGATCCTTGAGACCACTCCCCCGCTCTTTCTATCTTCGCCCGACACTTCAAGTTGCTCATAACCTTCTTGGCAAGCACATCGTTAGGAAAGTCGGCACAAAATTGCTGATTGGAAAAATTGTTGAAGTTGAAGCTTATTGCAAAGGAGATCCGGCATCTCATGCTTTTCATGGAAGAACTAAGCGTAACGATGTGATGTTTTGGGAAGGCGGACATTTGTATGTCTATTTCACTTATGGTATGCATTTCTGTGCTAATGTAGTAACGGGAAAGGAAGGAATTGGAGAAGCGGTATTAATTCGTGCTATTGAACCTTTAGCCGGAATTGAAGTGATGAAAATAAATCGATATGGTTCTAACAAATCACAAAATCTTAAATCACTTATTAATCTTACAAACGGCCCAGCAAAGTTCTGTAAAGCATTTGGCATTGCGCGCAAAGAAAACGGCTTAAATTTACTGAATAGCGAAATCACTATTACCGACGGCGAACCCATTCCTTCAAAGCGCATTAAGCGTTCGTCACGAATCGGAATTCAACAAGGAGTAGAAAAGAAGTGGAGATTTTTTATTGTGGGAAATCCTTGGGTATCAAAGTTGGATAAGACATATAAATCATTTCAACTCCCTTTTTAAAGATTCTCCCGTGTACGATCGTTGATTCATCGCCACTTCTTCCGGCGTTCCTTCAGCAACAATCTCGCCTCCTTCGTCTCCGCCGTCGGGTCCTAAATCAACAATCCAGTCCGCAGTTTTAATCACATCGAGATTGTGTTCGATAACGATGACAGTGTTTCCTTTATCAACCAATCTGTTCAGTACAAGAAGAAGCATCCGGATATCTTCAAAATGTAATCCTGTTGTCGGCTCGTCGAGAATGTACAGTGTTTTGCCGGTACCGATTTTCGAAAGTTCTGTTGAGAGCTTCACACGCTGCGCTTCGCCGCCGGAAAGTGTGGTGGCTTGCTGACCCAAACGAATGTAACCCATTCCAACATCATGAAGCGTTTGCAAATGCCGATGAATACGCGGCAGCTCGCTGAACTGTTCCATCGCTTCATCGACCGTCATACTCAGCACATCGGCAATCGATTTTCCCTTATAGTGCACTTCAAGCGTTTCGCGGTTGTATCTCTTACCATTGCAAACATCGCAATGGACATAAACATCGGGCAAAAAATTCATTTCAATTTTTCTAACTCCATCGCCTTCGCAATTCTCACACCGCCCGCCTTTAACATTGAAGCTGAATCGTCCTGCTTTGTAACCGCGAATCTGTGCCTCAGGCAATTGCGTGAACAAATCCCGTATAAGCGTGAATAGCCCCGTGTAAGTTGCAGGATTTGATCTCGGTGTTCTGCCAATAGGCGACTGGTCTATGTCTATGACTTTATCGATGTGCTGCAATCCATCTATGGATTTGTAAGGAAGCGGAACGAGTTTCGTCTTGTAAAACTTGCGCGATAGAATTGGATACAACGTTTCATTGATCAGAGTAGATTTTCCAGAACCACTCACGCCTGTAATGCACACAAATGTTGCAAGTGGAACTTGCAAAGAAACATTCTTGAGATTATTGCCCACTGCTCCTTTTATGAGAAGAAACTTTTCATTTCCCCGCCGTCGCTTTTTAGGAATGTCTATCTTGTGTTCACCTCGAAGATATGTGGACGTAAGAGATTGGTGATTGGTGATTGGGAATTGGGAATTGGCCTTCTTGTCCTTTTTCCTTTTACCATTTTTCATTTTTAATTGTTCCGGTGTTCCTGTCACCACAACATGTCCGCCATGTTCCCCTGCACGCGGTCCGAGGTCGACAACATAATCGGCGCTTTCAATCATCTGTTTATCATGTTCGACGACAATGACAGTGTTGCCTAGATCACGGAGTGATTTGAGAGAATCAATCAACTTAATGTTATCGCGTTGATGCAAGCCAATGCTCGGCTCATCTAAAATGTAAAGCACACCAACAAGCTGAGTTCCAATCTGCGTAGCGAGACGAATACGCTGTCCTTCACCGCCGGAAAGTGTCCGCGCAGGGCGATCAAGTGTGAGATAACTCAAACCTACATTCAACAGAAAGTCTAAGCGTTGTCGTATTTCTTTCAATACTTGACGGGCAATTTCTTCTTCGCGTGAATTGAGTGTGAGGTTTTCAAAGAATTGCCTGGCACGTGTAATGGAGAGATTCACTATATCATGAATATTCGTTTGCTCGCCTGTCCCCGCATTTTCTAAACGAATAGAGAGACTTTCCTTCCGCAGCCGGCCGCCTTTGCACACTTCACAAGGACTCGTCGCCATAAATGATTCTACCCAATCCCGCACTTGATTAGAAGATGTGTCTTCGTACCAACGATCTAACATTTTGAGAAGACCTTCGAAGCGGTGCTTGTAGATTTGCACGCGTCCGGTTTTATCGTGGGTGTATTCAATTTCCAATTTCTCGCCGTGCGATCCATAGAATAACACGTCACGCGCTTCTGTGGAAATATTTTTTATGTGTGTATCGAAATCGAAGTTATATTTCTTTGCCACTGCGCTAATCTGACTGAACATCCATGTCTGACGCGGTTTGCCCATCGGAGCAAGTCCTTCTTGATTGATGGAGAGGTCTTCATTGGGAATAATGAGTTTCATATCGAATGCACGCAATTCGCCAAGTCCTTCACACTTTGGACAATATCCTGCCGGCGTGTTGAATGAAAACGAGTTCGGCGCCGGTTCTTCATAGCTGATTCCACATTCATGACATGATGATTTTTGACTGAAGAGCTGATCCTTTTCGCCATCATTGACAATCAGAACCCCTTCGCCATAACGCAGCGCCATCTCGACTGAATCGGCAATGCGCGAACGCATTTCCTTCTTCAATACAATTCTGTCAACGACAATTTCAATCGTGTGAATTTTATAGCGGTCAACCTTCATTCCCTTTTCGATTTGCCGCACTTCGCCATCGACTCGGACACGGAGAAATCCATCTTTAATAATGCGCTCGAACAATTCCCGATAATGCCCTTTACGGCCTTTAACGATGGGTGCTAAAATCTGAAGCTTCGAACCATGCGGATAGTTCAGAATAGCTTCGATGATTTGGTCGATCGATTGTCGCTGAACTTTGCGGCCGCAGTTGTAGCAGAATTGCGTTCCGACACGCGCGAAGAGTAGGCGAAGATAGTCGTAGATTTCTGTAACGGTGCCAATTGTTGAGCGCGGATTTGTGCTGATGGTTCTTTGTTCAATGGAAATGGACGGACTCAGCCCCTCGATAAAATCAACATCGGGACGTTCCATGACATCAAGAAATTGGCGTGCGTATGTAGAAAGACTTTCAACGTATCGGCGCTGTCCCTCGGCATAGATTGTATCGAACGCCAGGCTCGACTTTCCAGATCCTGAAAGACCTGTGATAACAGTCAATGAATCGCGAGGAATGTCAACATCGATATTCTTCAGATTGTGTACGCGTGCACCGCGAACTATAATTTTATCTTCAGGCAATTGCGAATCTCAAATTGTGGATTGCGAAATGAATAGCTGCTTTCGACACGGTACTTCATCCTGACCACTGCCAACTGATTACTGACTGCTTCTTTAATTCATTCTTTTTCGTTTATTTAAATATTCAAACAGTGCCTTGTCGAACGGCGTGCTCGTATCCAGCAGAACATAGTCGATGTTATTGTCGCGGCATTGTCGCTTGTAGAAATCGAGAAACTCATGCATCGATTGTTGATATGCTTTTTGAATGTGCCACGGCTGTGTCATGAGTTCTTCCCGTGTTTCTAAGTCTTTGAAGATTGCATCACCGTCAAACGCAAACGATCTCTCCAGCGGATCTAATATTTGCATCACAACAACTTCATGTCCTTTGTGTCGAAAATGTTTTAACGCTGTCATCACTGCTTCCGGTTTATCAAATAGATCACTTAAGACGATAACGAGTCCGCGCCGCTTAATTTGTTCAGCAATAAGATTTAATGATGCCGACGTTCCGGTTTTCTTTGCGGGCTGTGCAGATTCCAATTCTTTCAGAATTTCTTTCAGATACGAGCGTGTGGCTCGCGGCAGTAATGAAACGCGAATCCCTTCATCAAATAATGTCAGCCCCACTGCATCGCGCTGTTCGATCATCATATATGATAACGCGGCAGCAACATACGAGGCATATTCAAACTTCTTGATATTTCCCTTTGATGCATAATCCATTGACCGGCTCGCATCAACGATCAGGTACGATTTAAGATTTGTCTCTTCCTCAAATTGTTTGATGTAGAAACGGTCGGTTTTTCCATACACCTTCCAATCGATGTGTTTGATTTCATCACCCGGCATATATTGGCGATGCTCGGTGAATTCAACACTGAAGCCGTGATACGGACTTTTGTGCAATCCAGTGATGAATCCCTCCACCACTAATCGTGCGCGTAATTCCATGTTCGCAAGTTGGGCAACGACGGCAGGTTTGAGATATTTGAGAGATTCGTTCAAAATAGTTTTCAGTTATCAACTAAGAGGTTTTAGGTTTTAGGATCTAGATTGCTTTAGCTGCTTCTGCCTTCTATCTTTATTTCTTCACCTTCTTCTCGTGTTTCTCTTCGTTTTGCGCTATCTGCGCTTGCTCTTTCAGAATTTCTGCTGGATCTTTTCCGAGATTACTTAGTTCGAACTGAACCGCCAATACCAACTGGTTTGTGGGGTACCGTTTGAGAAAGTCATTGTATGCAATTCGCGCTGAGTCGATATTCTTCAATTGATTGTTATATATGAATCCAATAAGAAATGATGCATTAGGCGCGGTGGCATGATTCGGATATTTTTCTACAAGAAAGCGAAATGTCTGAATTGCTTGATAGAATGAATGTTTGTGATTCTGATAAATTGTTCCGATGGCATAGACTGCTTCCGGTGTACGTGCGCTATCGGGATACGCTTTGATCAATTCTTGATACGAAGCGATTGCGGCGTCGTATTGTTCCGCCTTTTGAGCATCCGAGCCCTTATTGAACATCTCTTCTGCACTTGGTCTGGAACAACTTACGAGAGTGAGAGAGATAAATATTGAAATAAAAAAGAACCTCATTACTGTATCCTTTCTTCTATGATACAAAATGTAAGCTTTTAGCAATCGGTCCTAAGTATTCAGTAATTAATTTTATCAGATGAATGAACACTGACAACTGATTACTATTTTTTAAAGTATCAAAACATCTCTGGAGAATCAACGAACTGCTTGCTTTTCAAGAACAGCACAAAAGAAGCCATCAGTTCCATTTATGTGAGGAAGAAGTTTGAAGAATGAACCTGTTGTAGCCAATCCATTATGCCATTTATTTAATAATCCATTCGCCTCTACCAACTTAAATTCAGAATGCCGCACCATGAATTCTTCCACCACATCTTCATTCTCTTGTCTCAGCAACGTGCATGTCGCATAAACTATTCTTCCTCCCGATTTTACGAGGAGTGCAGAGGAATGGAGAATGGATTTTTGTTTATCCGACACTTCATTAACTGTTTGTTCCGTAACCATCCATTTCATTCCGGGATTGCGGCGAATAGTGCCGAGTCCACTGCAAGGCGCATCTACAAAAACTATATCAAAGAAGTGAGAATATTGTTCATTCAGATCTTCAATCGCCTGAATTTCCTGAACACGAACATTCTGCGCTCCGGCACGCTTCGTACGCTTGCGTAATTCCTCAAGACGATAACTGTTGATATCTGTAGCAAAAATTTCACCACGATTCTTCATCAGTGCAGCAAACTCCAGCGTCTTACCTCCGGCACCTGCGCATACATCGAGTAATTTCGCATTCGGTTTCGGATCGATCAGAAATGGCAACAACTGACTCCCTTCGTCCTGCACTTCAAACCATCCATCGCGAAACACTGGCAGTGAAAATACATTTATGCGCTTTGCAAGATTCAAACCAATTGGGGACAGCACTGTCTTTGTCGTCTCAAATCCCTGTTTGCCCAACTCCGTCTGGCATTGTTCAACAGTCGTCTTCAATGTATTCACACGTACTGTGATGGGGGCTTGTTCGTTGAGACTTGCACATATTTTTTCGACTTCACTCTCACCATACTGCTCAATTAATTTCTGCACCATCCAATCCGGGAAAGAGTACTCTATTCCTATTCGTACGGCAGCAGATATGGTTGGAATCGCCACTGGTTTGGCAAATGTGTTTAAAATATGTGCCATCTTTTCTGTCAGCCGTGTGCTCTTGAGTTTTGATGAAACGTCCTCTGGGGTTACACTCTGCATCCTTCCCTGCAAAGATAAATATGCAATAACGAGAAAAAGAATTTTGTCTTCCTCAAATAATGCCTCGCCTAATTCAGCCATTGCTGATGTTACCATTAGTTCGCACTTGCGCAAATGACGCAAGGTACCGTACGTTGTCTCCGCAACGAATTTCCTATCATGAGAACCGAGATACTTGTGCGACCGAAAGAATGTATCGATAAGTACGTCTGCGGGTTTCTTTGAATTTAGAATAATGCCGAGCAGTTCCTGCGTGTGCCCGATAAGTGACATCATCTGCATAGTATTTCCCGCCAACCCAATTTTTCTGTGTAACTAAATTTCATTTTCATCTCCATTTCTTCTATAAGATACGGCTTTTTGTCGATGAATGCGTGCTTCTTTAGACATCAAGCAATGCAGGGGATTGAATTGCATCGCTGATTGTTTGCACAAAAATAGGTTCATCCGGGATTATATAAAAAAATCCTTCCCCAGCATCAACCTGAGGAAGGATGTAAAATATTTAGAGCTATCTAAATAATTATTTCGATTTTAAATCGTTGGGCTTTTTCTGCGCATCATTTTTTTAAGCTGTCGGCTTTTGCTTTTTCATTTGCTTTTGTTCCTTCCGCCTTCACTTTTTCATTTGCTTTTGTTCCTTCCGCCTTCACTTTTTCATTTGCTTTTGTTCCTTCCGCCTTCACTTTTGCCTTTGCTTTTACTCCTTCCGCTTTCACTTTCGCCTTTGCTTTTACTCCCTCCGCTTTCACTTTAGTCGTATCTTTTGCGGTTGTCATTTTTTTCGTTACAGAAGTTGCCGACGTTTGTGTTTGTGCGAAAGCCAACACAGCGACAAAGCAACAGAGACTGAATAACACGAGTACCCTTTTCATTTTATATCTCCTTTATTGTTGGTGGATAGGATTATTTGAATTACTACATGAATGTTGTATTTATTTTACCAAAACACAATTGGTTTTATATATATTGAAAAATGCCCGATAAACAGGAATGTTTATCCTATAACCTCTGGTTTTGTCTTTGTTACGAATTTGATCATCCCGCGGTTATCTGTGCCAATTTCAACTGTATCTCCATCCATAACGCTGCCGGAAAGAAGTTTTTCGGATAAAGTATTAATAACATATTTTTGAATAATTCGCTTCAATGGCCGCGCGCCATAACTTGGGTCGTATCCGATTGTGGCAAGCCGCTCTTTCGCTTCAGCAGTAAATTCTAGTGTGATATTTTTATCTGCTACCAGCTTTTGTACTTGCTGCAATTGGAGTTCGACGATTTTTTTCAGCTCTGTCATTGTCAATGGTTTGAAAAGAATTATTTCGTCAATGCGATTAAGGAATTCCGGCCGCACAGACTGTCTGAGCATCTCAAAAAGCTGCACGCGCAGTTCACCCATCAAGTCGTCGCGATTCTCTTCTGTCAACGTATCCAATTTCTCTTGAATGAGCTGCGAACCAAGATTCGATGTCATGATGACAATTGTGTTTTTGAAATTCACTGTTCGCCCTTTGCTGTCCGTTAATCTGCCTTCATCTAACAATTGTAAAAGGACATTGAACACCTCCGGGTGCGCCTTTTCAATCTCGTCGAGAAGCACAACTGAGTATGGTTTTCTCCGCACTGCCTCCGTCAACTGGCCGCCTTCTTCATAACCTACATAACCCGGTGGTGCGCCGATCAGCCGTGATACAGAAAACTTTTCCATATACTCGCTCATGTCAATACGCACAATCGCGTTCTCATCGTTGAAAAGAAATTCAGCAAGTGCTTTCGCTAATTCTGTTTTCCCTACACCGGTGCTGCCGAGGAAGATAAACGAGCCAATCGGTTTCCGCTCATCCTGCAATCCTGCACGACTTCTTCGGATTGCATCCGCCACAGCTTTCACAGCATCTTCCTGATCGATCAGCCGCTTATGTATACGATCCTCTAAATGAAGGAGCTTCGTCCGATCGCTTTCTAACATGCGCTGAACGGGAATGCCAGTCCACTTTGCAATAATTTCTGCAATGTCTTCCGCATCGACTTCTTCCTTCAGCATCTTTTGGTGTTTCTGCACTTCGTTCAATTTGAGCGATGCTTCCTTCAATTGCTTTTCTAATCCCACAATAACACCATAACGCAGTTCTGCCACACGGCCAAGATTGCCTTGCCGCTCTTGCTGTTCTGCTTCCTTCTTGGTGTTATCAATATCTCCCTTCATTTTTCGGATAGATTGAATCAGCCCCTTTTCCAACTGCCAGTGTGCCTTCAGCTCAGAGCGGGTTTGGTTCAACTCGGCAAGTTCGTGTTCGATTTCCCCCAAACGAGATTTCGAGTCGGCATCTTTCTCGCGCTTTACCGCTTCACGCTCAATTTCTAATTGTTTGATTCGGCGTTCAACGTCATCCAATTCTTCCGGCATCGAGTCAATTTCGATGCGGAGTTTCGATGCCGCTTCATCTACTAAATCGATTGCCTTATCGGGCAAGAAACGATCCGATATATAACGATGGCTTAACTGCGCAGCCGCAACAATTGCACCGTCAGTGATACGCACACCATGATGCACTTCGTACCGTTCTTTGAGTCCGCGCAAAATAGAAATTGTATCTTCCACTGTCGGTTCTTCCACAAGCACAGGTTGAAATCGCCGTTCTAGCGCAGGATCTTTCTCAATATATTTTCGATATTCATCAATAGTCGTAGCGCCAATGGCTCGCAGATCGCCGCGGGCAAGTGCCGGTTTCAGCATATTCGATGCATCAACTGAGCCTTGGGCTGCACCGGCGCCAACGAGTGTATGCAGTTCGTCGATGAATAGAATAATTTCTCCGTTCGATTCGGTAACTTCTTTCAGTACCGCTTTCAATCGTTCTTCAAACTGTCCGCGGAAGCTTGTGCCCGCAACCAAAGTTCCCATATCGAGCGCAACGATACGCTTCGTCTTCAAACTCTCCGGCACATCGCCTTGTACAATGCGTTGTGCGATGCCTTCTGCAATTGCCGTTTTGCCAACTCCCGGATCGCCGATGAGAACAGGATTATTTTTTGTACGGCGCGAGAGCACTTGAAGCACACGCCGGATTTCTTCTTCGCGTCCAATGACTGGATCTAATTTACCTTTACGCGCGAGATCATTTAGGTCGCGGCCAAAGCGCTCCAGAGATTGGTACTTATCCTCCGGCGTTTGGTCAGTAACACGCTGCGTGCCGCGCACATCTTTCAGCGCTTTATAAATGCTTTCTTTCGACACACCTTGATCTGTCAGCAATTTTGTTACTGATGTTTTCGCAGCAAGCAATCCTAACAATAGATGTTCGGTGCTGACATATTCGTCTTTGAGCTGCTGTGCTTCCTGCTGTGCAGACTCGAAGATCTGTCCAAGGGCGGATGATATCTGTTGATTACTAATATTCGCACCTTGTACTTTTGGCAGATGTTCCACCGTCTCGTTAATTTTTATTTTGAGATAATTAACGTTTGTACCAAGTTTTTGCAGGATTGGCACAACGATGCCTTCGCTGTCCTGCACAAGTGCTGCTAATAAATGCTCTGGTTCGATAACTTGATTGCCATAGCTCGATGCAATCTCTTGTGCATTCTGCACAGCTTCTTGAGATTTAATTGTGAATTTATTGAAGTTCATGTATTTCTCTTCTCAACTACTTAGGGTTCAACTTATATCACATCCCCTTTAGGGAGGCGAAGGCCTAAAATATAGCGGATGAAATCCGCTTCAACTTCTGGGATAGTGTCATTATTTATTATCATTCTGTTGTTTTTCACTAAGGGCTTTAGCATATGCATCTAGGATACTGCTATTTAATTTTTTTTCCCTTTGCGATTTTAAAGCGTTATCTAACCAATTAAATGTATCTGGACGATTGACTAGATTATTATTTTCTCTTTTTCCTTTCTGGTATGCTTCTTGAACCGCTTTGGCCAATTCAACTTCCTTTTCTTTTATTTTAGACAATAAATCAGATTCAACCTTTTTTAATTCTTCCTTATTTACAGTTTTTGCCTTTTCCAGCCTTTCCTCATATCCTTTCTTGATTTCATCTATCTCTCGATTACCTTTTAATAACACCTCTTCAATCTGACGATAAGTTTCATCAGTAACCGAAAGATCTTCTCCCAAAATATCTTGCCAGTCTGCAATAGCGTAATTCAAATGTCCAAACAATTCACGAACATGTATTTCAATTCCATGAATAATCTCAAGGACAAATTTTCTTTGTCTCGACCATTCTGGATCATCCAATTGCGACAACTCCTCCTTCTTTTCTGTTATATTTCTCACTACTCTTTGAACTGCCCTAGCTATTTCTAACGGACGGCGTATTGCAACAATTGCTCTTTCTTTCAAGACTTTTTCTTGATTACCCCGAAATGTTACGGAAGCAAAGTACCAAGTAGCACCTATTGATACCAATATTGAAGTCCATGTAAGTACAATTGTAGAACCAAGGTTGTTCAAAAATATTGGAATAGGAATAGTTAAAATTAAAAGAGTAAAAATGGATGCCAAAATTTGCCAAAATCGTTCTTGCCACCAATGTCTTTTCATCTTGATTTCTTTTTGTTGATCAGCATCCTTATCAATATCTTCCATAACGCCTCCTCATATTTTTTTTATTTGAACTAACTATTTCCTTCTCCATCTCTTGTTCTTTCTAATTCTTTTTCTGCCTGTCGTTCAGGTAACAATCCGGATTTATAGTATTACTTGCCTCCAGAAGAAGACACATTTCTAAGAATTTCAATAATCTTGTTTGGTGATTCTGACTCAGATTCTTTTGAGACAAAGCCAGTATGTTGACCAGAGAATATTGATTGTGTAGCTTGAAGCAAAACAGCATTTTTTGTTGTAGGATCTCCTTCAGTGGCATGCACAAATGCCTCAAATGTATTTAACGCATTTTGTCTATGACGATTAATTACATTATTGTGTCTGTGTGCCCCATAAATTCTAGCACACCATACAAGCGCATAATATAATGCAGATAGAATTATGAGTTTTGAGATCGCATATTGAATCAGCATAGGCGTATCACCCGATTGAAGTGACCCATATATCCAACGAAAAATATATTGCGCGCTTAACCCCCATGCAATCGTTAATAATGCGACTACAACAGTTGCTATAAGCCATTTTATAGCGGATTTTTCATGTTGTTCTGCTTCTCTTTCAAACACAGTCGAATATTTACTTATTGCAACTTGACCAGACGCTTGTTTAAGTGCATCGAGTGTTTGTTGTGCTTCTTTGCCCGCATTCTGTAGGATTTTTAATTGTTCCTCTGCATCAATCAAAGCTTTTTGAATTTTTCCTTTTGCTGATTCAAACAACTGATCATTGTCTTTTATATTAACCAGAGCAGGTACGACAAAAACAAATAACTCTCTATATCTATCTTGAAATTGCCTAAAAATTCCATTTCTCTCATTAATGGGTTGCGCATTTTGTGTTGGAGAAAAAGATAGCATATTATTAAAGAGATCGTTAATTGCTTTAATTCTTCCGGCGATCTCAGAAAGAAATTGATCTGGAAATGTTTCAAATGTACAGTTCTGAAGTTTTCTAAAAATATTAAGCATCTCAATTATCGTCGGACGTATTTCTTCAAAACTTAATTCTTTACCTAAGTCTTCTTTTCGAATAAATTTTTCAATATCCGTATTTAGAAGTCGGTCAATAGTGGTCTTTATAGAATTTATTAATTCATTCGTTTGTGCCATCTTTCACCTCCCTTAACTATTATGATTATTATTTTTCAACCCTTCTCCACTCTCTTGTTCTTCCCACTTCTTTTCTGCCTGTTGTTCTATCACCGTTTCAATTGCATTCTGTTCATCTTTTCCTCCCATATCATGCAATGCTGCCATGGAAGCAAAGTTCCCGGAACTATAAATATTCTTTTGTCTTATTGCATAGATAATTCCACCAAGCAAAAAAATGATTACACCGATGAATAACAAAAGTGCAATTGTTGAGTTGGACATAAAAACTTATCATACCTTGAAATACAAAAGGCGAGTTATTATCTCGCCTTTCGCTAGCACATCAGATCGGTGAGTATTCACCAAGCTATCTGTTATCTTTTACTCGTTTACTCAACTACTTTATACTCATCGACTTATTTATCATCCACAACCTCGAAGTCGGCATTCTCAACTTTCTTGCCGCCTTGTTGCTCACCGCTTTGTTGTTGCTGCGGTTCAGGACCAGTTCCGGGCTGACCACCTGCGAATGGACCTTGCTGCTGTCCGCTTGCACCGGGAGCTTGTTGACTTTTCGCCGATTCATACATCTTTGTCGATGCTTCATTCCAGGCATTGTTGAGTGCTTCTGTCTTCGCCTTTATATCTGCGGGATTGTTGCCCTTGATTGCTTCTTCAAGAGCATTTGCTGCCGCTTCAACCTTAGTCTTAGTGTCGGCATCCATTTTATCGGCAAGATCTTTCAACTGCTTTCGGGTTTGGAAGACGAGATTGTCCGCTTGATTCTTCGTTTCAATTTCCTCCTTCCGTTTTTTATCTTCCGTAGCATGCCCTGTCGCATCTGTCTTCATTTTCTCTACTTCTTCTTTGCTCAATCCGCTGGAAGAAGTAATACGAATGGATTGTTCTTTGTTTGTTGCTTTGTCTTTTGCAGAGACATGCAGCATACCATTGGCATCGATATCAAACGTCACTTCGATCTGAGGAACACCGCGCGGTGCAGGTGGAATACCATCTAAATGAAATTGGCCGAGCGTGCGGTTATCCACAGCCATTGGGCGTTCACCTTGCAAAACGTGAATCTCGACAGATGGCTGGCTATCCGATGCCGTAGAAAATATTTCGCTCTTCTTTGTCGGGATGGTCGTGTTTGCCTGGATCATCTGTGTCATTACGCCGCCGAGTGTTTCAATACCGAGCGTTAAAGGTGTCACATCGAGTAAGAGAACATCGGTCACGTCGCCGGAAAGCACACCACCTTGGATTGCTGCACCCACTGCAACAACTTCATCCGGATTTACTCCTTTGTGCCCTTCTTTACCAAAAATATCTTTTACCAACTGCTGAACTCGCGGCATACGCGTCATTCCGCCAACGAGAATAATCTCATCAATCTGGTTCGGATTCAGTCCGGCATCTTTCAATGCCTTTTCCACTGGTGGCATACATCGCTGTACCAAATCTTCCACAAGTTGTTCCAACTTCGCTCGTGTGAGCGTCATATTCAAATGCTTCGGGCCATCTGCTGTTGCAGTGATGAACGGCAGATTAATTTCCGTTTGCAGCAACTGCGATAGTTCCATCTTTGCCTTTTCCGCAGCTTCACGCAAACGTTGAAGGGCCATAGGATCTTTGCGAAGGTCTATACTTTCTGTTTTCTTGAATTCATCTGCAATGTATTCAAGCACGCGCATATCGAAGTTATCGCCGCCAAGATGTGTGTCGCCGTTTGTCGATTTTACTTCAAAGACGCCTTCACCTAATTCGAGCACGGAAATATCAAATGTTCCGCCGCCAAGATCGAATACTGCAACTTTAGAATCTTTATGTTTTTTATCTAAACCATACGCCAATGCAGCCGCTGTCGGTTCGTTAATAATACGCCGGACGTTAAGCCCGGCAATCTCACCGGCTTCTTTTGTTGCCTGACGCTGTGCATCGTTGAAGTATGCAGGCACGGTAATGACCGCTTCTGTGATTTTTGTTCCTAGATAATCTTCTGCTGTCTGTTTCATCTTCTGAAGAATCATCGAAGATATTTCCGAAGGTGAATAGACGCGGTCGCCAATCTGTACACGTGCGGTGTTGTTTTCGCCATGCACTACATTGTAAGGAACAAGTTTCATTTCTTCATTGACTTCATTGAAAAACCGTCCCATAAAACGTTTAATGGAAAAAACAGTGTTTTGTGAATTCGTCACCGCTTGACGTTTTGCAGCCGCTCCAACGAGCCGCTCACCTGACTTTGTAAATCCAACCACCGACGGTGTCGTGCGTGAACCTTCTGAGTTTGCGATGACAACGGGGTCATTACCTTCCATCACTGCAACACACGAATTTGTAGTTCCCAGGTCGATACCAATAATTTTTCCTGTATTCTTAGACATTTTTTTAACTCCTATTCTTGCAGCGTCTTTAACGCTGCTATGTGGATTATTGCACCAATAGGCCGGGCTTGATCCACTTCAAACCCGACCCTGATTGATGCGTTGATCGATCAATGGATGAATTTCATTCATCCACTTTGTATGTTATTTTACTTTGACTTCTATTTGCTTTGGTTTCGCTTCTTCCGCTTTCGGCAGAGTGATTGTTAAGACACCATTAGTCATTTCTGCAGATATCTTGGTTGCATCGATTTCATATTCAAACTTCACAGATCGATCAAAACCTGAGGTACGGATTTCTTTCAGTAATACGGTCGCCTTCTCCGAAACCTCGGCTGGTTTCTGTTCGCTGCTGAGAGTCAGAATATTTTTTTCAAAAGTGATTTTAATATCTTCCTTCTTGAGACCCGGCAATTCTGCATTCACAAGGATCTCGTTTTCTTGTTCAACGATATCCATAGCCGGTACTGTGCAACGGCTCGGTAACACATCGGATGAAAAAAGATTCTCTACCAGATTGCTATAGGTTCTTGGTGAATCAAATCGTACTAACATTGTTGTATCTCCTTTTTTGATTTTTATTTGTGATCTCAAATATATATCTCAACCAGCGTGCCAAGTAAAAAAGTGTGGATTATGGTTGATTTTGAGAGGTTAAAAAACACTACCTCAGCATTCTGGCAGGTTGCCTGCCAATGTTTCCGATAAGAAAAACATGTTGTGGCAGGTTTTTCGGAAGAAACGGCAGAAATAAAAGGAGAACGGGAGAATGTCTCGCTACAACGAGAAGAGAAAAATTAATGCTTGGAAATTTCTGAAATGCTTTTTCTAATCTTTTATATGGAGCATTAGAGAAGAAGAAACAATTGGAACACGCATAAGCAAATTGCACTTGAAGGTAAGCTCAGTTGAACGACCCTATAATATATTACCACTCAACATTTCCTGCACTTCGTTCAGGAGCAATATAACAATTCGTTTTCTGGTCATTCCCGCGGACTATAAGCAGGTATCCAAAATAGCCCATTGCCGGGAAGATTGATGCTTGGGAATCTCTGACGAAAGGTTTTCCTTTTTAATGAACAGAGCGAAAAATCGAATTGAGACTCCTCCGTTACGAGGGAAATAATCTCCCGAGCACATTCAGCAGCGGAAATATAATTAGCGGTTTCTGTTTTTTTCCTGACGCTCAATAGTAATATAAATATTAAGATGCCGCTTGTGATTAAATCGAAAAAATAGTACCATTTTCGCAGACACCTGCCGCAGTAGGAGGCATTCAGGACAGGTGGCAGCGCGGGCTCTTTATACCACGGGAAATAACTAGGAAGAAGCCGGCAACATCCCGATCAAAAAATTTATTTGGGCGTAACTATTTTAAGCAGATCGGGCGAAACAACAATGTGCTCCGCCATAGGTGAAAGCGTTTTTGATTTCGTTATGGCACTTTGCACTCAGCATTTAGTGCATCGTGGCACCGTAACGAAATAATGCTCGAAACTTATATAGTACATTTATATACTATTATAATTAAACACATGGATACTATTACAATTATTGGATTAGTTGCTGCTACGTGTACAACTATTTCGTTTCTACCCCAAGCAATGAGAATCATCAAAACTAAACATACTAAAGATTTATCATTAGCGATGTATTCAATATTCACAACCGGAATATTTTTATGGTTAGTTTATGGAATTCTTATTAAAGATTTGCCCCTAATAACTTCAAATGCAATAACATTTTTATTGACTTCTACTATTCTCATTTTAAAAATTAAATATAAATAACCGTTTCGAGCGTTACTCAAGGAGACGCTGTGCTTTCGGGCTTCACCATTGTTACGCGAAAGATTCCGTTCACTGTACGCACGGCGCGTAACTGCGGGAATTCAACGCAACTTGTTCGCCAAGAGTGAATACGGTTTTGGTTTTGTTATGTAGTATTAGAGAACTAGGGAAAAAGTTATTGGGCTCCAGGAATAAATGATATGAACTGGAGAAAGAGTTGTTTGCCTCTGGGAATGAGTGAAATGGTCTTGGGAAAGGGATATATAGTTCAGGGAAACGGTTGTATGGCCTCGGGGAAGACTTGTATGGCTCGGAGAAAGAGTTATTAAGAGAAAAGAAATAAACTGGAGCAGAGATTCCGGCAGCCGGAGGCCTAAAAATGTAATCCCGCACGATTACGTCGAGCGGGATTCCTATTCATTAACATCACTCCACAAGTAGAGCTTGGGAGCGAGTATAAATAATAACATACTCAAAGAGGTAGATTTCATTCCGTATGTGCCTTGGGCGTGGCGGAAGGAGGGTCTATTCAAATGATTCAGCAATTGTTAGCAGAAAAATATAACAAGTTTACTCCATTTGAAGATGTACGAATAAAATCTGATGGACGGCTGAAACAACTGCTGAAACATGTTTTAACCCATTCCGAATTTTATAAAAAACATTACGCCGAACAAGGCATCACATTTAAAGATATTGATCATCTAAAAATTGAGGATTTACCTTTTACTACAAAAGATCTGCTTATGAAAAATTTTGATGAAGTAAGTAACGATCCGCTCCTGAATATTCGAGATATTTGCCACTACGTTAAAAACAACAACGATTATCGTCTTTGGTACAAAAATAAATATAAGATTATTAAAACATCAGGCTGCAGCGGAAGATATGGTGTTTTTATCTATGATAAACAAAGCTGGAATATTCTCAGAGCTATTACTATCAACAGAGTCTCCTATGTAAAAGTGAACCCATTTAAAAAAACCAAGCTTGCTGTTCTTGTTGATATAAGTGGATTACATGCAGGCATCTCTCTTATGGGAAATATCCCTAAACTTTTCTTTGATCTGCTTATCATAAATGTCCATGAACCGCAAAAATTCATTATAGATAAACTCAATTCATTTCAACCAGACATCCTTAGTGGATACGCGAATAGTATCTATTTGTGTGCACATGAACAATTAGATTGCCGGCTTCAAATACAGCCAAAACAAGTAAGCTGTTCCGGTGAACCTTTAACATATGAAGCAATAAACATAATTCACAAAGCATTTCGTGTTCCACCGATTAATATGTATGGTGCATCTGAATCAATTTGCATGGCAAACAGCTCACTGAAATGTCATAATCTGCACATAGCATACGATTGGAATCTGATAGAAGTACTAGATGCATGTGGAAAAAAAGCTCAGGAAGAAGAAATAGGAAACGCAGTATTAACAAACCTCTATAATTATTCATTTCCGTTAATACGCTATAAGATGAATGACAGGATTTCTATGCGATTGAACTCCTGTCCTCATTGTGGAAGCATCTTTCCTGTGATTACCAAAATTGAAGGCAGAGCGGAAGACATGCTGAAATTTACAAGGCACGATGGGAGCGAGGAATATTTATTTTGTTCATTTATGACACTTTTTAACGAGCCAAGTATTAAATCATTCAGAGTTATTCAAAAGGAAAGAAATTATCTCGAAATTCAACTTGTCCTCGCCGACAAGAAGCCTGCCGATGCAACGATCAACAAACTTGACGATAATTTTAAATCGTTGTTTTCCACAAAAAATCTCAGCCGCGATGTAAGTTATAAATTCGTTTTTGTCGACACAATCAGTGCTGACGCGACAACCGGGAAGACAACCCGTATCATTACTTTTGAAAAATACCAAAAACAATTATCAAAAAGCCCTGTTCCTCAAGAAGTTTTTGAGAGCTATTAAATTATTAGGCATCCCGTAAAGCGGTATGACATTTTCTCGTTCCCCATCTCCCCGCCTGAACGGCACAGTTGGGCAGGCGATTGGGAACGCAAAGTCCTGCAGCTCCGTTTCGAAATGATATTTAAGAATGTAAGTGTATGGAAGCAAGGCTTGGTAGCAAGGAATTACTACCATAAAAATGTTGAACAAGGTTAGAATAATCCACTACTGGTTACCTCCGATATTTTCCTGTGATGTTTTTTTTCCCTACCTTACATAGAGATTAATAGTTCAGCCTCTATTGTGAAAAACGAGAATTGTTGATGAATAAAGGAATGCGGTATGCCATTGGAGCATACATCAGTTGGGGAGTTTTGCCGATTTATTGGAAATGGCTTCATCACGTCCCGGCACTGCAGTTAATAAGCCACCGCATTCTCTGGTCCTTTCTTGCATTGATCGTTGTCATTCTGCTCACTCACCGGTGGAAGGAATTCCAACATGCCGTCTTTGCTCCGCGTGTTCTGCGATTGTACTCTTCCGCGGCTCTGCTCATCGGCATCAATTGGTTGACGTATGTCTGGGCGGTCAATGCCGGGCACATTGTGGAAACCAGTCTGGGATATTTCATCAACCCTCTTCTCAGTGTGCTGATGGGTGTCATCTTTTTGCATGAACACCTTCGCCCACGTCAATGGATTCCTCTCGGTCTCGCGGCTGCGGGAGTTTTGTATCTGACATTTGCTTACGGTTCTCTTCCCTGGATTGCTCTCACACTTGCCGTCTCTTTTGGAGTGTACGGACTTGTTAAGAAAATCGCTCCGCTTGGCTCGCTCTACGGTTTAACATTGGAGACGGGCATCCTGCTGATTCCGGCGGTCTGTTATCTTCTGTATTCCGACACGAATGGGTCCGGTGCGTTTCTCCATACGGGAACGTCTTCAGACTTTCTTATGATTGGCGCCGGATTAGTCACGACCATTCCGCTTCTCATGTTTGCTTCAGCGGCACAGCGCATCTCGCTTTCGCTTGTGGGCATCTTGCAGTACATCTCCCCGGCTCTGGGGTTTCTCGTTGGTGTCATCATTTACAAAGAACCATTCACACACATTCAATTCATCGGCTACGGCATTATCTGGGTGGCGCTGATCCTCTTTGCAGCAGAAGGGTACCTTGCCTATCGGGCAAAACCCGTTACGGCAGCTGAAGGCAGTGTGCAAGACTTGCTGTGAAGGAGTAATCATGCCTGTTATCGTTCAAACCTCTCTTCTTCTGATTTGCTCGAATGTCTTCATGACATTTGCCTGGTATGCACACTTGCGAAACCTAAACAATCGAGTATGGTATATTGCGGCGCTGGCAAGCTGGGGAATTGCACTGTTCGAGTACTTGCTGCAAGTGCCGGCAAATCGAATCGGATACACAACGCTGAGCCTTGGTCAGTTGAAAATTCTGCAGGAGATTATCACGCTCTCGGTTTTTGTCCCATTCGCTGTTCTGTATATGCACCAGCCTTTGAAGCTGGACTATCTCTGGGCGGGAGTGTGTTTACTCGGCGCGGCGTATTTTATTTTTCGTTCGTAAAGGTTTCGTCTGATGGTTTGAAAAGAGCACGCTCATTCGATAAAAATCAATTAGAAGGAATAAACATATGAAATTCTCAACAATACAACGATGGGGCGGAATTGCAATAATACTTGGTTCAATATTTCTTACTGCCTGGGCAATATGCTGGACAACGCTTTTGCCGGTGCATGAACGGGCTCGAGACATATCCCTTATGATTTTAAGTCCGAATTGGATTTGGATTGCTTCATTAGCTTTTCCAGGAACCCTTTTTATGATTTTTGGCTTTACAGCAGTTTATGCAAGAATCCACAATCAAGCTGGTATTCTAGGCCTTATTGGATATGTATTTATTATTCTCGCGTATATTTTTCAAGTAACAAAAATAACATGGGAAATTTTTGTTTATCCCATTATAGTAAGTTATGAGCCCTCAATTGCATTGTTCAGGGATAGAATATTAATGCAGCATCCTCAATTCATTTTATTTCGATGGCTCGCTAGTATAACCATTTTTTTAGGGGTCATCCTTTTTTGCATCACGCTCATAAGAAGCCGTGATTTTCCAAAAAGCGCAGGAGTTCTGATCCTATGCGGCGCACTCATTTATGCTATTGGCCCAATGCTCAACATCTATTTGGCTATTGCAGGAGTTGTTATACTTTCTCTTGGCTGTTTTATTCTAGGATACAAAATGCTTCCCGATGTGAAAGAATAATGTGAATCCATTTCAAATATGATTCGTCACTCCTCTCGATTGTTCAAAACAATCAGGATAATCAGGAACATGGGGAATCTATCGTTTAATTAACTATGTAAAAATAGCCCACTACCTGACAATGGTTCATCTTGCATTTCACACGCATTTTAGCGTATCTTTTTCTATCAACTTTTATTCAGGAGCCCTTATGCATCGGTTGTTTTTACTGCTGCCATTATTCTCTGTAATAGTATACGCCCAAGCCATCGATCCGGTATCGAAGACCGGTTATGAATCCATCAATGCCGCAGACCTTAAAGTGAACCTTACCGTCATCGCTTCCGATAGTCTGGAAGGACGGGAAACTACATTTCCCGGTCAAAAGAAAGCAGCAAATTATATTGCAGGTATTTTTAGAAACCTGAATCTCCAAGCCATCGGCGACAATGGAACATACTTCCAGCATTTTAATGTCGAGGTTACATATGTCAATCCAGAAACAAAGATCATAACTGATGTTGATGGAGTGAAGAAGAATTTCATGTGGGGAACAGACTTTATTTCTGAAGGAGCGAAAGATACTGTAGTAAGCGGGCCTGCTGTATTTGTAGGATTCACAGATACGGAATTAGATTCCGTTGCTCAAGCGAAACTTGCCGGACGAGTTGTATTCGTTTTGATAGGCAAGAAAAATTTCGCCAGCGATACGTCCAAGGCGGCAACGATGCGGCGGCTCTTTGCGATTCGCCGCGATGCAGGAGCGGCAGCGGCATTGATGATTCCAGATATCGAAGGACCCGCTACGTTTCAAAAAGTACAAGAGATGATGAGCAGTCTTGGTTCGGATAAAGGAACAATGCGGATGAAAGACAGTTCAACTCAAATACGGCAGCAATTTATCCGGTTTCTTGTATCATCAGAATTGGCGGAAACAGTTTTAAAGCCATCGGGCAAATCACTGAAACAACTAAAAAACGAAGCGCTTCTCGATCAACAGTTCGCTCCTGTGTTCGTTGACAATGCAACCGTTACCATAATCTCGAAAGTTATGCACGAAACAAAGCAAACTGAAAATGTGCTTGGCTTTCTGCCGGGAAACGATCCGGATCTTAAATCGCAAGTCGTCATATTTACCGCACATTACGATCATCTTGGAAAAAGTCGCATTGGCATTCTCTATCCCGGTGCAGATGATGATGGTTCCGGCACTGTTACCATTTTGGAACTTGCGAAAGCGTTTGCAGCAAATCCAATAAAACCAAAACGCAGTTTACTTTTTATGACTCTGACGGGTGAAGAGAAAGGATTATTCGGCTCTAAGTATTATACAAGCAACCCGATCATCCCGTTAGAAAAAACCATGGCTGACTTGAATATGGATATGGTTGGAAGAATCGATACGATACACGAGGCGAATAAAGACACTAATTATACATATGTCATAGGTTCCGACAAAATCAGTCTTGAACTCGATAGTCTGCTGCGGATAGCAAATAATGAATCAGAACATCTCACGCTTGATTATACATTCAACGGAGATCACGATCCGGAGAGATTCTATTACAGAAGCGATCATTACAACTTCGCGAAGAACGGCGTACCTGTCGTTTTCTTTTTCGACGGCGTCCACCGCGATTATCACAAACCGACGGATACCGTGGACAAAATTCTCTTCGAAAGAATGGCAAAAATAGGACGATTGATTTACGACCTCGGATGGCGGCTCGCAAATCTGGATCATCCATTGACGAAGATACTCGTGCAACAATAGGATCCTATACGAATGTACTCAGAAGAAGAACTTAAGCGCGGACTAACGACACAAGTATTTGGACGAAAGTTATTTATCTATGACTCTATTGATTCAACGAATGCTCTGGCTAAAACTTTTGCAAACGAAGGTGCCGAGGAAGGCACCGTTATCATAGCCGATCACCAAACTGCCGGCCGCGGACGATTTGGAAGAACATGGCTTGCAGAATCAGGCAGCAGTTTATTGTTCTCCATCATCGTCCGGCCTACATTCGGCACTGACAAGATTGGGTTACTTCCATTCTTTGCCGCCGTTGGTATTGCCAATGCTGTTGAAACAATCACCGGTACGCAATGCGAATGTAAATGGCCAAATGATATTCTGTTAAAAGGAAAAAAATGCTGCGGCATCCTTATGGAAAGCACCTCACAGCAGAACAAATTCGATTATGCCATTATTGGTATTGGATTAAATGTGAACCAAAAGAACTTTTTTAATGAACTTGAAGGTAAGGCAACGTCGCTTAGCAGTGAATGCGGCATAGAGTTTAATCGCAGAAATGTATTCTGCCAAATTATGTCGTCGTTGGAATTGCTTTACTCAAATGTAAGTAAAGGAGATTTCAACACGGTGCTGATGGAATGGAAGACGCGCGCTACGATATTTGGAAAACGGATAACAATGACTCAAGCCACTGATGTTATAGACGGCATCGCAATCGCTCTTGCTGATGACGGTGGATTGGTGGTAGAAACTGAAACATACCAGCGTGTGTTTCATGCTGGTGATGTGACTCTTGCTGAACAACAATGAATGATACTCTAAGGAAGAAAAATAAATATGTTCATGTCAATTGATATTGGCAACACCCATACCGTGATTGGGATACATAAGAAAGATAAGCTCATTGCCGACCACCGATTGACAAGCACGCTGCAAAGGACAAAGGATGAAATCTTCGCACAGGTTCATTCATTACTCATTGAAGTTGGTACAAATAAAAAGAAGATCGATGGTATCGGCATTTCGTCTGTTGTTCCCAATCTGACAAATGTGTACGTTGCAATGGCGAGAAAGTATTTCCATCAAGAGCCGATGGTTGTAAGCACGGAATTGGATCTAGGAATCAAAATTCTTTACGACAACCCCAAATCCCTCGGTGCCGATAGAATTTGCAATGCAATTGCCGGTTATTCAAAATATGGAGGACCGCTTATTATTATTGATTTCGGAACAGCTACAACGTACGACGTCGTTGCGTCAAACGGTGATTTTCTCGGTGGTGTTATTGCACCCGGGATAGAGACATCGGCAATTTCTTTGCATCGACGTACAGCAAAATTACCAAAGGCTGATCTCCATCTTCCTGAAAAAATTATCGGCGTTGATACTTTGAGCAGTATACAGACAGGAATTCTCTGGGGGGCAATAGATGCAATGACTGGAATGGTAAAACGAATCCAAAAAGAACTCCACGAACATCAATCGAAGAAAGCAGTTGTGATAGCAACAGGCGGGTTCTCAGAATTTATTGTAAAGCACACGCATATTATTCAACACGCAGAACCAACGCTAGTGTTAGATGGTATTCGGTTGATATATGAACGGATGAGGAGCAATAAAAAAACTGCTAAACTATTCTTTGCTGTAAATACTCAGCGTAGGTTTTAGAATTGCGAATGAATAGAATCTTATAAATAAGTATCTTTTATTTATTGAGATTGAGAACGGGGATTTTCATTGCCACGACGTTTACGTCATGGATAATGAAGCAAGGATAAGATACGGCTTTAGCCTCAGAACAAAATGCCATTAGCAGAAAAATATGATGCAAGAAATAGTGCTTTATAGATGCGGCTAAAACCTGCACCGCTTTTTTTCTTATTCCACGAGCTGAAGCTCGTGGTAATGAATGAAAGTAGTTTCTAAGTAGAGATTCTTTACTTCAATTCATGATCATAGAAGAAATACTCATTCGAACTAGATTGATATTTTTTGACGTATGAACAATATCAATGCGAAGTAAATCCATAAGATTTGCTAATCCAAAATACGCTTCCCAGTACGGTTTCCAATTATAGTGCGGCACATAATAGAACGATGAATTCCATGAATTAGCGATACTACCTCCGGTAATAATTTGAATACCGCTCTCTTCTAATTTATTTGCATGAAATAATGTAAATGGAAGAGTTTGCCAGTTATGTTCTATTTGTACAAATATATATTTATCTCCAACCAATTCGTATTGCTGAACACCTTTCAAAACTCCGCTTGGAGCATAAAAAGATAGCGCCGTTGGAGGTGTCAGGAGATGTTGGATACCATAATCCCCTGACATGACTCCGCCTGCCAATGAAATATAAAAATAGGGGGCGAAAAACATTGTTGGATATATTGAATTCATCCGAATATTTCCCATAATAGAATATTTCTGATAATTAAAATCGCTCCCGAATGCAGGTCTTGAATATTCTGCTGTAACAAAAAAACGAGTTTTATTTTGTAATCCTAATATTGACGGACTCCAAGGATCAAAGCCAAATTGCAATTGTACAGTATTATTATTTCCTTCATTAGTTGCTGGATTGATTTGTGGGCTTTTTCTGAAAAATGAAGCAAATGAGTTTTCACTCACCGACTTTTCTTTCTCAACATTAAAATATATTTTAGCATAAATGTCGTCCGTAAAATATTTATGTATGCCTGCATTGAATCCTGTTGAACGCAAATAGTTGAAATAATCCGTCCCTGTGATGCTAAACAATATTGAATTAACTGTTTTGGAAATATAAGGTGATAATTGCCATGGTTGAATGTTGCTCCAAACATTCATATCAATTCTATCAAGATGATCATCGCCGAGATTGTAACCACCGCCGATTTTCCATTCAAAAGATTTCAATCCAGTCGAATAAGATATTTCACCATTGTAAAAAAAGTCCATTTCCATTTCATCAATATCAAACCAAGCGCCGGGCGTAATTCCCTCAACACGATTATTGTGCAACTTTCCATCATTCCACACGGCACTCAGCGCTTTACTGAAAAAACTTTTTGCAGTGTCTGGTTTTGAAGAATTCAATCCAGCCAGTATGCCTTTTGGTGCAATCATTTTATCAAGCGTTTGCGTGCTATCCAACACTGCAAAGGCAATCTTCTCTTTCTCCGTTAATGGCAACGGACGCAGTAAGTCCATTGTATCAGATTGAAGTTCAGGCGGCTTCTTCGCCGGTTCGAAGAGTTGATATTCAGGATTGGGAACTCGTTTTGTTTTTCTATATCGCTGTAATTTTGAAACTGCTTTCAACGTATCTGTCGTATATCCGCCATACTTTGACTGCTTTGCCTTTTTTACTGAGTCTGGAATTGTTCCATTCACCTTGCATGAACTTAGAGAAAAGACCTCTGCTAATTTCATCTCATCCATACTGATCAAGCCGCCCAATGCGCTTATCGCGCCTGATAATTCAATTTCTGAATATTGCGGAATCCAGAATCCGTTGTAATTGCAGTAAGTTTGTTTTATTTTCATGGCAAAATTTTTCACCATAGGGAATATCAACCCCTCGTTTGATTCGATGTCAGCGCCAACGAAAGCGTATGTTGCATCGTCAATAAAAATCTTCCCATTTAATAGCGGAGTTATAGATGATCGAGGGATGACCTGAATGACATGCGTTATTTCCTTTCCAGCAGTTTTTGTATTTAACAATTTGAAATCATAATATTGAAATGCATCATCCGATAAAGGAAAAATAACCTTATAGTTCTTGCCCCCCGCTTGGAAATTAAAATCATCTAGGAATATTAATCTTGCGCAAATATTCATCCTGAAAGGAATGGATCTGTTTTTTATATTTTCTGTTTTATGCGTCGCAAGAATAAAATCTTTGTCGATGTGTCCCTTTTCATTATAAATCTGTTTTACAAATTGCTCGTCCACCATAGCAATTCGGTTCCCTGAATATAAAAAATTTCGTCTATACGCTGTAACTTCATAATTCCGCAATCCTTCGTAATTTTTGTTCTTTCGCTTAATAGCTTCGCGCATAATTGCCATAGCGGGGTCTTCTTGATTGGCTGCTACAACGAAATACTCTGGCAGCTGAATTGGAGCAAGATGCAACCCGATTCGTATTAACGAATCTTCCATACCAGAAAGATGAATATTCATACTGAGGTAGCCTATGAACGAAACCAATAATGAATTTTTATCAAGAGGAAGATTTAAAATGAATCGTCCTTCTTTATTTGAAGACGTTACAATATCAGTGTTTTCAACACGTATTGTTGCAAATGGCAATGCTTGATATGTTGAATCATCGAATACATATCCGCGAATATTATGTGTTTGAGAAAACATTAAGGCAGGAAATAGCAGTAAAATATATTTTACATACGATATCCAATGCATAATATTTTCTCCAAACTTATGAATTGCAAAGTGCATTTGTAGGCTGAATTGTGGTATCATACGTCCATTTTATAAAAAATGTTTCAGGTATTATTTGCAAGCTCGATCACGTTGTGATAATCCAGTGAAATCGTGCAGAGAAATCTCAATCAAATTTCTCGGTTTCCACCTTCGGTAGATATTTCGAAATATCAAAAATGATTTTCTTCTAACTTCTATAACAGGAGTTTTGCTTTCGCGTTGATGAATGCCGTCCCGTTTAGGCTGGCTTTGTCTTCTCTTCTATCTCATGCTTCAATCGGTCAAGCTCTTGAACTTCGGCATAATGAGCGTAAAGCATTCTGTATAACCCCAACAATCCTCGAATGGAGGTTTCCAGCAACACAGCCGAACGCTGAATCTGTTGTAACAGATCGTGGACCTCCTCACGCTGGGGTGAAGGTAATTGTTTGCAGAGCGCTTCGCCGCGGTTTTCTATGTCTCCATTTATGTTCGCAAGAGCAGAGTTTAATGTTGGTGTGAGCGCATTGAGCACATCGCGCACTTTATCCGTTGCGAGATTATTTAACCCAATTTCACGTGCCCGTTCTTCTTCCAACGATTTCGTAATACGAAATTGATGCCGTTCATGTGTTGCGTTAATCAAAATACCAAGGTGCTGGAGGTCGATCTGTTCCTTCCGCACATAATCATACGCGCCTAATTTCATCGCTTCAACAGCAACGACATCCGAACCGGCCGCTGTCAACATGACCACCGGTGTTTCCATGCGATGCTCATTAATCCATTTCAACAGATCAATGCCCGTCATTTCGGGCATGGAGTAGTCTGTAAGGATCATATCAAAATAATTACTGCCGCCCGTAGCAACCAGTTCCTTTGCCTCACGACCATTGCGCGCAATTGTCACTTTGTATTTATATTCATCTTGAAGTTGATTGGCAACAATGCTCGCAAAGAATTCATCATCTTCGACAAGAAGAATATTGAGCGTCTGCTGTTCCAAGGATTCACTTAAGTTTTAATTAAGAAATAGCCGCTGATTATTGGTAATAAATTGTGTTTAATCTAAGGATTTCTCAATTGACAAACAAATATGGCAATCACAAAATATTGGTAAGGAATGCTATTCAGATATGTACACAATTTTAATGCAAACCAAACATCTGCACCGAGGCATTTGCTAAATCCACGATTGGCGAAAAATACAACCCAAATATAAGTGTCGGAATAGCAAGTGCGAGCAGAATCAATGCTTCTATCCGAAGAATATGGAGATGTCCTGATTGATCTTCCGAGTCTCGGAGAAACATATAACGAAGCACTCTCGCATAGTAGTAAAGCGAGATGACACTATTGACAGCGCCAACAACCGCAAGCCAAATCCATCTTGCATCCAGGACTGCAACAAAAAGATAAAATTTTCCGACAAAGCCAGCAGTCGGTGGCAATCCAGTAAGCGATAGAAGGAAGACAGCCATGGACACACCGATAATCGGAGATCGATAACCAAGCCCTCTGTACGCGTTGATGTCTTCACTTCCCGTTTTGTTCGCAACAAGCATAACCACATAGAATGCACCGAGATTCATAAACAGATACATAACGAAATAAATGAGAACAGCAGCGATGCCTCTATCACTAAGAAGAACTACACCCATCAGCATATAACCGGCATGCGCAATGCTTGAATAAGCAAGCAAGCGTTTAAGATTATCCTGCCAGACGGCAACGAGATTGCCAAGTGTCATGGTGAGCACGGAAAGTATGACAAGGAGCTTGTTCCATTCAAAATTATAGAGCGACATCCACACACCGGAAGGAAGCGTAAGAATCGTTGTATCTATGAAGATAACTTTGAAGAACCGTATCATCATTGCAAAACCCGCAGCCTTTGATGCAACGGAAAGAAACGCTGTAATAGTAATCGGGGCGCCTTCGTACACATCCGGTGTCCAGAAATGAAACGGCACGGCAGAAATCTTGTAACCGAAACCAACAACAATAAATATCGTCGCAAGTAGCAGCGCAGAATAATTTGGAGCACTCAACGTGAGCGCGCGGTTGATCCCGGCATAATTCATTGCGCCTGACAAGCCGAAGAGAATCGAGACACCGTATAGCATCACTCCGGAAGAAACTGCTCCGTAAATAATGTACTTCAATGACGCTTCGCTCGAATCCGATGCTTCCTTCGTGTACCCCGCAAGAATGTAGGATGAGTAGCTTGTCAATTCCATAGCCAGGACCATCATCAGCAAATTTATCGCGCCGGCCATCAAGAACATTCCAAGCGTCATAGAAAGAAGCAGCGCGTAATACTCCGCCATGCGCTTCACAGTTGTCTGCACTTCAGTCGAGTACATCGAGAAGAGAAAAATGATTAATGCACACAGAGCCGCAAGCGATTTAAAGAATACGGCAAATGGATCGACTGCTATCATACCGGAGAAAATTTCTTCCGAAGTCCCAGCCTGTTCGGCAACAAAGAACAATGCTGTTATCACGCCAATAAATGCAATCCACCCGACTACTTTTGGAGTTTTTCGGAAAATCAATCCCGTCAGTATTGCGATGCAAAACGTGACTGCCAATACCGTTTCCGGCAGGAAATGCGTAAGATTTTGTAATACCTGTTGAACAAACATATTATTTTTCAGTTTCCAATTTGCGATTTATTTTGGAATTAGTGCGACAGCAGCACCGCCCTTCGCTACAACATCAACCAAATGGTTCACTGATAACGTCATCAGGTTCAGCATAAATGACGGATAAATTCCGAGCACAAGAATAATGATTGCCAGCGGCACGAGCATAAAAATTTCCCGTCCATCCACATCCGGCATCGCACTCCATTTCTCATTCGCCTTTCCGAGGAACACTCGCTGTAATGTCCACAGCATATACGCCGCAGTGAGAACAATACCCAGTGTTGATGCCATTGTGACGATGCGCAGTTTGTCCACTTGAAATGCACCAAGGAAAGAGAATAATTCTGAAACAAATCCGCTTAAGCCGGGCAAGCCAAGTGCTGCAAAAAACGCAACCGCCATAATGCCCGTGTACTTCGGCATTGTTAATGCCAGGCCGCCAAAGGCATTCAGGTCGCGTGTGTGCGCGCGGTCGTAAATTACGCCGACAATGAGGAAGAGCATTGCAGTGATGGTACCATGATTAAACATCTGGAATACCGCGCCCATCATGCCCTGCGTATTGAGAGCCGCCATGCCAAGCAGAACAATTCCCATATGGCTCACGCTGGAATATGCAATAAGTTTTTTAAAATCTGTCTGCGCCATCGCGCATAAAGCGCCATAGACAATGTTGATGAATGCCAAGATCGCAAGAGCGAATGCATACTTCTGTGCCAGCTCTGGAAATATCGGAAAACTAATACGAATGAGTCCGTATGCGCCCATCTTTAAAAGAACACCGGCAAGAATAACGCTGATCGCCGTCGGTGCTTCAACGTGCGCATCCGGCAGCCACGTGTGAAATGGAAAGATTGGCACTTTGATTGCAAAACCAATAAAGAGTGCTACATAAGCAAATGTGCGCATATGCGTTCCGAAGCCGGCAAGCAGTGAGTTCGGCTCAAAGTTTGCAGGATTCATCATTGCCAGCAAATTGAATGTGTGCAGCTTCTCACCCGATGCTGGATCAATGATAGTTACGCTGAAGTAGAGCGCGATCATCGCCAACAACATCAGCACACTACCAGCAAGCGTATAAAGAAAGAACTTGATTGCGGCATATTCACGCCGCGGCCCGCCCCAAATACCAATGAGAAAATACATAGGGAGCAACATTAATTCCCAGAACACATAGAAGAGGAAAAAATCAAGCGCGACAAACACGCCCATCATTCCGGTGTCGAGGAGCAGCAGCATCACCATATATCCTTTAAGTGCTTTATCAATTTTCCATGAGGCAATAACTGCAATGAAACTGATAAGCGCTGTAAGAATGACCATCGGCACACTGATACCATCGACACCAAGAAAATATTCAATCAGCACACGCCCAAACCACGACACGCCTTTGATATCAATCCATTTTGCTTTCTCGACGAATTGCATCCCCTCTTGTGAATTGATGCCGCTAAGATTGTAGTTGAAGTTTGCATAGATCATCACAGCAAGCACAACTTGCAGGAATGTGATACCGACCGCAGTCCACTTCATTGCGCTGCGTGCTTCTCTGGGAATCAGCAGGACAATAATCATGCCGATGACAGGCAAGAATGTAATCCAGCTTAATATTCCGATACCGAACAATTGAAATGTCATTAGTCTCAACTCCTTAAGAATACTTTTTCAATACGCGCGTCATCTGAACCATAAGAAAAATACCATGACACCAAAGAGTGCAAAGGCAAGATAGGTCTGCACTTTACCAGTTTGCAGTCTGCGTGCCAGCAAACCCAAAAAACCTCCGATGTAAGCGACAAGATTCACTATACCATCGATGATCTTATTATCAAAGCCACCAACGCCTACATAGAATAAAAAGAATGATAGTGCCGCAGCACCTGAACCAAGCAACCCACATTCGACTTTTGCAACAGTACCTGCACCCTGTATAAACAATCCTATAGCAACTTCCCATCCGATGAAGAGCGACAACAAAGCGAAAACAATAAGATAGAAAACTGAACCGGCTATCCCTTCTTCCCAGGTGTGCTTGACGCCGTGGGTAATGCCAACCGTCCACTTGGCGACACCATTCACAATGCCATCGATAATGACATTGTCAAACCAACGATATACCGCCGCAAGAGCGTCGGTTCCATTCACAAATGTTGCTTGGTACAACTCGTCAAAATACCATTTGTTGAGGAAAAACTTATAGAGATATTTTAGCACCGGCGCAGAGGCAATTGCGTCTGCATTAATTTTCTTCCAGTAATAAGTTGTGAAGGCAATGAGAATTCCAATGCTTGCTACAACGAGCGAGAGGAGCATTGCAAGACCATGCGAATGATGCAGCGCTTCAGTGAACAATTCGGTATTCGCCGCTGCTGCCGTAACCGGAATAACTGACTCTGGTCGAGTGACTGCTTGATAAAACCATCCAGACGATGCACCAATAGGATTCCAACTGTAGAATGCAAAGAATGACAGCAACGCTAACACAATCAATGGAATCGTCATCACTTTCGGTGATTCTTGAATCGCATCGAAGCGATGATGATCTTTATGTTCGCCAAAGAATGTAAGAATCACGAGACGGAACATGTAGAACGCAGTCAATCCTGCGACAAAAAATCCGGTAATAGGAATAATCCAATGCCAGCCGCTGTGAAGATTTCCATATGCCAATGTGCCGGCAAGAATTTCGTCTTTGCTTAAAAATCCTGATGTGAACGGTACACCGGAAATCGCCAGCGTGTACATCAAAAACGTCCAGAATGTAATCGGCATCTTCGTACGAAGCCCACCCATGTTGCGAATATCTTGTGCATCGGTGTTGTGGTCGTTCGCGTGGTGCAAAGCATTGTGCATTGCATAAATGACGGAACCGGATCCGAGAAAGAGTCCGGCTTTAAACATCGCGTGTGTCGTGAGATGGAAAAATCCGGCTGTGTACGCGCCAACGCCGAGGCCCATAATCATATAGCCAAGTTGGCTTACTGTAGAATACGCCAGTACTTTCTTAATATCATTCTGCACAATTGCAATTGTTGCGGAAATAAAAGCAGTAATTGCACCAATGTAAGCAATCACCATCAACGCATCAGCCGTTAGCATAGCAAAGGTGCGCGTCACCAAATAGACACCTGCTGCAACCATTGTTGCGGCGTGAATCAATGCACTGACCGGCGTTGGGCCTTCCATCGCATCCGGCAGCCAAACATGCAACGGAAATTGTGCCGACTTGCCGATAGCACCGCAGAATATAAGCAAACCAGCAGTAGTCAACCACGCTTCACTTCCAAATGGAATATGTCCCGCCTTCATCGCTTCAAATATTGCGTCAAAAGTGAAGGTGTGAAATGTGTTGAAGAGAATTAAAATGCCGATGAACATTCCGACATCGCCAATACGGGTGACGATGAATGCTTTCTTCGCGGCATCGGAAGCCGACTTCTTTTCAAACCAGTGACCGATGAGTAAATACGAACTCAGTCCCACTAATTCCCACGACACATACATCAACAATAAATTATTCGTGAGAACAATGCCGAACATTGAAAAAGAAAACAAGCCAAGGTATGCAAAATAGCGGCCGTAACGGACATCATCCTTCATATAGCCGATAGAGTACAAATGCACAAATGAACTGACGATACATACCACGACAAGCATAATCGCCACAACGTTGTCAATCATGAAGCCTAGATCGATTTGCATCGCACCGCTATTCGCCACGTTGCCAAAATTCATCCATGTAAATGTTGCCTGTAGTGTTTGATCGTGATAATAATTCAACTTCGCGAAAAGAATCGTCAGCGAGAGTGTAAGTGCGGCAAACAGAATGGATGTGCCAAACCAATCACCGGAACGCGGCAAACGTTTATGGAAAAAAATCAGCACGGCAAAGTCCACTAATGGAACCAACCAAACGATCAACGCGAGAGTAAGTAAAGTTTCTTGAGACATAATTAGAAAATTTTCAATCTACAATTTTCGAATTCCAATTTATTAAATTTGCGGTCCTTCGTGCCCTTCGTGGTCAATCTTTCAATTGATTGATTTCGTCAACGTTCACAGTATTAAAGTTTTGATAGATGTTCAAAACGATTGCCAACGCAATTGCCGCTTCTGCTGCAGCAAGAATGATTACAAAAATCGCTACTACATGTCCATCAAGTGATGTGGTAACATAACGCGAGAATGCGACGAAATTGATATTGGCGGCATTCAGTACAAGTTCGACACCCATGAGAACCATAATGGCGTTGCGCCGCGTTAAGATGGCAAAAATGCCAAACGAGAACAACAGTCCACTGAGGATGAGAAAATGTATCAGTCCCGGATGCTGGAGAAAATTTATTAAATCTTGCATGTGATTTACACTTTCTTTTCTCTTCGTGCAATCATTGCTGCACCGACCAGCGCAACAAGTAATATCACAGATGCAACTTCAAATGGCAGCAAATATTTCGTCAAAAGCAGTTCGCCAATTTTCGAAGCGGTCGTTTCTACCACCGGCAACTGCGGATTTGCTTTCCAATCAGTTATCCAAAAAACCCAAAGCAACCCTCCTCCAATACAGGCTGCAATGAGTATTGCCGGCAACATTTGAATCGTGCCGGTTTTTGCATCTACATTAATTTGATGACTTGTCAACATCACGCCAAACAGAATCAGCACCATAATTCCGCCGACATATATAAGCAGCTGTGTGACTGCAATGAAATCAGCAAGCAGAAATACGTAAATGCCCGCTACACCGAAAAATGCTAACAACAGTGCAAATGCTGCTCGGACAATATTCCTGGAGAACACAACTATACATGCCGATCCTAGAGTGATCACTGCAAAGAAATAAAATATTATTGTATAGAGATCCATAAATATCAATGCAAAAGTAAAAAGTGTAAATTAAAAATGAAGAAATAAAAACTTAAAGAGATCAAGAAATAATTTCTATCAATTCAATCATAAAAGCATTTTAACTTTTATTCGGCTCCGTCGTCGGAGGTTCTGGTTTTATTGGTGGAGGTGCCACCGGTGCCGCTGAAGTAATAGGCGTAGGTGATTCTTTTGCAGCAGCCACAACAGCTGCTTTCTTTGCTGCCTGTTCTTCATTATACTTTGCTAATCGTTCTTGTGCTGCCGTGATTTCTTCCGCCGTCATATTGGCGAAGCCGTATATCAAATTTTGTCTGTCAAATTCTGCAAATTCGTACACATCCGTCATGACGATACACTCCGTCGGGCATGGCCATACGCAAAGTCCGCAGTAGCAACACTTCGCAATGTCGATATCGAAACGTGGAACATAGAGCCGTTTCTTTGTGTTTTTTGACGTCATCCCCAAGTCCATATCCGGAGTCGATTTGATTGTTTCAATCGTGATACAATCTACCGGGCATGCAATTGCGCATTGATCGCAACCAATGCAATCATCGATGTTGACAAACAAACGGTTACGTGCCCGTTCGGGAATTTTCATTTTGACGGTTGGATACTGAACTGTTGCCGAGCGGGTGAAGAGATGTTTGAGTGTAATCTTCATTCCTACTACAACCGTGTAGAGAGAATGAAAAATATCATAAAAATATGTTCTTATTGCCGACATGAAGAATTTATGATTTCCGATTTCTCGTTTTCAATTTCCAATATTGTTTTTTCAAATTACTAAAATCAAACCTACGGCAATGAGACAGGCAAAGAGCCAGGGTGTTAAGACTTTCCAAGAAACAAACATCAGCTGATCCACACGTAATCGCGGAAGCGTCCACCGAAGCCAAATCTGCATCAGCATAAACATATACGCTTTTGTTACAAACCAGAAGATGCCCCACACTGGACCCGACATAAAGGTACCAAATGGACTGGACCATCCACCAAGAAAGAGCGATACGACAACTGCCGATACGGTAAATAAGTTTGCATACTCTGAAAGATAAAACATAGCGAACCGCATACCGCTGTATTCTGTATTGAATCCCTGCACCAATTCCGATTCAGCTTCAGGCAAATCAAACGGCGTGCGGTTGACTTCTGCGATGGAAGCAACGAACATAATAAGAAATGTTACAAGTGTGAATGGCATCAGCATCAATTTCTGTGTCCACGGCAGCGGGCCGCCGAACACAATCCAGTTGCCGATACCACCATCTTGAAACTTCGTAACATCCTGCAAGTTAAGCGATCCGGTAATCATCACAACAATGATGACAGCAAGCGCTGTCGGAATTTCGTAGCTGATCATTTGTGCCGCCGAGCGGACACCGCCGAACAACGACCATTTATTATTCGATGCCCAGCCAGCCATCAAAATCCCGATGACGACGAGAGAACCGGCTGCAACTAAAAAGAATGCACCGAGATTGATATTGGAACCAATATAAATACTGCTGAATGGAAGCACAGCGTATGCAACGTACGTTCCTGTAAACGCGATAAACGGTGCAACACGAAATAACAACTTGTCCGCTTTTGTTGGAATAATATCTTCCTTTTGCAGGAGCTTGAGCATATCGGCAATTGGCTGAAGTACACCATGCCAACCAGTGCGCATATATGCAACACGATCCTGAATGTGCGCTGCAACCTTCATTTCCGTGTAGAGTACCACCAATACCATGAGGACGATGAAGACAAGCGGAAGCGTGCTTAGAAGAATTGAGACGAATAATTGATTCGCAAGTAATGTTTGAATGAATTCCATTATTCGTATCTATCGTTTATCTGTCAACTTCACCAAGTACAATATCAATACTGCCTGCGGTGAGTACCAGATCAGCAATTAAGCCGCCGCGGGCAATTTCCGGCAAAACGCTCAAGTTCACAAACGCAGGCCCGCGTGCTTTCACACGGAACGGGCTTGCAGTACCATCGCTGACAATATAATATCCTAATTCGCCCCGTGATGCTTCTGTGCGAACATAGATCTCAGCATCTTTTTCCGGACGAATGCGTTTTGGTATCGCCGCTTTCACATTTCCTTCCGGCAATCCGGCAAGTGCCTGCTCTATTATATTAAGGCTCTGTTCCATCTCACGCATACGAACGATATGCCTATCCCAGCAATCGCCGACCGTTCCCACTTCACCCCTGCCAATCTGCGGCTGCCAGTCTAATTTATGATAAATGGAATATGGATCATCTCGGCGTAAATCCCAATTCACGCCGGAACCGCGAAGCTGTGGCCCACTGACTGCATAATTAATGGCGACATCTTTCGGCAAAACACCTACGTTCGCCGTTCGTTTTACAAAGATTTCATTGTAGGTCAGCAAATCGTTCAGCATTTTAATTCGCGGACGGAAATACTTTATAAAATCTTTCGCCTGTTCAATAAAATTCGGATGCAGATCATGCGAGAGGCCGCCAATCCAGATATAATTATAGAGCAAGCGTGCGCCGCATGTCATCTCGAACAAGTCGAGAATTTTTTCACGGTCGATAAAGGTATAGAGAAAAGGCGTGAACGCACCGGAGTCAATGCCGTATGTGCCGACAGCAATCAAATGGCTGGCGATTCTCTGCAGTTCCGCCATAATCACCCGAATATATTCTACACGTTCCGGTACTTCGATCTTCAGCAATTTTTCTGCGGCAAGCGCGAACGCCCATTCGTTGGTCATTGCCGAACAATAGTCCATTCGGTCTGCGTATGGAATTACCTGCTGGTAATTCATCATCTGCTCGCAGTGTTTTTCGAAACACCGGTGCAGATATCCGATATGCGGAATGCAATCAACAATAATTTCGCCGTCGACAACAATTTCGAGCCGTAGAACACCATGCGTGGACGGATGCTGCGGACCCATGTTGATAATCATTTCTTCAGTACGAATTGTTTTGCCGGTTGAAGTCTTGATGTGACCGGGTTTTACAATATAATCTGTAGGAAGAGTTGGCGGTTGCAGCATAGTTGAGTCAATCATTCAGCGTTAGTACGGAACCTTCATGCCGTGATAAAATTCCTGAACTTTATAATCCTTGCGAAGCGGATTGCCTTCCCAATCATCCGGCAGCAAAATGCGTCGCAGATCAGGATGTCCATCGATGATGATGCCAAAGAGGTCGAACACTTCACGCTCGTGCCAATTGGCGGTTCCCCACACATCGCTGACAGATTGAACGTGCGGATTTTCTTTCGTACAAAAAGTTTTAAGAACAATTTTGTGTTTATGAACCATCGAGTTAAGATGATAAACAATTCCCAGCGCTCCGTTATTATAATCCATACCGCTCAAGCAGGAAAGATAATCGAATTGCATCTCGCTATCATCGCGGAGGAAAAAACAAATGTTTTTCATTTTATCAGGTGCGATACTAATCCACACTTGCATGGCATATCCGACAGCGGCAGATCCACCCGCGGCGGAAATCTTTTCCTCAATGAGTGCATCGCCAAATTTAATTTTTAAAACATCAAATATTTCTTGAGCTGTCATTCTTCCTACGCCCGTTTCTTTACCATGCTTTCCTTGCGCACTTTTTCCTGCAGTTTCATAATGCCTTCTAATAATGCTTCTGGCCGTGGCGGGCATCCCGGTATATACACATCGACCGGAATGACACGATCTACACCTTTCAAGACGTGATAGCCATGTTCCCAATACGGTCCGCCACACGTGGCGCAACTACCCATCGAAATTACATACCGTGGTTCCGACATTTGATCATACAATCGTTTAATGCGAGACGCCATTTTTATCGTGACTGTTCCCGCCACAAACATCACATCTACCTGACGCGGCGTTGCACGCGGAATAACACCAAAGCGCATAATATCGAAATTGGAAGCCGACGCTGCCATCATCTCAATCGCACAGCAGGCGAGGCCAAACTGCATCTGCCAGAGCGATGAGAGACGCGCCCAATTCAAAAGGCCATCAAGTGATGTTATAAAAACATTACCATTTTCAAATCGTTGATCAAGAAGTCCCACTTGCTTTACTCCACGCCTTCATTAATATCATCATCGTCTAAAATTGCAGAAGCGACTTTCATTCTCCCTGCTGTCACTATTGTCCGATTGACGACAGGAATCTGCGGCCTTGGTTTATCCCAATTCAAATCCCCCTTCACCCACACATACGCATAGCCGACAAACAGGATGAAAAGAAAAACTGCCATTTCTAAAAAGCCAAATAAGCCAAATTGTCTATAGATGAGTGCCCACGGAAAGAGAAATGCTACTTCTACATCGAAAATCAGAAAAATAAGTGCAGTAACATAAAAGCGGACATTGAGGCGAATCCACGCGCTGCCGACCGGTTCTTCACCGCATTCATACGTGGCATTTTTTTCTGGATAGGGACGACGCGGACGAAATATCCAAGCACCTAACAAGCCGAGAGCGACAAAAATTGGACCGATAAGTATAAAAATAAAAGCTTTACCAAATTCCGTAAGCATAAAATAATGCTACAATTTCCGTAATACTATGATGAAAAAACCACCTAATGCGTGCTTAATATACTGGAAACTTGCTGGTTTGTCAAGAAACACGGAGATGTTCATCTCTATTTATAGGGGGGGAGTGATTGGATATTATTTGTAGTTCGAGTATTGGATAGAAAAATTAAACTTTCTTTTTCTTGATGCGTTTTGGTTTTGTGATTTTAGTTGCCAGGATCATCTTTGCATTATGTCCGTTAAACTCCAGCGTATGCGAAATGATTTCGACTTCTATGACCTCACCGTTCTTTTTCCGATGACGCCAAACTCCAGCTTCTTGAATTCCATCATGTTCCGCAGTTTGCTGCAAATGTTCCGTCAAGTTCTGAACATCTTCCTCCGGGCGAATATCTTTGATCGACATCGAAAGAAATTCTTCGCGGTTATAACCATAGTAATGCACCGCGGCATCGTTCACTTCCAAAAATTGCAGAGTGTCGATGTCATAGAGCCACATCGGATGGGGATTGGCTTTAAAAAGCAGGCGGTACCGAAGTTCCGATGCTTGTAATTGTTCTTCTATGTGTTTTCGAACCGTTACATCAAACGCAATTCCAAGCCCAGCGGGAATATTATCGTACTGAATCGCGCTGGCAGCAAAATCCAACCATCGCTCTTTTCCCTCTTTTGTGATAATTTTAAAATCGTACCGAGCAGGCACATCCTCATTGCGCTGCCGTGCCAGTCCTCGATGATGAACCATCTCACGATAATCCGGGTGCACTAACTCCCAAAATTTCATATTTAGCAATTCAGCTTCCGTATAACCGGTGATCTGTTGTGAGGCGGTATTAACATACGTGAATCGTTCCCCCTGATAAATAAAAATTAAAGCAGTACTCACCTCCGCAAGCGCCTTGAACCGCGCCTCACTTTGTTTCTGTGCTTCTTCTGCAATGATACGTGCTTCGCGATCACGTTTCTGACTTACGACAGAAAGAATTGCAGGAACCAATCGAATGCTGTTTGTCTTTAAAAGAAATTCAGACGCTCCTTCTTTCATGCATTCGACCGCTTTTTCTTCTCCTACAGAGCCGGTATAAATAATCGTAGGCGTCCCAGGTGCAAACTCCTTCACAAGCCGAAGAGCTTCGATTCCATTGATATCGGGAAGCGTGTAATCGAGGACGATGCAATCAAATTGAGGCGATTCAAGTTCACGAAGGAATGTTTCTTTATTACGAACATCTTTAACAATCATCTCTACAGGAGCAGATTGAATTTTACGGGTGAACAGCCGGATGGATGACGGATCATCTTCAAGCAGGAGAATGGAAAGAGCGGTAGACATGACAATAACCCTTTTTGATTATTCGATACAATGCGATGAAATATTGTAATTGAGTGCTAACACCAAGGAAAGAAGCTTAGGAAATGTAGGATAAGTCAAATCGAAAAGCAATACCTCAACAATGAATAGTGACGAATGAGAAATGGCAATGACATATTAATCATTCTTCGTTGTTCCGGTCCATTTCGTTTCTTCCATTCCTGTAAGCTTATTGACATACCGCCCTGTCACAAACAAAAGATCGGCAAGACGATTGAGATACACGAGCGGAAGTTTTCCAATCTGTTCTTTTCTTCCAAGCGCATCAACCAATCGTTCGGCACGGCGGCATATTGTCCTTGCAACATGCAACTGTGCACTTACAAGCGAACCGCTTGGCAGAATAAATGATTTCAATGGTTCCAACTGTGCATTCAATCGATCAATTGTTACTTCTAGAAATTGAATTTCATTTTGTTGAATTCGTTTTATACTTGCCGGCGCTGTGTCGAAAGGTGCGGCAAGGTCGGCACCAAGCACAAAGAGCTGATTCTGAATATGCTCGAGAAGGCTGTCCACTTCGGCAGAAGGTTTGAGGGCGCGGACAACTCCGATCTGTGCATTCAATTCATCCACTGTGCCGTACGCTTCAATGCGGGGTGAACTTTTCGGCACACGCTTTCCACCAAAAAGTGAAGTATCACCTGTGTCACCGGTTTTGGTATAAATTTTCATTCCGTTCTTTGATTATAGCATTTCCTGATTGCATTATACGAAACGTACGCTTAAGAATAAACCCCCGCCTCTCCCCTCTCCCTTTTACCGTCTCTTACTTAATATTTCACCCGATCGTCGTAAGCGTAATTTCTCTATCATAAAGCCAACTAAACTTCTCCACACCTGAGAAACTCATGTGCTCAGCAAGTTTGAGATATCTTTCGGAAAGTCCGCACAAATATTCTTGAGCTTTTGTAGATGCACCAGATATGCCGGTTAAGCCCTCGATCTTCCACTCGTTGACCAGCGCTCCAATAATTTCCGCATAATCTTTCGCCGTGTACACGCCTATCTTTTGCGCAACAAGGGAAAACTTTGAGAATAAATTCTTATCTCTCCCATCATCCATCAGCATAGCAGGCATCGCAATTTTTGATTTCATCATTTTTGCAAATGCGAGTACTGCTTTTGCTGGATCAAGCTCAAAGATTTTTGCCATAAACATCTTATATGCTTTTTCGTGGCGTGCTTCATCGCCGGCAATCATTCCGCAGATCTTATGAAGATGATCCTCGCCTGCCCGCTTAGCAAGAACGCCGACGTTTCGATGAGATATTTTGGTCGCCCGTTCTTGAAAGGATGTATAGACAAATCCAAGATACGGATCGTTTTCTGTTTGTGGATCAAAACCGTTGTTTATGAGATGATGGATTGTTGTTTCGATCGAACGCATATCAACGCGGCCGGTGAGATAAAGATATTTGTTCAGTAAATCGCCGTGACGATTTTCCTCTGATGTCCATCCGCGGCTCCATCGCGCCCATGGTGATGGACTCGCACCTGTTTGGTCGGTGACACCACGTAATCGATTGAGCCAGGTTTGATAAGTCGGCAATGCCTCTTCAGTCACCATGTCGCCGACAAGGACTACAAGCACTTCATCGGATAACGCAACGGCACTTTTACGAAAATCTGTCAATTGCTCGATCCAATTTTCTGCATTCAAGTCCGGTAAAAAATCGGATGGCTGCCAGCTTTCTTCAACTTTCATAAGCAATGAATTCAAATGCTCGCCAACAAATCCTTCGATGCTTTTAACAACTTCTAATTGATGTGATGTTACTTGTATTTCGTTCTGTGCATCCATCACTTTCCTCTCTCTAAGATGGAAATAGTTTTTCATTAACATAATATCAACGATTTTATTCTCTACATTGTTCCTCGTTTATAAAACGGTTTGCAGTTTTTTTATTCGCCTATTGACAAATTCAAATCTATGTATTATACTAAAGTCAAGAAGGAGCAATAAAGCTCCAAGAAAAGACCGATGAAAGACTCAAATACAACATCTTCGATTATTATTCTGGAAGCGGTAATAGCCCTGACAATCGATAGAACAGCCAGCAGGTGTTGTTGTAACTGCTTATCGCAACTCCGCGCGACGATATTGGATAACGGTAATTCATCGGCCTGTTCACTGTAATACAAAACGCATCACCTCAGAGATAAGGTCGAGGGTTCAAACCTGATGACGCCTAACCCCAAATCGCATGCCGCGGTTAAGGGAAGGATGAGATGAGGCTTTTTATAACCTCTTCTGGAAAATTCCCGGAAGGGGTTTTTTCGTTTATAGCCCCCTCATTCCCTCAACGAAGGAGAAACAAACAAATTGACATCAACAAACAATCATCATATACAACTAACAGAAAGGTTATACAATGAGCGCACCAAAGTATAAATTCGAAACTCTCCAACTCCATGCGGGGCAAGTGGTCGATAAGACAACAAATTCACGGGCAGTTCCAATTTATCAGACAACATCGTACGTCTTCAATGATGCAGATCATGCCGGACGTTTGTTTGGCCTGCAGGAATTTGGCAACATTTACAGCCGCATCATGAATCCAACCGTCGCCGTCTTCGAAGAACGCATCGCGGCGCTTGAAGGTGGTGTCGCTGCACTCGGAGTTGCGTCGGGACAAGCGGCGCAATTTATTGCACTCTCCACTATTACACAAGCAGGTGAAAATATCGTTTCATCAAGCAATTTGTACGGAGGGACATACAATCAGTTTAAAGTGACGTTCCCCCGTCTCGGTATCAATGTAAAATTTGCCGACGGTGACAGCCCGGATGCACTTGGAAAACTCATTGACAAAAAAACAAAAGCGCTCTACGTAGAATCCATCAGCAACCCGCGCCTGAACGTTCCCGACTTTGAGTCGCTCGCCAAATTGGCGCACTCGCATGGAATTCCTCTCGTCGTGGATAATACATTCGGACAGGGCGGCTATTTGACAAATCCGATCTCTTACGGCGCCGATATTGTAATGCACTCGGCAACGAAGTGGATCGGCGGACACGGAACATCTATCGGCGGCGTGATCGTCGATTCCGGTAAGTTCGACTGGGGAAACGGCAACTTCCCAATTTTCACAGAACCGAGTCCTAGTTATCATAACTTGAATTTCTGGGATGTGTTTGGTTTAAAAGGGCAGTTCGGCAATATCGCGTTCATCATAAGGGCGCGAGTGGAGCAACTGCGCGATCTTGGTCCGGCACTGAGTCCGTTCAATGCATTTCTACTTCTCCAGGGACTTGAAACACTTTCACTCCGCGGCGAACGGCATAATGCTAACGCATTAGTGCTTGCAAAATATCTGGAGGGCCACAAACAAGTGAGTTGGGTCTGGTATCCTGGATTGGAAAGCCATCCCTACCACGCCAGCGCGAAGAAATATTTGCGTAAGGGACAATTCGGTGGTGTGCTTGCATTCGGCGTCAAAGGCGGTGTGAAAGCAGGAAGAAAGCTGATCGATAACGTAAAACTTGCAAGTCTCCTTGCAAATGTCGGAGATGCGAAAACGCTTGTTATTCATCCGGCATCGACGACGCACCAGCAATTGAGCGATGCAGAGCAAAAGTCGAGCGGAGTTTTACCGGAATTAGTTCGCGTGTCCGTAGGACTTGAGCATATCGACGACATCATTGCCGATTTCGATCAGGCGCTTGCTGAAACATTAAAGGCATAAAGTTTGTTAGAATAAATAACGAGAGAACATCGATTAATAATAAAAGGAGATACTATGAAAGCTTTAAATATTCTTGAAACTATCGGCAGAACACCTCACGTTCGCATCAATCGTCTATTTGGGGAAAAAGAAGTCTGGATAAAACTTGAACGAAGCAATCCGGGCGGAAGTATCAAAGACCGTATTGCACTATCGATGATAGAAGACGCCGAACGGCGCGGACTGTTAAAACCGGATACTGTGATTGTCGAACCAACCTCCGGCAACACCGGAATTGGATTGGCGCTTGTTGCCGCCGTTAAGAAATATAAACTCATTCTTGTGATGCCGGAATCATTTTCAGTCGAGCGCCGCCGTTTGATGGCAGCGTACGGCGCGCAGTTCGATTTAACACCGCGCGAAAAAGGAATGACGGGTGCTATTGAACGTGCGAAGGAGCTTGCTGCGTCCCTTCCCAATGCATGGGTTCCTCAGCAATTCGAAAACGAAGCCAACATAGAAGTTCACCGGAGGACGACCGCGAAAGAAATTCTGGCGGATTTTCCGCAAGGCATCGACATCATCATTACAGGTGTCGGCACCGGCGGACATATTACAGCAGTCGCGGAAGAATTGAAAAAGGTTTACAAAGGATTAAAAGTCTATGCAGTAGAGCCCGCGGCTTCGCCGGTCATCAGCGGCGGCAAACCCTCGCCTCATCCGATTCAGGGAATTGGTGCGGGTTTTATTCCGAAGAATCTTCACGTCCAATCTATCGATGGCGCTATCCAAATTACAAAAGAGGAAGCGTACGACTATGCACAACGTGCCGCGCGTGAAGAAGGAATTCTCGTCGGTGTTTCCACCGGCGCATCGTTGGCGGCGGTTGCAAAGAAACTTCCCGAATTGAAACCGGGAGGCAGAATCCTCACATTCAATTACGATACAGGTGAACGGTATCTCTCAGTTGAAGGACTTTTCCCAGCATAAAGTAAATATGGAAAAATTACACGAGCGAAAATAAATTGTTATCAATGACTTGGCGTCACGAAATGGTTTGTGACGCCTAAGTTATGGCAATGAGAAAAACTATGAATACAATACGACAGACAATTGATTACAGTACGTTAAAATTCAATCAGATATCTATCATTTCACTCACACTGCTCGGTTTTATTCTGAACCAGCCATTCTTCCCATCTCTTGTCGCGGTGGTGCTTATTGCAAGTTCGATCAACTCGAACTTTGCATTGTTCAAACTGACATATAAATATGTGATCAAACCATTAAATTTATTAAAACCAAATCCGGTAGAAGATATTCCGGCCCCGCATGAGTTCGCGCAACTACTTGGCGGAATCGTGCTTGGCATAGGCAGTTTGTTACTCTATACCGGATCGCCTCTTCTTGGATGGATCTTCGCATGGATCGTCATCGCACTTGCAGCGGCAAATCTCTTCCTGGGATTTTGCACCGGCTGTTTTGTGTATTACCAGTTGAGGAAACTCGGAGTGCCGGGGTTCCGAATTCAATCACAATAAAAGAACATTATGATGACGCAAATAATTATTCAACGAATCCTCTTATCGTCCGAAATATTTCTTGCATTCGTTCTTGTTGTTAAGTCCTATAGCACTTACAGCGAATGGAAGGTACGTTTACGGTCCCGCAAGAAACGATTGCCAATCAATATTGAAACGGGCAAGCCGGTGCTCTTGTACTTTTGGACATCTCATTGCGCGCAATGCAAACCCCAAGAGCGGCAGATCGAACGGGCACAGGCGGTCTTGCAGAAATCTGGCAGGACATTAAAAGTACAAAAGCTCAACGCACTTGAAGAACAAGCGCTTGCAAAACTTATGCGCGTTATGACTGTGCCAACGACTGTGCTGTTGAATTCTCAGGGAGATGTCACCACCTGGAATCCCGGTTTGACAAACGCGAACACTATCATCAAACAATATCTCGCCATTCAATAAACTTGCGCGGTGCACATAAACGTCTCCTCTTTAGAGGGAACGAGGCGTGTGGGGTATTCTGATGCCCTCAAAAGTTGGCATGAATATTAATTTTTCTCTAAAGATAAAATTCATTTGCATTTTTCACCTTGTTTTTCTAACGTAACAACATTTCAAACAACATTCAATTAATAAAATACAATAGCATTCAATTTTTATTTGGTTCACTTACAAATGAGGTCGTCAAAAAAATTACTGGTGATTCATCTTTCCTTCAACCGCAGTAAAAAATTATTGACAATCTTTTCCCTGTTCCACCAGCGTTAATTCTACGGTTCATGTAAGATTTATTTTCAGGTAGTAATTGCAATTCCGATAAAGAAAATACTTGTAGCACAGAATATTGCTTTGTTGACACGTTTAATTCTTTATTTGCAAAACTAACTCATAATAAGGTGCAGTAATATGCACACTCTCTTTGCATGGTACAGTCGAGTTGGTGTTAACTCTTTTTACATTTTTTTATTTAAGTATCCAGGATTACCGCACTTTTAATATATTTATCGCTAAGTTTATAATTAAATGGTTTGGTAATGCTGGAATGGAAAAGTACAAAAATGAGTTGTTTAAGGAACCCCATTTTTTAGTATAAAATAAAAAACATGAAAAAAATGATGAAGAATTTAACTGCCAACAAAGAAGAATTACATTCGAAGCAAATACTTTTGATTTTTCTAAAGAATAAGAAAGATACAATCCTTCCCATTGTTATCGTTTTTTGCCTGCCTGTATTGCTTTACCTGCAAACCCTTAGCTTTGGCTTTATTTATTTTGATGATAATGAAATAATCACAAACAACATTGCTTTTTTAAGCGATTTCAGAAATGCACCCCAGGTATTCCTTAAAGATGCCTTTATTGTAAAGAGTAGCCACTTTTACCGTCCTCTGCAAACATTATCGTACATGGCTGACATATGCTTGTCGGGTGGAAATAATACATGGATGTATCATCTCACTAATATATTGCTTTTAGGGTTAATAGCCTGCTTGCTGTTTCTTTTGTTCAGGAAGTTTTTAATACCATTAAAGTTAGCGTTATTAAGTACATTGG
>JBEKAY010000005.1:0-117123 GCA_050015675.1 Bacteroidota bacterium | reverse complement strand
TTTTCTTATTTCACGTATTCATTATATAATCGCTAATCAGGAGTTGCGAAAAAGTTGGCTTTCTGGTTCAGAGGTTGAAATCATGTTTGCTGGTCAAAAATATTTCATCAACTCTGACAAAAAAATTCGGATGTAAATCTATAATTTATAAATCAAACTCATACCGATCCACGTAATAAGTGATGCACTTTGGACTTAAAATTGAGGATGTACGCTTTCAATCCATAACGACCTCACCAAGGAAAATCTTTGATGTATTTTTGAAATGACAGAAAACTGTCAAGAAAAAGAATCTCAGGGGAAAAGACTGTTTTTCACCTATGTCGGAAGCTCCGTTAAATAAAACGATTATTATTTCTTAAGTTGATAATGACCCATCCGCTTCACTTTGACGCTAGAATAACTTCTTATCAACGGTCGCAATTGAAATCTCTACAAAGTTCTCAGTTGATGGCATCTTCATAAGTGAGAGAATTAGCCTCGATTCATCAAATACAACCTTTTTTAAAAAATTTCTCGCTTTTACATGTTGGCATAAGGATTGTAGTTTTTGAAGTGAATTCGGTTTCTTCAGAACAAACGATTGGAGGTTGTCATGGAATATACAGAGATAACAATTACAGAAACTCCTTGCGAACCGGTTGAAGTACAAAGCCGAGTATGTGAAGCAGAAGCCGAATACAACCAGGTACTAGACCCAAAGGAAGCAGATCGTCGGTTGCTACGGACGACAATTGAGAATCTCCCTAAATTTGACATGCAAATAGGACAACAGCACCCTCTGAAAATTTTGCTTGCGGAAGATAGCCTTGTCAATTTGAAAATCACCCTCTGGTTCCTCAAGAAGCTTGGGTATCGCGCAGATGTTGCATTCAACGGTATCGAAGCGATAGATGCACTAAAGCGCCAATCTTATGACGTAATTTTGATGGACGCCGAAATGCCGGAAATGGATGGTCGAGAAGCAACGATGGCGATACGAAAAGATTTCCCTGCCAATGAACAACCGCACATCATCGCAATGACAGCCAATGCCTCGCAGGGTGATAGAGAAAGCTTTCTCTCAATTGGTATGAATGATTATGTTACCAAGCCGCTAAAATTGGATGAAATGGTTCGCGCATTGTTGGCATGCCAACCTTTATCTGGAACAATCGGAGAAGTCCCGGCAGAAAGTTATTATGAACAAAGAATACTCAATATGGTTGCCTGAAAAATTTTAAGTACATCCTGCAGGGCATCGAACACTTTGTTCGAATGGCTTTAAAATGAATCTCTGAAAAAGATCTTAGACCCTCCGTACTAAATTCTGCGCAATATCTCTTTAAGGATTCTCCATCATCTCGTATCTTACGTAAAATTATTCACTCATCATAAGTTTGTGCAGTCCAGCACTGCTAAATTAAAAGTCATTCGTGAAAAAAGTAACTATCGACAAAATGAAAAAGGGAGCGTATATTGTAAATACGTCATTGCCGGTGTTACAGTTGATAAGGCTGTTTCCGTTGCGGTAGACAACTTACTTGATGTATTGAAGTAATAGTCAATAAAATTTATAGAGGAGAACACTATGTCAGAAGTCTTAAAAAGACTTGGCGAAATACGATTAGTGCCTGTTGTTGTTTTGGAAGACGCAAGAAATGCGGAACCATTAGCTGAAGCTCTTATTGCAGGTGGTTTGCCATGTGCAGAAGTTACATTTCGAACAGCGGCGGCGGCGGAATCTATAAAACGTATTGCAAAGTTTAAAGAATTTTGTCTTGGTGCCGGGACCGTTCTTTCAGTGGATCAAGTAAAGGCAGCTGTCGATTCTGGTGCGACCTTTATTGTGTCTCCCGGTTTCAATCCAAAAGTTGTAAAATATTGTGTCGAAAATAAAATCCAAATTACTCCAGGAATTTGCACTCCGACAGAAATTGAAATGGGACTTGAGTATGGTTTGAATATTTTTAAGTTCTCCCCTGCAGAAGCTTATGGCGGTTTGAAAACATTGAAAGCGATCAGTGCACCTTATGGCATGATTAAATTTATTCCGACAGGCGGCATCGATGCGAAGAATGTTCGTGACTATCTTTCCTTTAAACAAGTACTTGCTTGTGGAGGAAGCTGGATGGTTACGAAAGAGATGATCTCGAATGGCAAATTCAACGAAATGACGACTCTTGTAAAAGAAGCTGTCAACCTTGTCAAAGGACTGTAAGATTATCATGACAACATTTGACGGAGAGTCGGCTGATTTGGGAAGTATGCATCTTTAAGTCAATCAGGGTGCAATAGAGCGGCTCAGTCGGGCGGAATTTCTTTTTCGATACAGAGAATATAAGTGTTATGCCCAACTCGGCGTTTTCGGTAAGCACTTATTGAATTCTTCAATCAACTTTTTCTCATGCTCGCCTGCAAACGAACCATTGAAGAAACGATCTATTCCTTCTTTGTATAATTGTTCCCAAGAATCCTCTTCATGCCCAGGATTGATCGGATAGAATAATGCGCCATTCGATTTCGCTGCATTCATATCTCCGGGAGCATCTCCGATCATCAATATTTTATCGTCGGGATATTTTCCTTTTGCAGCGTATTGAATATGCTCGGTTTTCGTGCCATATTCCTGCCCGCAAATTATTTTAACGAACTTCTCGATATCATGTTCTATCCATTCACGATTCAGCGCCTCTCCCGGGGTTTGAGAAACAACTATCACATCAGCGTTTTCATTAAACTTAATGAGGGATTCACGAACCCACGGAAAGGGAGGAATGCCATAAACTATTTCACCGATTGATTTGTTAACCGCTTTCGACCAGGCTAGGGTTCTATCAATTATTGGATCGTTCACTTCTTTTGCATAGCGCTCAAGCGCAGGATTACCAAGTTTTGTTTCTTTCTTTACCCATTCAATCAAAGGAGTAACATCCGGAAGTTTTGCATCGCGCGCCTTTACTTCTTTTCGTTCCGTAAGTAGGCGTATTACTTCTATGACCGCATGGAAACGGTTGCATCCTCTCGTCTGGGAATATAAATTTACAAAATCCCAAGTTTCACGAACATATTTTGAAATGTTTTGTAACCCCCAATAACGAATGAAGTTAGGACAAAAACATTCTTTATGTTTTATTTCCATCGTGTCGAACGCACAACCATCAGAATCAATTCCCACAAAAAAGGGCTTTGTCGGTTTGAGATCTTTAAGAATTTGATGAGGATCTTGAATCACTGTATTTCCTGCATTTTTATGATAAACGTTATTAACGAACATATTCAATAAGTAAAATGTACGATGCTGACATTTTCAGAAAATCCATTTCAATGCTACTCATCATAAAATGGATTTATAAAAGGACGATATAATCAGCTGAAATTAATGATACTCTCTCTATTTACTTTAAGAAAAACAGACCTATGTGTCAAGTAAATTTCCACTTGTAGAAGATGGACACAACAGCTATAGTTCTTAAACGGAGCATTGAAGACCTCTCATTAAGATTTCTAAATACCGCATTAACCCTCTCTTGATGAAGAATGAGTCATCTTTAAAACTCCTAGTTTTTCTGTATGGGGTATTAGATAGTCAACCGAAATGGTAAAGCGTTCGTTTTTCCTCTTGGAACTTATCCGAACAATCTGTATTATATGCATGCCAAGTAATAGTACACCGTGCTTGCTTCTTTGTGAGAATTCTCGGAAACAATCGTATAAGAGAAATCGCTTCTATAATCTTTTGATGGAAAAAATTTTCGCATCCCAAGTGTAAGAAGCTGTCATCGAACATCCACCAATTGGCACCTATGTTCGTTGATGTTTTTCGCAAAAGTCGGTAACTGCGGCGTACACCGACCCGACGGTTGATCGGGGCAACTTTTTAGGAAAGGATTTGTTCCATGGAAGAAGGAACAGTCAAGTGGTTCAACGGAGCTAAAGGGTTTGGATTTATTTCTCGCGCAAATGGCGAAGATGTGTTCGTCCATTACAAGTCGATTGTTGGTGACGGGTACAAAACCCTGAACGACGGCGACAAAGTGCAGTTCGAAGTCCAGACAGGACCGAAGGGCCTGCAAGCAATGAACGTTTCTAAGGTGTAAGAGATGCATTTCATTTCTTGCGAATGAACATTCTCTTGTAAAATCAAAAAAGGCGTACAACAGATAAGGTTGTATGCCTTTTTCGTTTTAAGTAAAACAATTATCACTTCGGAGCGGTCAATGAAGTGTCGAATTAATATATCGGCGACTTCATTAATTTTTTGATCCATAGCATAACGACGATTGTAGACACACAACCTAACAGAACGCGTGGACCATTTATTTCTACTGTAACACAAACGTCCATCATGATTAGTTGGAAGATAAAAGCTGTGGTCAGTTCTTGTAAAGTAGAGGATGTAAAAATATATCTAATTGTTTGGTAAAGACACTACTTAAATTATCTACTATTCGTTACAAATTATTATTTTGAATTTTTGCCCGAATAACCGAGGCTGCAACTGCAATTAATAAAACAGTTCCTACCACTCCCAGTGCTAAACCGATCGGAATATTCACATATCCCATGAACAACATCTTCAATCCTATTAACGTCAGAACAACCGACAATCCGTGTCGAAGGTAGTAGAACAAATCCATAATGCCGGCAAGAGCAAAGTAGAGAGATCGCAGTCCAAGGATGGCAAACACGTTGGAGGTGTAGATAATAAATGAATCTTGCGTAATAGCAAATATTGCAGGGATTGAATCAACAGCAAAAAGCAAATCCGTTGTTTCTATCACTATTAAAACGACGAGTAGAAGTGTGCCGTAGCGTTTCCCACTCGTTTTCACAAAAAACTTTTCTTCGTGGTAACCAGCTGTAACAGGAAAGAATTTTTTAAAGAACCGAACAACAATATTACGCTCCGGGTGCACCTCTTTTTTTTCATTCTGAAACGCCATTTTAACTCCCGTAACGACAAGAAATAATCCGAAGATATACAGGATCCAATGGAATCGTGTTATTAATGCAGCGCCAAGAATGATCAATAAGCCACGCATGATCAAGGCGCCTATGATTCCCCAATAGAGTACTTTATGCTGGTATCTTGCCGGAACTTTAAAGAAGGAAAAAAGAAGAAGGAAAACGAACAGATTATCAATGCTCAAAGATTTTTCAATCAAGTACCCGGTAAAAAATTGCAATGCAGACTCTCGGCCAAACCAGGAATAAACCCCAATATTGAAGAGAAGCGACAGAGCAATCCACACTCCGCTCCACATCAAAGATTCTTTAATACTAATCTCATGCGGTTTGCGATTTAACACTTTCAAGTCGATTGTTAGGAGAAATAAAATAAAAAGATTAAACCCAACCCACAGAAGAATCGTATGCATTGCCGCTGCTTTCCAAAAAGTACTTCACACTATATGAATTACTACTTGTAAAGATAGAAAGGATTTCCTACAAGAAGCAAGTGAACACCTATAAAAGAATAGATTGAAATGATTTTGGGGTGCTCAGCCGCCGAAGATGATAAGCTGCACTTCTTCCGGCAGCAACGCACTTAGAGAGCGCATCACACTACCTCTGAGCATGTTTTCCAACACACTGCGTTTAGTAGCTCCCATAATTACACGGTCAACACCAAACGTTGCGGCTTGTTCGGCAATAGTATACCCGACTTCGTAACTCGGGATTGAAATAATCTGAAAGTCTATGCCCGAGGACGAACAAATAGTTTCGATATGTTCTTCTTCGCCATTCACTTTCATTTCTATCCTTTCCGGCAATGTACCTACTGCAATTTCTTTAACGCGCAAGACGAAGAGTAATGCACCTCGCTGTTTTGCTTCATCAAGAGCAAACTTCAACAGCCGATCATTCACATCTTTAAGAGCAAGAAGATACTTTGTGGATGGAATAGATGTTCGGCGACGTTTGCGCGTTGGCACAGGAAAGGCCTGCACTACTTCAGCGGGAATTGGTTTGGAGGCAAGTTTCCATTTGACTACCTGACGAGCGGCAAGGCCAAGCAACAAAATAAGTCCTGCAAAAATTGTTGCCTCGTGCTTTTTAACAGCAATTGATATTTCAATTAAAAAGAGCACTGCCGCCGAAACCAGCATCAAAATTTTTACGTACGACTTCATACTAACCGATTTATCTGTCGCCGTCGAACCAAGATTGATGACCATTGCACCCACCAATCCGATGGCATAAAGATGAGAAAGCATCTCCACATCTTGAATAATCAGTAACACTGTAATGGGCAGAATCGTTGTAACCACAAGAGGAATCATAGGCACACCATGACGATTTAGCTTGCGAAGTGATAAAGGAAGTTCCTTATCCACTGCCATTAAAAATTGAATGGAAATCAAATCGTTGAGCGCAGTATTACCAGCCGAAATCAGTAGAGTGCCAAGAGAGAATGCAACAAACCATCCGAACCATGCACCAACGTAATGCTCACCAAGGAAGCGAAGCATATCTTCCTTGTGGTCACCAGGATTCAACCCCTGTACAGCATGCATTGCAAGCCCGAGTAGAAGATTGGCAATAATGACTTTTGCGAGAACGGATAGTATAGCGCGACGAGAATCCCGGGCAGGATCTTTCATCAAACCTGTCATATTGGAAATAGCTTCAATACCAGATAAGCTTAGAATGAATCCGATGAAGATGCCCCAGTTATGGAACAATCCGCCTTCTGGCCGAATAATCGTTGCTTGTTGAATAGCGGTTCCTACAGAAGAAAATATTATCGTCGCTAATGTAGCAAGTGTAAGAGCGGAAATTATAAGTGCCAAGCCACCGGAATGTTTTGGTCCAAACCAGTTGATCGAGCCAACAATGCCTATAATGATAATCGCCCATAATGCTGGAAATTCGAGATTAAGATAATGGCAGGCATCGAGCACAGATAAAGCCATAGTAACAACATAGTCTGCCGCCAAAAGTAACGCGCCGATGACAGCTAATAGTTGAGAGCGATGATAAACAGAGCTATAGACTCCGCCACCGTGAGGATAGAGACGACAGATGGTAATATAATTGACGGCGACGAGGGTGGTTAACGCCATCATAAAACAGAGATGCCAGAAGCTTGAATAGCCCGCAAGAGCGAATCCAATTCCCATGACGTAAGCGACACTGGTACCCCAGTCACCATCGAGAATTGCTGCACTGCGGAGCCATCCGAGAACACGCGGTCGGCTTGTAGCATATTCCTTCACCCCCGAGTGTGGTAGTGAGGCACTACTAGAACCATCAGGATCCAAAATTCAAATTCCGAATTCAACAAAGGGAAGCCGAGGCCGTTGCATGACCTCGGCTTATCAAAAGATGGGAATAATAATACTACTTAAAGCGAATGGAAGCAATGACTTTCTCAAATGCAGGCAGGAAGTCCTTCTTCATTGGAGAATAATAGTTCAAGATAATGCGGAATATTTTGTCGTTTTTGACGACAAAATAGACTCTGCTATCAACATTTCTTACAATGGAATAATCTAAATAGGTTGTTTTTTCTCCGCCAATTGTCGTATTCCCTTTGTTGGATGCCTTAAAGAATTTTGAATTTTGCGCAACGACTTTATCTAACATAAGTTTCTTTGAAGGCCGCACATCGATATCAATAGTACAATCATTTCTCGAAACTTTATTAACTCCCATAAATCTTACTGCCGATATCACATCTCCCTTCTTTGCCATATCAGTCGTGCCAAAATTAGCAGGATATTCCAATTGGAGATAGTTATCTGAATACCGTTCGGTTTGTGCAATCGGAATTGCGGGGTCAACGCCTTTTTCAATGACAATTTTTTTAGGGAGCGACAAGGACGCCATCACCGAATCAAACACAACTTTATAGGGTTCAAACAGATTGTTGAAGGCAGAATATTGCACATAATAAATTACGGAATCTTTCAATGTGGCAACGCAGATCGAGTTAATTTTTGTGTTCTCATCATACGCACCGGTATAAGCTACCTTCTTGGCACTAAGGCCTTCAATCGCGGCGTCTTCAATTTCTTTAACAGTGAATCCTTCAGCAGTTTTACTGTCTTTGAATTCCTGGATATACTTCGCGTAATCCTGCATAGAATCACTGCGCTCCGATGCGATAACGATCTGGATGCCATCGGGTTTGCGTGAATCGTGATCAAAAAATTTCTCGGCCGCTTCGGATGAAGATGAGATGATCACTTTCTTCGATTCTGTGACGACGACCCAATCCTTGGGATAGTTAAACGAAACTTTGAAGAATTGATCTTGAAACTGTGTCCATTCTTTGATATTTGCAGCTTCATTTTTTTTGCATCCGTAGAATATGGCACATGCTGCAAACAAGAAGAGGATAATTTTTTTATTCATCGCGGTTCCTTTCGATTAGAGCTGGTGAAAGAACTTTTTTTATTTTTAAATTCGTCGAAACAGCAATTCGATATTTATTCGGGCTGTAAATCTTTTAAGCCTTTTTTAGCAGCTTCATTCTTAGGTTCAAGCTGAAGCGTTCGCTTATATTCTTTAATAGCATCTTCCTTTTTATTTAAATTCTGGAAACACTGTCCAAGAAGGAGATGTGCTTGACCAACATCTTCTTTGTACTTCACTGACTTTCTTAAGTAGACAATGGCATCTTCCCATTTCTTTTGAGATGCCTCGGGAGTCGATTTCTTTTCCAACATCAACGCCAGTGCGATAAAGCGATTGGCATCGGCAAGATCAATACGATATTTTGATTCTGCAGTATCAATAACTTTGATAGCCATTTCAAATTCTTTACGACCGGCATCAAAATCTTTCATCTGATAATAACAAATACCCAGGTTGATATAAGCGGGAGGATATTTAGGATATCGATTAACTGCTTTTCGTAAAGCTGATATCGCTTTTTCATATTCTTCTAATTGTATTAAACAGTTCGCTAAATTGATCGAAGCAGCCACGGCTGTTGTATCCAGCAGAACTCGCTTTTGGAAAAACTCTGCTGCCCGGTCATAACGCTTGAAATTCATCCAAATCGATCCTACTTCGCCATACAAATACGACCTTAGAGTAATTGGCTGTGTCGTATCTTTGAGCGCTTGTTCCCAGGTAACTGCTGCCATCGAATCTTTTTTTATTTGTCTGTAGGCAGTTCCTAACCAGCGATAATCATCAAACTCCATTGTATCAAGTGTTGCGATTTTTTTATATGCCTCAATAGACTGTGCATATTGTTTGTCGATAAGATTTCCATAGGCAATAGCCCTATGCGCAAGTATTGAATTTGGTTCGAGTTTCAGGTATCCCTTCGCTACTTCAAACGCTTCTTTATATTGTTTACTTTTATACAGTGCTTCTAAATATATCGCTTGAATGTCTTTTGGAGGATTCTTCTGGTTGTTAAAGTATTCTTTTAGTGTTCTTGCGCAATTTGCATATTGCCGTGCTCGATAGAATAATCCTGCAAGCTCAAGCCGCGCTGCATCATTATTTGGATCGAGGGCAAGAATACGCACATACACTTCTGCCGCTTTTGTATATTGCCGTTCATTCTTATGGGCATTAGCTATTTTGTACAATACACCATGCTGAAGCGAATCAATTTCCAATGACTTTTCATAACTACTAATCGCCATGGGCGTCACTTTTTGTTTCAAATATGCATCTCCCATAACTTCGTACGCGGTTGCATTCTGTGGATCTAATTCCTTTGCTTCTGCAGAGGCAACCAACGCTGCATCAGCAGAATCTAAGGCTATCAGACTTTGTCCCAGTACGACAAGTAAAGGAGGATATCTGGACTCCTTTTTCCTCGTCATCTTCAACCCTTGCTTTGCTGTTGCATAGGCGTCTTGGGCATTTTTCTTCGCAAGCTGAACCTGCCCGAGGACCGTATATCCTTCCATCATCTCGTCATCTAATTGTACTGCTTTCTTTGCAGCAATTTCTGCAGAGTCGAGATTTTGCGCTTGTTGGTACGCTTTTGCAAGAACTAACCATCCATTTTCATTGCGCGTACTGGACTGGAGGTAGATTTGGCAGACAGCAATTGCCTCATCGTACTTTTTTTGTTTTAGCAGATCTTTAGCTTTATCAAGTTGTGGCTGACTGCTGACTGTTGTTGTGGCAGCGATTAAGATAGCCGCTGCAACCAAAAGGATACGCTTCATTGTCGTTTCACTCCGCATGTAACTGAATAGTCCGATAAGGAATAGAGACAGGCACCAAGCCTGATCGCTGAAAAATCTTTTGCCCAACACTTGATAGTACTAATGCACTGAAACCAACTCCAAGAGCCGCCTTCACTTCTGCGTTGTAAAGATACAAAGAATAATGGAATGGATAAAGAGATTCGTGAATTTCTTGCTGCCTGGGTAAGTATTCCTTCTCGTCGCCTTCCGGTGATTTTGTAAGAACCGGGAGCATCTTAACATTCAAACTTTCATCGGTCAGAAGCGATGCTGCAACGCACCCGACCGAGTGCGGATGTGCAGATACGTACTGAATCACTTCACGTTGACTGTTCATCACAGCATTTGGTTGCAAGGGCTTCGATTCTATAAAAATCTTTTTCTGAAGTAATTCATACATACCAGAGTTTCTTCCGGTTAAAACAAAATCGATAGGCCCGAACCAGCGCGATTCTGCAATCTGTGTCCACTCTATTGCCGTTTTTGTGACGATGCGATGCACCGACTCCGGAGTAATATTCAGAATTGGATTTTGTTTGTGAACGATGATCGCAACGCCATCCTCGGCAATTTTATTCTCAACAAGCCGAAGAGATGCTTGTTGTGCAACTTGTTTTTCTTCTTCATTGAACTGCCGATCGATCACTATTGTATGAACGCTGTCATTTAATAATAAAACAATTGCTTCTCGTGTTGTTGTGCCGCGCACTTCCATTTTCACCTGCGGATAGAGACTCATGAATTGTTCTACTTCTTGCTGCATTAATGGTAAATACGGATCGGCAGTAAGCAAAAGATGATAACCAAATGTCGCTGTCTCAGTCTGTTTTTTGCATCCACTGATTACTGCAATCAGAAGAAAAAAGATTGAAAGAAGTATCCGCTTCATTCTTCCTCATCTTTTTCATTTCCTTGGCGCGCTTGGATCCGTGTGAACACGAACCGATAAATTCCCCAGAGCATCAGCACTACGCCAAATGTTATTCGCAATTTATTCGGAACATATTGAAATGCAATGCCGCTCATAATTATAGTTCCGAACATCAGTGTAATAATAGAAACAGAGTAACTTAAATATGTCGATATGTTGGAAAACTTCAGCACGATTTTATAACCCCACCTTCATAAACGCACAAAGCTGATAAGCCTCAGTATCAGTTCATCCCAACTTGTCAGGACGTGCTGTTTCCTTGTACTCATCAGCTTCGACGTGATCAAATAGTTATTTATTTCCCGTCAGTCTGAACCGGAACGGAATGGAAACCCAAACCGATACCGGGCCTTTCTGCATCACTGCCGGGGTAAAGACCCATTGTTTCGCGGCTCCGATCGCAGCTTCTTCAAAAATTGGAGCATCGCTCTTGAGAAGAATGACCTTACGTACTTTTCCTTCTTTATCTACCCAGACTTTTACGAATACATTGCCTTCCAAACCGGCGCGTAAAGCGAGATCCGGATATTTCGGTTCAACCCGCTTGACAACCGTAGGTTCCTTTTCGTATGGAACGAAATCTGGTGGTGCGGTATCATCATCAATCTTTAAGTCTTGTTCAATTTGAGCATTGCCTGCATTAGCGCCTGCATCGATGGCAGGTGCTGATTGCTGGCTCAATTCTGTTTGTGATGCGATGGTCTGCTCCGGGCTGACTTCTGCATCAGGCACTGGAACCGGAACTCCAACACTTGGCCGCACTGCCGGGCCGGAAACTGCAACGGCAGGCGCCGCTTGATTGGTCAACGAGGGCGGCGGTCCAAGATCTGTGTATTTCACAATACGAATTATATTCACAGGCTCTTCATCTTCATTCAACCAGACGCTCAGATGATACGTGCCGACAGCGGAGAAACAGATGAGGATGCCCGCTAAAAGGCCCAGCATCATATATTTTTGAGCAACCGTTTTTAATTCGGCTGCACCATAGTGGACAGGTACTGCTATTGTTTGCGCCATATCGTCTCCTATCCTGCTACTTTCGCTATCAACTTTTTATCAGCATCTTTCATTGGTGCGAAACTGAATTTTGTGATATTGGCAAGGTTAAGCTCATCCATAATGTCGACCATATCGTTATATTTTGCATCACGATCGATCTGCACCAGCGTTATGAGTTTTGGAATGCTGCGAAGTCTCTCGATCAGCAGCGGACGCAGTTCTTTAAATTCAATTTTTTTAAGCGCAGTCGGTTCATTACCCATACTCCAGTAGATAGCCATATTCGGCGCTATACGTACTGTGAGAAGCGTTGATGCTGCAACTTCCACCTGAACTTTATCATCAGGAGGTAAATTGAGTTCCATCGTTTGGGGCTTGTTGAAGACTGTCGTAAGCATGAAGAATGTTAACAACAACATTGCAACGTCAACCATCGGCGTCATGTCGATGCGAACACCAGCACGCTTCTTTTTCTTCTTCTTTCCTTTTGCGTGTGATTTTGATTCAACAACATCTGCACCGGCCATAAATTATGCTCCTTTATCCAAATCTGTGACGAGATTAAAACGCGTAATCTTCGCTTTCACTAAAACATCCATCACATCTTCCATCGGTCCATAGGGTGCGTTTTTATCACCTTTAATAACCGTGCGTAGTTTTGGATCATTGATACGTGCTGTAATGAGTAAATTGCCGAGTGTATTTTTATCCACTTCGACTGATTTTCTATATTTGTTTTGCGTACCAAATAACCGCTCCATCAAGCTTTGCGAATCAACACCCAGCCAGATCTTGCCGTCTTTAGTAACATACACCATCATGATGTGCGATTCCGGCAATTTGAATTCCGAGTGCGATGCCGGAATGATAACGTCAACCTCCTCGGGTGGTTTGAATTGCGTTGTTAACATGAAAAACGTAAGCAAGAGCATTGCTACATCCACCATCGGTGTCATGTCGATGCGAGTGCCGAGTCGTCCTTTTTTATGTTTTGGCATAACGTCAACCTTTCCCAGTTACTTCTTATGCGGTCTGCGTGAGGCTAATGATTGAATTATGGAATAGCTCGCTTCATCAATCATATAGGTGAAGTTATCGATTTTCGTGACAAAGAAGTTATATGCAACGATACCACCGATACCTGCAACAAGGCCACCAGCTGTATTGATGAGTGCTTCTGAAATACCGATGGCAAGCTGAATCGCATCAGGTGCACCGGCGCGACCCATAGCTTGGAATGCACGAATCATACCGATAACTGTTCCGAGCAATCCTACCATCGTGCCAATAGAGGCAATGGTGGACATCATCGATAAGTTTTTTTCCAGCATTGGTACTTCGAGCATGCTTGCTTCTTCAATAGAGCGTTGAATGCTCTCCATTAATTCTTTCTGTCCCTTCACATCACCTTCTTCTATAACCATCTTATATTTTTCCAGACCCGCACGGAGAACATTGGCGCATGAACCGCGTTGTTTATCGCATGCGGCAAGCGCTGTATCGATATCGCCGGAATTGACTGCTTGTTGCACGTTCTTTAAAAATACTGTTAAAGTGCCCTTGCCACTGGCTTTCTTCAACGTAAGCATGCGCTCAACGATTACTGCGATCAACATGATAACAAGTGCAATAAGACCGATAACGAGTACACCGCCTTCCTTGATGAAGGATGGTAAAAAGAATTCGAAAATCACCCAGCCAAAAACGAAAGCGAGGACGATAACGATAGCATTGAACGTGGAAGTCTTCATGAAACGTTCTCCTGATTTGTGTGATATTAAATGAATATGATTGTGACTTATACCTTAAGACTATTGATCGCTTGTTTGCGATCTTCTTCTACATTAAAAACACTCGTGAGCTTTGTAATGACAAAAACATTTTGAACACCCTTCGCAACATTGCAAAGGCTAATTTTTCCAGATACCTTTTGATACATTGAATGGATACCCACGAGAGCGCCTATGCCAGAACTATTCATATATGTAATGCTGCCAAGATCAAGCACAAGTTTCTTGTTACCTTGTTCGACTAAATCTTTCGCTTTGGCTTTTAATTCGTCTGTTTCTTCGCCGCCAATAAGTGAACCACGCGGCTCAAGTACAGCTATATCAAGATTGTCAAGCGTAGTAAGTTTTGTCGTCATTTCAATTCCCTTACTCTTTAAATTCTATGTACAAACCACTTTGATTACTCAAATATAGTACCACATAACCCTATACTTTAACCGCTTTTTCAACGCAATATCTTCATTTTGAGATTACAGAAAGAGAAGGCGTGGGGAAAAATTCCCTGCGAGAATATAGATAACGAGTATAGAGAGGCAATATTGGAGAAATTTTATAGGAAAATGAATGAGGAAAAATGCCCAGCCTTTTGATACTCATAGTCCAAATTTTTTGCGCTTGTTAAGCAACGTCTTTCGATCTACGCCAAGAATGCGGGCCGCTTCATCATAATCTTTTGCAATCTGTAAAACTTTCTTGATTTGCACTTTTTCAGTTTCTTCCAAAGAGAGCGCATTTGTTTCAGTTGTTCCGCGAATTTCTTCCGGCAAATGTACGGGTTCGATGACGCCATTTGCGGCAAGAAGCGCTGCACGCTCGATGACGTTTTCTAACTCCCGAACATTGCCGCTCCAACGATATGCCTTCAGGACTTTGTCAGCTTCCGGTGCAATTATTATATCACGATCTTTTGAAATTTTCTTGAGAAAATGGTGGATGAGCAGTGGTACATCTTCCGGCCGTTCTCGAAGCGACGGCAGTTTTATGCGAACTCCATTCAAGCGGTAGAAAAGATCCTCGCGGAAACTTCCTTCTTTCAACGCTTCATCTAAATTACGATTTGTTGCAGAAATCACCCGCACATCCACTTTGCGCGTTACATTTTCACCAACACGTTCAAAGTCTTTCGTCTGCAGAACACGCAAAAGTTTTGATTGAATGGATGATGGCAACTCACCAATTTCGTCTAAGAATATTGTTCCACCGTCTGCCAATTCAAATCGCCCTTGCCGATCTTTCAACGCACCTGTGAACGCTCCACGCACATGTCCGAATAATTCGCTTTCTAAAAGTTGTTCCGGAATTGCCGCACAGTTCACTTTCACAAACGGTTTATCGGCACGATTACTTTTCTGATGAATGTAATGTGCTACTAATTCTTTTCCTGTGCCGCTTTCTCCTTCAACCAGAATACTAATTGCACTTTCGGCAACACGCGTTGCAATGTCAAGCTGTTCCATCATTGCACGGTTACGTGTGATAATCTCACCGCTGCCCTGCATTGAGGCAAGTTCTTCACGAAGTTCAGCTACTTCATGAACAAGCTGATGATGCGCAAGAACTTTCTGTGTAAATAATTTCAATTCATCAAAATCGAATGGTTTTTGTAGATAATCATACGCCCCTTTTTTGATCGCAGCTACTGCGGTATTGACTGAACCGTGGGCTGTCATGATGATGACAGTGGTTGTGGGTGAATACTGTTTGATTTCTGTAAGGACTTCAATTCCATCCATTGGCGACATTTTCAAATCGACAAAAGCGATATCGAATACATTTTCATGCAGCAAGTGCAGTACTTCCTGCGGTTTTGCACAAAGCGTAGTATTAATCCCAATCGATTCTAAACAGATACCGATTGTATTGAGAATATTCTTTTCATCATCTACGACAAGTACTTTTGGTTTTTGCTGCTGCATACGACTTATACCTCGGCTTGCAGTATTGTAGGAATGGTGAAGAAAAATGTGCTGCCAACTCCGATTTGACTTTCTACCCAGATTCGTCCCCCGTGGGCTTCCACTACTTCTCGTGCAATTGCCAACCCCAACCCAACACTGCCGGGTGTTGTTTCGGTTGAGCTTTTCACTTGGACAAATTTATCGAAAACCGTTTCTAAATTCTCTTTTGGAATTCCATGTCCCGTATCAGCAACAGTCACAAAAAGCTCCTGTTTCTCTTCCTTGGCGGTTAATTGGACTTTACCGCCTGTATCAGTGTAGCGCAGTGCATTGCTCAACAAGTTCGTTACAACCCATGTAAGCTGATGGGGATCTGCAGAAAGAGCAGGTAAATGTTCCGGAATATCAAGTTCCAAGTGAATCTGTTTTTCCTCAAACGGAAGACGCAAGGGTCGCACAGCGTCAGCCACAAGCCGGCGAAAATCAACAAGTTCCTTTTTCATTTCGTATTTACCGGATTCAAGCTTAGAGAGATCCAACAATTCTTTTACTAATTTTCGCAATCGTTCAGAATCGTCTTTTGCAGCCACCAGCAGTTCTTTCTGGCGCTGATTCACCGATCCTACAACTTCTTGCGAAAGGATATCGATGCCCATGCTTAATGAAGTCAATGGTGTGCGAAGTTCATGAGAAACCGTGGCAATAAACTCGGATTTCATCCGATCAAGGTCTTTGAATCGCGTCACATCTTGTAACAGCGTTACCACGCCTTGAATATTTCCATGCTCATCAACAATGTGCGCCTGACGCGGCCGAAAGTATAATTTCAGATCATTGTGCGTGAATGCGAAAAGCGGATCTCGGTGTTCCTGCTCAATGCGTCGAATGCCGCCAAGCTCCAACATCTCCGCCCAGCTTTGATTATCGACGACTTCGCTCAAAATCTTCCCCTGCCAATCAGTTCCCCGAACATCGAAGATAGCGGCTGCTGCTTGATTCATTAAAACAAGCACTCCATTTTCATCTGTCACGATGAGCGGGTCGGCAATACTCTCAACAATCGTCTCAGATTTTTTCTTCTCGGCAATAAGCTGCTGTATATTCATCTGCTCGTACGTTCTCAGCCGTTCTGTCATTTTGTTGAATTCACGACTCAACTCTCCAATTTCATCATCCGTGGTTACATCTATTTTCTGATTCAACTGGCCGCTGCTGATTTTTCGAACAGAACGCGTAAGCTTCTCCGCCGGCAGGATAATGCTCCGTGTAAATCGCACACTCGTAAAGAAACTCAAGAATACCGCCACTATAGAAATCGTAATCACTGTCAGCGTTGCATCGCTTGCAGTCTGATTCAATTTTTCTTCGGTTCTTGTTACAGCATCTTGATTGATTCCGAGATATGTAAAACATTCATCTTTCAAAGATTCGGCAACGGGCCGTATAACATTCGATTTAAAGTCGAATGCAGCGGTTGTTTGCCCCTTGATTTGCAAGAGACGGTACAGAGAATCGGCGAGCTGAGTATAACGATGATAATCCTGAGTGATGCGTTCAAGGACGGCAAGTTCACTTTCATTTTGTCCTGCTCGCTTTGCTTTTTCGAGCCAGCCAAGAAATCCGACACGGTTATTATTGAACTTGATATAAGCCAGATCAATATCGGCAAGTTGCATCTCGAGCTGGGCATTCTCCTGCCGTTCAAGAGCTCTGACCATGTACTGTGCAGCGAATACACTTTCGTAATTATCTCGCAAAACAAGGCCAAAGGTATCACGAAGGCTCGAAAAATTATAGACAGCAAAGGCGCTGGTTGCCAAACCGATGACGACGATAACGAGATAGCTGAGACCAATTTCATAACGGAGACTTGTCACAGGGCATGCCTACTTCTTATTCAACATTTGCCACATTTTGTCCAGCAGTTCGCGGAGTCCTTCTCCTGCAACCGCTGAGATGGGAATCGTCACCACGCCGCGCCCGAATTTTATTTTTGCAAGTTTCTTCCTGTCCGCCTCATCAACAACATCCATCTTGGTAACAGCAACAATCTTTTTCTTTTTTGCGATTGCAGGATTATAGGAAGCAAGTTCATTCAGAAGAATTTGATAATCTTTTTTCGGATCTTCGCTGATAGATTCAATGAGGAATACAAGCACGCGTGTGCGTTCGATATGACGGATAAATTGAATGCCAAGCCCTTTCCCTTCGTGAGCGCCTTCAATTAAGCCGGGAATATCGGCAATAACAAAACTTTTCCCCTCCGTATAGCGAACAAGACCAAGATTCGGCGTGAGAGTAGTAAATGGATAATCTGCAATTTTCGGCTTGGCAGCAGAGACAACCGAGATCAGTGTTGACTTGCCGGCATTCGGAAAACCAACAAGCCCGACATCAGCAAGGAGTTTGAGTTCAAGAATCACTTCACGTTCTTCGCCCGGCGTTCCCGGTTCAGCAAACCGCGGCGCTTGATTCGTCGGTGTGGCGAATTCTCCGTTACCCCGTCCGCCTTTTCCACCATGCGCAACTATAAATTCATCCCCATCGCGCACCAAATCGACAATTGTCTTTCCCTTTAATGCATCTCGCACCAACGTACCGCACGGCACTTTCACAACTTCATCCTTCCCTGATTTTCCTCCCTGATCTTTTCCTCGTCCATTTTCCCCGCGTCCAGCCCGATAGCTGCGTTTGTATTTAAAATCAAGCAGGGTGTTCAATTGTCTATCTGCGCAAATAATAACACTGCCGCCGCGTGCGCCATTACCGCCATCTGGTCCGCCCTTTGGAATATATTTCTCATGCCGGAAGCTGATGCATCCGTTACCGCCGTCACCCGCTTTGACAAAAATTCTTGCTTCATCGATGAATTGCATAAAGAATCCGCTTGTAAAAAATTACGACCTATTTATTGGCAATGGATGAATAAAAATGCGCATATAACTTATCTGTAAAGCCTACTGCCTCTGCGCTAAATGGATCGGTCTGATTGACCAGGAAAAGTTTGTCGAGATATTGAGCAACCTGTTCCCACGTCCGCAAGAGACTTATTTCTGTGATTGCCCCGCGAAATGCCGGTTCATCATTCGCAAAAAGTTTCCGGACAATGACCGCAAATTCTTCGTCGGGAAAAAGATCAAGAATTTCCTTCTGCTTCGCGCTTGGTGTCGACGCAAGATACTTTTCGTCGTTCTCACCAAATACAAGAAGTGGTGTCTTCGGCTGTATGGACTTTTCCGCCGCTTGTGCGCCATCGATTGCTTCCTGCACAAGTCCGGCACCATCCACAATAATTATTGATTCCTTTTCGTTCACTTGTCGTGTTGCCCCGGACGGTATCATAGGCGATGCCGATACTTGAGCAGTCGCATCTTCATTTCCGGTTCGAACAACTTCGATGATATCTGCCAACCGATCTGCAGTAATTTGTAATAAACGATTACGGTCGCGTTCGGATTCCAACCGTGCACATATTTCTAGAACATTTTTATCTTCAAAAAATACAATCGCTGCATTAATCGGAAGCGTTTGCTGCTCAAATTCCACCTGCGGTACCATTTTACCGGATTCGACGAAATCGAATAACGCACGGGTCATATGTGCAAGTTCAAGACTTGAATGCTGAGCCACCACTTCATGATCGATCTTTTCTATCAGCGATTTGAACTCTTCATACGTCACTTCTGCCAATCCGTGATTAGCAATATACCGCTTAATTAATTCAGGGAAGTACGTATAATCAACACAATACTTGAGACGTTTTTCGATAGTCTCAGAAGCCACTCTGCGCTGCTCGCCGACAATAAAATTTAAAAGTGTCCATTGCGGGCGGCAGAGATAGTTGAACTGAAAATGTACCGACTCATCAAGGAGCGATTCAAATTCCTGAAGGCTGAAATGATAATTCTGAACGAGCAATAAATCAATCTGCTCTTCAAGACTTCGCACTTCGGGAAGAGAATAAGAAAATTTTTTAGAACGGTATTCCAATCCCCGTTCCTGCCCGAGTGTTTTTTCAACTTCAGCTTTGAAGTATGCCTTTACAGCAGGATGGATTCTTGCTGAGAGTATTTTCTTCAAGACGATGCCGTCATCCTCGCCAATCGTTTTAATGTGAACGGCATGGATAATGGACTCTATTTCTGCTTCAAAAATGAAACCCATTTTACAATTGAGACATTAAGTAATTTCGTAATTTAGCGATTGAAGGATTAATTGGAAAATACATCTTCTTATCTCCTGCCGCGTACTGTTTGATTGGAGGCTGAGAAAATAGCAAGCAGTTCATTCGCTTCTTTGAATAATTCACCTGTCTTTTCTGGAGAAAGTATATTGAGATCTGTGATCATTTCAAGCCAAAACACTGTCTCATCAGCTTCTTCAACAACAATACCAATTTTCGCAATGAACTCTGCTTTCGAGCGTGCTCGGCAAACCGCCCGATAATTTGCAGCAACAGATGTTGCAGAGCGCATCAATTGTCTTCCAATAATCCTACTCTCTTCATTATTTGGAAATATCCCAACGAGTTTAACAATTCCAATAGCAAATTGCTTTGTTTGATCTCTTAATATTTCCGGTTGACTTTTCACAATGAATCAATCTCTCATTAGACAATCTCTCGTTCTCTTAATCACTCACTCAATCACCAAATCTTAGCATTTCTATTTTTTCAATATAGCTTTCACGCGATCGATTTCTTTTTGTGCCGCTGTTTTAAACTGCGTATCAGTATCTTTCCGATCGACGATCTGTTTGTACATCGTCATCGCCTGGTCGTACTTGGACATTTTCTCGTACGATTGACCAGCCATATAATACGAAGTCGAAATCCAATCGATTTTGCCTCTCTTGGTAACCAAGTACGGTACTTTCAAAAATTCTAAGACCGCCTGTTGAAATTCCCCCTTGTAGAAGTACGCTTCACCGATGTAATACCGGAGTTCCGCTTCAAGATCAGCGTTGCCGGCTTCAATCAGACTTTGCAATTGCAGGATCGATTGATCGTAGTATCCTAATTTCTGATAGAGCACACCCATATCGATTTTTTTATCGATGAGATCCGAATCGTTCGGGAAGCGATCGATGTATTTGCGTGTGAGTTCCAATGCACCGTCGAAAAGCTCCATTTCTTTGTAGGTCATAATCAGGTTACTCATTGCAAGCGGAATTAGATCAGGCGAGCGTTGTTCGTTATCAAGAATAAAACGGTACTGTTTGGAAGCGTTATCCCATTGTTCCAAACTATAATATGCGTTGCCGAGACTCAACCGTGCGCGTGGAACAATCTCGTCATTTGGAAAATTTCGCAGAAGAGAATCATACACTTGCACCGCCTGTGGCATTTTTTGATCTAACTCATTCACGCGTGCTATCCAGAAGAGCGCTTCCGGAACAATGCGGGCACCGCGATACGAAAGAACGACATTGTCGAATCGCTCTTTCGCTTTTACAAAATCTTCTTTCCGGACTTGATATTTGCCGCGCTCAAATTCAAACTCTGCCGCATAGCTAAACGCGCTGGTAAAATTCGCTCTCACAAATTCCACGGCACGCTTGTCGGCTTCTTTTATATTGTCAAGACGGAAGTAGGAAACGATCACACGTGATTGAATATAGTGTTTCAAACTATCATTGTTTGTTTGCGGTATCGCTTCATTATATTTCACAGTCGCATCAGAATATTTTTCATTCCGAAACAACATTTCTGCAGTTTCCAGCGCTACCGATGCACCTTGCCCACCCGTCTTCGCCGCGATGCGGCTTACATTCTGCAAGTACATTGTCGCAGCATCAATATTGTTTTCTGCTTTCGCGATGGTTGCAAGTGCATAGTATGCCTGTCCGGCTTTCTCGGTTGCTTGATCCCGAGTAACATAATCGGCATACCATTTCTTTGCGGCTGCATTATCGCCAAGCTTTTCACTACATCCCCCGAGTCTGAAAACTATTGAACGTTCTATGTTCGGATCGCCGGTCACAGCGAAGAAATCCGACTGCATTCTCTTCCATCCTCTTTCATACCAATCTAAAGCATTCTTGAAATCCTTCGCATTGAAATATGCGTCCGCTTTTCGGACATCAATATTCGAATTCAACGGACTGTAGAAGTAACGTTTTTCCAAGAGATCAAAAAAGCCAAGTGCTTTTGTTAATTGAGCACTGTCCGCTGCCGCTTTTGCAAGGTATGCCGATGCCGCCGCGCTGTAAAGATGATTTGGATTCTTAGAAAGGAACCGATCTATCACTTGCATTGCGGTATCTTTTTCCATGATTCCATCGAGCGACATGCCAAGGTGATAGGATGCGGATGGAGCCGTTTCACGATCTGAATATTTTTCCAATAAAAGTTTATAAGTTAAAATCGCACTTTCATAATTCTTCACAGAAAAATACGAATCACCAAGCAAGAGAAGCGCTACGTCTCTTCCACGTGTTCCGGAAGACTTCGATAAAAATTCTGTTCCCAGCGTTCGTAGATCTTCTGCCTTCTCTGTCAATTGCAAGCGGAGTGTGAATGCAGCCACGACAGCTTGATCGGTGAACTCACCTGCCGGAAAATGCGCTGCAAGTGAATCATAGAAAGCAATGGCTTTGGAGATATATTCTTTTCCTCGTGCACTTATCTTTCCTTCTTTAAGCGCGAGCAGTTCATAGGACTGTGCTTGTTTCAGCCATGCAGAAGGCCGAAGGGCATCTTCCAAATCGACACTGAGTGCATAGGCATATTGACCGGCGGCAAGATTGTAATCCTTCAAATCAACGAAGTAGATTTCTGCAAGGCGGTATGCAAGATTGCCCTTTGATTTCTGAGCTATCACATCGCCTACCAGCAAAGCAAGCTTTTGCAGACTTGCATCCTTGCTCCGCTGATCGAACGCTTTAATGAGACGAATTTGTTTTTGTGCATCGGAGACAAACTCGCTGCTAGGATAACGTCGTTGTAAATTTTCGAACGCATCAATTGCTCCATCCACATCACCGGCTTTTATCCGCGCTTGACCAAGCTCAAAAGTCGCATCATCAATCCATTCGCTTGTGGAATAATGTTCGCGAAGCCATTCGCAAAAATCGATAGCTGTTTTTGGATCACTCAGTTCAGTGTTCGCTATATTTGCACCCTCAACCAAGAGGCACGGCAAATTTGCGTCCGATGAAAATTGTTGGCGATAGTAATTTACTAACCGTACAGCTTCGGCGAAGTTTTTCGTTATCTTCGCCGCTTTATACGCACCAATTATCAATGCCCGTCGATCCGCATTGCCAAGACTATCATTGAGCGCACGGGAATAACACTTTGCCGCTTTTACCAAGTCGCCCGTTTGCTCTGCAGCAATGCCAGCTTTGTATAGCACTTCGCCATTACGTGCCCCTCGAATTTCGCTTGCACGCTCAAACAAGAATAACGCACGCGGATATGATCGAACGCGGTTGTTCGCTTCCGCCATTTCGATATAGGCATCTTGCCTTAACTGTTTCGGTGCTTTGGTACTGTCCTCTGCGATCGACTTCCATGCTGCCATGGCATCGTCTGTATTGCCCGTCAAATTCTTCAATGCACCGAGCGTAAAGAGCGCCTTATAATAACTTGGTGTGGATTTGAAATTCTTAGCGACATTAGAAATTGCTTCTTCCGCTTCGGAAGATCTCCCTAACCCGATAAGAGATTGACCCAACAACAACAACGCGCGCGCTTTCAGCGGTGCATCGTTTGTTGCATCTGCAACACGTTTACATTCCTGGCGGGCTTGTTCATACTGATCTTCTGCAATAAGCATGTCTGCAATTCTTAGCCGCGCCGGAAGGACTTCGGCTGTCGTGTACTCTTGCGTCAACATACGAAGAACACGGCTCGTGTTTTCCTTATCACCAAGCTGTTCATAATAATCAGCGGCTTTTGACAGTGCAATTGGTGCAAACTTGCTCTTCGGATGGAACGTCTTAACGCGTTCGAATGCCATTGCTGCCTCGCGTTCATTCTTCATAGCCGCATATTCCTCAGCGGCGTTCATCCACGCTTCAGGAGCCTTGCTGTTGTCAGAATATGCAAGAGCAAAATTCTGGAAGGTGAACCGCGCATCGTCGTGTTTGCCAAGCTTGGACTGTGTAAGTCCGAGATAGAAATGTGCCTCAACACCTTGTGCTGTACTAGGATACAAATTGATAAATGCATGGAATTGTTCTAAAGCCAGATCATATAGCTTGTCGTTATAGAGATTCACGGCAAGTTTGAAATCGGCGTTCTCTTTCGAATCTTGTGCAAGCACCGGAAACAAAAAGAGGCTGAGGAAAGAAAATATAAAAATAACTCGTTTCATTGACGAAAAATGTAGCCAATAATCATTCGATTAGCAAGGTTAAGAAAACATCGCATCTGGTCAATATTGTTCACGTTTTTTGCAGAAATGCAGCAGTGTATTGAAAAGATAGAAGGAATTGATTACTTTGATAAAGTCCTTTTTTGTATCGAATAAAGTCATCACAAACGCGCCAGCATGAAAAGTCGCTCAACAAAACGTACGATCAGACGATCAACCAAAAGAGCGGAAATCTGGATTGTTGAAGATAATCTTTTCTTTCAAAAATGCCTTATGGAATTAATCAACCATGAAACCGATTTAGTATGCAACCAATCATTTAATTCCTGTGAGAAAGCTCTTCAACACCTGGAATTAGGCATGCATCCAAGCATCATTCTATTAGACATCGGGTTGCCCGGTATGAGCGGGTTGGAAGGAATACAGAAATTTAAGCAGCTTGCTCCATCCACCCAAATTATTATTATTACTGTTCATGAGGATAGTGACAGTATCTTTCAAGCCATTTGTGCAGGAGCCGCCGGCTATTTATTAAAAAATTCTCCCGGAGAGAAAATCATCGAGGCAATTCACGATGTACAAAACGGCGGATCACCTATCAACGCACAAATTGCGCGAAAAGTTTTGACAGCATTCGCTGCATTAAACTTGCCATCTCCAGATTGTGGTTTAACCAAACGCGAGCGAGAAATACTCTTGCAAATGATAAACGGTTTAACTAAAAAGGAAATCGGCGAGAAACTTTCCCTCAGTCATCACACCATTGATACACATGTAAGAAAAATCTACGACAGACTTCACGTCAACAAGCGTAGCAGCGCTGTCGCAAAAGCCCTCCGACAACGAATTTTCTAAAACGGCTTTCTAATTTGTCTGTCAAGTGTTTTTTTCACAAAAATGCTAAAAAAATGAAAAAATGAAAAATCACGCGTTTGCGTGATACCGCTTTAGTGTGCAAACATTTATCTTACCAGTGCAGTTTGTAGCCCACCTAGGGTTTATTGAAACCACCTACAAACTGTATCCGAGGAGTTAGGATTGCTCTACCACAAAAAGGCAACACGCTTTATCTGTAGCGTAAAGCGTGGCGAGGTACAAAGGGAAATGCTGCATTAAAAGGGGTATTAAGAGGCTTAACAAAATCGAAGGCAGGGTTAGAATCAATTGGTTCGCCTTGCCTTTTTTTATTTACTCACGTTATTCAAAAACTGAAAATTAAATAATTAAAAGATTTTATGAAGCTACGATACATGCACTCCAATTAAAGACCAACACAAATTGCTCAAAACGTCGCAAACGATCCGAGAAGAGAATCTACACAACTATCAAAGTCGTATCGTTTCAGAGCTTCCTCGCGGGCAAAATGACCAAGTGATAAACGGAGGGCAGAATCACTAAGAATGCTGTGAATCGCCCTGGCAACTGCGGTCGCATTGCGTGGCTCTATAAGTAATCCCGTCTTACCGTTCGTAATAATCTCCGGCAGCCCACCCGCATTCGTTGCAATGATCGGCCGTTCCATTGCCATCGCCTCTACAACTACAAGTCCGAATGTTTCAGAGAACGATGGAAGAACAAAAACATCAAGAGCAGCCATCAAACGAGGAACATCGTCCGTAAAAGGTATATATTTCACATACCGTTCAATGTCAAGTGTGCGGCACAATTTCAATAAATATTCTTTGTATCCATGTTCCCCCGCAGTTTCATCACCCGCAATAAGAAATATAACATTTGGGTGTTGCTTCACAACTTCCGGCACTGCACAAAGCAGTATATGCTGACCTTTTAATTTATCGAGCCGTCCCAGAACTCCGATAGTGTGGCCATTATGAGGTAATCCAAAGAATGTTCGTGCTTCTTTTTTATTATAGTGTGATGGATCAAATCGTTGGAGATCCGTACCCAAAGGTACTACTTTTACTTTTTCACGAGGCATATGCGTATGTGAAAGCACATCCTCTTTCATACTCTGAGTGAGGGAAATCCAGAGCGATAGTTTCGAATACACCCATGTGTGAATAAAATCACGCTTGTTATAGCGGGAATTCATTTGCTGATAAAATACTAACTTCACTTGAGGCGTTATCATTGACGCAATTGCGGCAAGATGAATATCTCTTGACCGCATGAGCAGAACTAAATCGATCTGCTGATCTCCCAGTGCACGGGCAAGGTGAAGTGCCGCCGAGATATCTCCATATTTCCAATGTGGAGTGATTGTGATTACCTGAAGGTTTAGTTCATTTGCTCGTTGTTCAAGCGGCGATGAATTTGGAACAATTACAACCGTGGAAACACCTTTTTTCTCCATCGCTTGTGCTATGCGAATAGTAGAAAGTTCAAGCCCGCCAAGGGAATGAGAAAAACAGACTAACGCTACTCTTTTCTTTAAACTTGTCATATCTTTTAAACGAGTCACTATCATAATTGTTTCTTATTAGATATCGGCAGATACAAAGAAGTTAAATTTGAGACCCTCAATTCTAACATTTTATTTTTATTGGGGCTCATTTTATTAGAACCAACTTCCAGTACTTCCTTGTTAATTTAACAAAGTAATTTGAATTATTCTAAGTATAATTTGATTTTGCAGGAAAATACACGATCTTATAGTAATTTGATTTATATTGTTACTATTGAAAGAATTAAAGATGGCAGATTCTCGAGTGCATTCATTTCATATTCCCGTACTAGGGCTGGCATTCTCTGTTGATACGCCTATTCGTGTTGCTAAGTACGGTATTTCATCTGTCATTTCGATTGTAGATGATATCCTCATCGAGCATATGCGTAAGCATTATGCACGTCTGTACGGAGAAACCTATTATCCAATTACCGTGCGGGATGAAGATTATCGCGCCAGAAGGATTACTGCATATCTCAATCTTCTCCAAAAGATCGTGCAGAAACAGATTGCCGTTCTCAAAGCTTCAGCGTTTGAGAAAGGAAGCGAGCTTGTCAAATATTTCGAAATGTTGCCGGAGGAATCGCAGCTTAAAGCGCTTTATCTTCGCATGATGCATGCGACTGACACCGAGAAGCAATCGGCATTACAGCATGAGTTACGAACAAGTATTGTTGCCGGTGATATCGATGTTAACATCATGACAAAATTGGATAAAGCAAATACCGGACGCAATCAAGAAAAACTACCGGCGGAATTTTCAGATGCCCTTGCATCATTGCGCGGATTTGCTCAAAGCGACCTCAACGCATCGGTTGTTCTTTCTGCAGGTCTAAATTCCCGCTTGTTCAGTTATCTGGGCCAGCGCAAAGAGTTCATTCCAGATGAGCGGGGCAACCTCAAGAAAAGAGTGATTTTGAAAGTCACAGATTATCGTTCCGCATATATTCAAGGAAAAATTCTTGCAAAGAAAGGAATTTGGATTTCTGAATTCCGGATCGAATCTGGATTAAATTGCGGTGGACATGCATTCGCTTCCGATGGTTATTTGCTTGGACCGATTCTTGATGAATTCAGAACCAACCGGCAAATGCTTTTCGATGAGATCTCTCTCCTCTATAGCACGGCACTCAAGGGCAAAGGATTATCTGTTCTGTCTGCTCCAATGCAATTTCGCATTACAGTGCAAGGCGGAATCGGTACAGCGAAAGAAGATGTGTTCCTGCGCGAATATTATCGCGTTGATGGAACCGGATGGGGATCGCCTTTCCTACTCGTGCCCGAAGCAACAAACGTTGACAGTGCGACCAGAGATATTCTCGCGCGTGCAAAGAAAGAAGATTTCTATATCAGCGATGCTTCACCGCTCGGCATACCATTCAACAATGTGCATGGCAGTTCTAGCGACCTGCAAATACAACAACGCGTTAACGAGGGGAAATTCGGGAGCCGCTGTACAAAAAAGTTTCTTGTTTCCAATACAGAGTTCACAACAGAAGCAATTTGTACTGCATCCAGTCAATATCAAGAATTGAAAATCGAACAACTGAAGAAACAGAATCTATCGCCTGAAGTATTGGAACAAAAAATCGCAAAGGTTGTCGAAAAAGCATGTCTCTGCGAAGATCTTGCTGCATCTGGACTTATTAATAGTAATGGACATGGACCAACGAAAGAACGCGCTGTTGCTGTGTGCCCAGGGCCGAATCTTGCATACTTTTCAAGGATTGCCTCGCTGGAAGAGATGGTTGGACATATCTACGGACGTATCCAACTCATGACGGACGCTCAACGCCCGAATATGTTCATCAACGAGCTGCGCTTGTATGTGGATTATATGAAAAATGAAATCCAAAAGCGACTTGATACGTGGAATGCAAATGAGCAAAAATATTTCAGCACATTCAAAGAAAATTTACAGAACGGCATAAATTACTACAAAGGTCTAATTCCGAAATTGCTTGAAGAATCTGAACGCTACCGCGAAACTATGCGGTATGAATTGATCGAGTTGGAACAGGAACTTATAGAGATTATGATTCCTTCCATCGCAATGCCAGTGTATGCATACTAGCTGTTTTTAAGAAGGAAGCGGAAGATGCTTCCTTCTCCCATTCTACTTTCAACCTGTACCTGACTTCCGTGCGCTTCCACAATATGTTTAACAATCGCAAGACCGAGTCCGGTGCCGCCAAGAGCTCGCGAACGATCGCTGTCAACACGATAGAACCGTTCAAATATCCGAGGTAAATGTTCGGATGCAATGCCAACTCCAGTATCCATCACACCGATTTGAATTCCTCCTTCTACTTTTTCAGATGAAAGCACGATCTTTCCATTTTCTTTATTATAGTTGATGGCGTTGCTGATCAAATTATTCAGAACCTGTCTCAGCCGATTCTTATCACCAAATACTTCATCATCACCTCGTGTGGTCAACGAGAGTTTCAATGTGACACTTCGTGCTGCTGCCAACGATTCATAATCCTTACCAACCGATTCAAGGAACTCGTTCACTCGGAAATAACGAAGACTCATTTTCATTTCACCTGATTCGATTTGAGAAATATTAATGAGATCCTCCAGCAATGCATTAAGACGGCTCAGATTCGACTGTGCTTTTTCCAAAAACGAGCGGTTCACAGCAGGATCATCCACAGCACCATTGAGAAGAGTTTCCAAATACCCCTGTACAGCAAAGATTGGTGTGCGAAGTTCGTGTGAAACATTTCCAAGAAACTGACTTCGCACCTGCTCTGATTTTTTCAATTGCACAATATCCGATTTAAGTTTTTGTACGAGTTCATTGATCGCCTTTGCGACAAGCCCGATTTCGTCGTTCGAAGAAACGGAAAGCTGTGCATTCAAATCGCCGGAACGAATTTGTTTCACACCTAGGACAATTTGCGCCAGCGGTTTTGTAATGCGGCGAGAAACGATAATGCTCACGGTTACTATCACCAGCAGCACTCCTAATCCAACTATAATCACAATCGAACGAATGCGATTGATTTGATCTTGCACGTCTTCGAGCGGAATGCTCAATCTGATATACTGAAGCGTTTCAAAACTAGTTCTCTTTGGAGATTTCTTCACAAGCTTTGCCATATATAAAAAATCATGACCGACGGTTGAACTGTGACGAATATCGCTCCCCATCCCGTGATGTATCGCGTCCTGAACTTCCGGGCGATCCAGATGATTCTTGACTCCGGTAATATCAGAAAGAGGAATATCCGAATCCGCCAGCACATTTCCTTCTGCATCGATCAGTGTAATGCGAAGGTGCTCGAGTCCTCCGATCAACTTGACCTGTTGATCGATTTGTGGGAACGAGTACGTGGTGTCTTTCTGGAGAATGTATAAAACCAAATCGGCTTGGCGGCTTAATTCGTCCACCAATCGTTCCTTGAAGTACGATTCCATGCGCATACTCGTGAATACACCGAGACTGACAACAATGAACAGCGCAAGCACAACATAGGTAACAGTGGTTTTCGTTTGTATTTTCATTTACGCCCTAAAACGATATCCAACACCGGAGACAGTCTCAACATAATCCGCATACACACCAAGCTTCTCGCGTATTTTTCTAATGTGGACGTCTATCGTCCTATCCACCACGTGAATATTTTCTCCCCAGACTGCATTCAGGATGGATTCTCGTGAGAGCACTCTGCCACGATTGCGAACAAGATAGACAAGCGTTTCAAATTCTTTTCTCGGAAGCACCAGTTTTTGTTTCCCAATACTTGCTGTATAGCTGGACACATTAATTTCTAAGTCTTTAATAGTAACAATATCTATCTGTGGAATTGCTTTTTGAGCCGCTTGTTCCTGTCTGCGAAGCACCGCATGCACACGCGCAACGATCTTTCCAATCTTCACCGGCTTGACGATATAATCATCCGCTCCTACTTCCAATCCAATAATTTCGTCCGTCTCCGAACCCTTTGCTGTAAGCAAAAGCACAGGTATGGATGCTGTCTTCTTATCATTTTTTAATTCCTGAATGACTTGCAATCCATTCATTTCCGGCATCATGACGTCTAAGATGATCAGTTCCGGTTTCTGTTTCACTTTTTCTAATGCTTCTTTTCCGTTGCGCGCGGTGATAACCGCGAAGCCCTCCTTAGAAAGATTGTACGAAAGGAGGTCAACAATGTCTTTTTCATCATCAACAACGAGAATTGTTTTTTTCATAGAGAACATCAACCCCGCATATTGAACTGTCTTTAATATAGAGGTCGTATCTCTTTGTTTCAAGTTGTAATTTGTTTTATCCTATCTATCACTTACCAAGAGAAACCGTATCACTTTTATCGATCTACATAATTCAAACACCCTTGCAGGTTGACGGCGTGAATCGTAAATTGTAAGTGAAACGAATTCGACGCTTCAATTTGAAACAAAAACCAAACACTGGATAATCATACATGATTCGACGAACCTCTTTGCTATTCCTTATTCTTTTCATTGCTCAATTAGTTTATGCTCAATCATCAGAACCGCGCGATGCTGCCGAGATCAAACTCTCACTAAAGAAACTCACGGTGCTGGGGTCGGTTCTTTACATCGGAGCACATCCTGATGATGAAAACACGGCGTTGCTTGCTGCTCTTGCACAGGATCGGTGCTATCGAACCGCATATCTATCGATCACGCGTGGCGAAGGAGGCCAGAATCTTCTTGGTCCCGAGCAGGGAGAAATGCTGGGATTAATCCGAACTCAAGAACTTCTTGCTGCACGAAGACTTGATGGCGCAGAACAATACTTCACGCGCGCAATTGATTTCGGTTTCTCCAAGACCTCGGAAGAAACTTTACGCTTCTGGGGAAAAGAAAAAACCCTTGCTGATGTGGTCTGGGTTATTCGCACATTCAGGCCGGATGTTATCGTGACGCGTTTTACGCCGACACTTGGCGGTCATGGAAATCACACAGCCTCTGCGATCCTTGCAGAGGAAGCATTTCGTGCTGCGGCAGACCCATCTCGATTCCCCGAGCAGCTTCAGTATGTATCGCCTTGGCAAGCAAAACGAATTGTATGGAATGGATTCCGCCCGTTGCAAACTGATACAATTCAGAAAGACCTGCATATTGTGACCATGGACGTTGGAGCGTATTCTCCTTTACTCGGAAAATCGTTCACAGAAATTGCCGGCGAAGGACGGAGTATGCACAAAAGCCAAGGTATGGGTGCAGGGCAGAACCGCGGTGAGTCTCTGAATTACTTCCAACACACCGCCGGCGATACTGCAAAGAAGGATCTTTTTGATGGAATCAATACTGGATGGTCAAGAGTGAAAGGTGCGGATAGTATAGGAAAAATTCTTGACGAAGCCTTCCAAAGGTTTGACGATGAAACGCCCGCTCGATCGATTCCATTGCTCTTCAAGGCTTTGAATCTTCTTAACACATTCACACAAGATCCTTGGGTCATTTTTAAGAAGGAAAAATTGACACGCGTGATTCTCGCATGTGCCGGAGCTTGGATTGACGCCGCGACTACAGATAATTCCGCAATTCCAGGCGGTGAAGTGAAATTCGCCACAACAATTCTCAATCGGTCGGCATATCCTTTTATTCTTGAACATATCGTCCTGCCATTTGGCGGGATTGACACACTCTTGCATTCAAAACTTGAAACGAATAGACCTATCCGTTTAAACTTCACGTTGAAATTATCGGAACAAATCAATTATACTCAACCGTATTGGCTAATAGAGAAACCTAATGTTGGCTCGTACAACATTTCAAACCAATTATTAGTTGGCCAGCCGGAAAATGTACCGCCTATCATTATTAAAGCCATGTTCTCTTCACCTGATGGAAAATTAACAGTCGATATTCCGCTATATCAAAGAATCATCGATCCAATAGATGGAGAGTTACTGCGTCCCTTTGAAATTGTTCCGCCCGTTGTTGTCAATGTTCAAGAACCAGTAGTTCTATTTCCAGATTTATCCGAACGACGAATATCTCTTTCTCTCAAAACTTCGATATCAAATGCACATGGCGTAGTGCGATTGAAACTGCCGGAGTATTGGAGTGCCATGCCCGAGCAGTCCGAGTTTCAGTTTCAGAATAAAGGTGAAGAGCAGACTTTCTCCTTTGCCGTACGGCCGCACAACGGTGCAAAGAGCGGTACATTCACCGGAGAAGTCGAAATCGGAAGAACTATCGTCGACCTCGGTTTACAAACCGCGCAGTACAAACACATTCCACCGCAAACAATATTTCCGTTAGCTGAGGGAAAACTTTTGAGAGTCGACCTCAGGAAAAATGACCATACTGTGGGATACATTATGGGAGCCGGAGATGATGTACCTTCTGCAATCAGGCAGATGGGATATTCAGTTTCGCTTCTTACGGATGAAGAACTTGCAGAAGGAAATCTTGATCAGTACGATGTTATTGTCGCAGGAGTGAGGGCGTACAATGCACGACCGAAACTTCGAATGCACCAGCAACGCTTCATGGATTATGTAAAACGTGGAGGAACATATGTGGTTCAATATGTTACTGCGCAAAGAATTGAATCGGAGAATATTGGTCCGTATCCATTGAATATCTCGCGTGATCGTGTCGCCGAAGAAGATGCCAAAATCACTTTCGTGAACCGGAACCATCCGTTATTGACAACACCAAACAAAATCAGTGAAGAAGATTTCAAGGGATGGATTCAGGAACGGGGATTGTATTTTGCAGATCGCTGGGACACAAAATATGACTCGGTGATCAGTTGCCACGATGCGAACGAACCGGATCGGGCTGGCGGTTTACTGACTGCAAAGTACGGAAAAGGATACTACGTGTTTTGTGCCTACGCATTCTTCCGTCAGTTGCCTGCAGGTGTGGAAGGGGCGTATCGCTTATTTGCAAATATTCTCTCGCTGCATGGTGATCGTCGGCGAGCATCGGAAGCCACACATCGCTGAAAGAAAAAAACAAACGCCAATAACTCGAGACGGAGTTAAAAATGGAACATTTGAATTCTGATAACGACGTCATTGAAGAGAAGCCGCCCATCCTTGGTTCATGGAAAAAAATCTATCTCGTTGTTCTTCTCAACTTAATCGCACTGATCATTCTTTTCTATTTCTTTTCCGAAGCGTTTAAATGAGACAACTTGACTGGATTGTGCTTGCAACAACCCTCCTCTTCATCGTTCTCTATGGGATGTGGAAAGGACGCGGAAGCCGAAACATCAAGGGTTTTCTGTTAGCAGATAGATCGATGAAGTGGTATACGGTTGCACTCGCAATTATGGCGACGCAAGCAAGTGCCATTACCTTCGCATCGACACCGGGTCAGGCGTATGTGGACGGGATGCGATTTGTGCAGTTCTATTTTGGATTGCCGATAGCAATGGTAATTCTTTGCATCACCGTGGTTCCTATCTTCCACAAACTCGGAGTTTATACAGCTTATGAATATCTTGAAAAACGTTTCGATGCAAAAACCAGAGTGCTGACAACTCTTATCTTCCTTGTCTCACGAGGACTCGCTGCCGGAATAACAATCTATGCACCCTCACTTATCCTTTCCGTTATGCTCGGTATGGATATACGGATCACCTCTGTTATCATCGGCGGACTTGTCATTATCTACACAACCTCCGGAGGCGTCAAAGCAGTTAACTATACAGATTTTTTTCAACTCATCATAGTTATGGCGGGAATGTGTATCGCGCTCGGCGTTGCTCTTTCCTTGCTTCCCAAAGAAATATCTTTCACCGATGCCCTTTCTGTCTCTGCTGTCATGGGAAAGTTGAACACAATTGATTTCTCTCTTGATTTCAGCAACCGGTACAATATCTGGTCGGGCATTATTGGCGGTATGTTTGTCGCGCTTGCTTATTTCGGAACAGATCAGTCGCAGGTTCAGCGGTATCTGACCGGTGAATCGGTCACGCAAAGTCGTCTTGCGCTCTTGTTCAACGGTCTGGCAAAAGTGCCGATGCAATTCTTTATCCTGTTCATTGGAGTGATGGTATTCGTATTCTTTCAATTCGTTCAACCTCCACTTATTTTTAATCCTGTTGAAGCAGGAAAAGTGAAGTCGGGCGAAAGGGCACAAGATTATCAGCAGTTGGAAAAGAAGCACAATGATTTATTTCAGAAAAAATCGGAAGAAATCAAAGCATATTTGCAGGCCTGGCATCAACACGACGACACTCGAGTTGCCGAGAAAAAAGAAGAGCTGCAATTGCTCCAGCAGCGGTACGATGCAATCCGCGTAGAAGCGTCCAATCTTCTTTTAGAAAACGACCGTAAATCCGACACAGGTGATACAAATTATATTTTTCTCACTTTCGTATTGACATACTTGCCAGCGGGATTAGTAGGTTTGATATTTGCATGCATTTTCACCGCGTCGATGTCTTCATCATCCGGCGAATTAAGCGCTTTGGCAACAACCTCCATCATTGATATCTATAAACGCTTCATCAAGCGTGAGGCAAGTGAAAAGCATTATCTCATGGTCTCGCGCGTTATGATGGCGTTTTGGGGTTTATATGGAATTGCATTCGCGCAATACGCAGGTAGAATGGGATCTCTGGTTGAGGCAGTGAACATTCTTGGTTCGCTCTTTTATGGAACGATGCTCGGTATATTTCTTCTGGCGTTCTATTTCAAATCGGTCAATGGGACTGCTGCATTCGTTGGCGCTTTATTGGGCGAGGTCATAGTATTATATTGCTTTCGATTCACATCTATCGCCTGGCTGTGGTATAACGTCATCGGGTGTTTTGTTGTAGTTGGTGTTGGAATTATTCTCTCCGTTTTCGAGAGAAGCAAAACTTCCAGCAGTTTGAAATCGTCATAGCTGCGGAGGGAATTGGTTTTAATCAAAAGCAAAAAAAGCCTTCCCAAAAACAAATTCAGGAAGGCTTTCTGTTAAGGAATCACTGTCACTTCTTCGCTTTCCAATCTGCGATCATCTTTTCTAATCCGCTTGTGTTTGCTTTCGGATCTTTTTCCTTCACTATCTTCACAGCTTCTTCAGCTATCGCGATTGCCTCGTCGACCTTACCAGTTTGTGCTAGGAGCTCCGCCTTGGTCTGAAGGTTTCGTGCATTCTTGTCAAGAGCGATAGAGCGTTCTACCCATGCAAACCCTTCTTCATAGTACATCTTATTGTCGAGCGCGAACCGTGCTGCACCGTTGAGTAATTGCCATGTTCCAACCGATGCTTGAATCTTTGCGAGTACATTGAACTCGATCTTAAAACTTAACCGAACTTTTTCCCATGCAAGTACGACACGGGCAGATGCTGGGGTCAGATCGGTAAAACTAAAAGACATCCACTCTTCCAGTGGCGCTTCTTCCGGTCTTACCATTATCTTTAACGTATCATATTTCGTATCATATACTGTCCCCCAATTCTTGATTTCTGAGTTGAATATCAACGACCAGTCTCCTGTCTTTGAAGGAATTACCACAAACCGATATGTTCCTGCACCGAGTTTCTTTCCTTCGATGGTTACATCATCGCTAAAAGTAAACAGAGTCGGCTCGTTAGCGCCTGCACGCCAAACTTCGCCATACTTTAAAAGCTTGCCCCAAATCTCACGACCTTTTACGCCTGGCCGATAATAGGAAATTGACACTTCACTTAAGCCAATAATCTGAGAGACTTTAGCTCCCTGGCTAATCCGTGGCACACGCAATTGCACTTGCGCATTAACCAGTGTAACAATGAAAACAGTGGCAAGCAGAATGGAAATAGTTTTTGTAATCATAGGACATCTCCTTAAATAAGTAGATAAATAATACGGCTGATTTGTAGAATATTAACATTCACAACGTACCAAACGTTTCCTCAAAATGAAGATAGTTTATAAGTAATACTTGAAGAACAGAGAATCATTATAAAAACCTTGAGTTTATGTAAGGGCGTGATTCATCACTCCTCCCCAACCACTACTAAAAAACAAAAATACCGAGCCAATTAAAATATCAGTGCAACCTAACAGGCGGAGCCCTGTAATTGTAATCCCGCTATGCGGGATTACTACTTCTATAGTTCATTCTGTTACTTCCAATTCCACAAAACCTTTGCTCGCAATGTGTCGCTTTACAGCATCCCGTACAGCGGGACTTAAAGTACCCATTTACCCGCCATGCTTCATCTTTTGGCGGGCGCTCATTCATATTTAGTATCACGCTTTGCGTGATTCAATTGTCTGGACAAGCCGAGTGAGCGCCGAAGGCGCCATCCCGCCACTTTAGTTTAAATATTGATAGCGGGACTTGCCTGCCCCGATTTTTTCGGGGAGTGCCTGATTAGGCAACGCCATAATTTTATTTTAGAAATATATGTTTTTTCGTTTCCGAAAAAACATATGAAGCCATTCGACAAGAATAAATTCCGCCCGATATATTTGCTGGAGTCCAATCAACTCAATATTTTCCAGGTAACAATTCCTTTTCAACAAGCTCCTCGATTTGCCGACAAACGTAGATCGTAGATGAATATTGAAATATAACTACGGTTCAGAACATTAAACGAGATGTTTGTCGCCGGATTGAACGGATTTGGATAATTCTGTCCTAATACATAACCATCAATTGTTTTTATAGAATTTACCCCCAAGCGTTGTAGTATCTGACCCAGTAAACAAATTCAGATCCATGGATTCACCCATCGTTTTATGTCCTGCCGCATCAGGGTGCAGACCATCATTTTGATATGTTGACACAAGTCTCGTAGTATCCTGTGGATTTCGCATCGTCTTATCGAAATCAATAACCCCATCATAAGAGCCACTGTTACGAATCCATTGATTAACGGTATTTCGGCATACATCACTATATTGATTATAGTAAGAATTACCATTAAAGGGCAGAATGGTAGCACCGTAAATCCTGATATTATTATTATGAGCTTTAACAATCATCTGCTGGTAGGCAGCAATAAGACTATTGGCTTTCGTAGTTGCAGCAGAAGCAGATCTGACCCCACCAATATCATTAACCCCTTCAAAAACGATAGCCCAACGTACCCCACTTTGATTAATAATGTCTCGATCATATCGGCTTACTCCGGTTGGGCCTATAGGGCCTATATCACCTGAAAGCACGAAATTACCTCCAATGCCCAGATTGAGAACACCTACTTGCTGAGTACTTGAATTTGCAAGAAGCTTCTCTGAAAATATATCCGGCCATCTATTTTGCATGTTAGTTGTTGAACCTCGTCCATCGGTAATGGAGTTACCAAGAATCGCAACACAAGCTGCAGTTGACGGCGCCAGTACATCAATCGTATTGATGTTGTACCAATGTTCTGTCGTGACAGCGCCTGTGAAATCGGTTTTAGTAGTCGTGTTTCCGGCTATAATATATGAAGTGGTGCGAGACCCGGGATGGCCGGTCACAGTGCTAGATGTTGAGCCAAAGTAGATGGTGATTGCTAAATCCATCCTTGGTGTCAAATTGAACGCAATTGGATCTGAAGTAACCGCAACACCCGCATTCATTCTGACCTCGGAGTTTCCATTAAATTTCAATTCTTTATTGGTGGATGCGTTAAAGGTATTGCCTCCGGTTGATACGGCAATTTGGACAGATTTCATAGTAACAGCGCTTGTGCTGAATTCATTGGAGAATCTTAACCGGATAGTATCTCCACCGATTGAAACCCGGACTATCTGTCGCAATGAATTATTGGTCAAACCCGGTGAAGGAGGCATATTACTTGTATCCACAAGCATTGGTGCCGTAGCCCAGGTTCCCACCCATTTTTGGGCAGTAGCGGATAATCCTGCCGGTTGACTGTAACAAAAAGAGAAAAAACTAAAAGTTAAAAGTACTATAATTAAACCGAGTGGAGTACGAAACAAATGCTGCAGAAACTGAAAAAGTCTATCAACAGAAATATTATGCATTCTAGATTTATAAAACATTATTATATTTTCTCTATTTCTATTTATCCATGGAATTTATTTCTACTTCATTAAAACCATTTTTTTTGTTTGAATAAAATCTCCAGATTGAATTTTGTAGAAATAAATTCCGCTTGGGAAACTATTTGCATCGAAATTTATTTCGTGATAGCCTGCTTCTAACTCTTTATTTATAAGTATCTGTACTTCTCTGCCCAGGAGATCGTAAATACTCAGTTTTGTTAATGACCTTAACGGCAAAGCAAATTTTATTTTTGTCGCTGGATTGAATGGATTCGGATAATTCTGTTCCAATGCATAACCATCAGGTGTTTCCATTGAATTTAACACACTTGTTGTAGGGTCAACGTTACAAATGTTTATGGCTACGTTACCGGTTCCCGTTGGAGTGTAGTCATAACTTGAAATGCAGATTTTATCAAGTTTGGCACCATCTTCGCAATAAGCAATGAGAAGGTCGTGATCACCATTCGTAAGATTGTAACTTCCTAATTTCAACCACTGCCACCCGCTTGTCGTCAATGAATCGCACTTCACAAACTCTCCATAGTCCATTTTTACCCAGTATGAATCGTCATTACGGGTTGGACAATTCAACCGTGCAAATATGTAAAAGGTCGAATCACCATACACCGTAAAGGGAATATAAATGCTGCTTGAATCATCGGTCGGTGCTGCAGAAGTACTGTTTAAACCGGATTTGATCGTTACATACTTTCCATTTGAAGCCTGGGTATCAGCTTTTATTTCCCATTTCTTACCAACGAACGCACATTCAGCTTCCAGATAAGTATTTGGATCATAACCTAATAATGAAAGCATTTTCATCCCATACCGTGTTCCAAGTCTTCTGTAACCCGCCGAATTAAAATGCAAATTGTCCGTTGTATCCGTGCAACCTTTCGAAGAAATGACGTATGAATTGGGAATAGTCTGGGGTAGCGTTGCAATTATAGAATTCACACTTGCGCAAGCTCCTCCCTGATCAGCATTCACCACTTCACCTGCGAGTAGAGGCACTTTGGTGAGGTCAAGCCCAAGGTCAGTAATCAGGTTGTCGTACACTCCCTTGACTTTTGAAGGCCATGCGTAATCACCCACATTCGACTCACCCTGATGTAACAGAATACCCTTGATGACACCATCTCTCTGAGCCAATTTTGCGATTTGGACAAGATGCGCATAGGGGTTTCCGCCATATGAATTGATTATATCAATCATCCACGACGGAGCCGTTGCTACATATGCCTGATAATTATCTTTGTCGAACAGTTCAATTCCGCAGCCGGCTACAGAGACATTGATAACACCTACTCTGATGCTATCTGGAAGGTTTGCAACCATCGTTCTGCCAAAATAATCGGCAGGGCTAAGGCCGTTGTAGCATCTGCACAACGGAGGAGTAGCGGTGTACCAGGACCCCATTATCCTTCCCAGGTTTGAACAATCAACAGCCTCCATAACCTGGAAACGATTATCCTCTGTCCTGTCTTGTGCTTGAATTGCTCCTTGACCTTCCATGTTTGACTGTCCGAAGCAGAGGAAAATGTAAAAATTCGGATCTTGTGAATACACGTTCGTGGTTAATAAGAGTAATGCTATCAATAAGAATATTCTTGCATGCATTTTTTGTTCTTTCATAACATTTCTATTTAATATACTATTAAGTATGATAACTCTTTTATAGGTTACATGTTTAATGAATTAGCAACCACAAGTGCGTTCAGATGTAATAACAGGATCGGTTTTGTTCTCATTTTTGTTTTCCTAAAAAATATTATTGGTAAACAATAATAATAAAATTAATACCGATAACAAAGGTATTGTATAATTCGTTTATCTATCAACCCATTCTATTGCGCATTTGTAACGCGTTCGGAAAATGTTAGTGGCTGCGTTATTCTATTATGGTATTATATTCACAATTACCCGTTTGTATCTTGATAATGGTGGTTTACCCTTGTCTGTAACTTTTAAAATGAAATGAGCAGTTTCTTTTTTTTCAACATCAGGAGCTAACACAAAAACCTTGTATAAATTTTCTGCCGAATTAATTTTTATCAATTTTTTATATGAACCTGCCTCTGGATATTGAAACCATAAGTAACTGAGATTATCTCCATCCGGGTCGGTAGTACCACTGGCATCCAAACTAAAGACCTCACCAGATTTTGCGTTTATTTGTTCAGCGTGTCCTAATGCTGGAATAGGTGGATGATTGGCTTCCTGATATGACTTAGTGCACCAATCCATGCGAGCTGCAAAATCATTTTGAAAATCATCTCTCCAGCGCCACAAAGTAACTTTATTATTGGTGAATGAAACAGTATCCTTTCTAACTGCACGTCCACATTCATTATAAACAAACGGTATATATCTATCAACTGAATTAGTCCAGATGGCTCGGGTCTCGGGTTCTACTGGCACTCCACCTGTAAATCCTCCGGTATCCAAAGATGAATACTCAGGTAAGAATAGTTCATAACGACCACCCCAACCTCCCCAGTCCGGATGTTCCGGCACACTTAATCCATTCGGAATTAAAGACAACCAAGATGGGGTATCTCCCTCCATTCCATAGGCTACATCAGGATACAAGGCGCCAAGCTGTCCGTGGCATTGTTGGATGTTTTGCGCCAACCATTTATTGCTAATCATTTCATTATTTATACCTGACACAAACTGATTGATAGCAATCCATGTTGAATTTCCATAACTACCCGGACTGACAATATAAAACAGATCAGGGAAATTATTTCTAATCCATATTCCGCTATCATCTTGATCGGAGATAGTATAGACTCTTAGTTTTGCAATCAACTTTTTAGTTTCTATTTCATTTTTTGTTTTTCTGATTTTATAAAGTGCCTGAGCTAGGGTATTGGTGCCTCCCCAAACGGAAATCCAGAGCGGACGCTCGTCGTTTTTTTCCAGTACTTTTATAATCCAATCTGAACCTTCTGAATCTTTCCCCTTGCCAACTCCCTGCATACCATACTCTGGTATTCCTTGCTTTACCAGCATCATGAGCGCTTCAGCATCAGGATAACCCGCTTCATGCTTTTTCAGGTTAACTTGTACCTTGCCATATGCATAAATTACTTTTTTTATAGATTCAGGGGCTACTTTGGTCTTTTGGTGAGTGGAGGTGGTGGCAATGAATCCTTCTATATCTATGACACTGGAATACAAAAGCAAACGAATTAAGGATTGTGTATCGTCCGGATCAGCTTCGATATCGGTTAAGATAATTACCCTGTTTTTTTGATTTTGTTGAGCGCAAAGAGAGTGGAAAGAAAGAATCAACGAAATAAAAATCAATGTAAAAGTAGTTTTCATAATTACGCATATCCTCATATTATAATTAGTAAATAAACAACCATCGAAAGTTTTATAAATCACTATAATTTATATTAGTTTTTTGCGATTGCAAAAGTATCAACACCCCCTAAGTTTCAGGACACATTGCCGCTAATAAACATTCTGCACTCTCTGTCTTTTACAAACGGATGAAAGCAAAGAAAGGGATTTAGACATGCTCTCAAAGCCACTGCCTGTTAAATTCCTCGCATTATCTACAAAATGCTCAAAGACAAAGTTGATTATGTTGACCTCGGTGTAGATTATTACAACGAAAAATATAAAGTCCGCTTTCTCCGTCACCTTAACGACAAAGCCAAATCCTTAGGATTTCAACCCATCCCTACAGCCACTCAATGAGTTTCTTGGAAGGCGCAGAAACATTTGATTATGAGTAATACAATTGTTATAATATATCAAAATCATAAGGAATAAACCGATGCTCAAAACTGCTTTGCGTCGTATAGGTAATAGCCTTGGCATTACGCTGCCGAGGACTATCATTGCTAACTATAATCTCAATGAAGGAGACGAATTACATCTCATCGAAACCGATGAAGGTGTTATTCTGACTCCATTTAGTCCTAAATTCTCCGAGTGGGCAAAAGCATACGAACGCACAAACAAGCACTTTCGAAATACTCTCAAAGCTCTGGCTAAATAATGTCCATTCATTTCATACCTGAAGAGATTGTCATCACGATTCATACGGACTTATTGCAACGATATGGCGGAGAAAAAGGACTTCGTGATAGGAATCTTTTGGAATCTGCGCTTGTTCAGCCCAAAATGACAATACGTGGAAAATATACACATAGGACAATTTTTGATAAAGCAGCCGCTAATGGATTCCATATTTGTATGAATCATCCATTCGTTGATGGGAATAAGAGAGTCGCATTTGTATTAATGGACATTTTCCTTCAAAAGAACGGTTGGGAAATATCTGCTAATGAAGAAGAATCCTACGTTATGATGATGACTCTTGCATCAGGTAAACTCTCTAAAGCGCAACTCTCATCTTGGCTTGCAGAACACTCAACCCGATTTTCTCACCGATAGTCTTTTATTATAACATTTGTCCGCGCCCTAACGCACGGTACTTCCGGCGCCACTTGAGCGCCTGGTTGTGCGTCATTTAGATTAAATCCATTTCGATCTACCATTACGTTATCGTCCAGATATATGTGCAGAGTTATTTCGGCTATACAATGGTTACACGTTTCACTTATTGGAGTACAACCGACAACAGGATTCTAGTTTATTTGAAGAATCACAAAATAATAAATCTAATATATGTATATCGATTGGTCAGTTAGGAAACAAAATGGTACTCAAGCTGCATTAACGAATAACGCTGTTCGTGCTAATCGGCATGTTAGCCTTAGTCTTATTTGATTAGAATCATTTTCTTTGTCTGAATAAAATCTCCGGATTGAATTCTGTAGAAATAGATTCCGCTTGGGATTTTGTTTGCATCGAAATTAATTTCGTGATAACCCGCTTCTAGCTCTTTATTTATTAGGGTCTGTACTTCTCTACCAAGGAGATCGTAAATAATCAGTTTTGTTAGCGACCTTTGCGGCAAAGCAAATTTTAATTTTGTAGTCGGGTTGAATGGGTTGGGATAGTTCTGACTTATTGAATACTCTGTTGGTATTTCTTCTTCTTTAACAACTGAAGTTACAGTAAAATTCGATGCATCGCTCCATGGACCAAAGCCCGCAAGATTTTTTGCTTGAACTCTCCAATAGAAATTTTGTCCTTCATAAAAGCCCGTTAAAGTTTTGACGGTATCTGATGTTGTAGAATCTCTATTATTTAAAGCACCGAAGCTCTGCATGTAAGATACTTGGATAAAATATTGATCAGCGTCTTTTACTTGTTTCCACCTAAATGTTACAGAGGGTTGATTTTGAATTGGTATGGCATCAACTAATTGCGGCTTAGCTGGTGGTAGTTCTGTGATAAAGCTCCATTGTTCGCTCCATGGACCTAAACCAGCAGTACTTTTTACTAGGACACGCCAATAGTATTTTTTATTTTCTAATAAGCCGGTGAATGTTTTTACAGTATCTGTAGTCGTTGAATCACTCTTATCAATGGTTGTAAATGTCGGGTCTATTGATAATTGGATAAAATACTTTTGTGCATCTTTTACCGTGGTCCATTTAACGGTAATATTTGAATCCACACCTATTTGAAGATTCGTAGGATAGATTAAAGATGCCGATCCAAAAAAAGATGTATCGTTAGAAAGTGCTGGTGTAGTCCACGTAATCCAGCGGGAAAGGTCGGTATTATACGGAGTTGTAGCGACGTTCGTCCTTACGCCTGCCTTGCCAAGTAGGAACTTATCCACAAAGGCTTGAATTTCCGGTATTTGGCTGCTCGGGAACTGGCAGTGCTGATGTCCGCCGACAATGGAAAAACCGAACCTATCGGCTATGCCAAGAGTATTATAGACCTGCTGACAAGCCTTACTACAGACGTAGCACGACGGATTTGACAGCCATGTATAATCCGGGTTTGCCGTAACGTACAACGCACGGGGCGCACACATTGCCATTAACTCATGATGATCCTCTGGGAGGTACGAAACATTATTGCTGGAAAATTGGGTCATGGAATTCATAAACCAATTGTGATCTGTATTATCTATCTTTTCCACGGTACCATTAGGCTCGGACTGCGAGTATCGCCACGACGTGGCGCCACCGCCACCCGACTCTTGGGCAATTGTAAGTGCAACACGCTCGTCAAGCGCCCCGGCAAAGAGTGCCATTTTGCCACCACGGGAGCAACCGGAAACGGCTATGTGCTTTAGATCTATGGGGAGAACATTCTGAACCAATTCCAAGCCATCGATTATACGGCTGACTCCCCAAGCCCATGCGCTGTATTGTCCCGTATTATCAATGTTAAGATAAGGGTAAAGCCGGTAGTAGGGGTTCGTATTGTTCGCGCTGCCATCAGTCGTTACCTGATTATAGTTGAAAGTGATTTGTGCAATATTGCGACTGCTAAAGATGGTAGACGGGATACTTTGAAGCATACCGATCACTGCAGGGAAGGGGCCGCTCCCCGATGGGAGGATAACTTGCGAAGTCAGCGTGAGCGTCTGTCCATTCACAGTTACATTCACTGTGAGTGTTCCACCAGAGTAACTGGCAGTAACTTGTGATGGATCAACAGCTGGCTTGGGTCCAATCTCATAATTTTGGATCTGAGCTTTGATCTCAGCACGCCGGTACCGCCAATCGAAGAAGTTTGAGATGCGACCTCTGCCATCGGCCCACTCAAACGGGTCGGGTAAAGCCTGGATGGTAGGAAGTTCGTTGAATGAAGGCAAATACGGTATCGGACAGTCCGCACCTGTATTCTCAACATCATAGACGAGAGGCATTTTTTGAGCTAATGAATCAATGAATAGTAATGTGTTCAATAAAAGCGTTAATAGGATAACTTTTGTTCTCATTTTGATACTCCTAATGTTGTTGTTGCTAATCCTGAAAGCTTTCGGGGCCAGAACAAACGGTTTATTATTTGTACAATGATAATGATTTTAAAAGACTTTTCAAATAACTTTCAATTAAGCACCCACGAGGTAGCAACGGGATTTAAACCATTGTCAATAGCGGGGTACCCGAGGATCGATTCGTTGAGCCCATGCGTCGATACCGCCGGCAAGGTTCTTCGCGTTTGCGAATCCCGCTTTTTGGAGAAACCGCACAGCTCTTGCACTCCTTCCGCCGGATTTACAATGGACAATGATCTCTTTATCCGGATCGAGCTCGGATATGCGTTCTGGTAGTTCTGCTAATGGAATCAAGTGTCCGCCAAGGTTTGCAATTTCGTACTCGTTCGGCTCGCGCACATCGAGAATATAGAGATCATCGCCATGGTCCAAACGGCTTTTTAATTCTTCCACAGAAATTTCCGATGCGCCAAAATTAAATTTTGGTTTGATGGGCGGTTCTATTCCGCAAAATTGTTCATAGTCAATCAACCGATGAATCGTTGGAGCAGTGCCGCACACCGGACACTCGGGATTCTTTTTAAGAGTAAATTCACGGAACTTGAGTTTGAGAGCGTCGAACAATACGAGCCGCCCGATGAGTGGTTCGCCTTCTCCAAGAATCAACTTGATTGTCTCCAATGCCTGAAGCGTGCCGATAATTCCCGGCAGAACTCCTAACACGCCTCCTTCTGCACAGCTCGGAACGAGTCCGGGCGGAGGTGGTGTCGGGTAAAGACACCGATAGCATGGCCCACGATTTGAATCAAAGACAGTCACCTGTCCATCAAACCGGAAGATAGATCCGTACACATTCGGTTTGCCGAGCAGTACGCATGCATCGTTGACCAGATAGCGTGTTGGAAAATTGTCCGTGCCGTCCACAATGACATCATAGTCCTTGAACAGCTCCAGGGCATTGTCTGATGACAAACGTATTGGATATGTTTCGACTTTCACATTAGGATTTATCTCTATGATTGATTCCCTGGCAGATTCAAGTTTCGATCTTCCGATATCGTTCGTCGTATGCATAATCTGGCGCTGTAAGTTGGTTTCATCGACAACATCAAAGTCCACAATACCGATTCTACCTACTCCTGCTGCAGCGAGATACAGCGCCAGCGGCGAGCCAAGTCCGCCTGCGCCGATGAGAAGTACACTTGCAGCTTTTAATTTCTTCTGTCCATTCATTCCTACTTCAGGAATGATGAGATGCCGGCTGTAGCGAAGGATTTCTTCTTTCGACAGTTGAACTCCTTCTTCAACCTCCGCTTCAGCTATTTCGACTCCGCCTGCAATGGATGGAATAATACTGATGGAATCCGTTTCTTTCACGGGCGTTTTCTCTTTTGATAAATATCGAATATCGCTGTCGTTGACATAGATATTGACATAACTGCGCAGCGAGCCTTGTTCTGAATAAAGATGCTGCTGCAACGGGCGGTATTTTGATGTGAGATTCTTCAGCGCTTCTTCTACAGTTTTCCCTTCTACTTCAACAATATCCTGTTTCTCGGTATAGGGCCGGAGGGGAGTCGGAATAAATACTTTGATCGACATAGTGTTTCCTTTATGAGAAAAGTGCGTTTTTTATCATAGTCCGTGCGAAGCGTGTGCAACCTGCCGGGCAGTAGATGAAACTGGTGAAGGTTCAACAATGATAATCCGTTCATTAAACTGAGTACGTTCTTCATTTAACAGCCAGGCAGTCATCGCCGCTGCTTTGCCTTGTCCCACAGAGACAATGATATAGGTAAACCAGGGCAGTGCGTGATCTGTATCGAATGCCGAGGGAGCGGCGGGGTGATCCGGATGGGAATGATAAAATCCTAACAGATCCATTTTCCATTCCCTGGCAAGCTGCTCTGCCTGCCGGTATTGCTCTGGCGTGATGAAGAATCGGCGGCGGCGGTTTTCATCTTGACTGTTGTCGATCCTGATGACTTCTTCTATTGAATGAAAACCATTCTCGTTGAACCCCAACATCATCCCGCAGCATTCTTCCGGGTACGTTTGTTCAGCGTGATATTCAATCTTATCGACAATCTTTTTTGATAATCGTATCATATGATTTTCCTTTTCATTCACCTTCATTCCAAAAATGTTCGCTGCTATATCGCGCACCACCGTCAGGAAAAATCGTAACGATTACACCGCTCTCGATTCGTGCTGCAAGCTTGAGTGAAACAGCAAGCGCTGCGCCGCTCGAAATTCCGACAAATAAACCTTCCTGCCGAGCCAATTGTCTGACCATGGTATATGCTTCATCGGTCGAGACGGTGAGATGTTCGTCTGCAAGAGCTGAATCGTAGATACCGGGGACTAATGCCGTAGGTAAATGCTTTAGCCCTTCCAGCCCATGGAGCGGAGAATCGGGTCCGAACGATGTACAGACAATAGTCGGTTCCAATTCTTTCAGTCTCCGGCTTGTTCCGATAAATGTTCCTGTCGTTCCAAGCCCGGCAACGAAATGTGTAATACGATTCCTGGATTGATTCCAAATTTCCCATGCCGTTATGTTGTAATGCGCGAGCCAGTTGGCCGGATTATTATACTGATCAGGGTAAAAATATTGGTCGGGATGGGCGGCAACAATTTCTTTGACGTGCAGTTGCGCTCCGTCTGTTCCGGTGAGCGGATCCGTTTCCAGGATCTCAGCACCGTAGGCACGGAGCATTTGTTTCCGTTCCAGACTTGCATTCGCCGGAAGCGCCAGAACCACTTTATATCCCAGCGCACTTCCAATCATTGCATATGCGATGCCGGTATTGCCGCTTGTCGCATCGATGATGATTTTTTCCTTTGTAAGCATTCCTGACTTTTCGGCTTCCAGAAGCATGTTCAAGGCAGGACGGTCTTTGATCGAACCGCCGGGATTAAACCATTCCGCCTTAGCATAGATCTGAACATAGTCATTCGGAATAGGGATATTTCGAATTCGCAAAAGAGGTGTGTTGCCGACGTTGCCAAGCACCGATGAATGATCGCGGATGCGTTGCTCCAAATAAGTTTCGCGAACTTCAGGAAACGAGTCGGTTTTTGATTTCCAGGTCATGATTTATTTTCCGTTTGTTAGCTCAAATTTCCTTTTCATACCGAAGACGGGAATACTCTAATCGTTCCTTTGCCCGCATTATAGCTTTCAACTCAACTTCATCCCGTACCTGTCCCTTCGTTCGAACAATGACTGCGCCGGGATCGACATTATCCACAGAGCAGTAATATGTATCATTAATCCTATAGCTTGTTATATGAATCTGGAACGGTGGAACCGATTCCCATCGTTCTTGATAATCAGATGAATGTGCTACCGTCATGGTCGTTCTCCTTGCGTAACCGGAGCATTGACAAGATTTCCCCATTCTGTCCAGGAGCCATCGTAATTCTTAACTTTTGTGTATCCAAGCAGGTACTTCAGAACAAACCAGGTCAGACTGGATCGTTCCCCGATGCGGCAATACGCAACAATATTTTTGTTCGATGTGATACCCAGCGGTTCATAGAGTGTCCGCAAGTTGTCAAACGATTTAAACGTGCCATCTTCGTTGACATTTTTCCCCCATGGAATATTATATGCACCAGGTACATGTCCTCCTCGTTGGCATGTCTCTGGAAGCCCTGGAGGAGATAGTATTTTGCCGGAATATTCATCTGCTGAACGAACATCAACCAATGACCATGAATCGTCGGATATAGATGATACTTCCTGCACATATGCACGCAACGAATGATCGGGCTCCTTTGCTTTGTACGTTTTCCATTCAACGGTCGGAACATCTGTTGTTACTTCCCTTCCCTCTTTGAGCCATTTCTTCCGGCCTCCATTGATAATGCGCACATCCTGGTGGCCGTATATTTTCAACTGCCAGAATGCCCATGCCGCAAACCAATTGTTGTTGTCTCCGTAAAGAATAACAGTGGTACTATTGTTAATTCCTGATTTTCCCAGCAGCAGTTCCAGATCCAGCTTTGAAACAAGGTCGCGCCGAACTTGATCGGAGAGTTGAGTCTGCCAGTTCCATCCGACTGCGCCGGGAATATGAGCTTCAGTATATGCGTGTGTATCGACATCAACTTCTACAAACCGGATATTGGGGTCAGTCAGGTGCTGACTCACCCACTCCGTTTCAACGAGCACTTCAGGATGTACATAATTGTTTGCCATAGCATTACTCCTTTATAAAATTATACTTGATGAAATATTCATGGTTCGACATTCCGGTCAATAAAAAAGCCCTTCATCATAAACTCAACGAAGGGCTCAAATTCCAACCATCACATAAAACGTTTAAGGATCGACACCTTCGCGAGCATACGCTATGTTCCCGGGACACGCGCAGGTGAGTACCAAACTATATTTTTTCATTCCTGGTTTCATGTTCACTTGTTATTTTTTTTCTTCTATAAAACTTAACATCTGAAATAGTAAATGAGTTCCTTCTGCCAGCGTAAGGTATTCGCACGTTTTTTTATTGCGGACGGCTAAACTGCAAGTGTATCGATCCTCTTCGCTAAAGAAATGTCCTTTTCCGTAATTCCGCCTTCGCTGTGTGTGGAAAGTGAAAGCGTGATTGTGTTCCAGCGGATGTCAATATCCGGATGGTGATTTGCGCGTTCGGCGTAGAGCGCGACAGAATTGACAAATCCTATGGCGCAGGCAAAATCGGCGAATACAAATTTCTTCCTTATCTCGTTTCCATGCAGCGTCCACCCGTTTAATTCTGCCAGAACGAGCAGGATTTCTTTTTTTGCTAAATGTGCCATGACGTTGCTTCCTCTATACTGGTTAGTCTGTTGTCCTAATTATTTTCTTCGGATGTTCAAAAAAAGTTGAGCCGGTATTCTTTGCTTTAAGTTTCGTGCATTAAAAGACTCTCTCAGCACCCCGATTAGACAATTTGTTCATTGAGATACATTGCATGAACGAATTCCGACACTCAATTATATTTTACAAAACATCAGTGGCTGCTTAGTTCATTTAGCTATTCCAATCACACCGTACCCAATCCTCGCTCCGGCATTTCCGGTCGGCTGCGTTTTGAAGTCATCTTCTTTTTCGTGTACGATAACGGCATGACCGATGATCGAATATTTGCCATTGAGTTTCATGACCGGATCAGTATAATCGAGATGTGCGTTGCCTTCTGCGTCTGCCTCAACGTTTCCCATATCGCCTGCATGACGTTTCTCACTCATCGGCATGCTATGAGGCATTCCAGTCGGATTGAAGTGCCCGCCCGCTGAACTGCCATCGTCGGAGCTAATATCGCCAAATTCGTGAATGTGAAATCCATGCTTGCCCGGAGTCAATCCTGTGAGATTCGCAACAACGTGAATTCCTTTATCGACTTTCTCAAATGTCACAACACCGTGTACAGAATTCCCTTTTGTAGCAGTGACTACAGCAATTGCCTTCTTGATCATTACTTTCTCATGCATTGTCTGATCCATTTGAGCAATGAGGAACTGCGTGCTTATGAAGAGAATTGCGAGGGTGATAGGAATAATTCTATTTTTCATGCTTCCTCCTTTTATGGAATAATGAACTTCTGGACTGTAACTGAATTCAGATATTACTTTTCTCTTATAACCATTTTTTTATCCGATAAGTTGCATTGAGGAACGTTCCGGGTGCAATAATTTGTTTAAATATGAATGAAAAATATGTCTCTTAGATATTGTCATCATACTATTCTCCGTATCATAGTCCTTTTTCCGCTGATATCTGCCTCAGCGTTAACAGGTCCTCCTTTCAAGACCGACGACCCACAGCCTGTCGACTATCTTCATTGGGAATTTTATATAGCATCAGAGCAGCAATTTATGAAGCATGAGACCGATGCTACGTATCCGCACATCGAAATAAATTATGGCGCAATCTCCAATGTGCAGTTGCACATCGTCGCTCCACTCGGATACGTTCATACAAACGAGGGAACTCATTACGGTTATTCTGATACAGAGATAGGTTTAAAATATAGATTTGTTGAAGAGACGGAAACGGTACCGCAAATAGGATTTTTCCCCTTGATTGAGATTCCGACAGGCAATGAGAATGAACAATTGGGAAATGGAAAAACCCAGGCATACCTCCCGCTATGGATTCAAAAGAGCTGGGGAAAACTCACAACTTATGGTGGAGGCGGAGTTTGGTACAATCCCGGACCGGATCGAAAGAATTGGGCATTTACAGGTTGGGAAATACAATATGATTTCTCTGAACTCATTACACTGGGAAGTGAGTTTTACTATCAAACTGCAGAGACCCAGGATTCTGAATCAAGCGCAGGCTTCAACCTCGGTGGATTTGTTAACCTGAATGAACACCATCATATTTTATTTTCATTAGGCCATAACATATCCGGCGAAACCGCATTTACCGGGTATATTGGTTATCAACTTACAATTTAAAGGAGCATTTGTGCAATCCGGGCGTACACAAAAAACTAATATTATGGAGGATGAACTTTATGGATAAATTAAAAATAATCCAAAAAAATTTTAAATCAATCATTCTCATCCGAGTCATGGTTGCGTGCGTGTTTCTTTCCGAAGGAATCCAAAAAATTATATTTTCAGACTCGCTCGGAGTAGGACGTTTTATCAAGATCGGCATACCTTTACCGGAAATTATGGCGCCATTCGTAAGTGTTGTGGAGATCGTATGTGGCGGACTTATCCTTCTGGGTTTGTTCACACGGCTTGCTTCTATTCCACTGATTATCGATATGCTCGTAGCGATTTCGACAACCAAAATTCCCATTTTGCTCGAAAAGGGCTTTTGGGCTATGGCACACGAAGCACGTACGGATTGGTCGATGATCCTTGGATTGCTCTTTCTTCTGATTACCGGCTCGGGCCGATGGTCTTTGGATGATCTTCGCGCTCGCAATGAGAAAAATCAGAATTCCCAATGAATAGTAAAATGAATAAACTTGCGCTTCTTTAAAAAATATTGAAACGATCGCATTTGGTGAACCAGCCGCACGTATCACAATGGTGAATGGCTGTCCAAAAAGTAAATTATATGGTAGGTTGGACATTCCTGTCTGGCCTTTTTATAGAAAAACGGCAAGTAGAAATGCTAGATTTTTCCAATATAATCTCCTCCCCTCCGCGTTTTATGCGTCCCGCGCTTTTTGTCCGTTTCGATATTTATATCGAAACGAGACCACGACACAGTCGGGCGGGAATAAGTGAGGATTACTTGCTCGCCATCTTTTTGGCGAGAGGTGTGGTCATTTTTTTTGACTTCACCCTAACCCTCTCTTAAAAGGAGAGGGAATTATTTCGTTGTTTAGTCAAAGACGTTGAGTAGTTACAATCCTTTAATAAAAATTATTCAGTGCATATCATTATTAGTAACTCATGTTACGCAAAGAACCGAAGGGCCGCTGTCATTCCCGTAGATTTTTAACGGGAATCTTAGATAAGATGCCCGATTAAAACAGTCGGGCATGACAACTTAATTTAATTAGGTGCTTTCCTGACTGCGTAACATCAGTCAGTAATTTCTGCGTCATCCGTCTGAACTTAGAGGAGAGAAAGTTTGTTACTAAAATGAATCGTAAAGTCTCCATACACATTCAGAAGGAACATACTATGAGGTTATTGGATGAAGACACTGAGCAAAATAAATCCATTCATATAATTGCATCACAAAAAAAAGCAAATAGACTCGGACAGGAAAAAAGTCCCTACCTGCTGCAGCACGCGCTCAATCCTGTCGATTGGTATCCGTGGGGGGATGAAGCTTTTGAAAAAGCCCGCAAGGAAGACAAACCGATCTTTCTCTCCATCGGGTATTCGACGTGTTACTGGTGCCATGTCATGGAGCGGGAGGTGTTTGAGAACCGATCCATCGCGGACCTGATGAACCTTTTGGTTGTCAGCATCAAAGTCGATCGGGAAGAACGTCCCGACATCGATCAAATCTATATGACAGCTCTCCAGGCGATGACGGGAAGCGGCGGTTGGCCAATGTCTATTTTTATGACACCGGAGCGAAAGCCGTTTTTCGCCGCGACATACATTCCACCAACCGGTCAATCCGGCAACCCCGGTTTTTTGGAAATCCTCGAGCGTATTCACAAAGTATGGACAAATGAGCGTTCCAAAGTTCTGGAAAGCGGCGAGCGCATTGGACAATTCCTTGCATCATCTGCCGCCCCGCCTCTGAGTGACAAAACGGTGACGGAGAGCATGCTCGAGCGCGGATTTGATGAATTCGCAAAAAGTTACGATGCAACTTACGGCGGATTCGGTCACGCACCGAAATTCCCCCGTCCCACAGTTCTTAATTTCCTTTTCCGATATTATCATCGGACAGGCAACACTGCGGCGCTCGACATGGCGCTGACAACGTTGCAAAAGATGGCGGAAGGAGGAATATACGACCGGATCGGCGGCGGTTTCCACCGGTACTCGACGGACGAACGCTGGCACGTGCCGCATTTTGAAAAGATGCTTTACGATCAAGCTCAGCTTGTTCTCTCCTACCTCGATGCATTTCAAATCACGCACGACCAGATGTTTGCCCAAGTAGCCCGCAAAGTACTGGAATATATTCAACGCGTACTGATGCATCCGGAAGGAGGATTTTATTCAGCAGAAGACGCGGAGAGTGCAATCTCCCCATTTTATCCGGAAGAGAAAAAAGAGGGAGCGTTCTACATCTGGAAGAAAAGCGAGATCGACCGCTTTCTGACAAAAGAGGAAGCGGGAATTGTAGAGTTTATTTTCGGGATTGAAGAAGAAGGAAATGTACAATCCGATCCGAGACAAGAATTTGTCGGAGAGAATATTTTCTTTGTGGCTCACTCTGCCGAAGAAGCAGCAAGACACATTGGCGCGAAGGTGGAAGACGTTGCAGCCCATCTCGATATGGCAAAAGCAACACTGTTTGATAAACGTCAGCAGCGGCCGAGACCGCATCTCGACGATAAAATTTTGCTGTCGTGGAACGGTTTAATGATTTCAGCTTTCGCCCGGGCTTATCAAGTTCTGAGGGATGAATCGTATCTCGAGGATGCCGAACGAGCAAGCAGGTTTTTACTCACGAGACTTGCTCATCCGACGACTGGAAAACTGTTTCGCCGGTACCGGGACGGGGAAGCAAAATATGATGCACATCTCACTGATTATGCATTTTTCATTCAGGGATTGCTTGATCTCTACGAAGCAACATTTCAAATCGAATGGCTTCAAAAAGCCATCAAGCTGACGGAAGATCAGATCGCATCGTTCTATGATAACGAGCGCGGAGGATTCTTCGATAGTCCCGGGACGGATCCAACTATACTTATTCGAATGAAGGAAGCATACGACGGTGCGGAGCCGAGTGGTAATTCCATTTCTGTCCTGAACCTTCTGCGATTGTCGCAAATCGTCGGAAGCGTTCGTTACAGCGATATGGCATTAAAATCGCTCGTTTGTTTCGGCGAGTACATCGAGAAAATTCCTCAGGCTCTCCCTCAATTCCTTGTCGCAGTCGATTTCAGTCTCTCCAAACCCATGCAGATAGTCTTGGCTGGAAACAGGAAACACCCGGTTATACGTGAGATGCTGGACGAGATCCATTCCCGCTTTCTGCCGAATAAGATCATGCTTTTCGCAGACGCCGCGGAAGGGCAGGAATTCTTAAGTCGCCATGTCCCGTTCTTTGGAAATCTTTCCCTGGCGAGAGGCAAGCAAATGGTGTACATCTGCGAGAACTACACATGCGAACTTCCGACATCAGATGTTGAAACTATGATCCAGATTCTTGAGAAGATAGACCGAAAGAAGAACATAGTGTAAGTACTCTATCATAGTACCATCTGTTCGATTTTTCTTGTAGAAAAGATGACACCTGTCAAATTCATAGCTCAATTGTACAGGTAGCAAAAATCTTTTCTATTATTTGATCTTCCAGATTTTTGATCCGACATTTTTTTCATCATCAATTGAATCGAATGTCAACTTAAGCGTGCCTCTTTTGATAGCTTCTACGAAGATCGCCCGATCGCCTTGCGAATTAATCTGCAAAGATCTGAACACCTCCCGATTAACCTCCAGTCGAACTCCCACTGCTTGGTTCAGAAGTTATTGCAGGAATTGTAATCGTGAACTTGCACCCGATATCTGCATTTGATTCAAGCTTGATGATGCCATTATGATACGAGGTAATTTCTTTTACATGAGCCAGGCCTAATCCGGTTCCGATTTCCGAGGAAACCTTCGGATTATTGACGCGGAAGAATTTTGTAAATAATTTTGACTGCGCTTCCGGAGGTATGCCATAGCCATGGTCTACTATGGAGAATATGATATTGTGATCTTTCATTGAAAGCGAAAGATTTATTATGCGATCCGGGCCGCCGTATTTAATGGCATTTGAAAGAAGATTTGAAACCGCTTCGCGGAATAAATCCGGTGAAACAACAACCTCAGGAATGTCCCTTTGGATATCAAGCTCCGCTGTAAGAGATTTTTTCGTTAGTTGAGGTTTTTGAGTGTCCACGACTGCGTTAACAATGGCTGTGATATTGGTGAGAACTTTAGGATACTCGATCCGGTGTGATTCAAGACGCGATATATCGAGAAATCGGTTGATCAGATTGTTAAGATTCAAACTGCTGTCATACATCAATTGGAGAAATTCTTTTTGTTTTTCAGCGTCCAGGTTTGGATCATGCAGAAGAATTTCGGCAAATCCCATAATGCTTCCTATCGGATTGCGTAGTTCATGCACAATGACGTTAATCATATCCGTCTTCATTTTATCTATAAGCCGTTCATGCGTCTGGTCATGGAATATAAGAAGGGAGCCAAGGTTTTCCCCGCTGCGAATAATGGACAGGTCGTTCACGTGGTAATAATTCACAATCGTAGAATCGGTTTGGGCTTTTATTTCAGATTGATGCAAACATACTTGTAAATTGTCCGTAATTTCGTCGCGTATAGTTTCTTTCGTCTTTATGATGGACGGGTGTGTCAGTATGTCGGATTTTGTATTGAACGTACGCGCTGGCAGCAATGAAGTGCAAAACTCGTCAAGTTTATCGTTCCGAAAAACAAACTCGCCGGTTCCATTTGTAAAACCGATCAAATCGTTGCTATGCGTCATGAACAACTTGTTTTTCCATTCTTCAAGAATAATTTTTTCTACATTCAAGCGCTGGTACCGCTCGAGCGCCTGGCGCATTAGCTCGATTGTCTCGCCCATGCCGTGCAAGTCTTTCATCGCAGGGATTTGAATCGCTTGGGTAAAATCCAAATTGCCCAATCGTTGTACATCCTTCACAAGGCGGGCAATGGGGCGGTTTATTTGAAAGGAAAGTACCCATCCGACTACCAGCATCAAAAAAGCAAGTCCGATAACGAGTGAAGTAGAGTAAAAAAGAAGATCTTTCACCGGCCTAAGAATTGTTTTTTCCGGAACTGCAATTATTATCCAGAGTTGCGCAGTTTGAAAAGCGCTTGTCAGAACACGCCAAGTCTCTTCTCCTTGATACATGCTCTGCAGCGTGCTCATTCGTTCTTCTGAACTGTGCACTACGATTAGTTGAAATGGAGAAATATTGCGGAGGATTACTGTAGATTTGCTTTGAATGCTGACTAAAAAATTCTCGCCGAGAGGCAAATTGGTCAGCAGGGAATTTAATTTTACCGCATCCCAAACTATTGTAAGCACAAAAGGAATGTTTTGCACCTGAAAACGAGTCCGCATAACAAAAAATTGCTGGTGCGGCAGAGTATCGTTAAGCCACGCGATTTGCAGCAGCGTATCTATTTTTGACTTCACCCATGCATCATCCTTTACTTGCACATTCGCCGCCGGATAGGATGTATTCTGGCTAGTGAGTTCATCGGAAAGCTTGGATGAGTGAATGTTGATTTGGATGATCTCCGGATGCAAGGTCATCATGGTGCGCAGTATAATTTCTCCCTCTTTCGGCCGTTCCGTCACTTGCCCTGCAATGAAATGCGTAGCATCCGACCAGCCTGCGATAGTGCGGTCAAGATTTTCAACGGCATAAATCTGAAGCTGCTGAACGCTGGCAAGGCGTTCCGAAATGACCGATGCTTCGTACCTCGGACGGATGACAGTCCATACAACAAGCAGCGTCAAGATTGCGATAATTACAAGGACAATAAAAATACGGTTTTGGAATGAGAGTCGTAAGTGCATCGAATTCTTTATGTGTCTTGGTTATAGTGTACAAAATGATAAGAATAAATCTCCTCAACCTCCATAGTTTTAGATGAATGAAGAAAGCACTAAATAATAAAGAGCCCTTGATACAAATATTAATATATCTTAATATGCAATCGTTTGAAACTCGTAAAAATTCATATTAAAAAATGGAAAGTTAAATTGATTAGTGCATTTTCATTCAGCAAGGAGTAAACGATGGAAGCGATAGGGTTATCGTTCATAGATTGGGTCATTATCATTGTTTATTTCGGCTTTGTTCTTGGCATTGGTTTGTACCTTCGCAGATATACGAAGAGCCAAGAGGATTTTTTTCTTGCCGGAAGGAAAAATTCTACATGGGTTGCAGGGCTTGCTTTTCTTTCAGCAAATCTAGGAGCGCTCGAGTTACTTGGCATGACTGGGAATACTTTTAAATACGGAATGTATGTTGCTCATTTCTACTGGATAGGTGCAGTTCCTGCAATGCTCTTCCTTGGTATTTATATGATGCCTTTCTATTACAGCAGCAAGATCAATTCTATTCCTGGTTATCTTAAACTCCGGTTTGATGAGAAAACACGCGTCATCAATGGTATCTCCTTTGCGATCATGACGCTGTTGGTCTCAGGAATCAATTTGTATGCTATGGCTCTTGTGCTGCACACATTTCTCGGCTGGAATTGGGATTACAGCATGTGGGCTTCGGCAATTACTGTTGCAGGATATGTTACAATGAGTGGGCTTATGTCCGCAATCTTTACTGAAATCGTCCAATTTTTCTTGATCTGGTTTGGATTATTTCTTGTTTCAATTCTTGGGATCATAGAAATTGGAAGCTTAAGCGAAATCATGGCACGGATTAACACATACAGTCCACAAGTCTCGTTTACCACACTTTGGTCGACTTCGTCAAATCCGGCGCAAAACGGAATGCTTATTCACTGGGGCGGCATCGTGCTTGGCTTGGGATTTGTTTTATCTTTTGGATATTGGACGACAGACTTTCTTGTTGTTCAACGCGCATTCTCGGCGAAGGATTTACGTTCGGCACGCATGACACCAATTCTTGCATCGTTCTTCAAGATGGCATTACCTTTTATCGTTATCATTGCAGGGTTGATAGCAATCGCTCTTTCCATTGATCCAAAAAGTGGATTCAAATTATTACAGGATGGAGGACAGGCAAATTATGATTCTGCACTGCCACTCTTGATTGCACGGTATTATCCACCCGGCTTAATCGGCTTAGGAGTGACAGCATTACTTGCTGGATTTATGGCAGGGCAAGCAGGTAACATCAGTGCATTCAATACGGTATGGACATACGACATATACAAATCTGTCTTGAATAAAAAAGCATCCGATGCACACCTTCTCTGGATGGGACGCGTGTCGACCATTGTCGGTGTCATTCTTTCTTTAGTAACTGCATACTGGGCAAAAGGTTTTCCCAGCATCATGGATTATATGCAGGCAATTTTTTCATGGGTCAATGCACCGCTCTTTGCAACTATGCTGCTCGGCATGTTTTTCTGGTGGATTACGCCGAATGGCGCTTTTTGGGGCCTCATCGTAGGGATGCTTTCGTCAATCCTCATGTACTTAGCTGTAAAGTTTCACTGGTTTGCTCAAAGTATCATCACAATGTCGAGTGTTCAGAGCGACATGGCAGCTAACTTCTGGCGAGCATGGTGGGCATGGTTGATCTGCGTTGTCGTAACAGTTGTGGTAAGCATGTTAACAAAAAAGAGATCGAAAGAAGAACTTGTCGGCTTGGTTAAAGGATTGACTAAGGAGAAGCTCGATCAGGATACCCCATTTATAAAGAGACCGGAATTTTATGCGATTATTTCTTTAATCGTCTTTATTCTGTTAAATATTTGGTTCTGGTAATTAAGGAGAAATAAAATGTCTGAACAAGGAATGAAACCTATTTGGTATTTTGTCGGATTGATATTATTGGTGATAGGCGGGCTTGTCTTTTGCAGCGGTATTTATCAATTAATTAATCCACCAGCTGTGAAAACAGTCCTAGCTGAAACACATCCCGATATTTGGTGGGGAGGGTTTATGATTATTTTCGGCGGTGGGATGTATTTAAAAATGAGAAAGCAAACAAGGTGAACGTCTATGAGCTTTGTTGAATCAACTACAGCACTCTTTCGGGAAAGATTCAAAGAACAGCCCCTCTTATTTCGTTCACCTGGAAGAGTGAATCTTATTGGCGAGCATACAGATTATAATATGGGGTACGTCCTTCCGGCTGCTATTGATAAAGCAATATATTTTGCAATTGCTCCGCGGAGTGATCGACAATGTAAAGTATATGCAATGGACATGAACGATGAGCATGAGTATTCGATAGATGATCTTCATTTTTCAAAAAAGGGATGGCCGAATTATCTCATGGGAGTTGTGGATCAATGTATCAAAACGAAGTATCGCATAAGAGGCTTCAATTGTGTCTTTGGAGGAGACATCCCTATCGGCGCCGGGATGTCGTCTTCTGCGGCACTTGAAGCAGGCTTGGCTTTTGCACTTAACACCATGTTTGATTTACATATTGAGGCACTCTCCCTTGTCAAGCTTGCTCAAAAGGCAGAGAATGAATTTGTCGGTGTACAATGCGGTATTATGGATCAATACATAAACATTTTCGGTAAACAAAACAACGCCCTTCGTATTGATTGCCGCTCATTAGAATACAAATACTATCCGTTTGCTTTTAACAATATATCTCTCGTTCTCTTTGACACGCGTGTCTCGCATTCGTTAGCATCGTCGGAATATAATCGAAGAAGAAAAGAATGCAGTGAGGGCATAGAAATAATAAAAAAAAGTTATCCGGATGTGCACTATCTGCGGGATGTCTCTGTTGACATGATGCAAAAATGCAAGAATAAGATGAACCCGACGATCTATCGACGGTGTAAATATGTCGTAGAGGAAAATGATCGTGTGCTTAGTGCGTGCACCGAGTTGGAAAAAGGAAACTTGAAAACTTTTGGTGTGTACATGAACAGAACACACCAGGGCTTAAGTCAAGATTATGAAGTAAGCTGCAAAGAACTCGATTTTCTTGTGACAGCCGTTCAAGGTATTCCACAGGTATATGGCTCACGGATGATGGGAGGCGGATTTGGGGGATGCACGATTAACCTTATAGAAAATCAGACAGCCGCAGAAATCAACAAACAGGTGGCTGAGAAATACAAGAAGGAATTTCACGTCGACCTGAAGACATATATTGCCTCCATTGATTCTGGAACCCATATCATCACAGCGAACGAACATGCGGCAGACTAAGGTATTACGATTTCCTCATCGAAGAAAAAATATCCTGACAGGAGAATGGATTCTTGTTTCTCCACAAAGAACTCAGCGCCCATGGCAAGGAGAAATCTCAGCTGCTTCGAATGGGCAAAGCCTTGAATATGAATCAGGATGTTATTTGTGCCCGGGAAATAAGCGTGCAAATGGTGAAGTCAATCCACAGTACACAGGAACCTATGTCTTTACCAATGATTTCTCCGCACTCTTGCCGGATATTCCTTCTGAAGAGACCAAAAAGAATAATTTGCTTATCGCGAAAGTAGAACGAGGAATATGCCGGGTCGTCAATTATTCGCCGAAACATAACCTGACTCTCGCTGAAATGAGTGAAGATGAAATTGAACAAGTTATTGCCATCTGGCAGGAAGAGTTCAGAATGTTAGGAGAGAAACCTTACATCAATCATGTACAGATCTTCGAAAATAAAGGATCGATCATGGGGAATAGCAATCCGCATCCTCATTGCCAGATCTGGGCGCAGGAAAGCATTCCCATGGAAGCACAGAAAGAATTGAAACAATTCAAGGATTATTCTTCCAGGAAGAAACGAGGATTGCTGGCTGATTACCTAAAATTAGAGTTGCGCTTAAATGAACGCTTGGTCTTTGAAAATGCGTCGTTTGTAGTTGTGGTTCCTTACTGGGCGATATGGCCGTACGAAACCATGATAATCCCGAAAAGAAGGATCTCCAATATTCTTCAATTGAAATCCAGTGAACGAAAAGACTATGCTGGTACGATAAAGGCAATAACCGTTAAGTACGATAACTTATTTAAGACCTCATTCCCATATTCTGCCGGCTTGCATCAAGCACCGACTGATAGTCGTCAGCATAACGAATGGCATTTTCACATGCACTTTTATCCACCGCTTCTTCGATCGGCACAGATCAAAAAATTTATGGTTGGATATGAAATGCTCGCTGAACCACAGCGGGATATCACACCTGAAGAGAGTGCAAGGACTCTCCAAGAGTTATCCATATTACACTTTAAAATAGTTTGACGCTGTCAAATCCAAATATGCGACCTCCTCAATCAATTATTTGCCACACTTACATCGAGTGAAGTCTGAATAGAGATGAATATCCAACAACAATGTATTCGCTCAAATTGAAAATGCTGTAGGAGCGTTAACAAATCTCCAATTCACATCTGAGGAATTGAATGCCATAGATTTAATTCTCGCCGGGAAAGTAGGAAAAATATACTAAGAGAAATAATTATCCTGTTAGTGATCGCAATAGGAACAATCTTCCTTTATTCTCTATCTAAAAGCCAGCCGAATTCAAAGAGACAGGAGAAAATTGAATACCAGATAGTTCGTCTCGTCGTGTCATAGCACCTTGACTATACATAACACTCTGGCAATGTACAAGTCATTTTTCGTTTTTTAGATAGGTTCTAGATATGTGACCGTTATCTGCTTTATCTATTCAAGTCAGGGGTGGTAACGGCCACAGAAACCATAATACCATTTTACACTGAGCGGTTACTTCTTTTTCAAATTATTATAACTTTCCTGCTAAAAAGGTCGTATAATAAATCGAATTAAATCTAATTCTTGAACAATACTTTCGGAGAGGAGCAGTATACTATGGAAAAGCATATTTCACTCGTCGGCATTCTGAACATTGTTTATAATTCTTTTACGCTCATTGGTGCATTTGTTCTTTTCGCCATCGCAATTGGATTCAGATATTTCTTTGAGTTAATCTCGCGATATAATCACCACGGAATGGATGAGATCCCTTCGGAATTGCTGGACATCGTACCGCTTATCCTGACTGTTATCGGAATTATTATCTTGGTTTTTTCAATTATCGGAATCATCGGAGCTGTCGGTGTGATTAAGAAAAAAGAATGGGGACGGATTACATCGCTCGTGATATCATTCTTCAATCTGATACATATTCCACTCGGTACTATTCTTGGCGTCTATAGTATTTGGGTGCTTCTGAACGATGAAACCATCCGGTTCTTTAATCCGGTTATTAATGCGCCGGTTGAGAAATCAACAATCCAATCCTGAGACAATTTTCTTATGAAAATTCTCGCACTTGAAAAAGAAGTTATTGGCATTGCAGACGAACAATTCACACCTAATCTTTTGAAAGAAGAAGCGAGGCAGGCGTGGAAGTTGCATCAAGAGGGAATTATCCGCGAACTGTACTTCCGGCAAGATCGAAATGAAGCAGTGTTGATTTTCGAATGCAAGGATGTCGAAGAAGCTCAATCTGTGCTTGCAACATTACCGTTAGTCAAAGCAGGTTTGATCGCATTTGAAATTATTCCACTTATCCCGTACAATGGTTTTGCACGACTCTTTTCAGAAGAAGCTTGAGATACTATTGATATTGCCAATGAAAAATGATCAACAATGAACTGCGAATGAATAACCACCTAATTTTATTCGTTAATTGATCCTTGTCTCTGATCATTTCTCACTGCATTGCTGCTTTCAGTGTATTCCTTAATAACATCGCAACGGTCATTAGACCGACCCCGCCGGGGACTGGCGTGATTGCCTTTGCGACTTTCGATGCAGATTCGAAATGTACATCACCGACGATACGGTAGCCTTTCGGCAACGAAGCATCTTCAACGCGATTGATGCCGACATCAATAATGACAACGCCTGGCTTTAACATGGCACCGGTGATGAATTCCGGTTTGCCGATAGCGGCAATGAGAATGTCTGCAGACTTGATATAGGATGTGAGATCGGAAGCACCTGTGTGTGCAACAGTTACCACTGCATTTGCGCCGCGCTGTTTCTGCACTAAAATATTTGCTATCGGCTTACCGACTATATTACTGCGGCCGACAACAACAACGTGCTTTCCTGATGGATCATTTCCGCTTCGCACGAGCAGTTCTTGAATTCCGGCAGGTGTGCATGATTTGAATGTATCAAGTCCAATAACTAATTTACCAATGCTCATAGGATGGAAACCATCCACGTCCTTTCGCGGATCAATCGCTTCAATTACTTTTTGTTCATTAATATGTTTAGGGAGTGGAAGTTGAACAAGTATACCGTGAATTCTTGAGTCGTGGTTAAACTCGTCAATCTTCGCAAGTAATGCTTGCTCGGAAATAGTTGCAGACATGATTTCGGTAATAGAATAAAAACCTATTGCTTCACATGCCTTACCTTTCGATTTGACATATGATTGCGATGCCGGATTATCACCGACGAGAATGACTGCAAGTCCAGGTACAATACCTTTTGTTTCCTTCAAGCGTTGTGTTTCTTCTTTTATTTCATATTTGATGTCTTCTGCAATTTTCTTTCCGTCTATTATTTCAGCCATTATAAATTCTCCGATGTCATTAAATGAACGTAGATTATGGTTTCACAGCTTATTATTAAATAAGATAAAAGATTATCCGATCTTTATACAATCAAATGTAGCAAAAGGTACTTGCATGGTAAAACCATTATTAACCGCTGCCATTCGATTCATTTTTATTTCAATATGGTGGAATATTTTTTCCTGTTGTTCTTCAGGCACAATTTTTTTCCACGACGGTAGAAACGAGAGATTAAATGGAAAATAATTCAGCATCGACGTCCCGTCTGCAAAACGATAATGGAATACATCTTTATAAATCTCAACAATTTTAAATCCAGCCTTTTCGACTGCCGATCTCATTTCCGCAAGCGGCTTACGTTTAGAATATATATGCGCGTCGATTTTCTGTTCATAGTGCTGTAACCCAAGTTCTTTCAATGTTTCCCGGAAGATCGTATAGAATTCAATGAATGTCTGTTCCAAATTGAACGTAAAAACGAATTGCGCATCGTTCTTTGCTACGCGATAGCATTCCTGCAATGATTTAGATAAATCCTGAACATTGTTGATCCCGTTATTCGAGAAGATCAAATCGAACGAATGATCCGCGAAAGGCATTGCTTCAGCTACTCCCTCAACTAACCCAACATTCTCAACATGAGAAAGTTTTAGTTTTAGTTGTAGACGTTTATGGGCCTGTCTCCAAGGATCGATGCCAGTCACTTGAGAAGTTGAACCAAGACGCATGGCTATTTCGAGAAGTGGAAATCCGAGGCCAAAACCAATATCCAGCGCACGGATATTCTTCTTATAATGTACGACATCCATGAGCTTAAGCCCAAATGGAGCTGACCACAACGGAAGATCATCAACAATAGAGATCAGTTCAGGATTTTCGAAATCATAATTTTTCTTAAGATAGTTTTCCATAAATATTTTATGCCAAATATTTATTTTCTCTTTATGCGATATTTAGCTGTTGATTCAGAAATACGAAATCCGATTACCCGTTTTGGTTTCAGGGGCGGAGCTAACATTTGCCTGATCGTTTCAATGATCGTTTGAATTTCATGATCATGTTTGTTCATTCTCTCTTCTAAGAGCTTGAGTTTTTCTGCAAGATCCTTATGGCTCGAAAGAAATTGTCTCAATCTGACAAATGCTTTAATAATCTGAATACTCATCTGAACTGCACGTTCACTTCGCAGCACTGTCGCAAGCATTGCAACACCATGTTCTGTAAATACAAAGGGGAGATATCTACGACCACCTCTGGAATTCTTTGAGGTCACAATTTGTGACCTCAAAGATAGGTATTCCCTGTCAGAGAGTTGGAACATAAATTCGGACGGAAATCGTTGAATATTACGCTTGACGGATTGCATGAGCACCTTGGTTGGGACTCCGTATAATGAGGAAATATCAGAATCTAATAATACTTTATAACCACGAAGCAAAAATATTCTCTTTTCAATATTCTGTGATATAACCTTTGGGTATGTTACCATAGCCATCCCTCTCTTTTAATTTTCTCAGATAACATCCACATGCAATGGCAAAAATCACCCCCTGCATGAGGATAGTCCTTTCTAACGCTATTGGAAACTTGGAAAGATAACCTGCTCGATCTTTACAGCTTTTCCGGTTTCTCCATCCACTTGAATAAAGACTGCACACATACGCACGTCATGTTCTGCAAGTTCAAATTTGTAAGGCGTCTGAAACTGGAACCGTCGAATCGCAATTTCTTTCTTCATTCCGATTACCGAATCGTACGGCCCGCTCATTCCGACATCTGTGATATACGCTGTGCCTTTCGGAAGAATCCGCGCATCTGAAGTCGGGATGTGGGTATGCGTCCCTACAAATGCGCTCACGCGTCCATCGAGATGCCATGCTAACGCCATTTTTTCTGCTGTCGCTTCGGCATGCATATCAATGAGAACAACTTTTGTGTCATTCGCTATTCTGCTCAACACCCAATCTGCTGCTTTAAATGGATCGTCAATCGTTTGCATATATGTTCGTCCCTGCAAGTTGATAACGCCGATGTGTCCTTTCTCCTTCAAATCATAAAGAACGAAACCGTTGCCGGGATTTTCCTTCGGATAGTTCAGCGGGCGCAGAATGTTGCGTTCTTTCGAGATGAGCGCTTTCGCCTGCCAGCGGTCCCACAAATGATTCCCTGTTGTAATAACGTGAACGCCTAACTCGAAAAGTGTTTTTGCATCTGCTTCGTCAATTCCCTTGCCTTCGGTTGCATTCTCTCCATTGACGACACAAAAATCAATTTCGTATTTCTGGATGTACTGTTTGAGCAGAGTAGAAATAAGTGTCATTCCCGGTTTGCCATTAATATCACCTACAAAAAAAATATTTATAAGTTTCGCCACAATTTTCCTCGATGTGTTATGATTTAGACTTGATGTTCAATGCGATATTGAGATATAGATGCTTTATGAAAAACCGATCATGTTAAACCAAGAATATTTTCGTACACCTGCTTCGTCTTTTCTCCTACCATTTCCCACAGAAATTCTTTTTGAATACGTGTACGCAATCCGTTATCCTTTTTATTTTTCAACGCCGCTTGTATTCCCTGGGCAATATTGTCTATAGATGTCGGCTCGACATAGATCGCATCATTACCAAAATAATCTCTTGTTCCGCCAACCGGTGTAATGACAATTTTTGCCCCAGCCAATCCTGCCTCTAATGCGGCAATTCCCGGTGTTTCAAACTGCGAGGGAAGAACAAAAACATCGCAAGCGGCATAAGCCGATGCTAGCAACATCGAGTCATGGGGAATCGCATCGACGATCAACAATCGAGGATTGCGGCTTGCACGCTCAAGGCACGCCCGTCCAGATGGTGTATCCTCTATACGTCCTATAATTGCCGCAGGATGATCGATGTGCTCAAGCGCTTCAATGAGGCGTAAAATATTTTTACGCTCAGGTCCGATATGTCCCACAGAAAGAATAAAGTTTTTTATTCCATACTCCCGTTCAAACAAGCCCGGCGCAGCATGAGCAAATCGTTCTTCTACGCCATTCGGAACAACTATTACATTTTTCTTTGGAACACCAAAGGCATCAATGAACAAATTTCCTTCTTCCGTGGTGTTTGGTGTGATGGCTTCTGCCCATCTGCACATCTCTGCGATTAAGCCGTAATCTGTCCAGATTCCCCGCACTTTACGGCTTATAAATCTATCGACTTTGATAACATTCTGAACCATATTGGCGGTGCGGCGCGTATAAAAAATCGGCGAGATGACAAGAGGAAGTCCCTGCGCTTTGACAGCACGCGCGAAATGGTACGTTGCCATATTCGCTGAAAAAACATGCACAAGATCGAATTCATTCGCTTGAAAATTCCGCCAAGTATCGAACAACGTCACATGCACACCAAGACTTTCCAATGCTTCTTTTGTTTGAAGCACCTGCGTACGTACACCTCCGCGCGTTAATGCCGTTGCCTGACTTGTTGCAAATAAAACATGCATACGTTTTCCCTATGCCTTTTTCTTTCGAACATAATTCATTGCGGCATTGACACCGCGCACAAGCGGAATGCGATAGTTAAACCGTCGTGCGCGTAAATAATCATCCGGCATGGTCCACGCCGCAGATTTCGTCTCCCATCGAACAGTCTCCAGTACAATTTGTTCTGATGCAGGGATAATGGCTTCTGTTCCATTTGGTTGTGCGATGCGAACATAAAGCGATTTATCTGATCGAACATCATGCAAACGCACTTTTCCATTTGTAAACTGTAATTCAGGAATCGATGCTGTACGCATTTTCCACCAATATGCATATTCACCCATCGTTTTTGAAGGTACCTTCTCATAGCGCATTTCTTTAAAAAGCCATTCCAGTACATCGAGATGCATATCTCGTGGATGATGATAGAAAATGATCGGTTCGCTTACTGCTATTTTCCGCTCAACAACACTCGCAAAGTACCGGATCATCTGCTCGTTGTTATAACCGTGCCGCTTCAAACTGCCAATACAAATGGGATGGATCGGCACCTGTAATGCACCGTCACCACCCCGAATCTGCGGTAAACTCGGCAGGTTGTCATAATCATACGAAAACTCTGATGAATATTCAAAACCGCAATCAATAATTGCACGACCAAGTTCGTCGTTCCACATGCCAAAGGGAGCTGCAAATCCTTGTAAACGAAATTTGGAGTCGCGTAACAATGCTTGCGCCTTGCGGATGTTCTGAACATTGCGCTCATAATCCGGAAATGTCTCGTGATTGAAGCAATGTACACCAAGCTCCTGTTCATGCATCTCCGCAATAGACTTTATGGACTTTGCATGACTTTTAGCGTCAATGAACCACGTCGCAGAAATCCCATTTCGATGGACAACAAGAGATAAATCTTTTAACTGTTTATCTGTTCCATTGTCTGTATCAATTCGGAGACAGAACAATGAGCGTGCACCGTTGGGGAAGTTCCAGAGATGAACAAACGGTAATCCGCGGCGATGATGAAGAAGTTCGAGACAACGCAACACTAACGTACGTATTTCTCCTTTTGAAACTCTTGAGACAGTTTCAAAGGGAAGCCGGCGTTCCGGCGAATAAAACGATTTGACCGATGCACGCTGATCCAACACTAGTGCCGCAGGATCAAACGGCAAGGCGACAACAAAATCATCCGGTTGTGTTCCTACATGAGCCGCAAAACTGCCACGGTTGGTTTTCAGATCGTTCGCATTCCATGCAAGCTGGCATCGGGAATAAATATCGACTATGCCAAGTGAATGAAACACCGAATTATATCCCGGATAAAGATAATCAATGTGTGCTATTTGAGCTGATATCTGCCGAATACGCGCGTATACTTTTACTGAACACAACACCGCGCCTCCGAGCGAAAGGTATTGACGAAGCATCTCCGATTCACGATCATCTACTGTATCGCTCACGACAGCAACACTGAATTCATCCGGAAGCAATGAATCCGTAACAACCTCATGCGGCACACCAATTTGCTGAAGAAGGATTTGCCAGCCGGTATGTCCGCCAAGAATTCCGATTTTCAAGTTCATTAAAACCTCACTAGTAATGTCTTGACATCATTCCAAATAACTGCACGCACCAGTATCAACATAAGGCTATAACACCCAATGCCAAAAAGAATTCCCCACAACAATCCATATGGAATAACAACTGCAACACAAACTGCCATTATCGCGACAGAAAGAACTATACGTAATATTTTTTCCGGCGGGTAAATAGGAACAATTCGCTGGAGTGCGCGTTTCATCAGTAAAACACTTATGCCTTCCGAAATAACAACACCAAAGGCAGCTCCAATCGCTCCAAACAAACATGCCCCGGCAGTAACACTCACAAGGTATGCGAAAGCCGTCGCGATCATAATCTTTCCATACGATTTCTCTCCGCCTACACCAATCAATCCGGCAGAATACACCGTGTGTAACATCGTAATAAAGAAATACCAAATAAACACTTGAAATACAGCAATCGATGAATTGTACTCGATTCCATAAATTATTGCAATAAGTTTGTCTGCGATCAATATTCCGCCAACCGCAACAGGCAGACTTATAATAAGAATCCATCGCATTGCATCAGTCAGCATGCGGTTGAATGCATCCGGCGAATCAGTATACTTGCGCGCCGATGCTGGTAGAAAAAGCAAAACGAGAATTCGATCGCCCATCATAAAAAAATAAACAAGCTTGCTTGCCGCACTGTACGTGCCTACATCTGATGTTGTCGTAAAAATGCCAAGCGCAAGCGACGGGTAATTAATAACTAAAGTTGTAAGAACAATCCCCACTGCTAAAGGAATTGACTGTTTTAAAAGATCCAGCGAGGGTTTAATATGAATGTGAACATCGCGATGCATAATGCGAAATTGTATAAACAACAACGCCGATGCCGCACATTCACCGGTGATACTTCCTATGGCTACCCACAGAATGTCGTTGATCGTTCTGACAAAAATGAGAACGACCGCAAGATAGATAATTGCTTGCAGTATTCTCGCTACACTGACAATTCCTAATGTTTCTTTCCCTTGAAAGAACCAATCAATAAAAAATATTTGCGGGAGTACGGCGCATGAGAACAAGATGATAAGCCACGCGATAGTTGCATTCGGAACTGTAGTCAGCACAGTGAATGCAACTACCAGAAGCACTATCATTGTAGCAATCAACCTGCTGCCGATCACACTGCCTATCAATTCTGGCGATTCACCCTGTGCTATTTTCTTTGTTCCGAGCGTAGGATAACCAGCTGCACTCAACACCATGACATACGCCAGTACAGCAAAGCCAAGATTGACAGCGCCGAAACCGTCTTTACCCAACGTGCGTGCCAGATATGCAACTGAAATAAAACCAAACAAACGACGTGCTATATCTGCGGAAAAAAGCGAAAGAAGGTTTTTAGAAAGTCGTTTCATGATTGTTTTAATACTCTTGTATACACTTCGTAGGTTTGCCTGCCAATATTCGACCACGAATATTTTTGTTCGGCAAGCTCAATGATGTGCGTGCGGGTTTGTTCACGTTGACGGAATAAATTACTGTCGAAAAACATTTTAAGTTTCGCTGCCATATCTTCAGCATCGTCCGGTTTGCAGATGAAACCCGTCACCCCGTCGATAACATCCTCGTGAAAGCTGCCAACGTCCGTTGCGATAATCGGTAAGCCGAACCGGTACGCAAGGAAAATGACACCGCTTTGATAAATCCTTTTATAAGGGAGAACAAGACAATCTGACGCAGCAAAGTACGTTTCGACTTCATCAACCGGAATAAATTGTAACCGAAATAAAACATTGCTCTCTGGTAAAATGTTTGCCGCTTGTGATTTTAATTTTGCTGCATTGGTCATCTGTCTTTTTGGCTTGCCGGCAATCATCAATACTACTGCTGGATTTTCCCTCACAAGCAACGAAGCAGCATCAATCAATTTTTCTACACCTTTGTATTCATCAATCTGACCAAAGAAAAGAATTGCGTGTGCAGTCGGTTCAATGCCGAGTTTTCCACGCGCTTCTTTCTGCGATAAATCGCGCCGAGGTACACGATTGTTGATCCCATGCGGAATAACGACGACTTTTTGTGGCGAGACATGAAAGAGCGAGCAAAGTTCTTCTTTCATCTTTTGTGTATGAACTATAATACAATCCATAAAATGATACATTGCTTTAAGCGAAACCCGGCGAAGAAATGTCCTTCGGTCGTCACGTGCATCTTTATCAATATTGTGGGCAGTATGAACCAATTTTTTACCAAATAGTTTATAGTAAAGAATCAGAACTGTGCGGTCAAATAATGAAATACTGTTTTCCCATTGAATATGAAAAATTTTTGATTGTGTTTGTGCAGTGTACCAAAGAAGCCGTATGTAATACTTGCTGATGCGCCAAGCTTTTATCAAAAGCGGTTGTGTCGATAGATTATCTCCGCGGAGGTTGAAAAGTGTGGTGCGCGGAAATGTATCAATCAGACCGACTGAACTATCGGAGTCAACAACTTCTATCTCCAACGATGGTATCTTAGAAAGTCCGGAGACAATACCGTAAAGATAATCGGTTTGTTGACCTGCATTAAGGATGGAGATTTTCATAGGCGGGACAATCTATTCGTCCACCTGCACCTCAAACTTGACGATGTTATATCCGTTCAACGTGTCGCGCACCCCGAAGATAACGCCTACAAAAACAACAATCATGCCGCTAAGGAACGTACCGAGAATCAAATACCGAAGCTGAAGCACTGCTACAAAATAGTCAGTGCCAATCAATAATGAAGTGACGACGAACAAACCGACCGCGCAGAGGTAACAAAAAATTGAATTCCGGATGAGCCGTGCTCGATTCAGAAGTCCTGCCACTTGCCGGGTGATGCTTTCAATACGCTGGATTTCAGCAGTAAAAAAATCCCTTTGCGCTGCATTGAGGATCGTCTTCCGTTTTTCTTCTGTCAATATCCGGATACGATTGAGGACACTCGTGAACTTATTGTTAATGCCGAGCAATAAAAGTCCGCATGCGCTGATCATTACGCCAGGGGCAAGAATCAGTTGAATGGCTTGGATGACAGATAAGTTTTCAGAAAGATTCGGATTATTCATTTGCTTCGACCTTTACATTCTGATTAATCTTTATTCACAATCTCACCCATAACAAATGGTTTTTCTTTCTTCAACTTAAGAGCCGATATAACAGTATCGACACCTCTATGATCTACAAGCAAAATCAGCCCGACACCAAGATTGAATGTGCGCCGCATATCTTCTTCCGGCACTTCGCCGACATGCTGGATAAGGTTAAAAATGGCGGGCCGCTCCCATGCATTCCAATTCACGCTGAGCGCCAATCCGTTCGGGACAACACGCATCGTATTACCTTCAATGCCGCCGCCTGTGATATGCGACAGACCATGGATATATTTTGAAACAGATGATTTCAGCAGCGGATGAATAGATTGTTGGTATGACCGATGGACAGCAAGCAGCGCGTCGCCTAAAGATTTTCCTAATTCATCAAGATGGATTTCAAGTGAAAATTTGTTGAGCAGAACACGGCGGGCAAGTGAATAACCATTCGTATGCAATCCGGTGGAAGGTAAACCGATGAGCACATCGCCCCTCTTCACGTTCTTGCCGTTCAATATTTTCTTCTCATCTACAATTCCAACAATGGTGCCTGCGATATCGTAATCTTCCATTCCATACATGCCTGGCATTTCTGCTGTTTCGCCGCCGATAAGCGCGCAGTCGTTTTCTTTACATGCTTGCACAAAACCAAGAATAACTTGCTCGGCAACATCCGGCGACAATTTACCGGTGGCATAATAGTCTAAAAAAAACAACGGCTTTGCACCGCACACCAGGATGTCGTTCACACAATGGTTCACCAAATCCTGTCCAATGGTTTCGTGACGATTCATCATGATGGCAATCTTCAATTTTGTGCCGACTCCATCAACACTGGAGACAAGGACGGGCTTTTTAATGCCCTGGAAATCTGCGCGGTAAAATGCGCCAAACATACCGATGTCGGCAAGAACGTTGCGGTTAAACGTGGAACGAATTGGTTTTTTAATACGACGGATAAGTTCTTCGCCAGAGTCGATATCAACACCGGATTCTTTATATGTTGCCATAGATGGAACTTCCTGATAAGAAATTTACGTTGATATTAAGATAGTAGAATTTTTTGCCTTGAACAAGGAAAGAGCGAACATCTATTACACAAAAATGACGGAATCTTTCTTGCTCTTTTTCCTCGGCTTCTCTATATTATTGATAGTATGGCCAATCAAAAATAATGTGAATGTTATCAATAATTTGGAGGGAGGAAATTGAAAATACATTTACTTCCTATTGTAATGACAGTACTCGTGCTTCTTTCATTTCAATGTTCATCTACAAAATCGCAATCAGACATTGAAAAAGCCAAACTGGATCCTCCATTGTTACATTTATTGAGTGGCGACCGTGATGACGACAAACGACTTGATATCACTCACAGAACCGATGGAACAAAAGAGTATGCAGTCATTGTCCGATCAGAACATCCAGAAGCTATCCGAGCATTAGGGATCAACGTGAGCAGTGTGTTTGGAGATGTCATTGTGGTTCACGTCACTTTTGAAGAGTTAAAAAATATCGTATCATTATCTACAGTTAAGGCCGTACGAACCGGATCAAGAAGAAATATCCAACAGTACTAATAAAAAGGAATCTATGCGTACTTTAAAACGATACACTAGAACATCCATCCTCTTGTTGTTTGTTGTTTATGCAGCCTTCAGTACAGACCTCACGGAAAAACAACGGTCAAAACTGCATCCATTATTTCGATCTTTGATAACAAATTCGTCGCAACCGTTGCTAAAGACGACAAGCAGGTTACATCGCATCACATCAACAGTGTCCAGCGATGGCACTCTTCGTTATGGTGCCATTGTGTACACTCGCGATGCTGAAACACTTCGCGCGATGGGAATACAAATCAATTCTGTCCTTCCGGAATTTGTGACGGCACAGCTCACGTCATCGGAAATGATAAAGCTCGCCGATCTTGAAAGCGTGAAGTTCCTTGATCCCGGCAAAGTACATCGTCCACTGCTCGATGTCAGTGTTCCCGAAACAGGTGCAGCACTTTTGCATTCAGGTTTTATCAATAACACTCCTTATAAAGGAGCAGGTGCGATTGTCTTGATCTTCGATACTGGCATTGACTGGAAACATTTCGATTTTAGAAAATCGGATACGACGAAGTCGCGTATTCTCTTTATTTGGGATCAAACTCTGACACCTATTGCAGGAGAGCATTCACCACAAGGGTTTACTTACGGCGTTGAGTACACGCAAACTCAAATCGAAAACGAACTCAAGGGCAATCCACCAGGTTCTGTGCGCGAAAAAGACATTAACGGACATGGAACACATGTGGCAAGCACCGCCGCCGGGAATGGTTCTTCATTGTCCTCCAATAAATATATCGGAATGGCACCTGAAGCGGATATTATTATAGTAAAAGGGGGAGATGAGAGTTTCTCATCAATCGGAGAGATCGATGGACTGACTTATGCTCAAAACAAAGCAGCGGCACAGAAAGAACCAATCGTTGTCAATATGAGTCTCGGAGGTCAAGAAGGTCCACACGACGGAACAAATGACGACGAGGTTGCTGTGAACAATTTTGTTGCGAACCACGGCACTGGTCACGTGGTATGTATCTCTGCCGGAAACGACGGCGCAAATCTTATCCATACCAATGGAGCTATAGCCAATGGTTCGTCCGCTGTAATCAAAATTACCGTACCGACATATACACCAAATTCTGGAACAGAGAACGATCAGTTCATTTTCGATATCTGGCTACTCAACTCAAATCAAGTAGTCAACTTGAGCCTTCAATCACCAACAGGTGATATATATTCTCCATCTAAAGATTCGTCAATAGATGGACTGAACCGTCCAGAAGGCACAATAGATACATGGAACCAAATTGAAACTCAAAATCAACATCGTCACTTCGGTGTGTGGATCCATGATGCAATTGAGTCTGTTCCCCCAAAATCTGGGACATGGACAATCACTCTTACCACTACGGGCAGTTCAGTCGCCTATGATGGATGGCTTGATAGCGAACTGGGCGACGGTACCGCATCTGCATATATAATAGGTGGCAATACAAACGAAACCGTGGGGATGCCCGGTACAGCCGCTGGTGCAATTACAGTCGGTGCTTATGAGACAAAGTATAGTTGGGTTACAAGCGGGGGAAGTTATAAGAGCTATAATGAAGCAGACCGGACCAGCAATATTTCATCATTCAGTAGTATTGGACCGACGGCTGATAACAGACAGAAACCAGACATCGCTGCTCCGGGTCAAGGTATTGTTGCCGCATTATCCAGCAATGATATTACTGAATCGACATCACAAATTATTGTTATCAATAAATATTTCATTGATCAGGGCACAAGTATGTCGTGTCCGCATGTTACAGGAGCTACAGCATTGCTCCTTGGTGCTAAACCATCTTTGACTGCGGCTCAAATCAAGAATTATTTTACCAGTACAGCCAGAACTGACGCCTTTACTTCCATTGTATGGAACTCATCATGGGGTTATGGTAAGATGGATATCTACAAAGCTATGGCGAGTGCGGTCGGTGCATCGGGAGCAAATCGTGCAATACTATCCTATTACAGTGGAACAACAATAGCCTACACTCCCTTAACAAGCAGTGGCAACCAGAAGGTTGCTATTCGCTTCACTCCAACAACAAGCGGTAAACTTGCGAATGTTGCTGTAAATTTATATGGTGGAACAAGTGCAATCAAAGGAATTGGAAATCTGAAAGTTACCACGACCAATAGTATTACAGGAAGTGTCGGTTTTATCCCCGGCACACAACAGAATGGTAACAGCGTTCTCCTTCCACTCAGTTCATTGAATCCAGGAGTTGCCAATGTAATCGATTTATCTTCTGCAGGAGTGTCTGTAACATCCGAAACAGATTTTCAAATTGTTCTCGAGCTTACAACGATCGGCGATACTCTCCAGCTCCTATTGGACGATGGATCACTCAATATCAACCGTACTTCATCATATCGAACAGGTGCAAACGATGTATTAGGATGGTACAACAGGGCTGATTCGAATTATGCTAGTTCTAATCCGCCATATAAACCAACCTATTATAATTTATTTATTACTGCTGAGATCGCGACGACAGCAACAGATGTTGAACGCATTTCCAATGCTTTGCCAACTTCGTTTATGCTTAGGCAGAACTATCCCAATCCGTTCAATCCGAGCACGAACATTGAATACAGCATTCCCATAAAAGGAGTCGTAAAACTTCAGATATTTGATATCCTTGGCCGCTCGGTTGCAACATTAGTCAATGAAGTTCAAGATGCGGGAGTCTATCATACAACGTGGACTGGAAAAACAAGTAATGGTACAGCAATGTCCTCCGGAGTGTATTTCTATCGGCTGGAAAGCGGCAATTTTTTAAAAACCGAACGAATGCTCCTCTTGAAGTAAGACATAGTAATAATTATAGCGAAAGTCCTGTCGCAGTGATGTGATAGGGCTTTTCATTTTTCTCCAGTTGCCATTCTTCTACCGCTTCATTATATTGAGCCATCCAAGGTAAGGACAGCCCAATGAAATCAGTTATACTTCGAGGCACGGATAAATTCTATACTGTGGGTAAAATCATTTGCCTCGGACAGAATTACGCTGAACATGCCAAGGAGATGAAATTTGAAGTACCCGCATCCCCTGTGTTCTTTTTCAAACCTCCAAGCGCAATCATCCATAACGGCGGACAAATCGTTCTTCCTGAGATATCGAATGATGTCCACCATGAAGTTGAAATGACCATACTGATAGGTGAAAAGGGAAACAACATCCACCGTTGCACCGCTTTAAAGCATGTTGCAGGATACGGAATCGGGCTTGATATGACGATGCGTGATATCCAGAATGAAGCAAAGAAAAAAGGCCTTCCATGGGCACTTGCCAAAGGGTTTGATACTTCCGCTCCTATTTCGGAATTTATTCCAGCAGAAACGATCGGCGATCCGGGTTCACTCAATGTTCAATTGTTCATTAATGGAAAGCTTCGGCAATCATCCAGTACCAGTAAATTTGTATTCCCTGTCGATAAAGTTATCGCCTACATCTCGCAGTTCATCACGTTTGAACCGGGAGATATTATTTTTACCGGTACGCCGGAAGGTGTCTCACGCGTTGATCATGGCGATAAATTAGAAGCTTCATTGCTTGATACCAATAAAAACGTATTAACATCTTTATCTGTAAGCGTGCAGTAGAAATGAAAGTAGATCGCTGATAACGGATTACTGAAAAACTGACAACTATTTTGACTAAAATTATAACTATAGCGATTCCAAAGGGCGGTGTCGGGAAAACGACGACGGCAGTGAACCTTGCCGCAAGTTTCGCTGTAATGGAGAAACGCGTTCTGCTTATCGACACGGATCCGTTTGGCGCATGCAGTATGTCACTCGGTTTCACACCGGAGAAAACCAAGGGTGGATTATATGAAGTCTTTAACTTCATGCACTCGATGGCACAGGTGATTCACAGAACGGAACTTGCATTCTTGGATTTCGTTCCCACAAATATTACTTCGACACAAGCGGAAGAAAGGATAATGCGTCTCGCTGAAAATCGCACCTTACTGAAAAACATCCTCCGCACTATTACACCGCACTACGATTACGTCATCATCGATACGCCACCATTCCTGCGCGGGTTAACGACCAACGCACTCACTTGCGCTGATTCTGTACTCATACCAATTAAATCCGGGCATTTCTCGCTGGAAGGTATTGACAAACTGTTCAAATACTTTGACTGGATTCGTGAAGCCGCAAATAAGACTCTGCAAATTGAAGGCATCCTTCAAACGATGTACGAACCGAATACGAAAGTCACAGAAATAACCGACCGCGAACTGCAATTACGTTTCCGGAAGCACTTGATCAAAACAATCATTCCGAAGAACACCCAACTCGCAGAAGCATCCTTTTACGGTAAACCCGCTATGCTTTTCAACGCCGCTTCTAAAGGCGCGCTGGCGTATTTAGAACTTGCACGCGAACTCATTGATCGACACCAAGCGGCTGTGCAACCTCAAACATCAATTACAACGCAAATTCAATCTGCATAAGTTTCGGCATTCTCTCTCCTATCGTTGATTTCGTTCCATAATTTTTGCTTATTATGATTGAAGATTTTTAACCGCAGAAAGTGCAATGACTTACAGAGGCGATAGAAAATTATTCTTCGTGCTCCACTTCGGCTTTTTTCATAAGCTATCACAAACAAGTGTAGAGATATGATAGTATGACTCAACAAGAACTTCCTAAAGCATATAATCCGAAAGACGTTGAAGACAAATGGTATTCCTGGTGGGAATCGAATCATCTCTTCCATGCTGCTGTGAATAAAGATAAAGTACCTTACACCATCGTTATTCCGCCACCAAACATCACCGGCATTTTAACGATGGGACATGTACTAAACAATACCTTGCAAGATGTCTTCGTTCGATGGAAACGCATGCAGGGATTCGAAGCTTGCTGGATTCCAGGAACCGACCACGCCGGTATTGCAACACAGAACGCCGTTGAAAAATCTCTCGCTCAAGAAGGGAAGCATCGCCGCGATCTCGGTCGGGAAAAATTTATCGAACTCGTCTGGCAATGGCGCAAAAAATATGGCAGCACGATCATCCAGCAGCTGCGTAAACTCGGCGTCTCCTGCGATTGGGAACGCGAGCGATTTACCATGGATGAAGGGTTGTCGAATGCAGTAAAAGAAGTCTTCATACGATTATTCGATAAAGGACTTATTTATCGCGGCAAGTACATCGTTAACTGGTGTCCGCAGCATCAAACCGCGCTCAGCGACGACGAAGTTGATCATGCAGAATCAAACGGCAATCTCTATTATATTAAATATCAGATCGTCGGATCGACCGAACAAGCGATCATTGCTACAACGCGCCCAGAAACAATGCTCGGCGATACTGCGCTTTGTGTCCATCCCAAAGATGAGCGATACAAACATTTGATTGGCAAGACAGCTATTCTACCCATCGTTGGACGTAAACTTCCAATCATTGCTGATGATTATATCGATCTGAGTTTTGGCACTGGCGTGATGAAAGTGACACCCGCGCACGACACCAACGACTTCCTTCTTGGCCAGCGGCATGAACTCCCACAATTGAATATCTTTGATGAAACTGCGCACCTGAATTCTTCTGTACCAAAAGAGTATGAAGGAATGGATCGCTTTGAGTGCCGCACACAACTGGTGAAAGATTTAGAAGCTCAAAACTTCCTATTGAAGACCGAACCATATGTACACAACATTGGCAAGTGCTATAGATGCCATACTATCATTGAGCCATGGTTGTCGGATCAGTGGTTTGTGAAGATGAAACCTCTTGCCGCTCCGGCGTTGCGTGTTGTGCACGAAGGTAAAGTGCAGTTCCATCCGGACCGATGGACAAAAGTGTATGAACACTGGATGACAAATATCCGCGACTGGTGCATCTCGCGTCAAATTTGGTGGGGACATCGCATTCCTGTGTATTATGCACCGGATGGGAACTATGTTCCGGCGCGCAATGAAGAGGAGGCACGCAAAAAACTCGGTGTTGCTGCCGATGTCCCGATTCGTCAAGATGAAGATGTGTTAGACACCTGGTTCTCGTCATGGCTCTGGCCTTTCTCTACGCTTGGCTGGCCGGAAGATAATGCAGATCTCCATTATTTCAATCCGACCAACACGCTTGTCACTGCACCGGATATTATTTTCTTCTGGGTAGCACGGATGATTATGGCAAATATGGAATTTATGAAAGGCATGCCGGGCAGAGACGGTAAACCGCGCAAAAAGGATGATGACTTGATTCCGTTTCGCGATGTGTACTTTACCAGCATCATTCGCGACGAACAAGGGCGCAAAATGAGCAAATCGCTCGGCAACTCGCCTGACCCGCTCGACGTCATCGATCAGTACGGATCCGACGCATTGCGCTTCACCATTGCGTATCTTTCTTCGCTTGGACAAGACGTACTGTTCTCGTCGGAAAAATGTGATCTCGGCCGTAATTTCGCTAACAAAATCTGGAATGCCGGCCGATTTCTTTTAATGAACAAACAGGAAATCATCGGCGATGACAACGTCTCGCTCGATAATCCGCCGATAGAATATCTCGATCTTGCCGATCAGTGGATTCTCTCCCGGCTTAATCACGCCATCAAATCATTTAATACTTCACTCGACCAATTCCATGTCAACGAAGCAACAAAGCTGATCTATGATTTTATCTGGCATGATTTCTGTGATTGGTATGTGGAAATGGTGAAGACCCGTTTCTACGGCGACGAACCGAAGGAAGTAAAAACCGCCGTTGTCATACGAGCACTTTGGATTTTCGATCAAGCACTTCGTTTGCTACATCCGGTGATGCCGTTCATTTCGGAAGAATTGTGGCAGAATCTGAGCGACCGCAAAGGACAATCGCTCGTGCGCGCTGCTTTCCCGAATGTCAATGAGCATTACATCAATCAGACTGTCGAAGATGAACTGAATTTTATCATCAAAGTTGTCGAGGCTGTGCGAAATATCCGCGGCGAGTTGAATGTTGCGCCATCAAAACAAATTGAAGTGCATATGCATCTACACGGTGAGTTTGGCGAGAAGTTAGCTCTCAATGCGAATTATATTCAAGGACTTCTCAACTATATAGACCGCCTTTGCCGTGCGAAAACAGTGCCGACATGGGCTCGCGAAGCAGAAATATTTGAACGCCCGAAAGCATCCGCCAGCGCAGTCGTTGATGGAACGGAAATCTATGTTCCGCTTGTTGGTATCATTGACCTTGATGCCGAACGAAAACGATTGGAAAAAGAGATCGCACGCTTGCAAGGATTGATCGATAGTATTGGGAAGAAATTAACAAACGCCAGTTTCGTCGAGCGCGCGCCGAAAGATGTCGTGGAAAAAGAACGTGAGAAACAAAAGAACATTACCACGAATATAGAGAAGCTGAAAACAAGTATAAAGTCATTGAGTTGAAAGTAGTTGAGCTGAAGAAAAGTTGAGAATAGAAAATGATCCTAATAACGTCATTTCCATTAGCCAGAGCAAATTGTAGAATTCAGTCACCGACTGGACATTTTTCGTTACTTACATCTTGTCCGATCTGGTGATCAAACTTTACGGTATAAAAGATAGTGTAACATATTTAAGTTAAAATCATTTTTTACTTTTCACTTTTTACTTTGGACTTGGTTATGTATACAGCCACAATAGAAACAGAATTCTCAGCCGCGCACGTTATACGCGGTTATAACGGACCCTGTTCACGCCCTCATGGACACAATTGGAAAGTCATGGTCGAAGCTAAAACCGAGGTACTTGATAATCTCGGAATGAGTGTCGATTTCTATTTACTTGAGAAAAAGACGGAGGAAATCGTTGCACAATTCGACCACCACGATTTGAACACTACTCCGCCTTTCAATCAAGCGCTTAATCCAACATCGGAAAATATTGCGCGATATATTTTCGATGAGCTGAAAAAACATTTGCCCGCACAGATAAAACTATCATTCGTAGCGATTGGTGAAACGGGGAAATACACAGCAAAGTATTCAGAAGATTAGCGAAGTGTCATCACCTTAATGAAATCACCTTCACCAGACACACTTATCATCAATGAAATTTTCTTTAGCATCCAGGGCGAATCAACACGCATAGGACTGCCGTGTGTATTCGTTCGACTCACTTCTTGCGACCTCCGGTGTGTTTGGTGCGATACGGCTTATGCCTTCAATGAAGGCACAGAAATGAGCATCGATGGAGTTTTAAAAAAAGTAAAAGAATATAAATGCAAGCTCGTTGAAATCACAGGCGGCGAACCGCTTCTTCAATCAAATGTTCACCTCTTGATGAAACGCCTTTGCGATGAAAACTATGATGTCATGATTGAAACAGGCGGCCATCGAGATGTCAGCGGTATTGATCCTCGTATCAAACGTATTATGGATATCAAGTGTCCCGGCAGTTTGATGGAGAAACGTAATCGCTGGATAAATATAGAATCGCTTACAGTACAAGATGAAGTCAAGTTCGTCATCGCTGATGAAACCGATTATGAGTGGGCAAAGGAAATTATTCAAAAGTATAACTTGACAGCACGATGCACAATTCTCATGTCGCCAGTGTTTGGCAATTTAGAAAATCGTACGTTAGCAGAATGGATCCTTCGCGACCATCTTCATGTACAGTTTCAATTGCAAATACACAAATATATTTGGGATCCGACAACAAGAGGAGTATAGAATGAATCCAATCGACAAACTTGAAACATTCGACAATAAATATCCAGCTCGCGATTATACCATCACGATAGTGAATCCGGAATTCACATCCGTCTGTCCAAAGACCGGCTTGCCCGATTTCGGTACAATCACGATCAATTATATTCCCAACAAAAAATGCGTCGAACTGAAATCGTTGAAGTACTATTTTCTTGAATACCGTTCAATGGGAATCTTTTATGAAACTGTCGTGAATAAAATTCTTGATGATCTCGTTTCAGTACTGCACCCGAAGTGGATTGAAGTGACCGGAAGTTTCACAGCACGCGGAGGGATCGAAACAACGGTCAAGACTGTTCATTCAGAAAAAGGGAAACGTAAAAACAAATGAGTAAGACACGCGCGGTTGTACTGGTGAGCGGAGGTATGGATAGCTGTGTCACCGCTGCGATAGCCAATCTTCAGCACGAATTGGCGTTTTTGCATGTAAACTACGGTCAGCGGACAGAGCAGCGCGAGCTGAAAGCGTTTTATGCACTCGCCAAACATTACGGCGTTCGACAGCGACTCATTGCAGATTTAACGCATCTCAAATCCATCGGCGGTTCCAGCCTCACCGACCTGCACATGGAAGTGACAGAAGCCAATCCGGAAACACTATTTCATTCTAAGAAAAACGACATTCCGACTTCGTATGTTCCATTTCGGAACGCTAATATATTATCTGCCGCAGTAAGCTGGGCGGAAGTTGTAGGAGCAGAGCACATATTCATAGGTGCAGTGGAAGAAGATAGTTCAGGGTATCCCGATTGCCGAAAAGAATTTTACGATGCCTTCAATATAGTCATTGATTTAGGAACGAAACCAGAAACGAAGATTTCAATCAATACTCCTGTCATCAATCTAAAAAAATCTGAGATCGTAAGGCGCGGGATGGAATTAAATGCGCCTTTTGAATTGACATGGTCGTGCTATACAAACGAAGATCGCGCCTGCGGAGTTTGTGACAGCTGTGCGTTACGTCTGCGGGCATTTCAAATTGCCGGAATTGAGGATCCAATTCAGTACGCACAACGGCCTCGGTATATTTCATAACAAGTATACCAGAATGGTTCACCAGAATATAACATATATCGGCGAGTTACGGTGCGAAGCCATACATGGCCCAAGCAGCGTTCATCTTATCACCGATGCGCCAACAGACAACCATGGGAAAGGTGAAAGCTTCTCGCCTACAGATTTAGTCGTTACGGCGCTTGCCACATGTGTTATCACGACGGCCGGGATGATTGCTCAACGTGAGAATGTGAAATTGGAAGGCACAAAGATTTATGCCGAGAAGCACATGTCCACAGACTCACCCCGCAGGATCGTGAAGATAGTATTGGAGTTTGACATGCCGAAAAGTATTCCACTAAACATTCGTCCAAAGTTGAAAGCAACCGCTGCTTCGTGCCCGGTAAAGCAGAGCATACACCCGGATGTTGCAGTGGATATTGATTTCCGGTTCCCTGATTAAGGAACAACCATGTTCCCATCAGAAATCCTTCGCAATATTATCAGACTATTTCAACTCCTTTCGCGGGGGTTCAAATCCAGTTTCTCGCTCAATCCATCGGAGGATAAAATGAATAACCCCGGCGCAAATCGGCCTATTCCAGTCGTCCGTCGTAACATTTGTCCGCACTGTAAACTAGATATCCCGGATGGTGCACGCGTGTGCCATCACTGCCATCAATTCGTGAGCGTGAGATTTAATCTTGCAAATGTTATAACAATTATTGTATCTGTCGCAGCAGTATCTATGTCTGTGTACTCGCTCTATATGACCGCTACACAAGCACGGGTAACAAAGGATATTGAGAGTCGCCGCTTCCTTATCGAGACGTTTCATAATATGCAGCAGGTGCAGGATGAATTGCAAGCATCGCGTGGAAAGCCCGGCGGTGAGGACAATTTGAGCGAAAAACAAATCTTACTTCTGAATTACTACCAAGTACTTTCTCGGACATTAGCACAATACATCAAACAAGAACCGTCAATGTTCGTGAGAATGCGCTGCACGTACGAGCCTTCCATCCGGATGAGGCAAAGTCCCTCGACAAAATCTAAGCAACTTGGAACAGTGTACAAAGACGAAGAAGTTTTTAGACTCGGAAATTTTCCGGACGGCAAAGGTGATATGTGGTACTACGTAGCCAGCGCCGATCAACAAAAAATCGGGTGGATTTATAAATATCTGGAAATAGTACAATAGAGAATTACCTCTCCGACCCCTTTTAGGGATCGGAGAGGTACGGCTTTCTTACCTATCCAACCGCATATAGCAATTGGATAGGTTTCAGTTTAGGGGGCAAAAATGAAATATCTCGATGAACATTTTTACCATATATTCAACCGTGGATCATGTTCTGAAGAGATATTTTTTTCAGATGTGAATTATGAGTACTTCCTGCGCTTACTTACTAAGAATACCGCTACACATTTAATTTATATTGCTGCCTATTGTCTTATGCCGAATCATTATCATATAGTATTACAATAGAAAGAAAACGGATCCATTTCCAAATTTATTCAATCAGTCATGATATCCTATGTTCAGGCAATAAATAAAAATTTCGACACCAGCGGCACTTTGTTCCAAGGAAAAGCAAAGTCAAAGCTCATTGATTCGGATGAATATGTTTTACAGGTGATTCGCTATATTCATCTTAATCCGGTAAGTGCCGGGCTCGTGCGAGTACCGCAGGATTGGCGATACCTTTCCGACCCTTTCAAGGGATCGAAAAGGTACATTACGCGATGCATATTTTGCAAATGCAAAAGAATATCGGCAATTTGTGGAAGAGTATCAGATTGAACAGCAAAACAACAAACTTGAGAAATTCTTGTTTAATGAAGATTGATAAGCTACCAATCCGACCCCTTTTAGGGATCGGATTGGTTCAGCTTTCTCACCTCTCTGATCGCTTTTAGCGGTCGGAGAGGTAGATTCTACGTCTTCCATTTAATCGAGCAACCCATAGATGGAAATTGTTCTTCCGTGAGTGGTTTTCCGGAAACAAGATTCTCAATCGCTTCTTTCAATTCTTCTTTTGTCACTTTCGATTCATCCTGCCAGTTATCGTCCACCCGGCCATGATAGACAAGCTTCTGTGCGGCATCAAACAAGTAAATATCCGGCGTGCATTGCGCTTTGAACTCGCGCGCCGTTTCTTGCGTGTTGTCAATGAGATACGGAAATGGGATTCCCCACTCCTTTATTTTATTCCGCATCTCATCCGGTGAATCATCTGGATAATCCGGATTGATATTAGGATTAATTGCCAGGACGTTCACTCCGTTTTTCTGTGCAAATATGCCAAGGCGAATCACGCGCGGCCACACTGCCTTCGCGTACGGGCAGTGATTACAAATGAACACAACGAGCAATCCTTTTTTACCGACTGCATAATTACTGATCTGCACAACCCCATCTGGATCTCTTAGAATAAATTTCGGCATCTTCGTGCCCAGCGGTATGTCAAGGGATTCTAACCGTGCCATTACATTTTCTCCTATTATTCCGTATGTAATACCTATTTTTAAAACCAGAAGAATTTAATAAAAGTTTCCATTATTTTCAGGTGCTTGCAATTCAAATGAAATTGGTGGACATTTGAGCGTTTATTAATATCTCCAAGTTATCAATAATCATTTTTTATTCGATTATTCATGATCCGATCTCCCATATTCACTTTTTGTAAGCCAGATAAGAAAAACAAACGAACCATACTATTGAGGTTTCAATGAAGCGCACACCAAAGTTGTACCAAGTCCCTCATATCGATTCCATTCAGGATATGATCATCAAATCAGCCGGCAAGTATGGAGACAAACTCGCGCTCGAGGATTTGAAAGATACGCCCGTCCCAAAAGTCAGTTACAATACATTATTGAAGTACGTGTTAAGATTCGGAACAGCACTGCGCGACCTCAAATTACCGGAACGAAGCCACATTGCTGTCATTTCTGAAAACCGTGTTCAATGGTGCTTAACTTATCTTACGTCAATGTGCTTCAATTACGTCATTGTCCCCATCGATGCTAAACTAAGCACGAACGAAATTCTCAATATCATTCATGAATCGGATACCAATGTCATTGTCTTTTCCGAATCCTTCGATTCAATGCTGCGCGAAAAAAGTAGATCTTTAAAACATATAAAATATTTTATAAGTATGGATTTGTTGACAAAGAAAGATGGCTTTCTTTCAATGGTCGAGTTGATCAATGACAGCCGTGGCTGTACGGTGGACGCATTACCTAAGATAGACGCGAGAGAAATGGCAGTCGTCATCTTTACTTCAGGCACACTCGGCAGAGCGAAAGGTGTTATGCTCAGTCAGCGGAATCTTGCTACTAATCTTATTGCCATGGTGAGTATGATGATGATCTATCCAGAAGATCGCTTCCTTTCTGTTCTTCCCATTCATCATACATACGAATGCACGTGTGGATTTCTCTGCCCGTTGTATTCCGGCGCGTCAGCGCACTATGCTCGTTCACTCAAAACAGTGGTGGACGATCTTCAGCAAGTGAAGGCAACTATGCTTCTTGGCGTACCCCTTCTCTTTGATAAAATGTTCAAGCGCGTTTATCAGGCAATCCATGAAAAACGCTTAACATCGATCATCGTACCGCCGCTGATTAAAATAACAGACTTCGCGGCGCGTTTTGGGTGGAAAAGTTCCAAGAAACTTGTTTTCGCTGAAATCCACGAACGCTTCGGCGGACATATTCGCGCATTCATTGCCGGCGGAGCCGCTCCTGATCCGATGGTTGCAGAAGGGCTTCGCGCACTTGGCTTTACGTTCGTGCAGGGATATGGCTTAACAGAAACATCTCCAATACTCACATTGAACCAGCTCGACAACTTCAAAGATGATGCGGCCGGGCTTCCACTACCCGGTATTGATTTGAAAATTCATTCACCGAATGAAGATGGTGTCGGCGAAGTATGGGCAAAAGGAGCTAATGTGATGATTGGTTTTTACAAAAACGAAAAAGCAACTCGCGAGGCATTTGAAAACAGCTGGTTTATGACCGGCGATCTCGGTTCCATCGACAAGGATGGCTTCCTGCACATTAGCGGGCGGAAGAAGAATGTCATCATCTCACGAAGTGGAAAAAATGTTTTTCCGGAAGAAATTGAAGACACTCTACAGCGCAGCCCGTACATTCAGGAGTGCCTTGTGTACGGTGAAAATGATCCGAAGTTGGATGAAATTATTTCAGCGCAAATTGTGGTGGATACAGAAGCGTTCATAGAGTTGTCGGAAGCACGCGGTGTACCAATCACTCCGGAACTTATAAACGACATAATCGCAGGCGAAGTAAAAAAGGCAAATGCCGAACTGAGCAGCTTCAAACAGATCAAAAAGTTCACAATCCGCGAACTGGAATTTGAGAAAACGACGACACAAAAAATTAAAAGATATTTAGCACTGCCGAAATAAACTCTATGAAACCTCAACCATTCGATCCCGGGTTGACGCAAAAATACACCGGTACGCTCCGGCGCGCTATCAATAAGGACGGAAGTTTTAACGTTCATCACAAGGGTTCACGTCTCCAGGACCACAGCTTCTATCAATTCCTTATTACAATACCATGGATCCAATTCCACATTGTCGTTCTTATAACCTATATTGTGTTGAATTCCTTTTTTGCCGGGCTCTACCTATTCGCCGGAATTGAAAACCTGCAGGGGGCCAATACATCGACACCAATCGAAACATTTCTTAGCGCATTCTTTTTCAGTATTCATACTTTCACGACCGTGGGGTATGGAACAATTGCACCGAGAGGAATTAGCGTCAACATCATAACAGCCCTTGAAGCCATCACGGGATTGATGAGCTTGGCACTTGCTACCGGTTTGCTCTTCGGGCGTTTCTCAAAGCCATCAGCAAATATCGGCTTCAGTTCGAATGCAATTATCGCGCCGTATCAGGATAAGACCAGCCTCCAATTCCGAATCGTTAATCGGCGAAAGATCAATCTTCTCGAGATGGAAGCAAATGTCCTTTTGATGATGGTTGATAAATCCAGGGCAACACCTATCCGGAAATATTTCCAGCTCCCGCTGGAACGTCAATCGGTCTATTTCTTCCCTCTCCCGTGGACGATTGTACATCCGATCGATAAATCAAGTCCGCTCCATGACAAAACACCTGATGATCTCGCAAAAGTTCATGCTGAGATCTTGATCTTGATAAAAGGATTTGACGAAACCTTCGGGCAGACAGTTCATGCTCGATATTCGTACCGATTTGATGAGATCATTTGGGGCGCTAAGTTCAATCCGGCGTTTTCGATCGATGCCAACGGCGATGTAGTCCTCCATCTTGACGATATCAATAAAATGGAACGTGTCGAATTGAGCGAGCCATCCTAATTTCTTCTTTTTAGAACTTGACCATCGAGTATTGATAAAGACGTGTCTTCCACAAAGAAATATATCGCCCATCTCGATCTTGATTGTTTCTTTGTCTCCGTGGAGCGGATCAAGAATCCAGAACTTATTGGGAAACCAGTTGTTGTCGGCGGCAGTGCAAGCGGACGAGGTGTAGTAGCATCGGCTTCATACGAAGCACGCAAGTTTGGCATTCATTCTGCTATGCCAACTGCACGAGCACTGCGACTTTGTCCAAATCTTATCGTCGTGCGAGGAAGTCACGGCGAATATGGACGCATTTCCGCGAAGCTTTTCGAGCGGATGTGTCAACTTGCGCCCATTGTTGAGCGCGCTTCCATTGACGAAATGAATATGGATTTCACCGGATGCGAAAATCTCTACAATAACGACCTGCCAGGTTTTATGAAAACGATTCAGAAACTCGTGTTAGATGAATTCAAGCTTCCTTGTACAATAGGACTTGCCTCTAACAAGACAATCGCAAAAATTGCAGTGAATCAAGTGAAACCCGCTGGTATTGCTTTCGTTCCTCATGGCACTGAAGCTGTATATCTTGCACCTCTCAACATCGGCGTCATTCCCGGCGTCGGTAAGAAGACAGAAGAATATCTACGGGAAAAGGGATTTTATAAAGTCTCCGATATCCAACAAAGAACGGAAAAGGGTATCCTGGACATTCTCGGCAAACATGGATTATGGATATATAATGTGGCATTCGGGCGCGGTTCCGATGTGATCGGCGATGAGTGGGACGCAAAAAGCATTTCACGCGAAGAAACATTTGCCAAAGATATAGCCGATAGAAAAGAACTAGAGAAAATTATTTTTGAATTGACCGAAGATGTCTGTCAGCAACTCCGCGACCATGGATGGAAAGCACGCACAGTAACATTAAAACTTCGATATTCTGATTTTAAAACCATCACGCATGCAGAAAGCATCGAACCAACCAACGACGATAGTATAGTTTCCAACACTGCACGTTCCCTCCTGCGTTCCGCCTACACGCGCAAGCTCCCGCTTCGGCTGATTGGAGTGCGGCTTACGAATTTCGAAGAGGAAGAACAAATGGAATTACCTCTCTTCCCTTCCAAAAAGAAGAAGCAAGACATTCTCCGCGCAGTAGATACTTTACGGAAGAAATTTGGAGATGATGTGATTCATTTCGGTAGCTAAGAACTACAACCGTTTCGTTCACTCTTGATCCTTTATAGCCAGAAGACAGTGACATTTGTCACATTTTTTTATCTCATATCAATTATCTTTTAGTCGTTGGAATTAGTAGTGGTTACATTGACAAAAGAAGTCTTGGTACATTCACTTTATCGCACAAGTACCCATAACTTGTGTGATCAGTTAAAGCGACATCTAACCACGGGGTGTCGCTTTTTGTTTTTTGTCTTCCTGCCGAAGAAAGCGTATCTTACAACAAAAGGGACTTTGGAAAGCTTCTCTTAGAATGAATGTGGATTCCTATTGCAGGGTTCTTAAGAAGAACTATGGCACGATTTAAACTTACAATCGAATATGAAGGCACTCGTTTCAGCGGCTGGCAGGTGCAGAAAAACGCACGCACGGTGCAGGGGGAAATCAATGCTGCAATCGGTAAAGTCTTCGGCACACATGGATTCGAGTTCTATGGCTCAGGCCGCACAGATGCAGGCGTTCACGCATTACAGCAGGTAGCGCATCTCGACATCAAAACGGTACTCGCACCGGAAATCATCCAGATGAAATTAAACGACGAACTCCCCGCTGACATCAACATTATCGAGGTTGAAAAAGTTGCCGATGAATTTCATGCGCGGCACGATGCAATGGCACGCAGTTACCTGTATCAAATTTCGCGGCGGCGGACAGCATTCGGTAAACGATTTGTCTGGTGGATTAAAGACCCACTCGACATCGTGAAAATGCGTCAAACGGCAGAGATGTTTATCGGGCTCAAAGATTTTCAATCCTTCACCGCCGATGATCCTGAAGAAAAATCCACAAAGGTACATATCAATTCGATTGACGTTCAGCAAGCTGGAGATTTGATTCTCGTTCGTATCGTTGGGTCGCATTTTATCTGGAAAATGGTACGGCAAATCATCGGCGTACTGGCGGAAGTTGGACGCGGCAAAATGCCGCTGAACGATGTTAAGAAATTTCTCCATACAAAATCCGATGAGCCGGCAAAGCTTACGGCTCCGCCATCCGGTTTATTCCTCGAACGCGTCTATTATAAAGGCGACGTTTGGTTGAAAGATATGAAACCGATGATGGAGATTGGTTCAAGGATTCCTGCAAAGTTCGTTAAAAAACATGATGAACCCGGTAACAAACCGAATGAAAGCAAGCATAATGACATTAGAAGCAAAGCGCACGAAGGATAGTATTCCTCTCTTCTGTGATTTCTCTTGTCCACATGCAGAGTTCGCACAGCCGGACACTAACGGTGCTTGCAGACGGGATCTTGCAGTATATTGCAAAAAGTATAAGAAACTTAACAACAAGAACTCTAGTTGTATTGGAAGAAAGCAATGAAACGACTTAGCAAAAGGGAACCCCCGATTACTTCCATGAGACTGCAAATATTTTCCTATAAGACCCGCATCCAGATTTTGTTCATTGTGATAGGTTTAATTTTCATACAAGCAACAGCACAACAATCCCTTCCAAAACCTGATTGGTCCGCTTTTCAATTTCTTATGGGGGAATGGACCGGCGAAGGCAGCGGCAATCCAGGTCAAGGGAACGGCATCTTCACATTCTCACTTGATCTTCAAGATCGCATCCTCATACGTCGTAACCAATCCGACTATCCCGAAACAAAAACGCATGCTGCATTTTCCCACAATGATTTGATGGTAATCTATCAAGCAATCGGGCAACCGGTACGCGCAATATACTTTGACAACGAAGATCATGCCATCCAATACAATATCAACATCTCTGAGAATGGAAAATCAATAACGTTTATCAATGATTCTTTACCTGCAAGACCGCGATTTCAATTAACGTACACCTCGCTTGCAGAGGATTCTTTACTCATTACATTCGAGATTGCTCCTCTCGATAAGCCGAATAATTTCTCCAAATATCTCGAAGGCAGGGCGCATAGGACGAAATCAACTCCGGTAATACATTTAGAGAAGATAAATAAATGACTTCCTTCGAACTGGCAACCGCTCTCAATGATATTGCCGAACCATATGTTAAGCTCGTTCTCGCTGTTGGGCAGCATGATGCGGACTATGTAGATGCTTACTATGGTCCGCCGGAGTGGCAAGAGGAAGCAAAAGCTAATAAGCAAACATTGGATTCGATTCTGCAAGCGGCGATTCCGTTAAAAACAAAACTAGATGAACTCCAGAGCAAACGTGCAGAAGACATTATTCAACAGCGGCATCAGTATCTGAAGAAGCAAATTTCGTCGCTCATTGCTCGCGTTGAAGTATTAGGCGGAAAGAAACTCTCGTTCGATGAAGAAGCAAAAGCGTACTACGATGTCGAACCGCCGGTGTTTGCAGAAAACCACTTCAAAAAACTTGTTACAGAATTGGAAACGATTGTACCGGGCAAGGGGCCAATTCCCGAACGCGTCGAAAATTATCGCAAACAATTCACTATTATTCCGGATAAGTTAGATAAAGTATTTAGCGCCGCAATTTTTGAATGCCGTCAGCGCACAAAGAAATATATTATCTTGCCAGAGAACGAAACTTTCCGGCTGGAATATGTGCACAACAAGGCTTGGAGCGGCTACAATTGGTATAAAGGGAATAACGAAAGTCTGATTCAGATTAACACAGACTTGCCGATTTTTATGGAGCGTGCAATAGACCTTGCCGCACACGAAGGATATCCAGGGCACCATGTGTATAATTGTTTGTTAGAGACAGCATTCGCTCGAAAGTTCGGCTGGATAGAATTCACTGTATATCCTCTCTTCAGCTCTCAGTCGTTGATTGCCGAAGGAACCGCCAATTTTGGTATTGAAGTTGCGTTCCCTGGAAAAGAACGAATGGAATTTGAACGTTCCATGCTCTTCCCGCTCGCCGGCCTAGATAGAGATCAGGCAGAGAATTATTCCATAGTACAGGAGCTCGTTGCAAAGCTCAGTTATGCCGGCAACGAAGCTGCGCGCCGATATCTAAACGGAGAAATCTCGCGCGATGATGCCGCTCATTGGCTCGTTCAATATGCGCTTATGTCGCCGGAACGTGCACAGCAGCGCACACGTTTTTTTGATCAGTATCGCAGTTATGTCATCAACTATAATTTCGGTTTGGATTTAGTGCGGCAGTATATCGAACGACGCGGCGGTACAGAAAAAAATCCTGCAAAGCGATGGGAAGAATTTAAACACCTCATTGCTTCACCTCGTTTACCTTCGGGATTGATTTAGGCGTCGGCTATCTACAATTTTTGCGATTCTTATCCGTTTCCGAAAAGACTAAATAACTGTTGTTACGTAAAACAATCTTTTATGCTGATAAACATGGAATAATAGAACAGAGTACACCATGCCTTAAAGAAATATCTGCGTATTTATTGGAATCCCTCTTCGTGGGATTATTTTAGTACGCTCCTCCTCGTTTGAGGAGGGGAAATCCCGGCACGATACAATATCGTGGCAGGATGGGGAGGTGGACAATCATATAAAGAACTATAAATCCTTTAAAAATTATTAGTGCGTAACATCAATAAATAATTCATCCATTTCGCATTTCATTTAAGTAAGAACTATGTATTATAGTATTACATTTATCATTTGACTTACATATGAAATATTGTTATCCTATATTTAAATAGGGTAGATAATATTTATATATCCAACGTTAAGGAGAAGGTATGGAGTCATCGGTGGTTACAACAAAGGGACAGGTTGTCATTCCGTCTAAACTAAGGAATAAGTATAAGATAAAAAATGGAACGCGCGTTCATTTCCTCGATAAAGGTGGTGAAATTCTTATGGTACCATTAACTCCGGAATTAATTGATTCAAATATCGGTTTTCTCGGGACGAAGGGCAAACTTAAACGAGCACTCATGGAAGAAAAAAACAAGGAACGCGAATTATGAAACGATACGTACTTGACAGCTATGCCCTTCTGGCTTACGCGGAAGGTGAAGAAGGCAGCAAAACTGTTGCTGACATTTTTAAGAAAGCCATCGCCGGACAAGCGACAATTTTTCTTTGCTGGGTCAATTGGGGCGAAATGTATTACATAGCTCTTCGGGAGGGTGGCGAAGAACGTGCCGAACTTTATTCCCGTACTTTTTCACGTTATCCAATAGAATCAATCGAAGCAAATAAAGAATTAACTTTACAAGCGGCTCATTTAAAAGCATTGAAGAAAGTTTCGTATGCCGACGCATTTGCCGGTGCGACAGCAATTCTTAATAAAGCAGAACTTGTTACCGGAGATAAAGAATTCAAACAACTTGAACCTCAAATAAAGATACTCTGGATTTGATCGCATATGAGAAGAAAACCACAGATTGAATTAAATAGTCTTGAGATTGTAACAATTATTTTATTTTTTGCTGGTGGCACAGAAAATAATCCTGCAAAGCGATGGGAAGAATTTACACAGTTCCTTGCATCACCTCGTTTACTTTCGGGATTGATATAAATGTCGCCCGTTAAATCAAAAATACCAAAAGGAGAACGTCCATACCTTGATAGGTTATTGGATGAAGTCCGTTATCGACTCACGACGGTAGAAGACATCGATGTTGCGGGGCAATCCATTCCGCGCTTCAATGGTGAATTCTGGACATCCCAGCAGCGGCAAGCATTGTCTCTACACGAGGTTTCGTATCGTGCTTGCTTCAAGCCGCAGCTTCCGCGATTCTTCATCGAATACTTAACAAATGAAGGCGATACGGTGTACGATCCGTTCAGCGGACGCGGAACCACAGCGTTAGAAGCAGGATTGCTCTGCAGAAAAGTTATTGCGAACGATGCAAATCCGCTCAGCACACTTCTGTGCAAGCCGCGCTTCTTTCCACCTTCGCTTGAAGAATTGATGAAACGCTTAGACAGCATTCCTATCAAAGAAAAAGTAGAAGCTGATATCGACCTTTCGATGTTCTATCATCCAAAGACAGAAGCGGAAATTGTTTCGCTGAAAGACTATTTAGATAATCGTCGCGAGAGCGGTACAGAAGATGACATCGACCGATGGATTCGCATGGTCGCTACCAATCGGTTGACCGGACATTCGAAAGGATTTTTTTCTGTCTATACTTTGCCGCCGAATCAAGCAGTAAGCGCGGCAAGCCAGCGGAAGATCAATGTAAAGATGCAGCAGGAACCGGAACACCGCGACACACGCGTCATCATTTTTAAAAAATCAAAAACACTTCTGAGCGGTGTGACGTCAGCCGATCGGGGAAACCTGCAACACGCCGGTGAAACTGCGCACTTTCTGACATCCGATGCACGAGAGACAAAATCTCTTGTTGCCAATTCTGTACAGCTTACTGTTACTTCGCCTCCATTTCTTGACATTGTTGACTATGTGCAAGACAACTGGCTAAGATGCTGGTTCAACAGTCTTGATGCATCAGATGCCGCAAAGACAATTACAATGCCGCGGTCGTTAGAAGAATGGTCGGCTATCATGTTTGGAGTATTTCGTGAATTGTATCGCATCACCAAGCCGCGCGGATTTGTGGCGTTTGAGGTTGGTGAAATACGAAACAATAAAGTACGATTAGATGAACACGTTGTACCGCTTGGCGTTAAAGCAGGGTTCACTTGCGTCGGTATCATTATCAACGAACAGTATTTCACCAAGACTTCTAACATCTGGGGTGTTGATAATAATGAAAAAGGGACTAACTCCAACAGGATTGTGATTTTTAGGAAGGAGACAAAATGATTTGGCGTACTATTTTCATATTCACATTGCTTTCTCTTGTTTCATGCTCCACCAGATATTTTGCGCTTCGGAATAATGACCGTATTGTATTTTTTGGAGATTCAATTACACAGCTTGGGGTAAGACCGAATGGGTACATTACGCTCATCAAGGATTCACTCTCAAAGAAGTTACCTTCCATCGAAATTATCGGTGCAGGCATCGCCGGAAACAAAGTGCCCGACCTTCAGGCAAGAATCGATTCCGATGTCATTGCCAAGGACCCAACCATCGTCGTTATCTACATCGGCATCAACGATGTCTGGCATTCTATAATACCTGGCCGTGTCGGCACACCGAAAGATAGGTATGAAGCAGGATTAGTAGAAATCATCGGTAAGATACAGAAAACGGGTGCGCGTGTTATTCTCTGCACACTGACTGTCATTGGTGAGAAAAAGAATGGAAAAAATCAGTTGGATAAGCAGTTAGATGAATACTCAGGAATCAGCCGCCGCGTTGCACAAAAAACTAAAATTGAACTCTGTGATTTGCGAAACGCTTTTGTGAGTTACCTCAAGTTGCATAATCCTCGTAATGTTGAAAAGGGAATCTTGACAGTCGATAAAGCACACCTCAGCGATAAAGGGAACCGTCTCGTTGCTACGGAATTACTTAAGGCACTCAAACAATAATTGATCGGCTGTAGCGGTAAATGAGTCAGTTTGCAGGACTTTTTGCTGTCAGGAAATGCAGATTGACGTAATCATCCGAAGATTTTGTGATTCATCCGCGTACCCTTCGGAAGGCTCTCACTTCTCCCAATCCTTTTGTATATTATGATATGAATAAACACGAATTAAAAAGTTTGCGTGTTATTATTAGCCGTGCGCTTGAAGAGGATTTGGGCGATGGCGATATAACCACACTCAGTACCGTGCCGATACGATCGTTACTCAAAGGAACTTTCACCGCAAAAGAATCCGGAATCATTGCCGGGCTCGAAGTTGTGCGCGAGACATTAAAATATCTTGATCCACGAATAAAATTTACTGCACATGTCTCGGATGGTGAATATGTTGCAAGAGGCACTGTTCTTGCAACCGTACACGGCAACGGACGCGCAATGCTGATTACGGAACGAACCGCACTTAATTTCTTTCAGCGAATGTCCGGCATTGCTACAACAACCCGCTTGTATGTGGATGCCGTTAGGAATACAAAAGCAATTATTGTTGATACACGCAAAACAGCGCCTGGCTTACGATTGCTGGATAAGTGGGGGGTGCGAATCGGCGGCGGACAAAATCATCGGTTCGGTCTCTACGACATGGCGCTTATAAAAGAGAACCATATTACAGCGGCGGGTGGAATTACACAAGCGGTTGCTCGTGTCCGTGCAACGGACAAAAAGAAACGCTCCATCGAAATCGAAGTACACACTCTGGATGAACTACACGAAGCTCTGAAACTTAATGTGGATAGAATTCTGTTAGATAATATGACACTGGATCGATTGCACGATGCAGTTTGGTTGACAAAAGGTCGAACCAAGCTGGAAGCATCTGGAAACATCTCACTGGAAAATGTTGCTGCAGTTGCCGCAACGGGCGTAGATATCATTTCCGTCGGCAAACTAACACACTCTGTGCGAGCTTTAGATATTAGTTTTTTAATTGAATCGGTAAAAAAATGAATACAATATCAGTCGAATCAATTTATCAAGATCTGAAGGCAAAGCTGCATGATGTAGTGCCGGATGTAGAACTGCGATTGAAATCAGAAATTGCATTCGAAATCAATAAATTGAAGAAAGAACGCAATGCCGTTATTCTCGGGCACAACTACATGGAACCGGCGCTGTTTCATTCCATTCCAGATTATGTCGGGGACTCGCTTGAACTCAGCCGTATCGCCAGTAAAACAGAAAAAGATATTATCGTTTTTTGCGGTGTTCGTTTTATGGCAGAGACGGCAAAGATATTATCGCCTAAAAAAACGGTTCTCATTCCGGCAAAGAAAGCCGGTTGTTCACTTGCAGATGGAATTACGGCGGAAGATGTCCGCCAATTGAAATCTAAATTTCCTGGCGTTCCGGTTGTCACATACGTGAACACGACGGCAGAAGTCAAAGCGGAGTCGGATATTTGCTGTACCTCAAGCAATGCCGTCGCGGTCGTTCAATCGCTGAAGAGTGAGACGGTTATTTTCCTGCCGGACGAATATCTGGCGCGTAATGTCGCTCAAGAAACGGGACGTCATATTATATTCCCGACTCTTACCGGCGGCGATCCTACAAGCGACACGCTCCTCGAGAAACCAATCATCGGCTGGAAAGCACGGTGCGAAGTGCATGAAAAGTTCACAGTAGAAGATATTCAGAATGTGCGCAAACAATTTCCTGATGTAGTTATTCTGTCGCATCCCGAATGCAATCCGGAAGTTGTAGCGGCATCAGATTATTCCGGCAGCACCACGCAAATGATTCGTCATGTACAGCGCACGAACGCTCCGCGCTATCTTTTACTAACGGAATGTTCAATGGGCGATAATATTATGGCGGCAAATCCGGAGAAGAACATGCTGCGCCTGTGCAGTGTTCGATGTCCGCATATGAATGAAATTACATTGGAAGATACTTTGGAAGCACTCCGGAAAACTCAGTATGTTGTCGAAGTGCCGGAAGAAATTCGTGTACGCGCATATCGCGCTGTGGAGAGAATGCTGAGTATCGTTCCCAAGGCATCTGATTAAAATAAACGAATTGTTAATCTATGAATGAATGCATTGAAACAGACGTCCTCGTCATCGGCAGCGGTATTGCAGGCAGCATCGCGGCACTCAAGCTTGCTGATGCCGGAATTCATGTTGTTGTTGCAACACGTTCCACGAATCCAGAAGAATCGAATACGTTTTACGCGCAAGGCGGAATCGTTTACAAGGGAAAAGCAGATTCCCCCGAAATCCTCATGGAAGATATTCAGCATGCAGGCGCAGGCTACTGCAATCCGCAAGCAGTCGAACTCCTTGCGCGCGAAGGACCAAAATTAGTCGACTCTCTCCTTCTGGAAAGACTTGCAATTCCATTCGATCACGAAACCGATGGCGATCTTTCACTTGTGCTTGAAGGCGGCCATAGTATTGCACGAATTCTTCATGCAGCGGATTCTACCGGAAGTCTTATCGAGAAATATCTGATACGTGCCTTGAAATCGAACTCTAATATAACATTACTCACTGGCAAAACGGCTGTGGATCTACTCACACCTGCTCACCATTCACAAAATCGGCTGTCCGTGTACGATACTCTTTCCTGCGTAGGTGCATTTGTTCTTGATCAGGAATCTGGACAAGTGCAGCGTGTTCTCGCCCGCGCAACTATTCTTGCCTCAGGCGGATTAGGGCAAATATTTCTTCGGACGACAAATCCTGCAGGCGCGCGCGGTGACGGATTATCTATCGCTTATCGTGCAGGAGCTCGAGTGTTAAATTGTGAGTTCGTGCAGTTTCATCCTACTGCTTTCTATCATCAGAACGCACCGTTCTTTTTGATCTCTGAAGCTGTACGTGGTGCAGGGGCGCACCTGATCGCCTCGAATGGTAAACAATTTATGCAGAAGTACGATCCCGAGTGGAAAGACTTAGCCCCGCGCGATGTTGTCGCCCGCGGTATCCACCAAGAGATGTTGACCAGCGGCGCGTCGAATGTATTTCTTGATATCGCATCTTACATGCCTGCAGAAAATATTCGTAGTCACTTCCCATCAATCTACTCAAACTGTTCCCAATACGGCATCGATATGACACGTGAGCCAATACCTATTGTCCCGGCGGCGCATTATTTTTGTGGCGGCGTATGGGCAGATTTATGGGGACGAACAACGCTCAATCATTTATATGCAGTCGGTGAAGTAGCATGCACCGGGCTTCATGGCGCTAACCGGCTTGCAAGCACTTCGCTGTTAGAGGGTCTGGTATGGGGACATCGCGCCGCAGAACATTTTCTTGACACGTTGAAAGAACACCTTCAGCCGCGGGCAGAAGAAATTCCGCCGTGGCAAGAAACAGGAACGTACATTCCGGATTCTGCACTCATCAGCCAGGATATGAGCGTTATCAAAAACATTATGTGGAATTATACAGGTCTCATCCGCACGAGCGAACGGTTACAACGCGCAATTCGTGAACTGCGCCACCTCGAATCTGAAATCGAACGTTTCTATCGCGCTGTAAAACTGACTGACGACATTATCGGCTTGCGCAATGCTGTACGCGCCGCCATCATTGTTACCATCTCCGCTTGGGAAAATAAAACAAGCGTTGGCTGCCATTACAGACAATAAATCGGTTACGAATGAGCAGCTTTCAATCACTTACTTACAAGGAGGTCTTATGTTATTTCTTTTTAGTTTAATCATTGTTATCGGAGCTATAATCGTTTGGATCAATGCACGCAAAAAAGTGCGGGACGAACACAATCCCTCATTTAAAACGACTGCATCTGCTGCCGGAGTAGCGGCTTTTGTATTTACGCTCATTGCACTGACGCAGATGTTCACCGTCGTACCGGCAGGAAATGTAGGTGTGGTCGATTTCTTTGGGACAGTATCCGACAACACTTTGAAAGCCGGTATCAATTTCGTTAATCCATTTGCCCGTGTGATTAAGTTTTCAGTGCAAACACAGGAGAGCAAAGAAGTAATGGACGTTCCATCAAAGGAAGGGATGACTGTTCAGCTTGAAATTAGTGCATTGTACCATCTCAATCCGGAAAAAGCAGCGGAGGTCTACAAATCAGTTGGAGAAAATTATGTCGAAGTCCTGCTCGAGCCGCAGTTCCGTTCTGTCGCTCGCGGTGTCACCGCTGGATATGAAGCCAAAGCGCTCTATACTTCCGAACGAGAAATGCTCGCACAGATTCTTTTAAATGATTTACAGAAGCTCGTCGAACCAAGAGGTATCACTGTTGAATCAACACCGTTACGCCGCATCGGACTTCCCGCCGGCTTACAAGCATCTATCGAAGCGAAACTCCAGGCAGAGCAACAGAGTCAGCAAATGCAATTTGTGTTGACAAAGGAAAAACAGGAAGCAGATCGTAAACGAATTGAAGCACAAGGTATATCAGACTTCCAGAACATCGTGGCACACAACATCAGCGACCAATTATTGCGATGGAAAGGAATTGAAGCTACGGAAAAACTGGCAAACTCACAGAATACAAAAGTGATAGTCATCGGCGCCGGCAAAGACGGCTTGCCTTTGATCTTAGACACAAAGTAATTGAAACTGTGGAAAAGTAAAAAGGCGGATGGAAGACGGATATAGATCAATACAATTCTGTCTTCCATCCGTTATCGTTCACAATTAATTATTTACAATTTTATTAGTCAGCTTCTTTCTTCTAATATATTCATAATAAAAGCATGCTTTCACAAAAAACACCTGTCCTCTTCATTGGTCACGGCTCACCAATGAATATTATCTACAAAAACGAATATACAAAATCACTGCAAAAGTTGGGGGCTTCTCTTCCAAAACCAGATGCCATACTCGTTGTTTCTGCGCATTGGCTTACGAAAGGAACATTCGTCTGCTCAGCCGATAGACCGAAACAAATTTACGATTTTTATGGCTTCCCAGATGAGCTCTATGCTGTGAAGTACCATCCTCCCGGAGCGCGCGCAATAGCCGAGTCCATCCCAGATACATTAAAGTCTGATAACATCCAACCAGATGCCGAATGGGGAATCGACCATGCTTCATGGGCAGTGCTTATGCATATGTATCCGAAAGCAGACATTCCAATTTTTGAAATGAGTTTAGATGTAATGAAGAACGAAAGAGAACATTACGCCTTGGGTAAAAAACTTTCATATCTTCGCGGAAAGAATATTCTTATTATTGGCAGTGGAAATATCGTTCACAACCTGCGCCAGATCGATTTCGACGAGAATGCAGATCCATTCCCGTGGGCAATCGAGTTCGATGAATATATCAAAGACGCGCTTATTCGGAAAGATCACGATCTATTGCTTCGCTACAAAGAATTGAGTCCTGTCAGCCGACTTGCCGTTCCGACGAACGATCATTATCTGCCGTTCCTCTACAGCGCTGCACTACAAGAAGAAGACGAGCAGTTAGAATTTGTTCACGAAAGTATCCAAAATGGGTCGATGTCGATGAGATGCTTTAGGATTCAATAATTTTTTAAGAAATTTGTTCCAATTTACTATATCATATGTTAACCGGATCGGGAATGTAAAAATGCATTACTATATTATCTTTGCTCATCCAAGCAAGGAATCATTTACTTTCAAAGTGCTCAAATCATTCATTGATGGCTTATCGAAGGTAGGTCAAACTTATGAATTGGGAGATTTGTATGCAATGGATTTTAAAAGCGATATGGATATTGAGCAATACGAAAGAGAAACAAGCTTTAATCCGATTGCCCCATTACCTAAAGATGTCGCAGTTGAGCAAAAAAAAGTTCAACAATCAGATGTTCTAGTGTTTGTTTATCCGATTTGGTGGAGTGATTGTCCTGCAAAATTAAAAGGTTGGTTTGACCGTGTTTGGACGCTCGGTTACGCATATTTTTATGACAAGGATAATCAAAAGAAGTCATTAGTTAAACCAAAGAAGGCCATCATTCTCTGCACGGCAGGAAATACGAATAGTGGTTTAGAAAATACTGGGATTGCTCCGAGCATGCGGTGTATAATGATAAAGGACAGGTTGAATAACGTAGGCATTACAGACGTAAGAATGGAAATATTTGGTGGAACACTGAACGCAACACAAGAACATCTTAAAACACATTTAGATTCTGCTTATAAAATAGGATTACACGTTGACTAACTAATGGTTCAAGAGGAGGAAATCTTGATCATCAAAAACATTCCATTTGAAACAACCGATTGGTCAAAAGTAAAATCCGATCTGCACGAAGGCGAAACCGGGTACGCCCTTTGGAAAGTGCGTCAGTGCGGTGATATCCGCGTGCGCGTTGTGGAATACTCAGCTAACTACAAAGCCGATCATTGGTGTTCAAAAGGACACATTTTATATTGTCTTGAAGGTGAGATGATTACTCATCTGAAGGACGGACGAGTTGTCGAATTACATAAAGGCATGTCGTATCAAGTCGAAGATGAAAATTATCCGCACAGTTCATACACAAAGAACGGCGCAGTATTGTTTATTGTAGATTGAACTCGTACAATTATTGCATCATTAAATTATAATTATTATAGGTGATCATATGAAAAACCGTTGTATTCTTTTTCCGTTTTGGTTATTTGGTTTTTTACTTGTCGCTTCCTTTTTCACTTCCCAAGCTCAACAACCATTCAATCCGGACCAAGTTCTTACACCCGATCCAAAAATTATCATAGGCAAATTGGACAACGGCTTGACTTACTATATCCGTGAGAACCACAAACCTGAAAAACGAGCAGAGCTCCGACTTGCCGTTAAAGCCGGTTCGATTCTCGAAGACGACGACCAGCAAGGGCTGGCACACTTTGATGAACATATGGCATTCAACGGCACAAAGAATTTTCCGAAGCAAGACATTATCAACTTTCTTGAAAAGTCCGGTGTGCGTTTTGGAGCGGATTTAAACGCCTACACCAGTTTCGATGAAACTGTATATATGATGCAAGTACCGACCGATTCTCAGGAGGTGATGAAGAAAGGATTTCAAATTCTTGAAGAATGGAGCCATGATGTTTCATACGACGACAAAGAGATCGATAAAGAACGCGGTGTTGTGATCGAAGAATGGCGTCTGCGCCGGGGTGCGAATGAACGCATATCGATGAAGCATATTCCTATCGAACTGTACAAATCGCATTACGCCGACCGCCTTACAATAGGGAAAAAAGAGATACTCGAATCCTGTTCGCACGATGCTCTCCGCAAGTTTTATCACGATTGGTACCGGCCGAACCTCATGGCGGTTTTCGCTGTCGGTGATTTCAACAAAGAAGAAATTGAAAAACTCATCAAGGAACATTTTTCACATTTAAAAAATCCCGAACATGAACGAAATCGTACACAATATCCTGTTCCGGACAATGACAAGACATTAGTCTCTATCGCTACTGATCCGGAACTTACCGGAGCTTCTGTCGATGTGATGTTTAAACGCGATACAAGCGGCCAAAGCACTGCCGCAGACTACAGAACAGAAATAGTCAGCAACCTTTCCAGTGCAATGTTGAATGCACGATTTCGGGAACTGCTCCAGAAATCGAATCCGCCATTCATCAATGCCTACAACTACGACGGAAGGTTCATCGGTCCAAAACAAGCATACTACCTCTCTGCTGGTGTCAAAGAGAACTCTATTCTAAATGGACTTGAAGCTATGATAACTGAAGCTTTTCGTGTGAAGCAGCACGGGTTCACTGCAACTGAACTTGAGCGGCAAAAGATTCAAGCGTTACGTGGAATGGAAAAGGCTTTTAAGGAACGGGATAAGACCGAATCGCGACCATTCATTGATGAATATATTAGAAACTTCCTTCATAATGAACCGATCCCAGGCATCGAAGTCGAGCTTGCCTTATTCAAACAATTTCTTCCCGGCATAACCATCCAGGAAGTCAATAAGCAAACACAGGAGCGGATGACAGATGGCAACCGAGTTATTACCGTCTCTGCTCCTCAGAAGGATAGTGTAAAAGTTCCGACAGAAACCGAAGTGCTATCTCTCATGAACAAAGTAAGCGCGGAGCGACTCGATCCGTACGTCGATAAAGTCAACACGGAACCATTGGTCTCTCATCTTCCTGCACCGGGAAAAGTTATAAACGAAAGAAAAATCGTTTCACTCGGAGTAACTGAATGGAAGCTCTCCAACGGTCCGAAAGTAATATTGAAACCGACTGATTTTAAGAATGATGAAATTTTATTTTCAGCATACAGCGCCGGAGGGACATCGCTCGTTCAAGATAAAGATTTTATATCCGCATCATATGCGACCACCATCATCCAACAATCTGGTGTTGGCAATTTCGATGCCATTGCATTACAGAAGAAACTTTCAGGAAAAATTGTGAACGTTTATCCCACACTCGGCAATCTCTCTGAAGGATTCAGCGGCAGTGCATCTCCTCAAGATATCGAGACACTTTTCCAGCTCGTCTATCTTTATGGAACTTCACCGCGAAAAGATTCGATTGCTTTCTTATCTCTGATTGCACGAACTAAAGCATCCTTGCAAAATCGCAGCGTTAGTCCTGAAGCAGCTTTCTCTGATACAAATCTGGTAACAATTTATAATTACCATTACCGTGCACGCCCATCGACGACTGCTTTGATTGATGAGATCAACTTAGATAGGTCGATTTCCATTTACAAAGACAGGTTTGCCGACTTCGGCGATTTCATTTTCTTCTTCGTCGGTAATTTTAAGGTCGATTCTATCAAACCGCTTGTTGAGCAATATCTTGCCGCACTGCCGTCGCTCAATCGAAAAGAAATGTGGAAGGATAATGGCATTGAGCCGCCGAAAGGCGTCATCAGTAAACAGGTGAAGAAAGGCATCGAACCGAAAAGCTCTATCAACCTTACATTCACCGGATCGTTCGAATGGTCGCAGCAGAATAGGTATGATTTCAACTCGATGCTCGAAGCGCTCAATATCAAATTGCGAGAAGTACTTCGAGAAGACAAAGGTGGAACCTACGGTGTTGGAGCATCCGGTTCTCCCTCACTCTATCCACGGCAGGAATACAGTATTTCTGTGCGATGGGGATGCGACCCCGATCGCGTTGACGAATTAGTGATCGCCGCATTGCAGCAAATCGATAGTGCAAAGCTCAAACCGTTTGATCCCGTATATATCGAAAAAGTGCGCGAGACCCAACGGCGCGGGTATGAAATAAATCTGAAACGGAACGGGTTCTGGCTGAATAGTCTCAGTTTTTACTATTGGGAGAACGAAGATCCCGAGATGATACTAAACTATCCGAAGTATGTGGAGAATTTAAATGCTGCAGCTATTCAGAATGCTGTGAAGAAATATTTTAATATGGATAATTATGTGAAGGTCGTACTGTATCCGGAAAAGAAGTAACTTTCCTGTAACCTTCCGAAGGTCTCGTTTGGTTCACCATAACCTTCGGAAGGTTACTTTCCTTTGTTGAGAACACAACCATTCCGCATTCCACCAATGTTTTAGAATGATATGTCATCTTCCCAGCCTTTGCATTTGCACGAACGGATACCGTTCGCCAGAAGCAACACCTACAGGCAATGCCTCATTTATTTTCTGAACATCCTCTGAAGTCAAATGGACGTCCACCGCTTTGATATTTTCTCGAAGATAGTTCAATTTTTTTGTGCCGGGGATCGGAATAATATCTTCCCCCTGTGCTAAACACCAAGCGAGCGCTAATTGAGACGGAGTGCACTTCTTTTCTGCTGCAAACTTCTTGATCGTTTCAACAATCTGTAAATTCTTTTTGAAGTTTTCCCCCTGGAATCGCGGATGGTTGCTCTTACGGAAATCACCATCTGCAAAGTCTGATAGCGACTTAAATCTTCCTGTTAAGAATCCTCTTCCAAGCGGGCTATATGGCACAAATCCGATTCCCAATGAACGGCAGGTCGGAAGAATTTCCTTTTCAACGTCACGGGTCCAGAGAGAGTATTCTGTCTGTAAAGCAGTGATAGGATGGATTTCATGTGCCTTCCTGATGGTCGCAGCACCCGCTTCTGATAAGCCGAGGTAACGAACTTTTCCTGCGCGCACAAGTTCTGACATCGCTCCAACAGTTTCTTCAATAGGAGTATTCGGATCAACTCGGTGTTGATAATAGAGATCGATGAAATCAATTTTCAACCGATGCAAACTGGCTTCACAGGCAGACTTGACATATTCAGGCCTACCGTTAATTCCCAAAAAGCTTTTATCAGCGCCGCGCACATTCCCGAATTTCGTAGCGATGAACAAAGCGTCGCGTTTGCCTTTGATGGCTTTCCCGAGTAATTCTTCATTATGCCCGATACCGTACATATCGGCAGTGTCGAAAAATGTGATGCCGAGATCGATCGCTTCATGAATCACAGATATGGATTCATTATCGTTTCCCGTTCCATAGAACTCCGACATTCCCATACAGCCAAGACCAATAGATGAAACAACCGGACCATTTTTTCCAATTGTTCGTAATTTCATGATTTGCTTCCTCTTTATAATTAATTTAGAAAAAGTACATTAATATCAATCTATCTAACAATCGTTCACGCTTAGTTCGTTCCCCTATTATCGCGTGTCAACTTTAAGAACAAACGTCGTCTCGTTCTTGTTGTTTTTGGGATTGAGACGGTAAAAAACATTATCTAGAAAGCTTGCATCAATCTGTCGCTCAAGTCTGAATTTCAATTTAAGCGAGGACTCAATATGCTGTACACGCTGGTCTATATCATCCACTCCCCAAAAAATGGCATAATTTGGACGAACAGTTTCATAATCCAATTGTGTCTTCACCTGAGCAAGCTCTCCATCATCATTGATCTGATAGATTGGAATCGGATACACTCCAGCGTAGAACATTGGCATTTGTGTCACGCCTAACTTCCCACCTACCATCACTATTCCAGTTACCTGTTTTCCATATACTGTGTACATTGCTTCAACTCTGGACTTCTTACTATAGTAAATCGTAAATGGAATGAGAAGAACAAAATTAATTACCCAGAACCACACCCATAGCGATTTTAATGCAATGCAGTGACGCAACCAGAATGCTGACCCTTTCACGAATTCTTCCCATCCGACAATACTCAACAACAAGATCAACGGTACAACCGGAAAGATGAATCGCTCCTGTTTGTTTGGAAAAAGAGAATGTAAGATAAAAAACACCATTACCGGTAGAAAAATCAACAACGTCTTTCGCCAATTCCTAAAGAATCCATACAATAAAAAGAAACTCATCGGTGGAATAAAAGCACCAAGCACTAAGAAGAAATAAGTATACACAGGTCCTGTTGTATAGTCATATCCATGCGTTGCGTTATAATGCATATATTCTAGGAATGAAGCGAATGGATACCGCCATGCGAAAATATCTGCGCTACCCTGAATCACCACTGCCGTCAAAAGAAATCCAGCAATCAGAAGTGCCATCTGCTTAAATTCCTTCCTGAAGAGGAATACCAATCCCAGTGTAGCTGTCATCGATAAGGTTTGATATCGAAATACAAAAGCAAGTCCAAACCACAAGCCGGCAATAAATACATTCTGCATTTTTTCTTTTGAAGTAAGCGCATAGAAGAAACCTGCCATGAGTGGCGGAATACAAACCATTTCGACAAGATTGCGGACACTAAGGAAAGGAAATGCCCAGAAAAGCGCCAGAAGAAGTCCTGCCTTCTTTGCTGTTTCCTGATTGCTCAGCACCTCCGCAATCTTATAACCGAAAGACACCACAAGCAGAGAATAAATTGCATGAAGAAAGCGTACAAGATACATCTTCGCTTGTGGATCTTGAATTCCAACAGTTTCGCATCCATTTAAAAAAGCATAGTGAATGAATGGATACACGATACTATGCCCATGTGGTGTTGTCCGACTCGTCCAATAACTTATGTCGTGCATAATAATAAATGGCTGCTCGATGGGACCGAAGTGGTCATCGTGCATACCGTACCCTTTAGAGAAAATAGCAGCGAGAAGACGCGGAATGAAAGCAATCAGAATGATCGCAAGCAATGGGTGCTCGTTCCAGAAACGCTTTAATAAATCAACCATCGAAACTCTGCCTTGACAGTTCTCATTGAAAAATCCTGGTACAGTATACCTGCACTAACAACACAACTTTGGATTGTATGATTGTAGCAATCAGTTTCCACGGAATCAAGCATCAGGTCATTTTTGAAATAACTGGACTTCTCCGTATCTTAACTATAAATTTAGAGTAATCATAAATGCACTGGAGTAACTGATTCGATGATAAAAGCCGTTCTTTTTGATCTGGACGGAGTTTTAGTTTCCACGGATGAATATCATTACCACTCATGGAAAAAACTCTCGGCTGAAGAAGAATTTGATTTCTTTGATCATGAGTTTAACCACAAATTTCGCGGCGTGGCGAGAATGGAATGCATAGAAATCATAACAAAAGCTTCCGGAAAAAACTATTCTCCCGAACAGAAACAGGAACTCGCCGATAGAAAGAACAAGTATTTCGTAGAATCTCTTTCATCAGTAACCACGGAAGCGCTTCTACCCGGCGCTCTTGCTACACTGCACGAATTAAGAAATCGTGGAATCAAGACAGCCGTTGCATCCAACAGCCGCAATGCAGTGACTATCATCAGACAAGTAAAGATCGAGCATTTATTGGATGCAATTGTCGATGGGCACCAGATCGAAAACTCCAAACCAGATCCTGAAGTTTTTCTGCTTGCCGCAAAAAATGTCGGTGTCCCTCCTGCCAACTGTCTTGTCGTTGAAGATGCAATTGCCGGCATCGAGTCTGCAAGACGCGCCGGCATGAAAGCACTCGGGATTGGCACAAAGGAAAGACTTCCTAATGCCGATGTCGTTGTTCCCGATCTCTCTGCCATTCCGATCGATGAGTTGTTAAAATTGTAGGGATATTTTATTGGAACGACGTTATAAAACCATTTCAGAAGCCCTATACCGATTGTCGTGGATCAAGATGACAAGCTTCCAAAGTGATATATCTGAGGTCCGATTGGATAAAAAAAACTATCTCAAATCTTCAATTTGAGCAACCGTAAATCAGTACGCTTTCACAGCTTTTGCCTCCATTCTTTTTGTGTCCATTTCGTGCCATCACTTTCCAACACAATTGCTCCTAGTTTATCAGTTCGTTTTATATCTATTGAATTTACTTTCATCCGCCAAATAGTGAATGGCGATGGGTGACGGAATTTATTATGATTTCCGACAGAGATCAGAGCTTTCTGAGGACGGACGAGTTTTAGAAACTCTTCGCTTGTACTGGTGATGCTTCCGTGATGACCAACTTTCAGAATATCGCTTGAAAGAAATTTACCGTACCGCGGAATCATTCTTTTTTCGGTTACAACTTCCGCATCACCAACAAGCATAGCCGATGAATTGCCATATACGATCTTTAGCACTATAGAAGAATTATTCGGATTCTTCTCTGCAACGTGATTCGAATCAGGGTGGAGAACATATACTCGTGCGTTTGAATCAATCTGAATCTGACTTCCCATTCTTACTATCCTTTGCCCTGTATGTCTCGCTTCAGCAATTTCTAAAACATCTTTTACCTGATGATTGCCCATGGCAAAAGATGCCATCATAATCGTATCAACGTGGAGTAATTTAAGAACTGATCCTGCACCTCCAAAATGATCAACGTGTGGATGTGTAATCAAAAAATAATCAAGTTTTAATATTCCATTTCGTTTTAAGAATGGCACAACAGTACGCTCGCCTGCATCGAATTTCTGAGACAATGGGCCGGCATCAATCAACATCCGTTTTCCATTTGGGAATTCAATTAAAATGGCATCGCCTTGTCCGACATCGATAATTGTCGCAGTACACTTGGGATGTGTCAGAAACCAAATATTTGAATAGAGAACACAGTTGCTCATTGCTAAAATAGTTATGAGCAGCCATGCACGAACGCGCGGTAAATTCAAATTGAAGATACCGATCACCAAAATATAATATCCGATAACAAACACAGCGCTGAAATGCCACGCTTCTAAATATGCAAAGGGAACACTCGCCGCTTGTTTAACAAATCCAAGCAAAAACCAAACTAAAAAATCATTTACAGTTGCGTACAATTTTGCTATCCACGGACTGATGGGATAAAACATTATTTCCGCAGCACCAATGAACGTATTGAGTCCACTTATTGGCACAACCGGGATATTCGCGACTAAAGAAATAATGGACACGCGACCAAAATAGTACGCAGTGAAAGGCACTGTTCCTAACTGAGCGGCAAGCGAAACAGCGAACAATTTCAACACGGTATCAACAGCTTTAATTTCTTCAAATCGTTCCGGAATTTTCTTGATGAGCGATTCAAGGCGAGGATAGAAATACACAATAGAGATAACTGCTGCGAACGATAGTTGAAAGCCGACATCGAATAATGTATTGGTGTTCCAGAAAAGAAGAATAAGTGCGGCGACACTAATTGAATTGTAAATGTCTGCTTTTCTTTCAAACAAAGTTCCACATAGAAGAACAATTGCCATAATTGTTGCACGGACAACTGAGGCGCTCGATCCTGTGATCAACATATACGCAATGAGTCCCAGAATTGCCATGCCACCGACTGCTTTCCGCGGCAACCGAAAGAAACCAAGTATTGAAAAGAAAATGAATGCGACGAACGCAACATTCGAACCGGATACTGCCAAGATATGAATCGTGCCCGTATCCATGAACGATTGCTTTACATCGGACGGAATATCGGCGCGGTACCCGAATATGATTCCTTTTAAAAAACTTGCATGGCGGGGAGAATGGAGACGATCGATGGGATTATACAAAGCTTTTTGCGCTGAATATGTCCAAGCCTGAAAGGAAGTTCCATCAGCCCTTCCACGGACTCGCACATTACATAGCCCTTTGACTGTTACGATACCTTGAATATCGTTCAACGCAAGATATTTTCCGTAATCAAACTCGCCGGGATTTCGCTGAAACGGAAATGGCTCCAGCATTCCACGCATTTCTATTTTCTTCCCAAATTCAATTTCTTCTTTGTAGCGATCCTTCTTTTCGAATCTAAGCATAATCATCACTCTGCGTGAATCTCGTTCAATCTTTCCTTGGCGAATGATGCTATCTGCGCGAATGACGCAACTCATTCGACGTTCCTGCTGGATAGGTTCGGAATCAATTGCGCCAAACAGAATCACAGGCTCATCGTTGATACGTGGTTCAAGTTCTCGTGAACTAAAATTTGATTGTTGGAGTGTCTGAAGAAAAATGCCAAGCAGTATAACCGCACATTGGAGTAATATTTCTGAAGTTATCTTCCACGTGTCTATCCGTAAAATAATTGCAGAGATAACAACAAGAATAGCGGCAAATACGAACAAACAGACGGGAGACAGTGAAATCCATGCCGCAAGAATAATTCCGGCGGCAAATAAAAGAACCAACCGCAGCGCTGGACGGCTCTGGAACATAACACACTCACGAATCAAGAAACCATCTGATGATTGCAGGTGTAATATGCGTAAGATTTTTTATTCGATTTGCCAATTGATGACGTTGCCTGCCTATAAGAATGCATGGCACTCTGTTGCGTGTGTGCGATTTGGTAGATAGATCTTCAATATTGCCGTGGTCGCTCACAATCATTAATAGTGTATTGCTAGAGTCGAACGATTCTAAAAAACCAGATAAAAATTCGTCGAAACGTTCCAGCACTTCTACCGCAAACGCCATCTTCTGACTGTGGCCAGCATGATCGGTCAGCCAGTACTCGAATAGTGTAAAATCGTACTGTGCCGCGATGTGCGCAAGATGCTTGCCTGCCGTTTTAGGCGTGATTGGTTTGATTTCAGGGTGTCCGAGTTCAGGCCATTGAGTGCGAATATAATCTGCCGAAATTCCTTCATCTCGCTGAAGCTCGTGCGCTGTGAGCAATGGAATACCAGTGAGCTGACACGAAAGCGTTGTTACTGTAAGCCGTCGACTACCGGATTCTGTGTAATCGAAAAAACGCTGCGGAAAAGCGTTGGCGAACACAGCCGACTTGCCTATTGCCTTCAATCGACAAAAGATATTCTTTTCTGCAATAACTTGACGAAGAATCGATGGTGCGTACGGACCAAAATGCCTGCCAAATTTCTTTGCTCCATTGACACCAGTGAAAATTGCAGTCTGACCGGTACCGCTTTGCGGCAGACCGGGTACACCAAGCGTTGCATTAATTGCAATTACCTCAGCTTGATCTGTTGATTTTCTTTTAAATGGTGTATGCGGCAGTTCTCCTCCACATAGTGTTGTCAGCGTTGGCATCCGTGCACGAAAGAATGGATTCACATCCGTATCTTTCTTCCCGATGCCGACACCATCTAGAAAGAGGAGAACTACATGCAAATTCGTATTTTGGGTTTCACTCCCCAAAGTCGGACTTCCGTTATGGCTTTGGCGCAAGCGCCATTATTTAATGCGATATGTGCAACTCCGTTCTTTTCGGCGGTTGTTCAAAGCAACACTTCGAGTACGCGAGTTTCAACTTACTCACGTTGGGAGAATGTTGAACTCTTGATGCATTTCAGTTCATATTACATACTACCAATTTGAATAAAACATAATTCCATTAATGATTCCATATCATCAACATATCAAAGTAAATTCCTCTTCAAAACATTATTTTTCAAAGACAAATTGCTATGAATACGGACAGATCAATACCGCTTCCATCCAGTTCCATTGTTTCGTTCTTAAGATCACTGGACATCGAATTAATTGAGACGATGGTTCCATTGCTTTTAACCGATTTTAAATTATACGTAACATTATAATATTTCAATCCGAATCCCCAAGAAAACTTAGATGCAGTGAACATTTCATAATCACATGTTAGATGAAAACCTATTTTGCTGTCATATGAAAAAACATTATGACCGCCGCCGCTAATTTTAGTAAAATCCAGATCTAAGTCCGAAGGGATGTAATATCCAAGTCCTGCTCCAACTTTAATTATTCCAGTTGAAGTAATTGGTATCTTATCTTTAAGAGTGGCAAGAAAAATAGTTCTGTTAAAACTACCTTCCGCATTATCTACTTTTGGTGAAAGGGTGCTGCTTTGAGTTCCTCCTGCCAAGCTGACCTCTAAAGACGAACTTATACCGTAACCAAGAGCAAGATTACCTCCAATACCTCCACCCCCGCTTATAGTAACATCACTATTATTTGTGGCTGTTCCAACCTTTATATTTTTTAATCCGCCACCAACAATAAAAGACGCTGCTGCGAAAAACTTACCGCTGTTATCTATATTTATTGCAACTGTTTTGTTTGTATCGGGAACAACCTGTGCTTCTGCTTGTGAAAATGAACAAACCATAAAAACAAAAATAAGAAACACCGTTGTGAAATAATTTTTATTACTAGTAACAGAAGTAGAACTTTCTTGGTAATGAGACATGTTTTTTTCTCCTCTTTTTATAAATTTGATAAATTGTTTTTTAGGATAGATCGATTCTTGCTTTCCAATGTCAATGTTACTGGCCCATCATTGACAAGTTCTACATCCATCATTGCACGAAACACACCGGAAGCAACATGCTGTTCGTCTAAATGTTTTTGTAAATGCCTGATGAAATAATTGTATAAACCTTGAGCAATCTGCGGAGGTGCAGCATCAGTGTAACTTGGCCGGTTCCCTTTATGAGTGTCGCCGTAAAGCGTGAACTGTGAAACTACCATTGCCTCGCCCTTTACATCATTGACGGAGAGATTCATCTTCCCTGCTTCATCTTCAAAAATGCGAAGTAACGAACAACGCTCGGCAAGATATTCCGCATCCGACTCTCTATCGCCATTCTTTATGCCAAGGAGGATAAGAATTCCTTTTCCGATGGAACTATGGTACTTTCCTTCGATCGTTACGGAACATCGTTTCACTCGCTGAACTAATGCGCGCATGATTGATCGCAATTATTCAATGGTAAAAGGGAACTTATCGTTGATGAAGTTTTGCTTTAATTGCTATTTCAGACTGTTTTACTATTATTTTCGCGTAAGATTCGCAATCAATTTAGATTTATCAGATTCGATGGCAAACCCATCCAAATTCCTGAAACAACGCGGGGTATTCCTTGTAGATCATTTGTAATTTGAAGCTGAGCTATTCCAGCATTTTTCAATTCACGTGCAACCTTCTCTGCTTGGTTAAAACCAACTTCTAACATGATACCGCCGCCAGGATTCAGAATATCAGGAATAATTCCAATGAGGCGATGATAGAATTTAAATCCGTCCTTACCATCTGTCAATGCCACTGAAGGTTCGAAATCTCGCACTTCTGTCTGCAATTGCTCCCACTCATCTTTCGGAACATAGGGAGGATTACTCACGAGAAGATCAAATCGTCTTTGGAATAATTCTTCCGTTCGATCAAACACATCGACCAATGAAAATTGGATTTGTGAATCAACGGAGTGCATTCGCGCATTCTTCTCGGCAACAATTAATGCTTCTTTACTGATATCGATTGCTGTAACATGCGCATGCTTGATATACTTTGCAAGTGATATTGCAATATTCCCGCTTCCCGTTCCGACTTCTAGCACCTGAATCGGCATATCGCTGGGATAACGCTGGCATAACAGCATCGCTTGTTCGATGAGGGTCTCTGTTTCAGGCCGCGGAATAAGCACTCGTGAATCGACGGTAAAGTGAAGCCCCATAAAACTTGTTGAACCGATAATATATTGTACAGGCTCTCGTTTTAATCGTCGTTCGTACAATGTACGGAATTGCTTAAGCTCTTCCGGTGTGAGTGGTTTATCAAAATGGAGATAGAGTTGAATGCGTTGAAGATCCAACGCATGTGCAAGAAGGAGTTCAACGTTGAGACGGGCATCCTCAAATCCTTTACGTTGAAGGTGCTCCATAGCAGATTTCATTAATTCGCGGACAGTCCATACTCGTGTCTTATCTTCTGGCATGCTGGCTTATTTTTTGCCTCGTTTGTTCGCTTTCAATGTTCTGCTTTTGACAGGTTTTGCCCGCTTTAGTAATTTAGATTTTTGATGAGAAGGTTTTTCCTTCCGTGATTTTTTGACGGATCTCTTCGATACAATAGATGCTTTTTTGTTGACGGAAATATTTTTTGATTTCACTGTCTGGCCCGCAAATGCCATTCGTCGAATGCTCCCTACTTCCTCTTCGTCTTCATTGACGACAGTTTCAACAATTCGCTTGCTTCGTAACTTCACACGGTCTTCTGAAAAGAAACCAAGTTGTTCCATCTCCGAATCTTCGATTTCAACATCTGGCAGGATTTCTTCATCTTCCTGAATTTTTATTTGAGCAGGTACAATTTGGAAACGGTTATCACCTTCAAGCATGGCGCTAAAATCCGATAAGGATGCAACTTCGAATCCCTTCATCTTGGAACGTTTAACAATCTCTTCCCACACTTGACGAACCGGCGCCATAGGTTCTTGTTGAACACTGAGAATCAACTTTGCTTCATTTAAACATCTCTCGTACACTGCGGACTCCTTTAATGGGTATAGGGTAAAAACCTTTCCTATAAAAATGTAAAGTTATTTCGAGGAAAGCGCAAGCTTCTCCACATGCGGATTTGGCGTATGTATCAAGAGAACAAAGCCGGTAAGACCAACAATCAACGAGGGTACAAAGATAAAATTGTAACCGTATGTTGTGCTCAACCATCCAGCGAATGGAGTAATAAGGTAGAACGGAGCGAACCAGGCATTCATCAACCCGACATACATTGGACGTTCTCCGTCCGGTGCGCATTCAACCGCAAAATTGTACCGCATAGCTGTTTCTGCGCCAACATTTACGCCAAAGAAAAGAAAAACAAAATAGAACCAATTTGCAGATTGTGCTAACCATGCAGTTGCAATTGCCATGAGCAGGCCTGCCCCGCAGACCACTAAGGCACTTTTGGTCCCTTTGGCATCGGCAAGCCAGCCTAATAATACACCGCTCATAATCTGTCCGGCAATCATCACAATTGTGAATATACCAACCATATATTCAGAAATGTCAAACCGCTTCATAGCTGCAATAGTGAAGAATGCAGCTGACGAAAAACTGATTGTCTGCAAAGCAGAGGCAATCAGAAATTTTCTGAAGAGACGATTACCCGCGACAATTAATCGCACACGGGCAAACAAATCTAAAAGACGTACTGGAGTAGAAACAGGAGAAGGTATCTCTTCAACAACTCTATTCTGTGCCGCCAATGAACTCATTTGAAGCAGAAATGCAAATCCAATTGCTGATGCATAATTATATGGAAAACGGAGCATCGTGAGCAATGCTGTTAATATGAAACCATTGAGCAAAGCGAGCACCGCGGCGAGAGATACTCGCCAGCCCATTATTTTTCCTCTTCTTTCTGGTGAAGTTGTCTTTGCTAGAAAGTCCATCCAGATAGGAGATATTGAACCTGACGTCGCTTGATTAGAAATATATAGAGTCTATCTCAAAAATGAAGAAATGACTTGTACTTTGCCAGAGTGTCATGTATATTTTGATTACTATGACACCACGAAACGAACTCTCTGATATTCAATGGACACATATAGAGTCCTTC
>JBEKAY010000004.1:0-131044 GCA_050015675.1 Bacteroidota bacterium | reverse complement strand
AAAAACAATACAGAGAGTTACATACAAGACACGCAAGAATAACCTCAATAATCGTTATGAGTGAATAGTGAAGAGTAAACAGTGAAAAGTGATTTGAAATTACTCATTCATCACTGTTCATCGATCACTGTAAGTTAGTTGCCGCCTTTTTTCACTTTACATTTAACGCACTGGTGCGCATGCGGCACTGCCTCGAGGCGCTCCTTGTCAATGAGATTACCACACTCCGAACAGAAGCCGTATGTCCCATGCTCGATACGCTGCAATGCATCGTCTAAATAATTAAGAAACTTCCCTTCGCGTGAAGCAAAAAGAAATGTCTTTTCCCGTTCCATCGCGTCCGTACCCTGTTCCATATGGAGCGAGTAGGTCGAATTTTCGATCTCGTATTGTCCGGTGGTCACATCCATCATCGTCGATTTGAGCGATTCAAGTTCTTCAAGAATTTCTTTCCGTTTTTCTAAAATAATTGTCTTAAATCGTTCAAGGTCCACTTTGCTGTAACCCTTCTTTGACTGAACTTTCTGAACCGCAACTTTCGTTTTTCCTTTTTTTACATTGATTTTTCGTGTGACTTTCGTCGAAACGCGTTTGGTCGTTTTCTTTGCTATAGATTTCTTCATGACTTTTTTCTTTGCCATGGCTTTCCTCCCGTGTTATGGGGATAATGAAAAAAACAATCAATTAAACTTGCACAAATATAAACTAAATTCTCACAACTGCAATTAAACTTTGCTCACCGTTAATATCTTCACTTTTTGCTGTGTGTTTTAAAGCATCTTCGTGAGAGATTGCTTGAAATTCAACTGCCAATGTTTCCTGCTTCACATACCCCGTCATTCGATCAAGGGCTTTGGTTAATCGCTCCGATGATGCGTGCCGAATTTGAATCCGATCTGTGACCTCAAAACCTGAGTCTTTCCGCAAGTTCTGCACGCGATTCACAAACTCGCGCGCCAGCCCCTCGTCAATGAGTTCATCTGTCAAAGCAGTATCTAACGCAACTGTCAGCGAGCCGTCAGTCTCAACTAACCAGCCCTGAATATCTTCATGCAATATTTCTACATCGTTAGTATCTATTGCGTAATCTGTGCCATTAATTTTGAGCAAGAGCGTTCCCTGCGATTGAAGCTTACTGATTTCTTCGGATGTCAAACCGCGCAACCGTGCAGCTATCGGTTGAACTGATTTACCGAACTTGGGACCAAGAGATTTAAAGTTCGGTTTCGATTTCTTTTTGATGATAGCAGATTCATCCGCCACGTACTCAATCTGCTTGACGTTTATTTCTTCAAGAATGACATCTTCCATCAGTGCAATTTCTTTACGATCTGCTTCGGATTTAACCGGCAGAATAATTTTCTGCAGCGGCTGGCGGACTTTCAAATTTGATTTCATCCGCATCGCGCGCACAAGTCCGACGATCCGGATAACATGTTCCATCCGATGCTCAAGTTCCGGATTAATGGTGCTTGCATTCACTATAGGCATGGACTCAAGATGAACAGATTGGAGTGCCGATTTGTTCCCCGTCATCAGATTACGATATAGTTCATCCGACAAAAACGGAGCGAACGGTGCGATGAGCTTGCTGATCGTCAGCAAACATTCGTGCAGCGTTTGATATGCCGCAGTTTTATCTCTTCCTTTTTCACTCTTCCAGAAACGCCGCCGGTTGCGGCGCACATACCAATTGGAAAGCTGATCAATTGTGAAATCACTCACAGCTCTCGCCGCCCGTGTTACATCATACCCTTCCATCGATTGAATATAATTTTTTATGAGCGAATTCAGCTCAGATAATATCCACTGGTCAATTTCTTGCCGCTCGCTTGTAGGGATTCTCAGCTCGCTGTTATCGAATCCATCCACATTCGCGTACAGCGCGAAGAATGAATACGTGTTCACAAGCGTGCTGAAGAATTTCCGCTGAACTTCCCCTATGATCTCTGAATCAAATAATGTAGGCCGCCACACAGGACTTTGCGAAACCAAATACCATCGCACCGTATCAGCGCTGTATTTTTTCAGCAGTTCAAATGGATCAACCGTGTTCTTCTTCGACTTGGACATTTTCTGTCCTTGCTTGTCGAGGATGAGTTCGTTGACGAGCACATTTTTGAACGCTGGTTTGTCGAAAAGAAATGTGCCGATGGCATGCAGCGTATAAAACCATCCGCGCGTTTGATCGATGCCTTCAGAAATAAAATCGGCAGGATATGCCTTTTCAAATCGTTCTTTATTCTTAAACGGATAGTGCCATTGCGCGAACGGCATCGAGCCGGAATCGAACCATACATCGATAAGCTCGGGTGTGCGTTTCATCGTTCCGCTGCATTCACACGTAAACGTTACAGCATCAACATACGGCTTATGCAAATCGAGCGGTTCTGAAACATTCCCGCCTTTTCGATATTCTTCAACGCTGCCGATGCACTTTTGTTTGCCGCATTCTTCGCACAGCCAAATCGGAAGCGGTGTTCCCCAGAAACGGTCGCGCGAAAGCGCCCAGTCTTTATTGTCTTCCAGCCAGTTGCCAAACCTGCCGGCGCCTACTTCCGGTGGAATCCAATTGATCTGTTTGTTCAAATCAATCATCCGTTTCGCGTAATCGGTAGTGCGAATGTACCACGATTCGCGGGCATAATACAACAGCGGCGACGCACAACGCCAGCAATGCGGATAACTGTGGAGATGCATTTCCTTCTTGTAAAGAATATTTCGATGACGAAGATTTTGAATGATCTCCGGGTCGGCATCCTTCACAAACATGCCTGCAAAATCGGTAACCTCAGAATTGAACTCGCCGGATTTATTCACAGGATGAATCGTTGGTAAACCGTACTTCCTGCCAATTTGATAATCATCTTCGCCGTACGCCGGAGCCATATGAACAATACCGGAGCCGTCCTCTGTTGTGACAAAATCAGCGAGGACAACATACCATCCTTTTTCTTTCACTTGATGATACGTAAACATTCGCTCGTACTCTTTACCGGCAAGCGCTGCGCCTTTGAATTTTTCCAGCACAATGTATTCATCACCAAGAACCGACAGGCGCGCTTCAGCAAGAATTAATTTTTCACCTTTCTGTTCAACTTTTACGTACTCAATCTCCGGATGAACGGCGAGTGCGACGTTCGAGATCAGCGTCCATGGTGTCGTCGTCCAAACGAGAAAGAACGTATCATCTTCCCCTTTTACTTTTAATTTTATATAGACCGATGGATCCTTGACATCTTTGTACCCAAGCGATACTTCGTGCGACGACAATGGTGTCTCGCATCGCGGGCAGTATGGCTGAATTTTATATCCTTTATAAATAAGTCCTTTGTCGAAATATTGCTTCAGCGCCCACCAAATGGACTCGATGTAATTATTTTCGAAGGTGACGTACGGATGCTCGAGGTCAACCCAGTAGCCCATCATCTTTGTCAATTCTTCCCAATCGGTTTTGTATTTCCAAACCGACTTCTTGCACTCTTCGTTGAACTTTGCCACACCGTAACCGATGATGTCGTCCTTGTGTTTGAAGCCGAGTGATTTTTCCACTTCGATTTCCACCGGCAAGCCATGCGTGTCCCATCCTGCTTTGCGATGCACCTGATATCCCTGCATCGTCTTGTAGCGGCAAATTATGTCCTTCAGAGTTCGACCCATGACGTGATGAATGCCGGGGCGGCCGTTTGCTGTTGGCGGACCTTCGTAAAAAGTGAATTCCGGTTTCCCTTCACGCGTAGAAATACTTTTCTTGAAAATGTCGTTTGCTTCCCACAACTTCAGAATTTCTGATTCGAGTTCGTGGTAATTTAATTTATCTGTTAACTGCTTAAACATTCTAAAAATTTCGATTTAGTGATTTGGTGATGGAGTGATTTACGACTTGATGATTTTGTAATTCACTGATTGTTCATTTTTTATTTTGCATTATTGCTTCATTCTCTTCACGACTTCTTTCATAATCGCTGTCATTTTTGGTTCGGCTTTCGTGGCAACTTTGAGAATCTCTTCCAGCAGCGCCGGCTTCAACGCATCCGGGAAGCATTCATCAGTGAGGATAGAAAAGCCAAGAACTTTCATTCCCATATGGACAGCAACTATATCTTCGGGAACCGTGGACATTCCAACTGCATCTGCACCAACAGTACGCAAGAAACGATACTCGGCTTTCGTCTCAAGATTTGGTCCCTGCATCGCTACATACACGCCCTTCTGCACACGGATCTTCAAATCAAGCGCAGCTTGTTCGGCATGAGCAATGAGTTCTTTGCTGTATGCTTCCGACATATCCGGAAAGCGCGGCCCGAGTTCATCATCATTTGGGCCGATAAGCGGATTGTCGCCGAGCAAGTTGATGTGGTCGGAAATAATCATCACATCGCCTTTTTGAAAGAGCGGATTAAGTGCACCCGCAGCGTTGGAAACGAGAATACTTTCGACACCGAGAAATTTCATCACACGGACTGGAAAAGTAATCTGTTTCAGATCATATCCTTCATACAGGTGAAAGCGTCCTTGCATTGCAACGATTTTTTTCCCAGCAAGCGTTCCGAAAATCAATTTACCGTGATGTGATTCGACAGTTGAAACAGGAAAATGCGGAATGTTGGCGTAGTCGATGACAACTTCCTTTTTGATCTCTTTCACCAATCCGCCAAGGCCGGTTCCAAGAATAATGCCGATTTTCGGCTTTACGTCTGTTTTGGTTCGGATAAATTCCAACGCTTGCGCAATTTGCTTTCTGAGTTCAGTCATCTTTTCTTCCTTTATCACAATCTCACAACTTCTTCAGAATCTCTTCGAGCTCTAAATAATCTTTCCCTGTTCCTCTGGACGGATCTTTCTTTCCTTCATCATCATCGATCTCAAGCGCTTTCATCAAATTTAATTCCGACGAAAGTAAGACTTTTAACCGACTTAAAACGCTTTCCTTCCTTGCCTTGAGCTGTGAGATTTCTTCTTTCACATGAGCAAAATCCAGCCGTGCTTTTTCCACAATTTGTGACGCTTTGACTTCTGCTTCCTTTACGATAAGCTCCGCCTCACGTTTGGAATTCTCAATGGATTTTCCGCTCGTCTCCTGCGCCTGCATCAAAGTCTGCTGAAGTGTCTTTTCGATGTTTTTATAATCGGCAAGCTGTGTTTCCTGCTGAAGGAGCTGATCTTTCTGCTCTCTGTTCTCGCGGATTAAATCTTCCACTTCGTTCGAGACCATTTCAAGAAAAGTTTCCACTTCTACGGGATCGTATCCGCGCATCGATTTCTTGAACTGCTGACGCTTAATTTCTAACGGTGTAATTTTCATCGTTGTTCCTTTCAATTCAAGTTCTTTGTGCGTCTACCAAATACTGCCGTTCCAATACGAACCAGCGTAGCACCTTCTTCAATCGCTACTTCAAAGTCATGCGTCATACCCATCGAAAGGTGACGCATTTGTACATTCACAATTCCCTCAGCTTCAATTTGCTTTTTCAGGTCAGCCACACAGCGAAATGAAGAACGAGAATCATTCGGGTTGTCCGAAAACGACCCCAGTGTCATCAATCCGCAGACTCGAAGATGAGATAACTGCGATAATTCTTTTATCAATGCGATAGCATGTTCCGGCTGAACGCCAAATTTTGTCGCTTCGTCGGTGGTGTGGACTTCCACCAGCACATCCTGAACGCGGTTGCATCGTTCTGCTCGCTTGCTGATTTCTTTGCCGAGATTCAGATCGTCAATCGAGTGAATGAGGTGAACATATTCAGCTATATATTTTACCTTGTTCGATTGCAGATGACCAATAAAATGCCAATGTATTATTTGTTCAGCGAGAGCTTTGTGCTTTTCCTGCAATTCCTGAACGTAATTCTCACCAAAATCAATCTGCCCGGCTTCGATTGTTTCCTTTATCAATTCTACTGAAAACGTTTTTGCAACCGCAATAAGCTGAACGTCATCAATCTTCCGTCCACACTTTTGACAGGTCAGCTCGATGCGTTTCCGCAGATTTTTGAGGTTTTCAGCAATCATTCTGCTTGAGCGACGGGGTAAACCCCGTTAGAAAACTCGCGCAGGACATTAAATCCCGCACTTTATAAAAAATGTACCCTACTCCAAATCAAGCAATGGGGCATTTTCTAACGGGGTAAATATACTCCAACTCGCCACCAAAATCAAATACAAACATAAAGTGCAAATTTTTGAGAATTTGAAAAGATGACTTTGCACATTTCTTGACTTCAAGTCGTTATTTTCTTTTATTGTTAAGTGAACTATTGATGGCGGAGTAAACAGTGTCTAATCTTGATCGTTTTGATGACAACAACATGGGTCCGAAGCCGAACAAACATTCGGAGGACGATGTTCGGCGGTTCCGTGAATTACTCCGTAACGGCGGCAAAGATATTAACAATCCGGAAGCGTTGGAAGAAATCATCCAATTTTACTTTGAACACGATAAGTATGACGATGCGTTAACGTATGCCGAACGATTGCTCTCATTTGAACCATTCAATGCAGATGCCTGGCAGAGAAAAGGCATGATCCTTAATAATTTATTCAAGTATGATGAGGCGCTCGCATGCTTTGAGAAAGCACTGGGATTGAATCCTATCGATCCGGAAGCATATATAAATCGCGGTATAACATTAGATAATTTAAATCGCATAAACGAATCGATGGAATCGTTCGACAAGGCGCTTGAACTTGATCCATCTCATGAAGATGCATTATTCCATAAAGGCGTAACGCTGGAAAAATTAGAACGATTCAATGAAGCGGAATCAATTTTCCATCATATTCTCCAGATCGATGCGAACTATATTGATGCGTGGTATGAACTTGGGTATTGTTACGATTACCTTGAGCAGCCCGAAGAATCCATCCGCTGTTATAATGAACATATCAATCATGATCCATATAACTATAACGCATGGTATAACAAAGGTATTGTCCAAAATCGGATTGGGCAATTCACCAAAGCTATTGAAAGCTACGAATATGCTCTAGCGATAAAGGAAGATTTCCCTGCAGCGTGGTATAATATGGGGAACGGGTATGCAAATCTTGGTCGGCTCCAGGACGCTATTAGATGTTTCAAAACAACTCTTCAGTATGAACCTAAGGACGTGGCGGCGCTGCATAATCTCGGCAATGCGTACGAGGAATTGAATGACTTCACTGAAGCCATTGCTTGTTATTCCGCTGCAATTAAAATTAACGATCGGCACCACGAATCATTTTTTGGCAAGGGATGCTGCTACGATGCACTTGGACAAACGGTCCAGGCTTTGACCGAATATCAGAAAGCCGCTGAGATTAATTCTGAATATCCGGAATATTGGTACGCTTGCGGAGATGCACTATACAACCTTGGACGAATAGATGATTGCCTTGAGTGTTATCGAAAAGTTGTCACATTGGATCCAAAAGATCCGGAAATTTGGTTCGATCTTGGGGACACGCTGGGAGAGAAAGGTTCGTTTGACAAAGCGCTCTCGGCGTTAGGAGAATGCATACGACTTGATCCAAAATTTGCGCCGGCATATTTCAGCCGAGGAAAAGTACTGCTGGCAATGAATTCCAAAGAAGAAGCATCGAATGAATTTTTTATCGCTTTTAATTTGGTGCCAGATATGAAAAAAGATTTCGAACAATTATATCCCAATCTCTTGACCGACCAAGTGTTCGCGCATCTTTTTAGAAAACACTAACCGCTTTTCATCAGTACATCTGATCTCAACATTTTTTCATTTTTTAATAAATTCAGGACATGCATCTCTTATGAAATATTTTGCAGTTATCGGTCACCCCATCGGTCATTCTCTTTCTCCGCTCATGCACAATACGGCATTCAAATTACTCGGATTAGATTGTGAGTATGAAATGCTTGATATCGAACCTGCTTCTTTGAAACAAGCAACCGAACGATTCAGAAAACAAAAGTGGGGCGGGTTCAACGTGACCGTTCCACATAAAGAAACAATCATCCCTCTTCTAGAGGAAGTCGATCCGGAAGCACATGCAATCGGTGCCGTGAACACTGTCGTAAATCGCAATAATATACTCATTGGATATAACACAGATGTTATCGGTGTTGAAAGATCGCTTCGACAATACCGAGAAAAAATCGAAGGTTCGATGTGTACGATTATGGGCTCTGGTGGTGTGGCTCGTTCAGTGGCGCATGTACTTATTCATAACATCAAACCAAAGGCGATTACTTTCTCGGCACTGTTTCCAGAACAAGCTCACGCGCTTATTAAAAGCCTTGGAAACAGCAATGTCCAATTTAATGTTATCCATTGTACCAGCGCAGCGCTTGAAACAGCAATCAAGGACTCCACCCTCATCGTTAACGCAACCGATGTTGGCATGTACCCTCAAGTTCTTGACTCTCCGCTTCCAAATAAAAATTGGTTATCGAATAAGCATATTGTCTTCGACCTTATTTATCGTCCATTAACGACCCGCCTGCAAAGCGATGCACGAGCCGCTGGTGCAAAAACAATTGATGGTTTGGGAATGTTTATTCATCAAGGAGCATCAGCGTTTCAGCTCTGGACGGGAATGGAGATGCCTTTGGAGCAGATACGACGAACTCTTGAAGACAAATTAGCCGAAGGATGAAATTTTTCATTCCTTGGAAAATTCGTTGACTCTCTTCCACTTTTTCAGTAACTTATAAAGTTCAAAAACGAATTATATTCAATGAGGACAATAATGTACGCAGTAGTAGAAATTGCTGGAACACAAGTGAAGGTCTCTCCTTCCGACAAAGTGTTCGTACCAAAAATGCAGTCGGAAGTCGGCTCGACGATAAAGTTTGACAATGTAATTCTGACGGGCGACGATAAGAAAACAACAGTCGGGAGTCCGTTCATTCAAGGAGCGTTTGTCGAAGCGAAAGTGCTGCGGCACGTGAAAGATGAGACGGTCATCGTGCTTAAAAAGAAAAAGCGGAAAGGTTACAGAGTCCGCAATGGGCACCGACAGCAGTACACAGAAATTGAAATAACAAATCTTGCTTAAACTGGAGAGGTTGTATGGCTCATAAAAAAGGCGGTGGAAGTTCTAGGAACGGCCGCGACAGTAATGCCCAGCGTCTCGGGGTTAAACGCTTTGGCGGTCAGCTTGTGCTCGCCGGCAACATCCTCGTGCGTCAACGTGGCACAAAGTTTCATCCCGGCTTAAATGTCGGTATCGGCAGTGATGACACACTCTTTGCGCTTGCCACGGGCGTTGTGAAGTTTGAACGTGTTGGCAAGACAAGACAACGTGTTAGTATTTTACAAGCCGTTTAAACTCAAAAAGCTCTTTTCACAAAGCCCCCGCTTGGGGGCTTTTTTTTTCCGTCAAAAAATTTTCTTCGTATCAAAATAGTTGAGGCGGAACTCTAAAATCTTATTCATTGTTCTTAAACTCATCATACTGCAATTCTCTAATAGGAGGTTTTCATGAAGATTACTGTGATTGGTGCGGGTAATGTTGGTGCAACATCAGCTCAACGAATCGTTGATAAGGAACTCGCCAACGAAGTCGTCCTTGTTGACGTCATTGAAGGAATGCCTCAGGGAAAAGCTCTTGATATAGCAGAATCTGCACCTATCGAAGGAACGGATACAAAAATCATCGGAACAAACTCTTATGAACCAACCGCGAATTCAGACATTATCCTCATCACAGCAGGAATCGCCCGAAAACCAGGGATGAGTCGTGATGATCTGCAAAATACAAATGCTAATATCGTCAAAGTATGCACAGAACAATCAGTGAAGCAATCTCCAAATGCAATTATCATAGTTGTTTCTAATCCCTTAGATGTGATGACATATGTTGCTCTTAAAGTGAGTGGTTTTGAACGGCATCGAGTCATCGGTATGGCAGGAGTTTTGGATTCTTCACGATTCCGAACTTTTATTGCAATGGAACTCGGAGTCTCTGTTGAGGATATCAGCGCTTTTGTTCTCGGTGGACACGGGGATTCGATGGTGCCATTACCCAGATACTCAACAGTTGCCGGCATTCCACTTCCTGATGTGATGGATCAAGGAACAATCGACCGTTTAGTAAAGCGAACTCGCGATGGCGGTATTGAAATAGTGAATTTCTTAAAAACCGGCAGTGCATATTATGCACCATCAGCTTCAGCCGTTCAAATGATTGAAGCAATCGTCAAAGATAAAAAACGCATCCTCCCTTGCTCCGTACAACTTCAAGGAGAATATGGAATCAGCGACACCGTGGTTGGTGTCCCAATTAAACTTGGTAAGAAAGGGATGGAGGAAATTATCAAGATCAAGCTGACACCGGAGGAACAAGCCGCCCTTAACAAGTCTGCGGCTGATGTTAAAGCAAATATGAACAAGATTACTTTCTAAGTATCGTTGTTTTTACTGCATATTATGACCCCGCTTAGAATTTCTGCGGGGTTTCTTTTTTAACATAATGATTTACCATTTTTCTTGCTGTTCTATCCAAGACAGTAAATTAGTATTCTTAAAATTGCATTTTAATAATTCATTTATTATACTGCCTGCAATTGAAACACAATGCACGATACTTTGTTTGATTTAACTACAAATCACAAATCACTCACATCACTTCAGGAGGTCACCTTGAGGAACATTACTAATCGTTTAATCGGAATTATCGTCCTTTCTGCGTTGGTTGTCGGCATTATGTTTGCTGGCGGGTACCAGCTCAATGAGCAAGGTGCACGCGCAGTCGGTATGGGCGGTGCTTTTGCTGCGACAGCTTCCGATCCTTCTGCAATTTATTTCAATCCAGCCGGCATTGCATTCCAAAGCGGCATGAATGTTCTCGGTGGTATTAATTTTATTATACCATCGACAACTTATTCGCCTGCATCCGGCTCATTCATGACATCCGGTTCTATATCTACTAATTCTCAAGTCTTTACTCCTTTTAATATTTATGGATCATACCAGATTAGTGATCAGATCGTTGTGGGACTTGGAATTTATAATCCATTTGGACTGGGAACACAATGGCCGGATTTATGGGGGAAAACATCAATTTTTTCCCCTTTTGCCGGAATTTATCTCGGGAGTTATTTATCTATTAATGCAAGTATTGCAACATATTATTTCAATCCAACAATTGCATATAAAATTAACGACGATCTTTCGGTCGGCTTGGGAGTAAGTTATGTGTATGCGACCGTTGATATGACGAGATCCATTCCCTTGGTCATGATTGGTCCGCCCCAATATTCTCAGATGCTCTATAGCCTTAATGGAAACAATGAATTAAAAGGCAATGGCAAAGGATTTAATGCGGATCTCGGTATTATATACAAACCAATGGATAAATTATCGTTCGGGTTATCATATAGGACGACTACCAAAATTGATTTCTCAGGAGATGCGACGTACACAAATATGAATGTACTTGCTCCGTCCTTTCCCAATGGAACTGGAACAGCAACACTTCCAATGCCGGGGAATTTATATATTGGTGTAGCGTATATGCTATCACCTGACCTGAGAATCGAAGGCGATTTCCAGTATGTCCAATGGTCTTCATATGATAAGCTTCAAATCAATTTACCTGCTCCAGCAGGTACGGTAACATATGCAAAAAAATGGAACGACGAACCTCTTCTCCGTGTAGGCGTAGAATATACATTGAATGAAAACTGGACAGTCCGCGCAGGAGCAATCGAAGATATGACGCCGCAGCCTGCGAGTGTCACAGAGCCTATGCTTCCCGATGCGGATCGTACCGATCTTACGATCGGCGCAAGTTATAAAATTACCGATAAATTGTTTGTCGATGCGGCTTATATGCTTGTCTTGTTTGCGGATAAGACTGCTCCAGCAAATTTCCCGGGTGCAACTGGCACTACGCCGACAGTTCCAGGAACTTATAGCAGCAAAGCCAACATTATTAGTGTGAATTTCGGTTATAGTTTCTAAGTTTTATTTATCCTTCAATAGCAAAAAACCCGTCTTCGGGATTCCTGAGACGGGTTTTCTTTTTACACTCGCTTGCAATTCAAAAATTTGTCAGTGAAGCTTGACTTTCATCTCCACGACTGATCCAGACTTTAACTGTTTAAATTTCACCTTATCCATTAACGAACGCATCAAAAACACACCGCGCCCGTTTTCTTTTAGCAAATTTTTTTCTTCACGTGGATCCTGCAAGCCATCAGGATCAAATCCTTTTCCTTCGTCTTTTACGCAAATAGTCAGCGTTTTTTTCTTAACAATACACCGAATAATAACTTTTTTATCGGGATCGGATTTATTACCATGAACAATTGCGTTATTCACTGCTTCTGTGCTTGAAACCAACAATCGGTGCATCATTCCGTCGTCGATCTGCAGCTGCATGCTGATTCGCCGCAGAAATTTTTCAATGTGTGAAATTTCTTTTTGATTACTTCGGCATATCATTTCATAAATATGTTTGTGATGTATGCTACCTAGCTTTTTCTTATTCACAGTCGATTTCATTCCGTTTTAAACGTTATAAGATAAATACTACTTGTATCGAGAGATTTGTAAGTATTGTTGCCGTCGTTCCGTTGTTTTTTTGTTCTTCCCGCCATCCATGAATGATAACTTTCTCTCCTGCCAATCCTGACCACTCAATAGACGCGGTCGGACCCATCGCCTCAATCCCCTGAGAAAATATTCGCTGACTACTTTGGTATGTGTACTGGTCTTGACCAAAATAACGGAATCCAATTCCAATTTTTACTCCAATCATCGAAGACCATATGATTTCCGGCCACAACGATTTTTCGATGACATACTCTTCCGGCTTTTCTGTAAACTCCTGCCAGCGAAGTGTTCCACGTTCAAAGATACGTAAGCTTCCTGAAAAGTTACACTGGATTCTTTCGCTTAGACGCAAAGCGGTGGAATCTGACCACAAGACTTGCCTGAATGAAAAGCTTCGTATAGACGCTACCTGCTGCTCATAATCACTGACCGTATAATTTGCCAACACTTCGGTTCGCATAACGGTGCGGAACCATGGATCCGGCATATACTCAACAGTTGGCGAAAACCGGATAACACGGTTCCAATTGTTATTTGCACTCTGATCTCGATTAAGATAGACAAGATGAAATAATGTTAGATCCGCGTTCAGTTTCAATAGTAATCGAGATGAAAAGTGATGCAAATACTCGGCGCCTGAGGTCACCAGTAATTCATCGCGATCATCAGTATTGAAAATATCCGGCGTATCATAACGCAGGATACCAGATGAAGCCACTAAACGGATACTATCATCTTGTGATACATCGATTTGTAGTGCTGTTGTAAGCGTTGTGCGTTGTGCAGTATTTTCTAAACGGCTTGCCGAAGCGCGTTGTGTATCAATAATAGCATTCGAAGCATGAATATCGTCCAGCACCGAATGTCGTTCTTCTTTTTCGGTGTAGGCAAGTTTCATGTCTGCCCAAAGCCAATAAAATGGTAACCACTGCGCTGAAATAATCCCAAAGAATTGCATTTCCTGGATGTGCGAATCCAGAATTAACGATGCTGGATGAAGATAATCTTTGAAGCGATATCCTCGATCGATTAATTGGTTTGAGATTCCGAATGAAACAACCAAGGAGAAACTTCGATCCAAGTTATACTTCGTTTGATTAGAAATTTCAAGCACATTTGCATCACGCTGAAAAATATTATGCGGCACACCGAGAACTACTTGGCTTGAAGAATCGATCGATGTATAAAATTGCCTGCGCTGTGTGCTGTAATTCACTGCAAGCGAATCGTCAATACCGCCGCCGAAATCGCGCAAGAGTGTAAGCTTGAGATCTCCTGTACGTGGAGAACGACGGCCAAGTAAGGATTGGTTCCACGACGATCGAAGAGAAGCAGTGAATTCTTCAAGTTCCACTTGACGCGCGTTCAAACCAAACGCGTAAGCAAAACCATGGTCGTTCTCCTCCTCTTGTGTGTTCAGTTCATATCCTCCCATTGCTTCACCTGCAATGTTTCCCGTCGGCACGTACTCCAAACCTGCAAGAACTTGATGCTGTGCCATTCTGCCAAGATCAATGGCACGGTTATCAGCAAGAACATTGGATGAATTTTTGAGTTGGAAATTCCAGTTTTCTAAAAGTCGCGCACGTAAAGCAATTAAGCCTTGATACTCATCCTCAATTGCAGTCTGGTTCGTCTTTATAAGGCGGGATCCAATTCGCTGATGTAAATCAACATCCCAAAGTTGTCCAGTGATTTCTTTTTTGAAATCTCCTGTCCACATATACGTATTAAGAATGTGATCAAAACTAAGGGAAGAACTATTTAAACTATCTATTGTTGGAGCAGTAAAAGAACGAAGCACTTCCTGCGCAACCGCTGTTTGATGAAAGAAGAGCAATCCCAAAATAAATCCAGTTAGAAAACTTATATGAGGTATGAGACTACGCGTTCGTGAAATATTGTATAACCCTGCGGCAAATCGCAGGGTATTTTCTAACGGGATAAAAGGGCATAGGAACGTGCATTGACTTCTGAGTACGAATATCACTGGCTACTTCCATTGTCGTTCACTGAACATTTGCAGAAATCGTTCACAATCCGCGTAGGGTGCAATTTCAACCGGAAATGCGAGTTCATCAAATCTCATGTTCACACTTCCAACTTCTCGCCTGTCACTGGAATGTAAATCTCCTCTTTCACACCCGTTTCTTTGAGTTTCGCAGAAAGTTTTTCGATTTGCACTAATTCACCATGCACAAGAAATATTTTTTTCAATTGAGTTTGGTCAGCCGCTGTAATATACTCCACCAATTCATCCTGACCGGCATGCGCAGAGAATGAATTGAGCACTACTACTTCTGCATTCAATTTATGTATTTCCCCGAAGATGTTCACTTCCGGCTGTTTCTCCACTATCCGTCTGCCGAGTGTGTGTTCCGCTTGATATCCAACGATCAGGATGGTGTTCTGAGGATTTTCGATGTTGTTGGCAAGATGGTGTACAATTCTTCCGCCTTCACACATTCCGGATGCTGAAATAATAACGCACGGAGAATGCATATCGTTCAATTTTTTTGATTCATCCACCGACCGCACATACGTCAACCGATTGAAGCCAAACGGATCTTCATGCGCGTGCAAGTGGTCAAGTGTTTCTTGATCGAAACACTCGGTATGCGAACGGAAAATGTCGCTTGCATTGACCGCGAGCGGGCTGTCGATGTAAATTGGCACAACAGGTAACCTGCCTTCATCAAATAGTTCGGATAAAAGATATACAATTTCCTGTGTCCTTCCGACACTGAATGATGGTACGATCACCTTGCCACCGCGATCAGCTGTTTGCTGGATAACTTTGCACAATGAATCCTTCATCCCTGTTACCGGATCATGTATTTTGCCGCCGTATGTGCTTTCGGAAATTAAAACATCCACGCCGCCAATTGGCTGCGGATCTTTGATAATCGGTGCATTCTTTCTTCCCAAATCGCCGGTGAAACCAATCTTCTTTTTTTTCCCATTCTCTTCAACCTCAAGCACTGTCACTGCAGAACCGAGAATATGTCCGGCATCGAGAAATTTCACCATCACTCCCTTGACAACCTGCACTTGTTGTTCATAATCGATGCTAATGAATTGCGTCATAGCGGTCGTAACATCTACAACATCATATAACTGCTGCACAGGCGGCTCATGCTTTTTTTGGTGTCTCTTGTTTACATATTCAACGTCCCGCTCTTGAATGTAAGCGCTATCGTACAACATAATGTTACACAAATCGCGCGTTGCCGATGTAGCATAGATAGGACCGTTATAACCATTCTTCACAAGATTCGGAAGATTCCCAGCGTGATCAATATGAGAATGTGAGAGAATGACCGCATCAATTTTAGACGGATCGAATGAAAAGTTGCGATTCTTTTCGTACGCTTCCGCGCGCCTTCCTTGAAACATGCCGCAATCGAGAAGAATTTTTGTGCCATTCACAGAGACGAGATGCATTGAGCCGGTGACTGTCCGTGCGGCTCCGAGAAATCGAATGTTCATTGAATATCTGCTTTCAGTAACAATTTGATTCGTTGTTTGAAAGTAAAAAGAAGAGAGGTGAAATGCAAAAGAGACGGCACTGTTTCAGAATTGCCTCTCAATTGTGAGTGAAGTTCTATTACATGAAAACCCTACTTTGTCCACACCGCGATCATTTTATAAATTAGAGAGCGTTCTGTGCATCCGGCGGATAAACACAAAACGCCCTGTGATTATCAATGCAAGCGTTTACTCGATCAACTCTTTTGGCAAGAGAGTCTAAAAATCATAAACAAAACTGACCTTCGGTTCCGCTCGATCTTGTTTTTCAAAGGAACCATCTGTGCGCAAGGAGCCATCTGGATTTCTGTTTGAGAATGTACGTTGATAAAGCATTGACACTAATAAATATCTGACAGGTTTGTAACCAATCTCTGCACCAAGGATCGAGTTGTCATCCAAAATAAAGACGCGGCCTACTCTTGTTTTATCAAACATACCTCGCACAACTATACCGGCGATCTGCGGCAATTGTAATTCTGTATGTAGTATGCCTTGATTTTTGACATCAGCTGAAGCCTGATAGCCAGTGATGATGTAAAAGGTATTAAAGATGCTAATAATTAGTTCACCAAAATAACCATTGGTTGGTTGTTTGATTTGCCATAGAGTGTCAGATTTACTGATTCTATTGACAAAATTAAATCGATCATGTTCATATAATGCGTTGAAATAAGCGGGTATATAATTTGCGCCATTTATGCGATATTCATATTTCCCTCTGATATTGAGAATCCCCATACCTGAAAAATTCATGTTTATACCGATAGAAGAACCATGTCCATAATTGGCGATCTGAGCAAAATCGTAATACAAGGTTGATTTCAAGAATGAGTAAGATAGAATGGGCAAGCCTAAATCGAAACCGTAGATCGAAAGGCCGGTCCTGCTCGAGTCAACGTGTGTGTAATCGGCATACTGGTTCAGATCACGCGCATAGGTGACGCCAACTTCAAAGTTGTTTATGATCGGAACCTTCGCAAAACTGGTGAACTTTAATGGCTTTACATACCCGCGCAAACCCAGCAATCCTCTTCCAACGAGATCGCTGTAGACAGATTCGAAACCGAACTTCTCAAAATTTAAATCCAACTCTATTCCTGTCCTCCGCATATCGTAGCTTGCACTGTTGCGGTAGTCGTAGATAATCGATCCATGCCCGAGATACGAGTAATCAAGTTGCCCGACTCGTACATAAAATGGATCACCCTTTTGCGCCCAGCGAACATAACGAATGATGCGGAGATAATCTTCAAATTTTACATAATCACCCATGCGTAACTTTCCTTGCGTGTTGAAACGCAAATTGAGATCGAGGCCTATACCGAGTTGTCCGAATGCTACCTCCGGAGAAATGCTGACCAAGTAATATGTTTCGCCATCTATGAATGTGGCGCCAAAACCCGCAGGTACCGAACCGCCGCTTTTTCCCATCATCGCTGCGGCGGCGTTTGGGAGTTGTGCGTAAACGATTACCGATAAAAACATCAGCATAAAGATGATACGGACGATAATTTTAATTGATTTCATGATTCCTCCTGTCATGTTCCATTTGTTTTTTAATTTCCGAAAAGGATCCGACAAATAAATACAGCACCCAACATGCCGGCAAGATCTGCCAGCAATCCAACTGGTACGGCGTGGCGAGAATTTTTAATATTCACAGCCCCGAAATAAACGGCAAGAACGTAGAACGTTGCTTCTGAACTTCCGTAGAGTGTCGATGCAAGAACGCCGATAAACGAATCCGGTCCATGCGTCTTCATCAACTCTGTCATAATACCCAATGATCCGCTGCCCGAAAGCGGACGCATCATTGCCATCGGTAGAGTTTCGGGAGGCATACCGATGAGGTTTGTTACTGGCGCAACGATGGTCACCAGTACATCCATTGCCCCGCTCGCACGGAAGATTCCGATGGCGAACAACATTGCAACAAGATACGGAATAATGCGAATCGCAATAGTAAATCCTTCCTTTGCTCCCTCGACGAATACTTCATACACTCGAACTTTTTTGATAAATCCCCAGCCCAGAAACACTGCAATCATCAGTGGGATTGTTAGAAGAGAAATATAATTGATGATTGTGCGAAAGAGATCAGTCATTGATCGATTCCTTCGCTGCTTTCTTTTCAATGATAAGTTCTTTTTTGTACCTCGGAAGGCGCTGGAGAATTTTCGATGCGGCAATTCCTACAATAGTCGCACATCCTGCGGCAAAGATTGAGGTACTTATAATGATACCCGGGTTTGCCGAACCGACCGCAGCACGCACTGCAATTGCTGTTGCCGGAATGAAAATCAGCCCTCCTGTATTAATGGCAAGAAAAGTTACCATTGCGTTTGTCGCAGTACCGGCTTTTGGATTGAGTTTATTCAGTTCCTCCATTGCTTTCAAACCAAATGGCGTTGCGGCATTATTCAGCCCTAACATATTTGCCGCAGTATTCATTATAATGGCTCCTATGGCGGGATGATCGGCGGGAATATCGGGAAATATACGTTTAGTAATCGGCGCGAGCAACTTTGTAAGAAGTTTTACCAATCCTGCTTCCTCTGCCACTTTGATAAGGCCAAGCCAAAGAGCCATCACTCCGATGAGCCCGATCGCAATCTCCACCGCAATGGATGCAGAATCAATCGCTGCCTGTGTGATGGCTTTCATCTTCACAAATCGAATAGGTTCCAACATTATTTGCGCTTTTGCCCAAGATTTGTCATCAGAGAATTCTATTTTCTCCACTTTCCCCATCAGTTTATCTTTGGCCGAACTGAATTTGCTCATTTCTTTCCAGCGCATCGGTGTTACATCTGTAGATGAGAAAAGGAAGCTTCCTGTTCCATTTGACGAAAGTGAAATAACAACCGGTTGTTTTACTTCTTCAATCTGCGATGTTGTTCTGTAGAAATCATTGAATTGTTTTGCTGTAAGATAAAACTGCCCTTCCCATCTCATAGCAGTGCCGGATGGTATTTGCGATGAGAGGAACGTTATTTCCAGCGGCACATCATTTTGGTACGTGTTCTGCAATTCATCGTTGATATCTTTGCCTACACCAACGATGAGCGCGATTGCTATGAAGAAGAACCAGATATAATTCAGCATTGTAGATCTTCGCGTGTAAATAAATTTACAGCAGACTGTAATAAACTTGACGTCAAATTATTCTTTTATATGCAAAAAACCAAACGGAATGTTGGCAAAGCGACGCCAATCACATTTGAGAAAGAAAGTAGATAGAAACGCGAGAAGGAATTATGGCGAAGCCATGCCTTTGGCATTGGAAATGACTATTTTTTTTCTTTTGGTAGAGATATAGGAATGGTTGTTTTAAAACAAACGTAAACAATCAAACTACTTTTTAGATGAAGAAGAACCAGATGATTTCTTCCCTTTTCGAACCACCGGTGTTTTCGTGGTGGTAGGTTGACCTACCTGAGCTTCAGTTTGAACTGGTATCGATTTAATTTCGATTGGTATATTATCGTCACTTTCTATTTTTCGTTTGAACCGTTCTTCAAAGACAGTATAGAGAATCGGGACGAAGAACAGCGTTAAGATAGTAGAAAATGTCAAACCGCCTATAACTGCTATCGCCAAGGGTGCTTGAGTAGACTCGCCGCCCAAGCCGATTGCCATCGGAATCAATCCGAGCACAGTTGCCAGCGATGTCATAAGAATCGGCTTCAAACGTGTCTTGCCGCCGCGTATGACTGCTTCGTGCAATTCAAGGCCGCTCATGCGCAGATGATTGGTATAATCTACCAGAAGAATTCCATTACTCACAACAATACCGACCATCACAATCACTCCCTGAAACGAAGTGACAGAGAGTGTAGTATTCGTAAGGAACAGCATCCACAAAACGCCGGCTATGCCGAGTGGAACAGTGAACATAATAATAAATGGATCGATGAACGATTGAAATTGCGATGCCATGACAACATAGACCAGAATAATAGCAAGCAGGAATGCTAAGCCTAGATCGCTGAATGTTTTTTTCTGCTGCTCAACATTGCCCGTCTGTTTTATTTCAAATCCCTGCGGCACATTCAATTGATCGAGTTTATCCTGAATATCTTTCGAAACGCTTCCTAGGTCCCTTCCCACAGCGTTTGCGGTCACCTCAATAAGACGCTGCTGATACTTTCTATCAATCTGCACAGGGCCGCTGCGCTTTTCAATCGTAGCAATATTCCCCAGCAGCACTTGCTGCCCGTTGTTTGTCGTGATCGTTAATTGTTTTAAGTCTTCGATTTGGTTCCGATAATCCTGATCAAGCCGCACGAGAATATTATATTGATTACCGGAGATCGGATCTGTATACAGCGATGCAACAGTTCCAGCCATACATGTATAAATTGTATTCGAAATACCTGCAACATCGATTCCCAGTACACCTGCTTTTTCGCGATCGATATTGATATGCAGTTCAGGCAAGTTGTCATCACGAGAGATCTGCACATCCGCTGCCCCCGGAGTTGATCGAACAATTTGCGTAATCTCTTTCGCCAACGCGCTGCCGGTTGAAAGGTCGAACCCGCGTATTTCAACATCTATAGGAGCGGAAGAACCAAAGTTTAGCAGATAACGCAATATACCACCTGGATTTAAAAACACCTGTACACCCGGCAGTTTTGCTAACTTACGCCGAACATCGGCAGCAATTTCAAACACAGATCGGTTGCGCTCTTCTGAAGGCACAAGGCCGACCGAAATATTCCCTGCATGGCTGCCTGAATTGCCTCCACCTCCGATGCCTCCTCCGCTTTTTGCATTCGTGGTGATACCAACATCAGTGATAAGAACCTGCGTTTCGGGAACAGACGAAAGAATGATTTTTTCCATTTGCCGCGCTACAGAATCCGTTTGTTCATATCGCGAACCGACCGGCAATTTAAAAGATGCTGTAAATCTGCTTTCATCCTGATCCGGGAAAAATTCCGTGCCGATGAACATTAAAAGTCCGAGCGACAAAACCGAGAAGAGAACAATGCTGATGATAATCATTTTCCGATGCTGCATCGTCCAGCGAAGGCATCTTTCATAGAATGATTCGATACTCTCAAGAATATCGTGAAAAAATACTCTCGTACGATCGGAATATTTCGTCGATGTCCTGTCTAATTCTTTTTCCGGCGGAAGATAATTCAAGCACATCAACGGAGTAACTGTCCGCGAGACAAAGAATGATCCGAATAATGCAACAGCAATCGTAATCGTAAGGGGAACAAAAAGAAGTTTTGCAATACCACTCAGGAAGACAATAGGCAAAAAGACAATAACTGTTGTGAGAGTGGAAATAAAGATCGGTGCGGCGACTTCTTTTGCAGCACCTAATGTCGCATCAAGGCGCGATTCGCCTTGCTTCCGCCTATTATAATGACGTGAGATCGCTTCCAACTCAACAATAGAATCATCGACAAGCCTTCCGACTGCAAGTGCCAGTCCGCCAAAGGTCATAATATTGAGGGTTATATTACCGAACCGGAATAAAATAAAAGTGATAAGTATGGAAAGCGGGATAGCAACTAGGATAATTAACGTGCCGCGAATATTACGTAGGAAAAGGATGATGATCAACATTGCAAGAATGCCGCCGAGCATCGCTTCTCTCTGCAATCCGGAAATCGTTTGCCGAATATAAACAGATTGATCGAACGTGACTGTCATTTTTACTGCAGAGGGAATGCCTGTCAACTTTGGAATACCGCGCACCACATTATCGACAACCTGAACTGTGTTTGCGCTTGAAAGCTTCAAAACACGCATGACGACACCGGCTTTGCCATTGACACGCACAATTTCTGTTTGTTCTTGATAACTGTCGTCAACAGAACCGATGTCTTTCAGCCGCACGGGAACGCCATTGACCGTTTTCACAACAATGTTTTCCATCGGTTTGACAACATTGAAGAGGCTTTCCGTTTTCAACGTATAATCAAACGGGCCTGTTTTGAGATCACCCGATGGAATAATGAGATTTGAATTCGCCACAGCTGTTAAAACAGTTTGCACCGGAATATTCATCGCCTGAATTCTATTGCGGTCGAGCGTCACATGAATTTCCCGAATTCTTCCGCCTGAGACAGTCGCGGATGCAACACCGTCTATATGCTCGATTTGCGGTTCAATAATATTGAACGCCAGATCATAAAGATCGCGCTGATCCATATCGCCTTCAACAGCAACGACGCATACCGGAAGACTCGTAATATCGAACCGCAGAACAGAAGGCTGTGTAATGCCTGTCGGTAATTGGGTAATAATGCGATTGACCCGCTGCACACAATCCACTAGCCCGACATCGGTGTTGGCATCCCAATTAAAATACACGCGTACGGAGGATATTCCTTCGCGCGTTGAAGATTGAACGTACGTGACATCATTAATTGAACTGACGGTTCGCTCAATGAGGCGCGTTACACTCTGCTCCATATCGAGCGGACCGGCGCCAGTATAATACGTTACCGTGGTAACAACCGGAATAGTAATATTCGGCAGCATATCGATGGGAAGCTGTGAAAATGAAACAAATCCCAATAATACAATGGTAAGCGCCAAGAGAAATGTTGAGATCGGATAACGAAGCGCGAGTCTAGTAAGCCACATAGAGTATAAACCGATTTACTTTTGAATAGTGAGAGTTGTGCCTTCTTTGACAAATTGCTGGCCTGTTGTGATGACGTCTTCATCACCATTCAAGCCCGCGAGAATCTCGGTATGCGAATTAGTTTCGTTACCGATGGTAATGCGAACCTGATGCGCCTTTTTCCCATCCGATATGAAAACGAAATATCCATTATCGTCTTTTAGTAAATCATCCGATGATAGTGTAAGAGCATCATTCCGTTCACTGACGATAAATGAGATGGTTGCAAACATGCCGGGTTTAATAATGCGGGAATGATTTGGGATGTCTACTTCAATCGGCATCGTGCGTGTTGTCAAATCGACAGCTTCGCTGAAACGGCTGACAAATCCGGTAAATTCCTGATTTGGCAATGCGTCCAATATCACCTTTGCCGTCCGAACGTGATACATTTGCGATAAATCTTTTTCCGGCACATATACAATAATCTTCACGAGGTCGAGGTACATCATCGTGAACAGAGTTGAGGTACTTGCGTTGACCAGCGCACCGGCATCTAAAAACCTCCTCGTGACAAAGCCGTCGAACGGTGCAACGATGTATGCATAGCTGAGATGCGTCGCTGCGGCATCATAATTTGCTTTCGCAACTTTCATCGACGCTTCGGTATTGTCGACATCCTGTTTTGACGCAAGATTTTTTTCGAAAAGCTGCTTCGTGCGTTCGAATAACAAAGACGCATTTTGGTACGTTGCGTTTGTCTGCTGATATTGCTGGAACAATTCCGTCGTATCGATTAATGCCAGCATTTGATTGCTGTGAACGTAGGTTCCCATTTCGACATAATTGCGTTCCAAATTTCCGGTTACTTTTGAATAGATAGCCGCTTGTTGTAGAGGAAGAATATCGCCAGTGTACGTAAAGATTGTTCTCATTGTTTCCTTAAATGGTTTTTGGACCTTTACAAGCGCTATGCCCTGCCGCCGCGGGTCGATTGCTGATGATGTTAAGGTGATTCGTAAAACCACAACGAGAAGAAGAACAATGATAATTCCGCCGCCAATAAAATATTTCTTTTTTATTCCCATAATCATTATTTTCTAAATGATACAATTGCCCCAATGGATAAAATCAGACCAATGGGTACAGCTATGTTCCATGTTTCCTTCACAATCATTTTTCTTGTCACCTGTTTTACCGAAAGTAAATATGATCGGCAGCTCTACATCAACTAAACTCAATATAAATAATTTTACTTCTTTGTTGGTTCATGTCTTTTTGCTTCTCGTTCATTTATTTCCTGAATAATAGCATCAAATAATTTTACCTGTTCTGGGCTCAGGACTCTGCGTATTTCCATTTGTATTGTATCTCGCATCGCAAGCATGCGTTTTCGATGAACATCCATTTGTTGCCTACGAGCATCAAGAATTGAATCCACTTGTGCAATTTGGCCTCCATCGAGATGCAGACGTTCCGTTAACATTTTTTGAAAATCCGGCGGTGTATGACCTGTCTTTATGAAAACGCGATCCTGCACAAACCATCCACACAAAGCTCCTAGGATAAAGCTGAGAAGAATGAACAGGATTGTTTTTGTCTTTGGTTTCATAACTCACCTCTTACACTCATTATTTAGTCATCACCGCATACAATAAATCGCTCTTCGAGAGATTTTCTTGCTGAAGTAATATGTGTGCAGAGACAGAATCCGACGTGATTCTGTTTAATAGTTGATCATTCATTGTTGAGGCAGTGTTGTTGTTGAAACTCGTCAGAAAGAACATCGCAAGGACAAAACCAGCAAGCAAGAAAAATGTATTGCGCGCTGATGGTTCTATTCCAAGCCATTCTACAATTTGTTCATCTCGCCTCTCTACAGAATACGCCACTCGCGCTGTAAAAGAATTTGCAAGTTCTACTTCACCCAGTGCACAAATATTTTTTCGAATGAGTTTCGCCTGTTCAATAAATTGACGGCATTCAGAACATACTTCGAGATGTAAAAGTACTTTAGCTTTTTCGCTATCGTTGACTTCACTATCAAGATAGGATGATACGAGTAAGCGTATTTTTTCGTGGTTCATGTTCTCTCCTCGAAATATTCACTCAAGAGATTTTTTAGTTCCGATCGTGCACGAAAAATGCGTGATTTCACGGCTTCCAAGCTGATATTAAGCGTCTCTGCAATCTCACTATATCCTAAATCGTTATATTCACGCAACACAAGGATATCTCTATGTTCTGGTTTCAAACGCTGCAGCGCCGATTGAACCACCTGACGCCGTTCATCTGCCAGGATCGAATCAGACGGCATGAGGTGATCTTTGCTCTTCCGGTTTTGTTCCAGCACATCTTCTGTTAAGAAATCTAACGATAACACTTTCCTGATTTTGCGTTTCCGAATTTCATCAATGCAGAGGTTCATCGTAATCCGATAAATCCATGAAAAGAACGATGCATCGAATTTAAATCGCGGCAATGACCTGTACACACGAATAAATACTTCCTGTGCAATATCGTCTACGTCATCGCGGCTGCCCATGGTCACGTAAATCAGGTTTGCAACCTGTCGTTGATAACGACGAACAAGCGATTCAAATGCTTGATGATCACCTGCCTGAATCGCTCTAATAAGTGAAAAATCGTCGATCACCGTTGTTTCAGTTTTCATATGATAAACGCATAACGTTTCAATTTGTTTCTGATTCTAATGATTATTGCATGCTTTTGGCAAAACAATGCTACGCAAATGTCAAGATATTCTAAGGGACATTAGTTATGATGAAATAACAAATTCAGTCGCCGCCCAAATTAATCTGCAAGTATTTTTATTTTACCACAATCAATCCAAAACCTGTTCTATCACACCGCCGCATAAAACATCGTCTCCATCATATAGTACTACTGATTGCCCCGGAGTGATTGCGCGTTTCGGCTGATCAAACATCACTTTAATATTTCCATTTTCTTCTAAAGAAACAAGTGCATCCGTTCCTCGATCCTTATATCGCACTTTTGCCTGCACATGCATATTCTTATCCAGCACAGCAAGTCCGCTCCAATTTACTTGACCAGCGATGAGAGTGCGATGATGAAGTTCATCATCCGTTCCAATTTTTATTGTATTCGTTTTGTTGTCGATTTCAGTCACATACATTTTCTGACCGTACGCACCGATGTTACGGCGCTGGCCAATAGTGTAGAAAGGATATCCGTTGTGCTTGCCGACGACATTTCCATCTTGCACAATATCGCCGCCGGAAACTTGTCCCTGCAAATCAGGAAGGCGTTCTTTCAAAAACCTTTCGTAGTTATCATCGGCTACAAAACAGATTTCATAACTTTCGTGTTTACGCGCATTGATGAGTTCGTACTGTTCCGCAAGCGCCCGCACCTCCGGTTTTGTCATTTCACCGAGCGGAAACAATGTCTTGCTCAGCGCTTCCTGTGTTACCGCCCACAGTGCATACGATTGGTCTTTTTCAGCATACTTACCGCGCGAAAGAATATGCCTCTTCCGATACTTGTCAAAACGAACACGAGCATAATGCCCGGTTGCAATATACTGCGCTCCAAGCTCTTGCGCCTTTTCCAAGAGCACGCCGAATTTAATTTTCCGATTGCAGATAACACAAGGATTTGGCGTTCGCCCTTTTAGATATTCATCTATGAAATTATTTATGACAGCAGCTCCAAACTCTTCCCGCAAGTTGACAACGTAATGTAGAAATCCCAACTTCTCTGCAACGGTGTGAGCATCCATCACAGCCTTAAGATCGCAGCAGCTGCTCTCATTCGGGCTGGAACCACCAACCTCCATATAATCGTACGTCTTCATCGTAATACCAATGACGTTGTAGCCCTCTTTCATCAACAGCGCGGCGGCAACCGAGGAATCCACGCCCCCGCTCATGCCGACTGCTACAGTAATATTTTTATTGTCTGCCTTCATTTCTTTCCTAAGATATGAAACATTTACCCAGTGTTCAAAAACAGCACAAGGGCTCTACAGCCCAATTGTTTAACAATGCCAACGATGGAAAAGGTTTCAGCTATGGAGGGATTTATTTCTCACAAATGTACAAGTACTTCACAACATTCGTTAACCTCTTAATGAGCTACACCGAGACTGTCGAGATCTTTTAAAACTTGTTCTTTAGTCCCCCAATCGCTCCAAAGGATTCCCTCTACACGCAAGACGAAAAGACTTTCTGGAATTACTTCCAGTACGCATTTTGAAAAACTTCTCGATGGAATATTTTCAAATGCATCTACAATGAAGGATTCTTCTTCATCCGTTCCGTAAACAGATTTCCCTTTTTTGAATGCATCATAAATAACCTTCAATTGTTGGCGGTACATCTTTACCAATGTCTCGCATCTCGCCGCTAGAACCAACGAATTCCACAAGCATCCTTTATCAAAAAGTTTTTGCGCTTCTTCCAAATTTGGTTTCTCACGAAAGCTTATGACTTTGTAGAAACGATTCCCTTCATGCAGAAGGAAATTTTTATTTGGTTCAATCCATCCATACTCCGGATTTGCATCAGTTGGTTTGATTCCCAAGAGAACGACATGATCGGGATGCTCTCCAATGAACGATATTGCTCGTTCAACATAGAAAAGAAAACGTTCTTCCTCCCCGATGAAATGATCCGATGGAAAGATTGCTACGACAGCGTCAGGGTCACGAAAATAAATATGAGAAAGTGCAAGATACACACTTGCCGCTGATTCGCGGTTTTCTGGAGCGACAAGAACAGCTTTCTTCTCGCGTTCTTTCAATACTTCAGGTAAATATTTACGGTGTTTGCGGGAGACAACAATTTGAAGCTGTTTTGGGGGAATTATTTTTTCTACGCGATCAAGTGTATGGCGCAGCATGGATCGCTTGCCGATAATTGCAGAGTATTGTTTGGGACGCTCGGCACCATACCGCTTGCGGATAAATTCCTGCAGTCGTTTCCCTTCTCCGCCGGCGAGAACGATTCCCCAAAGATGATCTGTGTTTGCCATATGTTGCTCTTTTTTTATGAGCAGCAATCCCACACTGTCATTATGCGGTAATTCTTTAGACAGTATTCGTTATCCAAAAGAAATGTATGAAAGAAGTACCATTGGCGCAACAGCTGATTTCCGATGGATGCATTATTATGCATTCATTTCATTCCACACGCTGCACATTCACGGTATCCGTTGTTCCCATTGCCATTAATGGTAATCCGGCGGTGAAGACAACAAAGTCTCCGCGTTCAACATATTCTTCTTGTTTGAGGCGTTCAATAATCTTTCGGAATGCAGTATCATTATCATGGATGAAATCTTTGGAGGTTATACCACGCACAGACCAGACAAGGTTTAAAATACGGAGGATCCTTTCATCGCTTGTTACAGAAATAATTCTTGATTCAGGGCGATACTTGCTGATCCGAATTGCTGTTGCGCCTGAATGTGTAATGGGAACGATTGCTGTAGCGTTCACCTGACGGGCCAAAACACAAGCCGCGCGGGCGATAGCATCGAACACATTCTCCTGAATTTCCACAGGAATTTGTTTGATACTCAAGTGATCGCGACTGCGAATTTCGGCGCGGCATATGATGCGATCCATTGTTTGCACCGTCTCTACCGGATATTTTCCGACCGACGTTTCTGCGCTTAACATAACAGCATCTGCGCCATCGAGCACAGCGTTTGCGACATCGCTTGCCTCGGCGCGTGTGGGTCGCGGATTTTCTATCATCGATTCGAGCATTTGAGTTGCGATTATCACAGGAACGCCGGCTTCATTGCACTTTCGCACAATCATCTTCTGAAGGATTGGAACATCTTCGGGCATCATCTCAACTCCAAGATCACCGCGCGCTACCATAACCGCATCGGTTTCCGCGACGATGGAATCAATGACATCTATTGCTTCTTTCATTTCGATCTTCGCAACAATTGGAACTCGTAATTTCGTCTGTTGTTGAATTACAGACCGAAGATGCCGAATATCTCCAGCAGAACGCACAAACGAAAGCGCAACATAATCCACGTCATGAGCAATACCGAATTCCAAATCATCAATATCTTTCTCTGTTACTGATGGTGTACTGAGCTTTACACCGGGTAGATTCATTCCCTTGTGTTCTTTCAGAATGCCGCCATTGATTACGGTGCATTCGACATCCTTTGCAGTCTTCGTTATCACTCGCAATGCCATCTTCCCATCATCCAATAAAATAGTATCTCCCGTCTTTACATCGTCCGGCAATTCATGATATGTTGTAGTAACTCGATGCTCGTCTCCCGCAATTTCATCAATCGTGAATGTGAACGTTGCACCTTCTTTCAACTCAATGGATTTATTCTGAAGTTTACCTGTTCGAATCTTGGGCCCGCACAAATCTTGTAATATGCAAATGTGCTCTCCGGTGAGTTTACTTGCCTCTCGTACATTTTGTATGGATGTAAGATGATCCTCATGCGTTCCATGGGAAAAATTTAGTCGTGCAACATCCATACCAGCTTGAATTAATTTTACCAATTGTTCAATACTTTGCGAAGCAGGACCGAGTGTGCAAATAATTTTCGTTTTGGCGATCGCTCTTTTACTTCTCATAGTTCTATCCTTTTATTTCTTCTTTAATTTTCACAAGCTGTGGCAGTATTTCGCCTGCTTTCCCAAGAAGTGTCTCATTGACACTGTGCGATATTTCCGTTCGCTCCATATTAATTTCTACAACGTATGCGCCATGCTTTCGTGCGGTTATAGGAAGATTTGCGGCAGGATACACTACCGCCGATGTACCAACAGTGAAAAATAATTCACACCGTTTCGCTGCTTCTGTTGCTGCTTCAAAGACTCCTTCCGGCAGCATTTCGCCAAACCACACAATGTCCGGGCGAATAATTCCATTGCAAGATTGACAGTGCGGCACTTTTATTTCTGAAGTAACCTCCACGTTAGCAGCAAATTTTCCACAACCGATACAGTAACTGCGCTCTATGTTACCATGAAGTTCTAACACACATTTGCTGCCAGCGCGTATGTGCAGATTGTCGATGTTTTGCGTAATAAGTGTGAAGTCTTTCACCAATTCTTGCAAGTGAGCAAGAGCGAAATGAGCAGGATTAGGTTTTACATCGTGAATAATTTTCTTTCTGTAGTTGTACCATTCCCATACCAACTCCGGATTACGCATAAATGCATCGAAGTTAGCCAGCTCTTCCGGCTTTAGCTTCGACCATAAACCATTGGAGCCGCGAAAAGTTTCTACACCGCTTTCTGCAGAAATACCGGCACCTGTCAGCGCACAAATGGATTCTGCATTATGAAGTAACGAACGAAGCTTATCAGAAATATTCATCTCAGTGGTCTTAATGTAAGAACATCTCGGCATGTCGATTCAATAATTGATTGCTGCATTGGACGCGTTTTGTACGCGCCGTTAAGCCAGAGTGTTATCTGATCTTTGTAGTGATCGGAAAATACTTGCCCCGATTGCCCCGGCGGAAGAACCGAGCGTGTATCGTTTATATCGGCGAGATTAAAAACTTGCCGCATTGACGGTCCGACGGCACTTTTAAAAGAATGAGCGATGAAGTACTGCCCAACATTAATCGTAGAGTGCGAACCACCGATTGGGAATGGTCCTATGTTGAAGAATCCGGCGAGTAATTTGTTCGCACCAAAGACATGCGCAAATGTTACCGTGTGCACTCTTCCCCACTGCCATTCCTTAAGATCGCCGCCGAGTTCGCTCTTGAGCATAACCAGTGCATCGCTTACGCTCTTGCGGATACAATCATTCCGCGTTTCACGCGAAGGCGTCTTAAGATCATCGAACCACTCCGAGTTTGGGTTCTCTAATAAATGAGACAACGCTGATAAAGGGGTGCTTGCCAGCGTGTCATACAGTCCATATAGTCGGTCACCCATTTTATCATGGAAGATATTGTAGACAAGTTTGTTGATCGTTGCTTGGAAGAGAGTTGTACTCACATCTTCCTTCCGCATTTCGAAATTCCAATTCCGAAAATATTCCAACATCGTCTTCACGTCTTTATCTGTGACGGTGACGCTATCGTATGCATGAAGGATGTACGGCACCACTTCCCTTGCATGTGTGGAAACGAGATCGAACTGCAGATGCTGGATTTCTTCTACCGTAAATTTTTCTTGTTCGCGGAGCACTTCGCTGATGCGGATCGCTCGCCACGGAGATTCCCAATGATGAGAGATGTTGTAAGGATACGAATCATCAATGATCTTGTTGTTTGCTGTCGCTATAAATCCTTCCGGCGGATTGAAGACATGCGGCATCTGATCGAACGGGACAAATCCATTCCAATCGTACTCGTCTGTCCAGCCGGGAAATGGCAATGTCGGCCCTTTCGTTTTTCTGATCGGAAGTTTGCCACCCGTGCGGTATCCTGTATTGCCATCGACATCAGCGTACACAAAATTCTGTGCGGGTGCAGTAAATAATTTTAGCGCTTCCTGAAATTCCTGCCAGTTGCCAGATTTGTCAATGCGATACAACGCGCCGGCTTCGTTCGAGATTTCATTTCCTGTCCATCGCATAGATATGAGCGATGATGCAGATTGAGCAGTTGGCTCTATTTTATTCACAATCGGTCCACGGTGTGTACTGTAAATGGAAAGTGCGACCGGCAGTGATCCTTTCACAACAATCGTATCGACGGTTTCTACAACAGGCAACCATTCGTTGTTGAATCGATAATGTGTCGGATGTTGAAGCGAATCGACCTCTTCAATATAAAAGTCTTCATCATCCATCATTGCATTTGTTACGCCCCACGCAATGCGCTGATTTCTTCCTACCACGATAAATGGCACACCGGGAATAGACATTCCGGCAACATCCAAGCTCGGTGCGTTGATGTGAAGTTCGTACCACCTCGCCGGCGACATCAGTATTAGATGCGGATCGTTTGCAAGAATAGGTTTTCCGGTAACAGACTTTGCACTGGAGATTGCCCACGCATTACTGCCAGATTCAAGAGCGCGAATACCGAGAATTGAACGGCATGCTCCTTCCACATCAAACCACGAACGAAGGTCTTCAGCGATTGTTTTCCCTTTTAATTCTTTTGGAATAATAAGCGGGGCGTTATCCGGCCAATATGGGAAGATTTCTTTCGCTTTCGCTTCACCAAATCGCTGAACTAATTCGGCAAGAAGTAAATCTATCCAGCGCGAGTAATTCAATTCCCACGCCATCAATCGGCTGACAAGGAGCGAATGCTCAATCGTCCACGGCTCCGGTTCGATGTTTAGCATATCAAACTCAATTGGATATTTCCCGGAATGCGTTACAATGAATTGATTCACGCCATCCGCATATGCTTGCAATGCTTTCCGTGTTTCATCATCGAGCGATTGTGAAAGTTTTTGCGCATGCTGCCACAAACCGAGAGTGTGAAACATTTTATCAATCTGGAGCGCCGGCTCTCCTAACACTTCCGAGAGGCGCCCCATACCGACACGCCGTGTCAATTCCATTTGCCACAACCTATCCTGTGCATGCGTAAAACCGACCGTAAAGAATGCATCATATTCTGATTGTGCAAAAATATGCGGAACGCCAAATTCGTCCCGATAAACTTTTACCTCCTGCGCCAATCCTTTTGCTGTTATTGTCCCAGAAACTTTCGGGAAGGATCGCGTCACAAGAAAATAGCCAATCAGTATGCTTACGAATAAGACAATAATAAATACTGTACCGATTCCAATCAAAGTTTTTCGCATGATTCGTATAAACAACCTTTCATCTGTACATAAAAATTCCGTCACACAAGGAAGCATGACGGAATAATGTAAGCAAACTTGAAAAGCAGTGCAACTAAGCTAAAAGCGATAGGACAACGTTAGATTAAGGTTGTTGGTGGTAATCGTTTCGTCAGTTCCCACATTTTGAGTAATACCGGATCCATCTATATAAGAATAATATGTCAACGAAGTTTTCCACCTTCCGTAAGCATACGCAGCATTGAGAACAGTCCGCTCATCAAGTTGCAATCCAACGCCTGCTGTATAATATAATTGATCACGGCTGCTCGGAGCACCTTTCCATGGAGATGGATTATCAATGATTCCTCCACGGAGCTTCAAACCCAAGCTTATCAGCGAGATTTCAATTCCACATCGAAGATTGGTTGTTGCTCGCATTTCATTTTTGATCTGAGAATTCACTCCGACAAGATTTGCATCGTCTGTATTGAATTCCATCTGTGTCCAATCTGTATACTCTGCATCCCCTGCTAACAAAAGCCAATCAAGCGGCTGAATTGATATTCCACCGCTAATTACATATGGCGTTATTATTTTGTACTTTATTGCATTGGAGGTTAAGGGATATGAATGTGAATAATTACCGGAACTATCCGGTGTTTTGAATTGACTCGATGCAACCTCTGTAAATGATCTAGATATATCATAGGTAGTAGCTGTTCGGATAGTAACACCAATCGAATATTTTTCCGGATTTCTATACATCAATCCAAAGAGTGCATTGAATCCACTGATATCATCATTGATTGTATTTTCATAAGCGAATTGATAAAAATTATTAGGATCGTTTTCGTTCACGGTCTGATCATACGAATATGAGCCAGAAGCAAAATTGAGCGATACACCGATAGAAAGATTTGGACCGACATCCATTGCACCACCAACCGTCCAGTGGTTTAATCCACCTCCCTCAAGCACGCTAATCGCTTGCTGTACATTTCCTGTCACTCTTGGTATTGCATTTCCTAGAGTGTCCGTTTTTGTTAGTCCCAACCAATATGGAATGTTGTAATATAAAGGCTGGTTTAATAGATATGTTGATTGAGTAAAAGAACTAGAAGGATTAAATGCATTCATCGAAGCCGTGGTTGTGTAATTTGCCGCCCTATTGAATCCAAATGCAAATGTCAAGCTGCCTCGTGTAGTCGGAACTGCATAAACAATACCAAGATTATTGAGATTTAAAACATTGCTATTCGAGGTAGTTTTTGTGCCGAGGTATGAAACATCATTTGAATATCCAAGGTTTGATAGTCCGAAGGAAAATTCATTATCGCGTTCAAGCGCTAAACCTGCGGGATTCCAGAAAAGGGCCGAATAGTCATTAACACCGCCAACGGTCGCATTACCCATCCCGAGTTCACGTGCACTCACTCCCAACCCAAGTTGTGAATAGCGAAGTGCATCTTCAGATTGTGCTTGAAGTGCTTGCAAACCTAAAACTAAAACGATAACTAAGACAAATATCTTCTGAATCATTTTCATTGTATGTCCCATTCTATTGTTTTGATGTATAATGATCAACGCGATCTGCCTGAACCACTGCTTTGACGACCACCACCGCCGTCGTTTCTTGGTGCCGGCGAACTTGAAGGAGAACTAGTCCGGCTCGATGGTCGCGGCGAATAACTTGGCGTTGAACTTCGTGCACCGGATCTATATTGCCCGTTATTTGTTCCTTGACTGCGAGAATATACACGACCGTGTGAGCTGCCGGTTCTATATCTTCTGCTCGCCGTCGTATTACTTTGATCCCGATGACGCGGTTGCTGGACATTCAGATTATACCGGCTGCCACTTGACTGGCGGCTTGTAGAAACACCACGTGAAGTTCTTGTTGCTCCAGTGCTTCCACTTTGATTACCTACGCTTCCGGCTGTACGAGGAAGATTAACATCTCCCCTGTTAGCTCCAACTTGTCCATTATACATCGTCCCTGTTCCCGTGGTTCCATATGAGGATCTCCCAACACCAGAGTTTCGCTGATTATTTCCTCCTCTTTGGTAACCGGAGTTACGTGTCACAAACAAACGAGAATAGTTTGAATGTCCATAACCATATCCTGAATAAGAATTCCAATAGCCCCAATGGTGAGGATAATAGGAATAGCCTACATAGAACGCAGAACCCCAATACCATGGATCCCAGTATGATGGATATACACATCCGTAATCCCATGACCAATAGGAACGCCAGCCAGGATAATAATATGAAAATCCGAGATATTGGTGTGGTTGCCAATTATCATTATCTTCATAGTATGTGCTATCATTTTGATCCGAATATTGCCGCCCTTGTTCATAAGAAGGCTCGTCGTCTCTTGATGAGGCAAATTGCGTGTAGCAACCTTGGAAGAGAATCGCCATCAATCCTAATGGCAGAAGAAGTGTGAAAAATAATCGTATTGTTTTCATGATTAACCTCATATGTTTGACACAAGAAATGACTTCAAGTTTCTTGCCAGCGAAAAAAAAATAAAAAGCCTGAATTCAGTGAGTTTTCGCTGCCCCCAGACTCGTATACTGGACCTAAATTTTCATTTGTCCACAAATCTAATCGCTACTGTCCACAGACCTGCACAATTAGTCGTTATGTTTTCCGGTAGATTCTCAAGCTGAATGCCGCATAATTAGATATTATAGCAGGTTAAAAATTTCCTATATAATCAATCTGGAGTGTACGATTTCCTACATTCACATTGTCCTGGTTCTTTGTGATATCTTTCAGATTAAAGCCGACTACTAATCCTTTTCCCCACGTCCATCTGAAACCAAAATTGAGGTACCCTTTTCCTCTGCCAAGTGAATGATTATTATCATTTGTTGCAAAATCGTACTCCAGCATAATCGATATATCTCTGCCCATCGATTTCTCTACACCCACATACATATTAAGATCTTTATCACCATCATTTGTTTCCATCGATTTATTCAATCCACCATGTAGACTAAGATTGCCAAGAAATTCATAATTCTTACTGGCGGCGATATACACTCCGGGCGATTTGATTGTGTAACGCTTTAATGTATCGGCATTGAGATAGGGCTCTTTCCCTTGAGAATCAAAACCAATTGCAAGCGCTGGCATAACACTGCTCTCACTTACAAGACGCAGCTTTGCGTTTATTCCGGGCGATGGATTCATGTCAATTTTATTGGGGCCTATAATATCTGTGCCGCCATACGAAATTCCAAATGTGAATGGTTCAAAAATTCCCACCGAAATTCCCACTAACACGCCGCCGCTCTGAAAGAAGTTCGAAGAAACGGAATACGATCCACGCTTCAGCAAACCGGCTGTCGGTTTATCAATCAGCATTATCGGTTCAATAGTCGCTCCATCGCCTGCATAGCTTTGCGCTAATGCTGTTTCTGCTGTCACTGTCATCAAAAGACTTACCATTAGAATTAAACTTAGTTTTGTCACTTGATACTCCTTTTCTTAAACTGAACTATGCTTCGTCATCCCCAAATATTTTCTTAACATTTTTTGGAAGTTCTTTATCCGTTTCATGTGAGGCAGTGCCGTTAGATTGTGGAGTAGATGTAGATCGTTCCTTCCGAATAACTCTAAATCCTTCTTCGACAATCATATCATCTGCAGACGATTTATTTTCGTTTTTTTGCTGTGCAGAGAATTTGAGTATTGTGGCTGGCATTGGTAGAGCTGTTGTTTTCTGTTCACAGAAAGATAATAACTTTTTAAAAATTGCCTGCCCTTCCCTCGCCAAATCTTCTTCTGAATAAGTAAGAGCGTGTCCTTCGCGGACGTAGAACTCGCCATTGATCATTACATCGTTTACCTGCTGTGAAGCGGCTTCTTGAAGAACGACCTCAAGAATTCGTTCGGCATTGTCATCGGCAAGGATGGAATTCATACGGAACTCGGATAAATCGACAAAAACAAGATCGGCTTTTTTTCCCGTTTCGATTGTTCCGATTTCTGTATCAAGACCAAGCGCTCGTGCTCCATTTCTTGTGTGAAGGGCAAGCAGATCGAATGCTCCTTCATGCGGCAAACCGAGTGTGTTGAGAATGGAACAATAAGATTGAATATTCTCCAACGGTTGGGCAATTCCCCAGTCTGTACCTAAAGCCAGGATAATTTTGCGCTTGAGTAATTCTTCAAATGGCGGTATTTCTGTTCCCTTCTGAAGAATTGCTGAAGGTGAATATATCAATGGTGCGCCAGATTTCGCAATGACTTCAAAATCTCCATCTTCAAAACATGAAAGATGAAGCAGATGTACCGGCGAATCAATCGCCCGATATTCAGCATATAATTTGGCGATGGATTTATTGAATTTTTTCTTCACAATATCAAACGCACGTTGCGTCTGACCCAAATGTAATATAATCGGCCACTGAAGTTCACGTGCTGAACGGATAATGGATTGAAGATTGTATATGGTAAGATTTTCTTCATCTGCGATAACGAATGCAAAACGAATTGACGATTCGCGCAATTTACGAGCCGCCTCAACCTGATCTCCATTATGCAAACCGATAAAACCTCTTTGATTTGTTTGCTGCATCGCTTCAAATGATGCCGTGAAGGAATGCTCAGGAGTATCGATTCCATATTCTGACAATGTCGTTACACCGGATTTGAGCGCGGCATAATATGACAATCGGTACAGGGTTAAGAATTCTTGGGGTGTAGCTTCATTGCGCATGTAATCGAATGCACGGCTAATTATCGGATTCTTATTCCATCGCGTCATCGGGTGACCGGATGTTAAATACCGCAAGATGAACGACTCACCTGTATGATGCGCATCGACAAATCCCGGTAAAATGATTTTTCCTGCGGTATCAATAACTTCGGCATTCGGATATGTTGCCTTGAGAGCATCAGCACGCTTGCCGATCTCGATAATACGACCGTTCTGAATTATGAGTGTCAACCTTCCAGCGCGATTTTGTATGTCGCCGGTAAAAACGAATCCGTTTTCGATTATTTTAATTGAATCGATCATGCCAATTAGTTTATCTTACGCCAGGCTGTACCATCTTTTTTATCTTCCAGACGAATTCCTATTGCTTCAAGTTCTTTGCGAATCAAATCTGCTACCCACCACGCACTTTCTCGTTTTGCTCGATGTCTAGCCTTTATAAGAATGTCAATCAATTGCGATTCAATATTTTCTCCAGCCTTTTTTATCGAAACTTGCTCTGGTATTATTCCCAACACTTCTCCACCAAGCTCCATAAAGAGTTGGTGGATCTGTTTAAGCGTATCTATACTAAGCTTTTGTTCGGAGTTAAGCGACTGATTTGTCTCGCGTGCCAAATCAAATAACACTCCGATAGCGAGTGGCGCATTGAAATCATCGTCCATTGCTTCTAAAAAATGTTTTTTATGAGAAGAAATATCCAGTTGCGCTCCATTTGTTCGCTGTTCAGATTCAGCTTTCTTTAATTCTTCACGGAGATTGCGGATGGTGTTCAGCAATTTATCATATCCGGTATTCGCTCCTTGTAATGCTTCATCGCTGAAATCCAGCGTGCTGCGATAATGACTTTGCAATATAAAAAAACGTACAACAAGCGGATCATATTTTTTGTAGGCATCCTTTAGCGTTACAAAATTTCCGAGCGACTTCGACATTTTTTTTCCGTTCACCGTCACAAGGTTGTTGTGAATCCAGTACTTCACAAACGGCTTTCCTGTTGCGGCTTCACTCTGTGCAATTTCGCATTCGTGATGCGGAAATTGGTTATCCATTCCACCGCCGTGAATATCAAATGTCTCGCCAAGATACTTCATCGACATTGCCGAACATTCGATGTGCCATCCGGGAAATCCTTCGCCCCACGGACTCGGCCAACGCATAATATGCCCGCTTTCTGCTTTCTTCCATAACGCAAAATCCGCCGGATGCCGTTTCTCCGAACGAGATTCAACGCGCGTTCCTTCTACCGATTCTTCCAATACACGCCCGGAAAGCTTGCCGTAATTCGTAAACTTCTGAACATCATAATATACAGAACCGTTCACTTCATACGCATAATTCTTTGCAAGAAGTTGCTTTACAATTTCGATTTGTTCTATGATATGTCCTGAGGCACGAGGAGAAATATCCGGACGTACAATACCAAGCTTATCCATATCCTCGAAATAGCTTTGTGTGATTTTTTCGGCAATCTGCATCGGATGAACTCGATCAAGACGCGCCTGTTTGACGAGTTTATCTTCACCTTCATCAGCATCGTCGGTAAGATGGCCAACATCGGTGATGTTCTGAATATAGAGCACCTTATTGCCAAGATATCGCAAGTATCGAACAATGACATCGAAGGAAATATAACTTTTTGCATGACCAATGTGTGAATCACTGTACACAGTAGGTCCGCATACATATATCCCGACATGCCCCTCGTGAATCGGTTTGAATTCTTCTTTTTGACGAGTGAGAGTATTATAGATAAAAAGGGACATAGTTAATCAGGTTTTAGGTATTAGGTTTTGGGATTTAGATAACTTTCTTGTATTTTTTCCCGCTTCTTTCTCTCACACTTGAAATAAAGCTATTAAGCATTTTTTGTTCTTCTAAAAGCAATTGAAGAATAGGTTCAACTTTAGATTTTGAGATAAGATTTACATTTCCAATTATTGTCATTTGAGTTTCAAGTTCATAAGCCGAGCCAATCGCAATCTCTAGGAATCTTTTAAAATCAGATTCACTATTCCGGCTACACCCTTCGGCAATGTTTGATGGTATAGAAACTGCTGCTCGCTGTAATTGAGTCTTCAATCCATAAGTTTCATCCCTAGGTAGTAAAGCTGTAAGCTCATAAACACGAATGACAATATCCATTGCTTTTTGCCATATTATAAGTTCTCGAAAATTTCTCATTCTCGTGCCTATTACCTATGACCTTTTACCTAAAACCTTACTTTTTCCCAATCAATTCTCTGGCACCATTCAAACTTGCTTCGGTTACTTCCTCCCCGCTGAGGAGTCTAGCAACTTCATGGATGCGCTCTTCTTCTTCCAACTTGCGAATTGTTGAAGATGTACGCTGCTTCGATTCACTCTTCTCTACCGCGAAATGACAGTCTGCAAATCCGGCAATTTGCGGTAAATGTGTGATGGCAATGACTTGATGGAATTGCGACAAACTCTTCATGCTTTTACCCACTGCTTGAGCAATTCTTCCGCTTATGCCAACATCAATTTCATCAAATACGAGCAACGGCAGACGATCCGCCTTGGCGAGAATTGTTTTTAACGCAAGCATAATGCGTGATATTTCTCCACCGGATGCGACCTTCGCTAATGGTTTCAAATCCTCGCCAACATTTGTCGAAAGGTAAAATTCAATAAAATCAATTCCGGATTGTGTTGCGTCGTAATATTCACGTCCGAGTTTGACATAAGCACTATTCGCCGTGCCATCCATTTTCCCCAATACGCGATTTTCAATCTTCACATCGAATTGTGCATTAGCAATGCCTAATTTTGCCAACTCCGTGCAGACAGATTTACTAATCTTACCCACTAACTCCCGCCGCTTTGTTGAAAGACGCTGTGCAGCAGTAGAGCAGGTTTTTCGTTCAAGCTCAATATATTCTTTCAATTTCCGGATTTCACTTTCGAAGTTTTCCGCCATTGCAAACTCTCTGCCTATCTTCCCGCGATGTTCAATCACAATATCCAATGAACTGCCGTATTTTTTCTTGAGGAGCGTGATCTGACCGAGTCGTTCGCGGATTTGTTCCAGCCGCTCAGGGTTGAATTCAATCTTAGAATTGTAGCTCTGAATAAACTTTGTCAGTTCGCCAACAATCGCTGCCGCAGAAGCACATTCGTTTTTTATATCTTCAAACGTCGTATCAATCTCTGCAAGATCTTCAAGTTGGTTGCGTGCCTTGAGCAGCAAATCGTATACCGATTGTCCGCCGATATTCTCTACCCCGTGCGAAGCTGGCTCTCCTTCGTAGAGTGATTGATATAATTGTGATGTCGCTTCGAAAAGTTTTTCAGAATTTTCTAAGATGCGCAGTTCGTTTTCAAGATTACCTTCTTCGCCAGCCCGTGGATCGACAGCATCGATTTCTTTAATTTGAAATTCATACAGGTCGCGCTTTTCTCTTAGTTCTTTTTCTTTATGCGAGAGTGAACGGAATTCAGTGAAAAGCACAGACAGCCGATTGTATGAATCGCGATATTCATCCACCAACTTATCTAAACTCCCGAACTCGTCCAGCAAGTCGATGTGTGTCTCCGGTCGAAGCAATGATTGATGCTCATGCTGACCATGAAGATCGACAAGGTAATCGCCGATTTCTTTTAAAACCGTGAGCGATACAGGTGAATCATTCATAAAGCAACGTGATTGTCCTTTCATTGAAACTTCACGGCGGAGAATAAAATCTTCCTGCAATTCGATCTCATTCTGTTTCAGAAGCATGTTCACTTTTTCGTTTTCCGCCATCCCAAAGATACCTTCAACAATGGCTTTGTCGCTTCCCTTACGCACCACATCAGCACTTGCGCGATCCCCGAGTATAAGACTCAACGCATCGATAATAATAGATTTGCCGGCACCGGTTTCACCTGTGAGGATGTTCAGCCCGCTCTCAAATTCGATTTCAACGAATTCAAGCAGAGCATAGTTTCGGATGGTCAGGGACTTGAGCATAGAGATTCGCTCAAATGTAAGGAAAAAAGATGGAATTTCAATGAAAGAGAATTTTTTTACGGCAAATCAATTTTGCGACGGATTGCTTGTTTCGACATCAAAGAATATAATCTCCGGCACGTCGCCGATGACGCCATGGAAGTATGCATAATGAATAAATTCAGCTAAACTTTCTTCTTCCTTTTCACTGAAATCATACGAGAACGATGAGAGGTAACCCGTCAGTTCACTTAAAGAAAGATTCTGCTTCTGTGCTACACTTTGAGCAATTTGTGACTTCAGAAGAACACCGTTGTTTTTTGCCGCGAACAAAGCCTGTGCTTCCATTTTTGACAATTCCTCTTCACGTCCGACCCAAAATCCATGAACATACGGTAAACCTGTCAGGTCATTCCATTCTTCTACAAGATCAAGTGTAACCGTGTCTGCACGACTGATCATCCGCGGATTATCTTGTACAATTAAAACCGCATCGGCTTTCGCTAACATTGCATCAATATCCGGCATCATCGGAATGAACTGAAGCTGAGAGTGTGCTGGTTGGTTGCGGTACTTTTCTGCAAGAATGATCTTTGCGAGAATGATTTCAGACGTGAATCGCACATCGATCGCTACGCGCTCAACATTATGCAGGTGAGATTTGAAAACAAGCTGAATCGTATTTGTTGGATTAGATGAAGCAATGCAAATGTCCGGCACAATGCGGTATTCCCCGCCATGCCGCGCGTAATCAATAGGTGACAAAAAAGCGTTCCGTATTCCATCGGAACGCTCGCTGAGTTTTATTGCATTGTTTGCAGCAATGTCGATGACCAGATCAAACGGTGATTCCGTTCGATCCAATCCAAAGAGGAGCGGCCTCAGGTACAGTGCATCAGACGCTGCAAGCCGCGATTTCATCAGGCATTCGTTTTTTGAGCAACGGCTTTGGTTGCCAATTCGCGGACATAATAGATTTTCGAGCGGCGAACTCTGCCATCTTTCACTTTCTCAATCTTTGCAATACGGGGTGAATGCGCAGGAAAAATTCGCTCGACGCCGACACCGTCAGATATCTTGCGAACAGTGAAAGTGGCATTGGTACCTGATCCACGCTGCCCTATGACAATGCCTTGAAATTCCTGAATGCGCTCTTTGTCGCCTTCTATGACTTTCACGTGCACATTTACGATATCGCCGGATTTAAATTTTGGGACATCGGTTTTTAGTTGAGTTGCCTCAACAAGTTTCAACTTATCCATTAGTATTTCACTCCGCTAAATCATTTTATCGTGTATTTGTATTCTGTATTCGTTTGGTACCGTTCTTTATTTTGTCAACTATTTCTTTTGGTGCTTTATCTGGAGACCCACAATCAAAAGGTGGTTTCGGGTCATACTCAATCGCAAGCTGTATCATCTTGGAGGTTTGGTCTCCTGCGATCTTACTCACCAAGTACAGTGCCATATCTATTCCAGCCGAGACTCCTGCTGATGTAATAATCTTGCCGTCTTGAACGTATCTCTCATCTTTAATCGTAACATTATAATTTAGCAATTGCTCTTTTCGCAACCAATGTGTCGTACATTTTTTTTCATTCAATAATCCTGCTTGCGCTAAAAGCAGAGATCCTGAACAAACTGAAACAGTCCATTTTGTTGTACTGTCTATTTTTTGAATCCAATCAAGTACTTTTTTGTTTTTTAACAAAGTATCTACGCCAGGTCCACCCGGAATTAATAAAATATCAGCTTGAGAAATCTCATCTATTGAATAGTCTGCAACGATCTTTAAGCCGAATATGTCCTTGTACTCTTTTTTCTCAGGACCAACAAGATAGATCTTAGAATTTGGCAGTTTATTCAATACTTCATAGGGCCCTACAATATCAAGAGCCGTATGATTGTCAAAAAGAAGAATCACTATTTTCAAAATTATAATTGTGTCCATATATTCAATTCTAAATGTTGCTCCCAACTCCTTGTTCTACGATGCCAAATCGTTGCCGCGCAGACGTTTCGTTCTTTGTTCACGCTGCTCCTGACGCCAACGATCTATTTCATGATGATTTCCGGAAAGCAATACATCCGGTACAGTCAATCCGCGAAATTCCGCGGGCCGTGTGAATTGCTGACATCCAAGCAAGCAATCCTGAAAAGAATCTGTCAATGCGGATTCACCATCGTTCAACACACCGGGAATGAGCCGCACAACTGCATCCACCACAACAGCCGCAGCCAACTCACCACCGGTGAGAACATAATCACCGATAGAAATCTCGCGTGTGACTAACTTCTCACGAACTCGCTGATCAATGCCTTTGTAATGCCCGCACAACATCATTAAATTATTTTTTAACGAAAGCTCTGTCGCAAACTTCTGCGCAAACAATTCACCATCAGCCGACAGAAAAATAATTTCATCATAGCTGCGTTGTGCTTTCAACTCTTCAACACATTCAAAGAACGGTTCCGGTTTCAGCACCATTCCAGCACCGCCTCCAAAAGGCGTATCGTCAATAGTATGGTGCTTGTCGTGCGCGTAAGCACGGAGATCGTGAACAACGATCTCTACAATTTTTTTCTCCTGCGCCCGTTTCAGGATACTTTCCTGAAGCGGACTTTCCAATAACTTCGGTAATCCTGTGACGATATCGATTCGCATCAGTCAAGCAATCCATCTAATGCATGAATAGTGATGCGTTTATTTTCTACGTCCACCTGCCTGATAATCGCTTTCACTGCTGGAATTAAAATTTCTTTTGCCTCTTTTTTGACAACCCATAAATCATTCATCGGAAGCGAAAGCAAATCCGTTATCACACCGACGGTTGTTTGTTCTTCTGTCACAACTTCACATCCAATGACATCGTCTATGAAATAACTTCCATTCTGAAGTTTAACAGCATCTTCTTTCGGAACAAAAAGATACAAGTTCCTTATTCTTTCCGCTTCTTCAACCGTCTCGATACCATCAAAGTTAAGAACCGCATGCTTGGTATCGATTCTCGCCTTCAGAATCTTCTTCAATTCTACATCCGCCGCATCATGTCCAACCCACACAGTCGAAAGATTCATAAATCTCTTCTTGTCGTGTGTCAACAGCGAAATTTTTACTTCACCCCGAGTGCCAATCGGTTTAGAAATTCTTCCGATCGCAATTAAATCCATACAAATTCCCTGATCTCCATACCGAGATACGAGGACGGCAAACGAAAAAGAAATTATCCAATGATATCCAATATCGCTCGCTTACCTTCTTTTGCGGCAACTGCTTTTAAGAGCACACGCAGAGAAGTTGCCGTTTGACCATGTCTGCCAATAATCTTCCCAATATCTCCTTCCGCTACTTTTAGTTTGAAGATGTGTGTACTCTCTTTCTCTTCAAACTCGACGATAATGCTTTCCGGATGATCCACCAGATGCTTCACCATAAACTCGAGAAATTCCTTCATCGTTCCACCTCCCGCGCAGGATAATGGCTGTGTCAACACAACGGCGAATTCTTTTTTCCCGTATATCTCACAACCATCTCAATTGTGGAAATTGTGTTAGCGCTTTACCGCTGCTCTAACTGTGGATTATTGAACAACTAAAAATAATTTCAATATCCGTTCGATGGAAAGACCATTAAGTGCCCTTTGCGTATAGGTGATCTGCCTTAAACCAAAAGATCCCGCGCCTTGGCGCACTACAAAGTTGGCACTCGTTGATCACCTTATGCGGCGGCAACAGGAGCTTCAACGGCTGTTTGAGCTGGAGTTTCTGCCGGCGGTGCGGCGGCTTTTTTCTTTCTTTCTGAACGCCGTGCTTTCCGATCTGCTTCATGCTTTGGTTTGTCAACCTGAAGCATCTGCCAGCGTTCCATGACGCTCTTTACAGTTGTCTCATCTTTCCCTTGGCGCATAAGCGTCCAGTGCAGCCAGAAGCCGGTCCGTCTCAACAATGACCGCACTGTATCCGAAGGCTGTGCACCTTGCTTAAGCCAGTATTCTATACGCGGTTCTTTTAACACTAACGTGATTGGGTTGGTGTGCGGATCGTACTGACCGAGAGCTTCAAGGTATCCACCATCACGAGGAGAACGGGAATCCGTTGCAACTAATTTGTAAATAGGATGCTGCTTCTTCCCTTCTCTTCGCATTCGAATTTTTACCAATGTTTTACTCCTTTGTTTAACTTGATTCTGTTACTAAAATAGTTGTTTTATATTCTTCGCTAATTGATCGGAAATTGCATGCCGCGCATTGTGCGGCGCATATTTCCCTTGCTAAACCGTTTCATCATCCGCTGCATTTCATCAAATTGTTTCAGCAGACGATTCACATCTTGCACCGTTGTGCCGCTGCCAAGAGCAATACGTCGTCTCCGATTTCCATTGATGATAGATGGCCGCACCCGCTCTTCTGCTGTCATCGATTGAATGATCGCTTCTACCCGTACGAGGCTCTTTTCGTCAACCGTGGTGTTTGCCGGAAGTTTATTCATTCCCGGTATCATACTCATCATTTGCTCCAGTGAACCCATCTTCTTAATTTCACGAAGTTGATCCAGAAAATCTTCGAATGTAAACTGCGACTTCCGAAGTTTTTCTTCTAACTTGATAGCTTTCTCTTCATCAAAATGTTCTTGCGCCTTCTCGACGAGCGTGACAATATCACCCATACCAAGAATACGAGAAGCGATACGTTCAGGATAAAACGGTTCTAAAGCGTCTAATTTTTCACCGACACCAATAAACTTTATCGGCTTCTGTACCACAGCACGAATCGAAAGCGCCGCACCGCCGCGACTATCGCCATCAAGTTTTGTCAGAATAATACCGTCGAAATTCAAGCGTTCATGAAAAGCTTTTGCTGTGTTGACGGCATCCTGTCCGGTCATTGCATCAACCACAAACAGAATTTCATGCGGCTGTGCTTTATCACGCACAGCTTCTACTTCTTTCATCATTTCTTCATCGACGTGCAGGCGTCCTGCAGTATCTATAATAACCGTATCGCGAACATTTTTGCGTGCAAAATCGATGGCATTTTCAACAATTGTTACTGCACCAGATCCGCGTTCAGCATATACAGGAATCTGAAGTTGTTTCCCCAGCATCTCCAACTGATCGATTGCCGCTGGCCGATGTACATCCGCTGCAACAAGCAATGGAAAGCGTCCTTTGCTCTTCAAGTGGTTCGCCAACTTTGCAGAGAATGTTGTCTTTCCTGATCCCTGCAATCCCGCCACGAGAATGACTGTCGGTGGAGCTTGAGCTGATGCAATATCTGCTTTTGATTCACCAAGCAGCTTTACCATCTCTTCATGAATAATTTTGATAATGAGCTGGCCTGGAGTTATACTCGCGAGCACTTCCTGCCCTACAGCTCTTTTCTGAACATCTTCAATGAACTGCTTTGTAACCTTATAATTTACATCTGCATCGAGCAGTGCTCTACGCACTTCGCGCAAGGATTCCTCAATATTTTGAGGCGTTATTTTCCCTTGTCCGCGAAGTTTCTTAAACGCTGTTTCTAATTTCTGGGTAAGACTCTCAAACATTCACTTTCCTGAGCCAAATGTACAACAAAACTTCTTTCGTCTTAGCAATATAAAACCGCTAGAACAAAAAGACTCTACGACTTTACCAATTGAAAAATAGCGAAAAAAGGGAAGGCAATCAAGAAGTTATTTTGTGGATTTTCATTTCCACAAAAAGAGAGAAAGCAACATTTCTCACATAGAAATTCTTATTCTTGAACGCTTCAACCAAGCACACGCTCAATTTCTTGCAGAGTTGTTACGCCAGTGAGTGCTTTACGAACCGCATCCTGCCGGATACCTTGGAATCCGAAATTGGCAGCTTCTTCTCGCATAGTCAGAATCGATTCTTTTTGAAAGATCATATCCCGTAACTTCGGACTAATTGTCACAACTTCACAAATTGCAACTCGACCTTTATAACCAGTGCCTAAGCAATTCGGACAGCCGCGGCCGCGGAATAGCTTGAGATCAGATGATTCCATAGGAGCGCCAACCATTTGAAGTTCTTCAGGCGAAAGCTGGTATTCTTCTTTGCAATTAGGACAAATCTTGCGGATCAAAAGTTGATAAACAATCCCAACAACCGTTGAAGCAAGCCAATATGCCGGTACACCAAGATTGAGTAGACGGTGAATTGCTCCAATGGCATCGTCAGCAAGCATGCTACTAAGCACTAGATTACCCGTGAGTGCGGCTTCGCCGGCAACAATGCCGGTTTCTGCATCACGGATTTCACCAATCATAATAATGTTTGGATTTTGCCGAAGGATCGCCCTGAGTGCATCAATAAAGTTGAATGACTTATCAGGAGGTAAGTGCACTTGACTTGCATACGGCAGGCGGTACTCAACCGGATCTTCAACAGTAATCACGCATTTTTCCGGACTCGCTACATAATTCACAGCGGCATAAACCGTTGTTGATTTGCCGCTTCCCGATGGCCCTGTGATTAACAACAATCCTCGAGGATTGCGAAGCAATACCCTTAGCCGTTCAAGATTTTCTTTGCTGAATCCGAGTTCTTCAATTCGGGAGATACTTGCAGTCTTGTGCAGCAATCGAACCAAACATCGCTCGCCTGAAAGCACTGGAATCACGTTGACGCGAAAATCAAGCGCCTCATTTCCGTAGACGGCCGAGTAACGCCCCTCTTGAGGTTTCTTTTTTTCAAATTGATTCAGCCCTGCTTTTGATTTCAACACGCTAATTACGGGATCGTTCATATCAGGCGGGAGAGAAAGCAAACGTTTGAGCGTTCCTTCATGTCCTAACCGAATTTGCATTTCTCCTTCAATCGGTTCGAAATGGATATCATTCGCATTACTTTGAACAGCTCGGATTAAAATTTCTTCGACAATCTGATCGGCGGTTGGAAGTTTTCCTTGACGGAACATATCCCGGATCTTATCCTTTGAGAGCGATTTGACATCGATCTGTTCCAACGCAATACGTTGCGGCCCTTGCCCAGATAACGGGCGCGGTTGGTTTGGCTGTTGCGGCGTGACTGCCATGACTCTTCTCCGTCGAAGTGATGGCCCAATGAACTTCTTGAATTAGATATTCATAAATTCTTCAATAAGCAACTGCTCGTTTTATCATTCATGCGAACGGTGAAACGAAAACTTTTAACTTGCTTTTTTCAATGCTTCTGCTCCGCTGACAATTTCTAGTAACTCTTTCGTGATGCTTGCCTGCCGTGCTTTGTTATAAGACAATGTCAGGTCACGGATCAGTTCCTTTGCATTCTCAGTAGCATTATTCATTGCTGTCATTCGTGCGCCTTCTTCGGCAGTGCTGGATTCCAACAATACATGCCACATCAGGAAATTCAAATGCTTTGGGAGCAGCGCATTTATAATTTCCTTGCTCGATGGTTCATAAATATAATCTACCTGAGCGAGCGTATGGATATCCTTTGTCTTCTGAATTTGCTCTGGAGGAATCGGCAGGATCTTCTCGACAACAATTCGCTGTTGAATAACCGATTTAAATTCATTATAAATAATTTCCACTTTATCGAATTTACCATTTAGGTAATCATCTGTCAATTGTTGAATGATCGTTCGTGCATAACCAATGTGAAGATTCCCAAATAAGCCGATGTGTTTTGCATAAAGATTGTAATTTCGCTTGAAAAAAAAGTCGGTCGCTTTTTTCCCAACTGTAACGATGCGAACACCATCGGGTTCCTTCAACAGATGTGAATAATGAGTATTCAAATGATCGACTGCGGCTTTGATAATATTACCGTTGAACGCTCCGCACATTCCCCTATCACCGGAAACTACCACCAACACAATTCGTTTGACTTCCCGTTCTTGCAACAACGGATGAATGGATGGATCAACTTTGGTGACAAGATGTCTGAGCAACTCGTTCATTTTGCGGGCATAGGGACGTGCCGAAACAAGCGCATCCTGTGCACGGCGTAATTTTGCCGCGGCGACCATTTTCATGGCTTTCGTAATTTTTTGTGTGCTCTTAACACTCGTTACACGGCGTCGGATTTCTCGAAGCGTTGCCACGGATTATTTTATCGTCTCTTTAAATTTCATGATAAATTCTTTTACAATACTATGAAGATTCGTTTCAAGATCTTTGGAGAGTTCTTTCGTCTCGGCAATAGCATCGAGCACATTTGAATATTTCATTTCCATCATTTCGAGAAACTCTTTTTCGAATCGTTGTACTTCTGTTAATGGCAATTCGTCCAAATATCCATTTGTGCCGGTGAATATACTCGCCACCTGTTTCTCAACAGCCATAGGAACGTATTGACCTTGTTTGAGCAATTCCACAAGATGCGATCCTCGACGTAACGTTTGCTGCGTCGATTTATCAAGATCTGAACCAAATTTTGCAAACGCCTCCAATTCACGATATTGAGCAAGATCCATGCGCAAACGTCCTGCCACTCGCTTCATCGCTTTGATTTGTGCATTACCACCGACACGCGATACTGAGATACCAACATTGATAGCAGGCCGTACACCAGCATTGAATAAACTGGGCTCAAGATAAATCTGACCATCGGTGATAGAGATAACGTTTGTTGGAATGTACGCTGAAACGTCACCCGCCTGGGTTTCGATGATCGGTAATGCAGTGAGACTCCCGCCGCCGAGTTCATCATTAAGCTTTGACGCTCGCTCTAATAAACGTGAATGCAGATAGAACACATCACCAGGATACGCTTCACGTCCGGGAGGTCTGCGCAAAAGCAACGACATCTGGCGATACGCCTGTGCATGCTTTGATAGGTCATCGTAGATCACAAGTGCATGGCGACTGGAATCGCGAAAATATTCTCCTAACGTTGCACCTGCATAGGGGGCGATAAACTGTAATGGAGCAGAATCGCTTGCAGATGCATGTATCACAGTTGTGTATTCCATCGCACCACTTTCTTCTAGTGTTGCTACTACTTGCGCAACTGTCGATCCTTTCTGACCGACAGCAACATAGATGCAATAGACAGGCTTGATGCCTTCTTTCTTCGCTTTTTCTGTGTGCGTATATTTTTGATTGATAATGGTATCAATCGCAATGGCGGTCTTTCCTGTCTGGCGGTCGCCGATAATGAGTTCTCGCTGTCCGCGCCCGATCGGAATCATACCGTCCACCGGTTTGATGCCCGTTTGCAACGGTTCTTTCACCGGACTTCGAGCAATGACGCCAAGCGCTTTACGTTCCAATGGAAGAAATTTATTTGTTTTGATTGGTCCCTTCCCGTCAAGAGGTTGTCCAAGCGGTGTCATCACGCGGCCAAGCATTTGCTCTCCCACAGGCATGGATGCAACACGGCCTGTTCGTTTCACAGTGTCGCCTTCCTTGATGTGGGAAATCTCACCAAAGATCACGCATCCGACATTATCTTCTTCGAGATTTAATGCCATACCGAATACGTTGCCGGGAAATTCTACTAACTCACTTGCCATGACTTTTGAGAGGCCGTAAACACGCGCAATGCCATCACCTATCTGCAGAACAGTGCCGACATCATATACATCTACTTCTTTTTCAAAGCCGGAAAGCTGTTTCCGCAATATCGCCGATACTTCATCAGGTCGTACTTCTGCCATTTTCTTCCTCTATGTAATTCCAGCACTAATGTTGCTGGAGGATATTAAACAAATAAATTTCAAACATTGTAGAGTTGAATATTATACTACAATAATTTCCTCCGCAAAACGCTTGCGGAGAAGTTCAAGCTGCTGCTTCACACTGCCATCGAATACCGTATCTCCGATGCGAGCAACGAAGCCGCCGATTAATTGTTTATCTAAACTTAGATCGATGTGCACTTTCTTTTTCGAGTATGCCTCAAATCGTTGTTGAAGTTGCGTCGTCTGCTGCTGGGATAATTCTGCAGCTGATTTAATACGGACATGAACGATACCTAACATTTCATCCTGCAGTCGAAAAAAAGCTTCGATGATGCTCGAAAGGGCATCTTCCCGTTCTTTTTCAATGAGTAGAGATAAAAATTGAAGTGTAAGCGATTGAACTGACGATCCAAAAGTCGCTTTGAATACCGCTTGTTTCTTCTCTTTCTTGATGACAGGGCTTTTTAAGAAAAGTTGAAACTCGTGCGATTCATTAATGATGCGCTGAATGACAGTGAGATCATCGCTTACATTTTTCAAGATGTGCAATTCTTCGGCAGTGATCAATAAAGCTTCGGCGTATCGATTTGCTATTCGCAGATTTACCATAGTCCGTTAATTCTTTGGAAGTTTATTGATTACGGAATCTGTAAGCTTCTTCTGCTTGTTTTCGTCTAATGTCTCTTCGAGAATTTTTTCTGTTGCTTTAATAGCAAGGTCGGCAACTTCAGAACGAAGCTGCAGTTTTGCCGCTTCAACATTGCGTTGAATTTCTTCCGCTGCCTGTTTCAACTCTTGCTGTGCTTGTTGCTTTGCCTTCACCACAATTTCATCTTTGATTTTTTCTGCGAACGCCTTGCCTTCACGTATCATTTTTTGATATTCTTCTTCTGCTCGGGCAAGATTCTTTTCATTCTGCTTCATCATCTCTGCCGCCTCTATGCGGGCGCGGTCTGCTTGCTCAAGTGCATTGTGAATTTTTTCTTCACGATCACTGAGTGCCTTGAGCATGGGCTTCCACGCAAATTTCGCCAACACAACGGCAAGACATACAAACGTCACGATGGTCCAAATGATCAGACCTGGATTGATCTCTATCATATACTCAACCTCAAATTATGATTTAATTGCGAGCACCATACAAATGACGAGAGCAAAAAACGTGACGCCTTCAATAAGCGCTGCAGAAATAATCATAGCAGTTCGAACTTGCGGAGCAACTTCAGGTTGACGGCCGCTTGCTTCCATTGTGGCAGCAGCAAGTTTACCAATACCATAAGATGCACCGAGAATAATAAGTCCTGCGCCTAACCCGGCAGCGAGATGTGCAATAGCGTTTATTCCCATTATAGAATTCTCCTGTAATTGAAATGAATATGTTATTTGCGTGATTTAAAAAAATACCTAATGATTTTTTTCATGACTTTCATGTGCTGCCTGTAGTCCAAATCCCATAAACACTGCAGTCAGCATAGTAAATATATATGCCTGCAAAACAGCTACAAACAACTCCAACATATTAATGAATAATGCAAACAAGACTGAAACCGGAGCAACAGCAATCGATTGAAACATAAAAATGAGACCGATAAGCGAGAGAATAACAATATGGCCTGCACTCATATTTGCAAAAAGACGGATACAAAGTGCAAACGGTTTTGTAAATAGTCCTAAAATTTCGATGGGGATCATAATAATCCATAAACCCCAGTGTACGCCTCCTGTTAAATGCAAAAGATAGTTTTTTAGACCCTGAGCGCGGATAGCTGAAATCTGAATCATAAAAAAAGCGACCGTTGCTAATCCTGCCGTGACCATGATATTCCCCGTTGGTGTTGCACCATAGGGGATCAATCCGATCAAATTCATGAAAAGAATGTAGAAAAAGGTTGTCAAGAGATAGGGAATATACCTCATGCCTCCAGGTCCCATATTGGGAAGAACGACTTCATCGCGAACAAATACTATGAGCATTTCCATAAGATTAGCAAATCCATGAGGAACGAGAGTTTTACGATATACTCGCGCAGATAAGACTGCTCCGATAATCAGAAGAAGAGCACAAAGCAGGAGAAAAAAAACGTGCTTCGTCGGTGAAAGATCAAGCATGAAGCTGCCTAAATGAACTGGCGGTAATTCGGGTAATTCAATATGAAAACCCGGAAGTTCAATTGTACGCGAGTCTTTGACATGATCTAAAAGATGTTGAAAATTGAATGTCTCACCATGTCCGGATGCTTCATGACCTATAACCTGTCTGGTACTATCGGCAACCACCGTAGCCACATGCTGAAGTGTATCATGCACTATTGGATTCTCGAAGATCAATGCTTTCTCAATCTATTTTTTTGTAGTAACTCTTTTCTGAAGATAATAAATTTCTAATCCTAAATTCATCGCATAGAAAAATAGTAATGTGAGCATCAGCGATGCCGCATGGAATCCGAAAACCCAAGTGAGCAATAAAAAAGTTCCCCACATAAGCATCAATCGCCCAACCATTCCGCCTAACACGTATTTTAAAAAAGTCGTGTGGGATCGTTCAAACGATGCTTCAATTGCCAAATACCCCAACAGCAAATTTGCAAGGCTCATAACACCGCCGGCTATAATGCTATTCATCACATCTGCAGTGGCAAATTCTGAAATCGGATAATACGTCAGTACGGCTGTACAAGCAAAACAAAAAAATACTAAACGTAAAAATGACCAATCAATCTTCATGCTTATTACTTTTTTGTATTCGATCTTGATCTGCAATCATTGATGTAACAGATTTAAAGAATTTAATAAATCCTCCAACCATTCCTATCAATGTTCCTACCAACTTTCCGACCGGTGCAATTCCGTATCGCTTATCGATCCAATCACCAAGGAAAAAGAAAACAACGATCGCGGCAGCTAATTGAAATCCAAGTGTGAGGTACTGCCCATATTCTCTATAAATACTTTGGATATCGCTTTTTTTCTTTTCGTTTTCTGAGTTATCACTTGGAGGTTCAGAGCTCATTTTGTGTCCCTGTTCTCCGCAGTCATTCCAAATTAATGCTTCACTTCGTATATCGGAACTTTTTCGGTCATTGAAACTCTGCCATCAAAGATCGATCCTTCGTCAACAATAAGACGGGTGGCTCTTATATCGCCTCGGATAACCGATTTTCCTTCAAACACAATTTTCTCTGACGCACTAATGGTACCGCGCACTTTTCCACCAATAGTGACATTCTTTGCCGTAACATTTCCTTCAATTTCACCGGTTACGCCTACTGAAAGCGATTCACTCGCCGTTACCTCACCGATCAACTTTCCATCAACGCGCACATTCCCTTGGCTCCGAATCTTTCCTTCAACAACCGTTCCAGCGCCGATGATATTCATTTCTTTCACAGGGTCAAATTTTGTAGACACGCGTCACCTTTAGAGATAAAAATTTATCATATAGAGAGATGGATCTACCGGAACTCCATCTTTCCAAATCTCAAAATGCAGATGTGGACCAGAACTCGTTGTTCCAGAATTACCGAGTGTTGCAATCGGTTCGCCGCGCCGCACAAACGAACCTGAAGATTTCAGCAACGATTGATTGTGTTTGTAAAAGCTCATAAAACCGCTCGCATGAGAAACAATCACGATATAGCCATCATCATACGTCCAACCAGAAAAGACGATATTTCCATCTGCTGCTGCAACAATTAAATTTCCCATCTTTCCGGCAATATCCAAACCGAAATGATTGTGTTCCGGTTCAAATCCCCTCGTTATAAATCCTTCGGTTGGAAGAATAGCTGGGAACGAAACCGTAATTCTTGCATCTGTTTCAAACTTCACAGGCCGAGAAGGTATTATCTGCTGTTCTGGACTCAATAATGGCTGGACTTTTGCAACCATTTGTTCTTCCCTGCCGACCTTATTCTTTTCTATCCTATCAGTTTTTTGTACAATTTTCACGATTCCAGAATCAGAAATCACTACATTTTCACCCATCGCCCGCCGTAGTTTAATGTTGTAAGTTCGTAACTCAACAAGTTGTTCCATCAAACTCGTCATTCGTTGATTTAGTGAAATCAATTCTTTGCCATATTTATTTTCAAGCCCTGGGTTTGATAATGGGAAGACCTCACCTACTGGTGTATAAATGAGAATGAGCAGTACGAACACAACCGCTATCGCTGCAAATGTTATTAATCCCGTTACAAATTGCCAGGGTGCTAACCTGAAGTTTTTCGCTTTACCGGCATCTTCATCCGGCACCAAAACAATGGTGAAACGGTTCTTTTTTGAACTATGATGCTGACCTTCTGCTGCCAAAAGCTTCAACCTTTACTTCAAATGTGATTCATTTGAGTATAAAGTATAGCAAAAAAAGGCTGAAAGTCAAAATTTTCTTCACTCGAAGATTCGAACAGTGAGTTAAGTGACATATTCCTTTTTAGAGGTTTGACACAGTTTCACAAGTCCTGCCACAGTAAACTGAAACACTGCCCAATGAACACTTACTTTTTATTTTCCATCCTTTTTTGCCTATCTTTTACTATGAGAAAACTAACACATGCCGAAATTTCCACTAAACGTGTACCGGAAGATCAAGTTGAAAATGCTTCACGCATTCCCTTGATTGTTCTGGTAGATAATGTCCGGAGTTTATACAATGTCGGTTCCATCTTTCGCACATCCGATGGTGCGATGATTGAGAAGCTCATACTCACCGGATATACACCGCACCCGCCGCGCAAAGAAATCGAAAAGACAGCGCTTGGCTCTACAAAGAGTGTTCCGTGGGAATGCACAAAGCATCCAACCGAGACTATCCAAAGTCTCAAGGAACGAGGGTATAAGATTTGTTGTTTAGAGTTGACTGATAAGAGCATTCATTACAACGATATCAAGATCGCCGATTTTCCTATTTGCCTTATTATTGGTAACGAGATAACCGGCATATCGAAAGAAGTTATTGAACTTTGCGATTTGGCGATAGAGATTCCGATGTATGGTGTCAAACAATCGTTGAATGTAGCAGTGGCGTACGGAATTGCAGTATTTGAACTTGCAAGACTTTGGAGGATGAGATAAACTGGTACCGTTTCCAAAAAGTGATCTTGTATTATGATCCCCTCTAAATCTCCCCCTATGAGGGGGAGAGTGGAGTGCAGTCATAAAATATTTTACATACAACACATTCCATAAAATGCAATAATACATATTCGAAATGACACTAACCAAGGTTCTCACTAGTAATAGAGAAGTTTTTTTTTCATCATTACTCTTCACCTATTCAAAATTATGGACCATTAAGATTACTCGTTTACCCTCATAAAATGCGTTCATTCTAAGCACAGTGGCTAAAATAGTAGATTTTCAAGCAAAATTTTCGGAATTTGCTATATCCAAAAATCAAAGAAGAATAAACTATGAAGATAATAATTCCAAAAGAAACTTCATCCGAGCTGCGTGTCGCGATGCTACCGCAGAACGTTGATAAGCTTGTTAAAAAAGGCGCAAAGATTATCATCGAATCCGGACTCGGCGCTGCACTTGGCATTTCAGATGAAGATTATAAAAAAGCCGGCGCCTCCATCGAGAAGAATCGTAAAAAACTTCTGGCGTCAGGAAATATCATCTTACGCTTGCGCAAACCTGATGTAAAAGAAGTATCCTCTCTGAAAGAGGGAGCGATTCAAGTCAGTTATCTCGATCCATTTAACAAACCCAAACTTCTTGCAGCTCTTGCGAAACAGAAAATTTCTGCAATATCGATAGAAATGATTCCGCGCTCGACACGCGCACAGAAAATGGACGCGTTGAGTTCGCAGGCAAGTCTTGCGGGATATGCCGCGGTGATTCTCGCAGCAGATAATTTGCACAAGATTTTTCCGATGATGATGACACCTGCCGGCACATTACAACCATCGAAAGTGTTTATCATCGGCGCTGGCGTCGCAGGATTGCAAGCGATTGCAACTGCGCGGCGTCTCGGTGCAAAAGTAGATGCGTTCGACACCCGTCCTATTGCAAAAAACGATGTTCTTTCGCTCGGTGCTAAATTTGTTGAAGTCGACCTCGGTGAAACCGGACAAACTGCTCAAGGATATGCGAAAGCATTAACGAAAGAGCAGTTGAAAAAGCAGCGAGACGTTATGAAACAATATTGCGCACAGTCAGATATTGTCATTACGACAGCACAAGTCTTCGGGCGTAAAGCTCCAGTCATAGTTACGAAAGATATGATTGCAGCAATGAAGCCGGGTTCCGTTGTTATCGATCTCGCCATTGAAACAGGCGGGAACGTTGAAGGTGCAATTCTCGATAAAATCATCGACAAAAACGGCGTCAAGATTATCGGCTTGGCAAATATGCCGGCTCGCGTGGCAATGAATGCCAGTCAAATGTATGCCAACAATCTCACAAATCTCCTTGATGAGTTTTGGAATAAAGAGAAAAAGGAATTTGAACTAAAGCTCGACGACGATATCATCAAGGGATGTTTGATTACACACGGTGGTGCTATAGTACATCCCAATTTTGCGCCACACACTAAAGAAAAGAAATCTCACAAAGGATAACACGTTATGTTCCCCCTCATTGAATCATTCTATATACTCATCCTTGCCGGGTTCGTAGGCTTTGAGGTTATCAAACGCGTGACACCGACACTGCATACGCCGTTGATGTCCGCAACCAATGCTATCTCCGGAATTTCGCTCGTCGGTTCGCTCGTCGCCGCTGGAAGCGATCAGTTTGTCAGTCAAATGCTCGGACTCGTCGCCGTGACAGCCGCTACGATCAACGTCGTTGGCGGATTTATGATCACCGAACGAATGTTGAAAATGTTCAAACGGAAGGAGCGGAAACAGCAATGATTAACTATCCGCTCGAAATTACATACATCATCGCTTCCGTCCTCTTTATCATGGGATTGAAGGGACTCGGTCATCCAGAATCCGCGCGCCGCGGTATGCATTATGCAGAAATTGGCATGTTGATGGCAGTCGTCGGGACATTGCTCGGTCAAAATATTGTGACATGGCAATGGATACTCATCGGTCTTGTGATTGGTTCAGTGATCGGCACCGCAATGGCAATCTTCATGCCGATGACAGCAATGCCTCAACGAATCGCAATCTCGCATGCCTTCGGCGCCCTTGCCGCAGTACTTGTCGGCATAAATGAATTCGTCGTTAAGGGATCTGAAATTACCAGCGGACTTATGGGAGCGTTAGGATTTGAAGTGCTCTTCGGTTCGCTTACGGTTACAGGCAGTTTGATGGCATTCGGAAAACTGCAGGGAGTGTTGAGAAGCGAACCTATGACATACAAAGGTCAAAACTTCGTTAACATCTCGCTCTTCTTTATAACAATTGGAATGTTCGTCTATCTCCTTTTCTTCCCTCAAAATGCTCTCGTCTTCGGCGCAATGATTGCACTCTCATTTCTGATCGGCATTTTTATTGTTATGCCTATTGGAGGAGCAGATATGCCGGTGGTTTTATCGCTGATGAATTCGTATGCCGGACTTGCCGCTGCAGCGACGGGATTTGCCATCAACAACAAAGTGCTGATCATCGCCGGTTCATTGGATGGATCATCAGGATTTATTCTTTCCATCATTATGAGCAAAGCGATGAACCGGTCATTCGCAAACGTACTCTTTGGTGCTGTCGGTTCTGCACAAGTTGACACATCGACACTCCATGAAGACCGGCCTATCACAAAAATTAATGTAGAAGATGCAAAATTTATTCTTGAACAAGCAGACCGTGTGGTTATCGTTCCAGGATATGGAATGGCAGTGGCGCAAGCACAGCATGCAGTACACGAATTGAGTGATGAACTGGAAAAACGCGGAACGAAAGTTGAATATGCTATTCACCCTGTTGCAGGACGAATGCCCGGACACATGAATGTCCTTCTTGCTGAAGCAAATGTATCCTACGATCAATTGCAAGAGATGGAAGTGATCAATCCGACGATGGATACGGTCGATGTTGCTATTGTGATTGGTGCAAATGACGTTGTCAATCCTGCTGCGCGCACAGAAAAAGGAAGCCCGATCTACGGGATGCCGATTATTGATGTCGATAAAGCACGGACAGTGATTGTCATGAAGCGCTCAATGGCAACCGGATTTGCCGGTATCGAGAATCCGCTCTTCTACCAGGAAAATACCAAGATGTTATTCGGTGATGCAAAGAATGTTTTGCAGCAATTGATTGCAGAGTTTAAGAAGACATAAGACTCTCACTATGAACCTCTCCGATCGCTATAAGCGGTCGGAGAGGTATTTTTTTTCCTTCCTAATTGATTACTTCAACCCGCGTTTCTTTTTTTCGATGATGACTTGAGCATCGAGCGGGGCGGAACAAATAGGACACGCATAACGGCGCGTGGTTTCATTAAAATCCGGTTCGTGTATTTGTTTGCAATTGGGACATCGTACCAGAAGTGGTTTATCATCTTTCATGAGCTTGCTGTTTCCTTCCTATTTAAATATCTCATAGTGTCCGCTGAAATGGCAGATATTGAATTTCGTGTTATTTGCCCAAAATATAGTCATATGGAATTCCAATCACAATAATTCATTCCGGGTATGCATAAAATGAAAATTGTCATCAGTAGATCTCAATTCTATTAAAACCTTATCCTCGAATATATCTCGATTGTATTTCTCTCTAATTAATTCTAATTTCAGTCACAATACTATCATAAATAGAATTATGAAGGTTCTCAAAAAATTCATGATGCAAAGAACCAACCCACTCTCTCTATTATTCCTTATTATTTTATTTGTTATTAGTTCTGTGCAATTACTGGTTTCTCGATCCTTGATAACATATAGTGAGAATTGTTCTGTTGAGACTCTAATCAACGCTCCAGAGGATATGATACAGAAATTGCGATGCGGTGCGATCATAGATTCGATGAAATGCAAAGAGGAACCTCAACAGAGTTATGCTTTCTATATTCCCTTGCAATACTCGCCTGAAAAACGATGGCCTATCGTCTATATCTTCGATCCTGGGGCGCGCGGTCACATCCCGATCGAGTTAATGCAAGAAGCTGCAGAGCACTATGGGTTTATCATTGTTTCCTCAAATAATTCACGCAATGGTCCATGGGAACCGCAATTAAAGGCTGCACGGGCCATATGGAAGGATACGCATACCCGGATGTCAATCGAGGATAATTGCATATTCTTCGCCGGCTGTTCCGGCGGTGCACGAGTGGCAGCACTATTAGCACAAAGGTGCCAATGCGTACAAGGCGTGATCCTGGATGCGGCAGGATTTGGAACAGATTTTCCTCCGACCTCGAAGGAGCGATTCGCGGTTTTTTCTATAGTAGGGTTAACGGATTTCAATTACAACGAGATGGTAAATCTTGACAAAACGCTTGAATCAATTGGGCGCTTGCATTTCTTAAGACGTTTCGATGGTCCGCATCAGTGGGGGCCCAAAGATATTTGGCTGGAAGCTTTCGCCTGGATGCAACTTGTTGCCATAAAAAATGGACGGCTGCCTCGCGACGAACAATTTATTGCTGTCGAATTTGCAAAGACAATGCAGCGGGCACAGACATTGGAGGATTCGGGGAGTACCTACTTCGCATGGCAAAATTACAGTGAAGCCTCGAGCCTGTTCCAAGGACTCACAGACACGAAACAGATCGACGAGCACGGTGCGATGCTTAAGAAGAGTGCCGCGGTAAATGATGGACAGGAATGTGAGGAAAGGGAACTCGATGAGCAAAACAGATTACAGAATAAAATATTCAACTTAATTGAAAGTTTGCGTAAACCGAGACCAAAGTGGTTTACCAATGAACAATTGAATGACTATGAAGGGAAATTGCAAATCCAAGTTCGAGATGCCATTCATCAGCTACGTAAAAATCTAGAAGATGAAGATCAGCCGGAGAGGCATCGGGTTTTTGAACGGGTTCGCGGCAATATATTCGCAAACCTGATCGAATTAGGACAATCTGCTTTGGAAGCAAACGATTTGCGAATTGCAAAGAATTTCTTCGCGTTTTCTGCAGAATTACAGCCCCATGCGGTCTGGTCCCATATTTGCCTTGCTCGCTGTCTCATACGCATGGGAGACAAAGATGAGTCGATTCGTGAGTTAGGCCAAGCGCGTGATGTCGGTCTGAGTGCACATGCTCTGGCTACTATGCTCAAGCAGATGTTTGAGTTGAGTTCCCTGACTGATGATCCTGAATTTCAAAAGCTTATCAGAAGCGATGTACCTTCCGAGCACTAGATGACTAATGATTTTCCTTCTCGGTTAATAGCAATTTGTGCCACTGTACCTTTATCTTGAATCTTTTCTATGAATCTTGAACAAGCACATCGGACACCATCAAAAGACAATATGCTTTTCAGAATGTATTTCGGTGTCAAAAACCAGGTGTCCGCACTCCAACCACTCTTTACCCCTTCTCCTTGAATCATTTGCTTTCTCCTTTCAAATTTTATCGTATATTATTCCAACCATTTTAACCACTTTGAAAGTTCTCTTATGCAAATTGGAATTGTCGGTATTCCGTTCTGTGGGAAATCCACATTGTTTCAAACCATCACGAAAACCCATATTGACCCGACGGCCCTTGCTAAGGCAGAAGCTCACCACGCCGTTGTGAAAATTCCTGATATCCGGCTGGACAAATGCTCTGAAATCTTTCTTCCTAAAAGCACCGTACATGCAACGATCGAATTTGTCGATGTAGTGGGATTGAAGAAGGGCGAGTCCGGCTCAACACAGTTTTCCACAAATTTTCTCTCAAATGTAAAAACAAACGATGCACTTGTGCAGGTTGTTCGCTTATTTGCAAACGAGGCCGTCCCCCATCCTGACAGTTCCATCAATGCTCTGCGGGATCTCGATGCGTTTGAAACGGAGTTTATCCTTTCCGACTTGTCTCTTGTCGAAACACGCATTGAGAGGATTAAGAAACAGCTTATGAAAATGCAGGATGAACTTGCCAAGCGCGAACTGCCGGTTTTGGAGAAATGCAAGCAGATACTTGAATCAGAAAAACCGTTACGCGAAACCGCATTCACAAAAGATGAGCTGCATCTGCTCAAAACCTACCAGCTCCTTTCCATTAAACCTATGCTCATCGCGTTGAATTTAGATGAGACTCAGCGAAACGAAATGGATACTCTCGTAAAGCAAGTTGCCGAAAAGAAAGAAGGAAAGAATACGAAGGTGGTTTCTTTCTTCGGCAAGATTGAGATGGAACTGTCCGAGCTGGCGGATGATGAAGCAAAAGTTTTCATGGAAGAATACGGCATAAAAGAATCCGCACTTAATACATTGATTCGCGAAGCGTACGCTTTACTCGGACTTCAATCCTTCTTCACGGTTGGCGAAGATGAATGCCGTGCTTGGACAATCAAAAAAGGAATGACAGCACAGGAAGCGGCTGGCGTGATCCATTCCGACTTCTTTTCAAAATTCATACGTGCGGAAGTTGTCTCCTACGATCACTTCATCGCAGCTGGAGGATCGTTCGCTAAAACAAGAGAACTTGGACAATGGCGTCTCGAAGGAAAGGAATATATTGTAAAAGATGGAGATATCATGTCCATTCGACATAGTTAATGTAATTCGGAAATTAACCGCTCCTATGTAAAGTATATTGATTTATAACCACGACGTTTACGTCGTGGTTTAGAGCGAACCATGTACTGGCTTTAGCCGCATAGAGAATCGTTTTGGCTAAAGCCTAGATTTTATTGAGAAATTAATTCCACGACCTGATGGTCGTGGCAATATTTTCTGTGTCAGAGGCAACACGAATTATACATTATGACTATCAATTCATTGAAAGGAGATATAAAATGCCGAGTCTACATGGAACACAAACGGAAAAGAATCTCTTGGCGGCATTCGCCGGAGAATCCCAGGCACGAAACCGCTATACTTTTTTTGCTTCCAAAGCGAAGAAAGAGGGATACGAACAGATAGCTGCAATCTTCTTAGAGACTGCTGATAATGAAAAAGAGCATGCCAAACGATTCTTTAAGTTTCTTGAGGGTGGAGCAGTAGAAATCACTGCATCGTATCCAGCAGGAGTCATCGGCACGACAAAAGATAATCTGAAAGCTGCGGCAGACGGAGAGCAGGAAGAACACACAAAACTCTATCCGCATTTTGCCGAAGTCGCTAAACAGGAAGGGTTCTCTGAGATTGCACTTGCTTTTCGCACGATTGCACTTGTCGAAAAACATCACGAAGCACGCTATCGCAAGTTTCAAAAACAGGTGGCAGACGGAACTGTTTTCAAGAAAGAAAAAGTTGTCCGGTGGAAATGCCGAAATTGCGGGTACATTCACGAAGGAAAAACTCCGCCTACTAAATGTCCGGCATGCGAACATCCGGAATCATATTTTGAAGTAGTGGAAGAGACCGAATAAACCTCTTTCCTTTTCATCTCATAAAAACGCCAGATCCTTGTTAGAATCTGGCGTTCGTTTTACTTTTATTTTACTTTATTACTTCAACATCGGTTGAGCACGTTTAATAAATTGAATCGGAACACCCCACGGATCACGTAGCATGAGTATTTCATCACCACTTGCGCTTATTTTAATATCCTCAACAAGTGTTGCACCAGCAGCAATTAATCTGTTGCGGATTGAGCGCACATCGTTTACGACAAATGCAATATGGAAAGACAAAGGATTTATCTTCGACATATCAAGTAGCGGATATCCGCTATTGATGAACAATTCGAACATCATATTACTGCCGGAATCTGCAATGAAAGTTGTGTACGTCGGCGGAGTGCCTTTGCGGATAACCTTCATTCCAATATTTTCACAATACCAATTCGTCATGCTTTGCGGATCTGAAACATTCAGTGCAAGGTGTTCCGGACGTATACCTGCAGGAGCAAGCATCGGCGAAATTCGTTTTACAAATTGTATCGCTAATCCCCATGGATCGCGCAGCATAAGTACCTGGTCTCCGGCTGGAGTGAGAGTTACATCTTCTACCAGCTTCGCTCCTGCGGCAAGAAGTGAATCACGCATTGCTTTCACGTCATCGACCATGAATGCCAGATGCAACGACATATGACTGAATGACACATACTCGGGAACCGGCACATCCGGATTATTGTAAAGTTCGAACGTCATATACCCCGAAGTGTCCCCGATGAAATGGGTATTTGCAGGGGGCAGACTTTTTCGCACGATTTTAATTCCTAAATGATTGCAATACCACTTGGCAACAGCTGCCGGATCTTTCACATTGAAGGCAATGTGCTCTAGACGCGGTTGTTTCTTTATCGAAACGATTTGGTCGTTTGATTTCGGTTGATGATACAGATTTGTCATATTCATTCTTTCTCTTACTGTGAGAGCATTATTCTTCATTGCTGCTGAATCAGCAAGCGCCGTCAGGTACTTTGCTGCCTCTAAGGTCCGTGTCTTCATAGAGACTAGTTGAGCGCTTGAGGAAACCGGGGCAATTAGAAAAAGCAGGATTAAAGAAATAATTGTTAGTAGTCGTTTTTTTTCCATACAACCTCCTATCATATTTTTTCGAAATGAGGATAATAAAAATTTAACCAAAAGGATCTTCAGAAACAAAATAAAAGCCCAACCAGTGCAATACTGATTGGGCTTTGAGATAACCAATACAAGTTTTTTTACTTTAGCAACATCGCTTTCTTCACCGATGTGCTAGTTCCGGTCTGCACCCGATAGAAGTAAACGCCGCTCGGTAATGTTGATGCGTTCCAAGTAATCTGATAGATGCCGACGGATTTTACTTCGTTCATAAGTATTGCGACTTCACGGCCGAGAATATCAAACACTTTGATAGAAACTAATCCAGAAATCGGAATTTGAAATTGAATATTCGTCGTTGGATTGAACGGATTCGGATAGTTTTGTGAGAGATCGTAGAATTGAGGAATATTTTTTTGAACTTCTTTCACTCCAAGCAGTACATCCGATCCACCTGCTGCAGTGTAGCGATTGGAAAACTCCTGAAGATATAAATTTGCCAACCGTGGGCTGTTAATGATAAGCGCGTTTTCGTTGTTCACATTTTCGGCTGAACTAGTCCAATTATGCGATCCGGTAATCACATATTGCGCAGGTGCATTCGTACCTGCATCGACAATACCATATTTGTGATGGAGAAATCCGCTCACATCAGAATTATTTTTCAGATACACATCAACACCGGAATTCTTCAGCGCATCAAACACGCTCCCCTGATCGGTCTTATTGCTCATCACACCATGAATGTGTAACCCTGCTTTTTCCTTGGCAATAAGAACATTGGCAATATCATTCCGCGTCAATGTTAAAAGACAAAAATTAACGTTGTACACCGCTTTAGTAAGCGTCTTGATGATTTTACTTGTTGTTCCATCGGACGGGCTGAAATACAATTCCACTGGTGTGCCTTGTATGATAAAGTAATGCGGTGTATTATCAAGCTTACGTGCGCCGAAACGGGAATTCGCTGCACTAGGTGTAGCTGTACTGCTGCCCCACATCTCATTAAATTCTATCGTATATGCATTCGCCAATGCTTTATCCTGTATCTCAATCACATTCTGAGCATCATTAATATTACCGTCATCTGTTGAATTCCATGAACCGGTAATCACCCAGCTTGTTGTATCGGATGCAGGATCCTGTACGTCAATGACAAAAAATTTATCGTGCATCAATCCGGCGCCGGCATTCACTGCATCATACGTATCTACAATATTCGGGATACCATTAGCATTAAATGCAGACCAGGGAGGCGTGCCGGTGTTTAAATTATCCGCCTCGCCAATCATACGAACTGCGACACCGCGATTCTTTGCAGCAACCAACGCTGCTGCAACACTTGTCCCGACAGTGCCGCTGAAACTATATAATGCCGCATCGACGGAATACTTTGCCGCACTAATCCGGTTAATAATTTTACTTGAGATATCGACATTCTGCGCATTCTCACCATTGGCTAACGCGGTGTTGACAGAATGGTTGAAATACACGTTCATCGTTCCTTTCGATGTCTGTGAAGCAGTAGAAACAATGTAATCGTTTGTATACGTTGTACCGGCAGAATTTTCCGATCCAAGTTTGATATGATATATCGTTGCGGGCAGCAATCCATTAAGTACCAATTGGTGATTTGTGATTTGATTTGTATCTACCAATGTGTCCGTGTATGCCGTTGTCATCCCGCGAATCACAATCGAACTTCCCGGTGAATCCGTCTGCCAGGAAATCTTCATACTTGATGCTGTCATATTGCTTTCAATCGGTGCTCCAGAAGTGATGCGCGGTCCAGTTCCTTCAACAATGATATCGCTATATGTTCTCGGCAGGATTTGATAGGCTGAATAATATTGTCCTAAGACACCAACAACATCAAATTTCCCAGATGGAGTTGATGTATTGGAGAGATTATTATTTGCCTTAATATACGTTTGCAACGTATCTATGCCAGATATCAAATACAAAGCACTTGCAACTCCGGTTGTGCCCCATGTTGTCGTGGGCGACTTGGCAGAGGTAAGGACCGAAGTTATATTATTAACTCGTATCAAACGGCATTCATATGGTTCAACTCCATTTTGAACCTGACCATTGATCGATGCAATTGTTAATGTCGCTGTATCTACAGGATTTCCCTGGCTCATTACTTGTAAAAGCGAACAAGGATTGAGTTCAAACATATTTTGGTATGGAGACACTACGCCAAGCAATTCTACTTCATCACCTCGATTGACATTTTGCGACACCGATGAATCGTACACTGAAATGCCAGCCGTGGCATCCTGCACATATGCCGGTCCACCAAATTCATTTGCGACTGTGACAACACCTTGAACCACTACATATTTGCCTGTAAGCACAGGCACACCTGAGCTATTTTTGGCTTTCACCTGACTCATTGCGCGAGGAGAACCGTAAATCATCATGGATGGTGATTGTGCTATTTGACCGAATGTAATACCATCTTTACTGGATCGAACAATCATGGATATGGAGCCGGTTGTATCTGCCGCGGTTACACTTCCCAATGATACTACCAGACTATCTGAAGCGGAATTTAATGCAAGATTATCTATTTGAATGGAATCGGCATTTACTGCCACAATTGCGCCTAGAGGTGATACTGTAATACTGCCTGTATTCCAAGTCAGATTGGTTGGCCGTAGCATACGGACATGACATACTGTATCGCTTGACCGTTTGAAAACCATTTGAACTGTTGTGGGAGTACTATATTTCCATAGCGATGGAGATAACGATGCCGCACCGCTGGAAACTGCAATAACAGTTCCTGCATCGGTTAAATTACCTGGAGTAATAGACCAAGGACCGACCATAGAAGAATATCTTGACCCATCATCATTATAAAATACCAAGGAGTCGATCAATCCGATTGGAACTGCAATCTGAAATCCTCCGGCACTGTACGAATATCCTTCTGCAATACCATTATCTTCTGTGCGATATGAACCAACCATCTTTCCTGCTGAAAAAGCAACAACGGGTTTATTCACGGCAGAAGAAGATGTTGCCACGAGAAAACCTCCGGTTGTCGCCATATTGAGAAAAGTAAATATTTGTGCGCTTGTAAGGTTTGTTGCTGAAGTACCAACTTTTGCAGCACGAAGTGAAGGAGAAGCTGTAATGGAAGCATTATGTTTTGCGTAAATCCAACCTGACCAATTGCCGTTGGCATCAATATTCACTAATGGTTGATTTGATGATGCATAGGTGGTGGTATTACTCCACACCCCAGTAGCACTCCACATATATTCATTGTTAGAACCACTGTATAACTTTACATATGCTTGAAGGTTTGCCAATGATGTCCATCCGGAAATCTGTACAAACACCGCATAGGGGTAACCGACTGTCCCCGTGCCTCCGGCATCCGCCACAGCATTAGGAATACGAACCGCAGTAATAGTTTGTCCAAATAAAACCGTTGCACCTAACATCCCGAGAACAACGACTTGAATCAACTTTTTCATATCGACCACCTTAGATAAGACCAGTGAAATATTTTTTATTAATTTCAATATAACTAATTTCTCTTTCATACCACTAACGATTCCATCACAATTGGAAATCCAATCGGGTTTCGATATATTTCAGAAAAGGAATAAAATGACAGAAGTTGCGGTCGGTGTATTAAAAAAGAATAATCTCATTCTCATCTGCCAACGGAAGCGAGGCGGCAGATACGAATTGAAATGGGAATTCCCCGGCGGCAAGCTTGAACCGGGCGAGACGGCGGAACAATGTCTCCGTCGTGAACTTCAGGAAGAGTTATCGATAGAGATAGACGCCATCGAACGCGTTCAAACCGAGGCGGCATATTACGAAGACGGCGGAATGTTCAATGTCGCGTACTGCTTTGTCTCCGGATTCGACGGCGAGCCGCACAATAATGTCTTCGAACAAATCCGCTGGGTTACAACCAATGAATTGAAAGAAATGGATTTGCTCGAAGGCAACAAACCTTTTGTGGGAAAACTAAGACAATAAATCCCATCATGGCGCCTTCATCAAACAGCGATCGAAAATTAAAAATTCGAAAGCATCTCCTGATGTGGTATCAGAAAAACGCACGTCCTCTCATCTGGCGAAAAACAAAGAATCCGTATCGCATACTTCTTTCAGAAGTCATGCTCCAGCAAACACAGGTGAGTCGAGTAAGACTGAAGTACCCTGAGTTTCTGCGTCAATTTCCCGACTTCGCATCTCTTGCGCAAGCTCGCACTGCCGACATTATCCGCGCGTGGTCCGGAATGGGTTACAACAACCGTGCATTGCGCCTCCAGCAACTCGCCAGATGCATTATGGATGATTACGGAGGGCGGCTTCCACAAAATGTTGAGACGCTTCAGCAGCTTCCCGGCATCGGACGTTACACGGCCAACGCCATTGCATGTTTTGCATTTGGACTGCAAACTGCGGCTGTTGATATAAATGTGCAGCGAGTTCTTTCGAGACTTTTTCCACAGCGCACTCAATCTGCAGATATGTGGGAACTTGCCGAGTGGATGCTTCCGAAAGGAAACGCATACGATTGGAATCAAGCCCTCATGGAACTTGGCGGCATTATTTGCACTGCGTCCAATCCGCATTGTCTCGAGTGTCCGCTCAAACATTATTGCCCAAGTGCATTTCTGACAGTGAGGAAAAGGAAGCCGATTCAAAGGAAAGCCCAAACTATTATCCCGAACAGAATCTATCGCGGACGAATTATTGCAGCACTGCGAATGATAGCTTATCATCGGTCGATTGAAGCGAAGCTGTTAGCAAAGATGGTAAAGCCGGACTACTCAATCCGGCAAAAGAAATGGTTGGATAAATTGTTCAACGGACTTCTGCGTGATGGATTGATTCAAATTCGTTCTCGCAACAAGAAGATCTATCTTTCTCTACCGCGATGAAAAAATATTTATCTAATCGAAACCTCGAACTCGAAAAGACGAAGCGTCTCTATAGGGCACGCCAAGGTGCAATACGCGCCCGATTATCAGAGTTTGCTGCGGTACAACCGGTGGATTATTTCTACGAACTTGTCTATTGTCTTCTCACCCCGCAATCGAGTGCTAAGAATGCAGAACAAGTCGTGTCACTGCTTTATACCGCCGGATTTCATGATAAAGATATAAATCCAGAACCATTTCTTCGTCGGAAGGAATGTTATATCCGTTTTCATAAAACAAAATCCCGGCATCTTCTCAGGATGAAAGATCAATTTTCTGTGATAGCGCAAAAATTATCGGAACCTGTTTTGGCTTTGGAACTGCGTGAATGGCTTGTAAAAAATGTTCTCGGCTTGGGATATAAAGAAGCGTCACATTTTTTACGCAATATTGGCAGGAATGACGGTCTTGCAATACTCGATCGACATATTCTGCGTAACTTGAAACGACTCGGCGTAATTAAATCAATCCCGAAATCTATTAACAGAAAATATTATTTGAATATCGAACAGCGTTTTTCAAAGTTTGCAATTGATTTAGGCATCACATTGGATGAACTTGATCTTGTCTTCTGGAGTATGGAGACAGGTGAAATCAGGAAATGATAAACTCAACATCGCTTGGCTGAGAGATCTAATTGACTTTTAAAACGAAAGTGACAATATTAAATTAGTAACTGATGTTACGCAGTCAGGAAAAGCATCTGATAAAATTAAGTTGTCATGCCCGACTGCTTTAATCGGGCATCTTATCTAAGATTCCCGTTAAAAATCCACGGGAATGACAGTGGTTCTTCCGTTCTTTGCGTAACATCAGTCAGAAATAAAAAATATTTCAATCCAATGTTAAAACAATAATTGATCCAATGGCACAACAGAACTCATTTGATATTGTCTCAGAGGTAAATCTTCAAGAAGTCGATAACGCTGTGAATCAAGCGCAAAAAGAAATAATCCAGCGTTATGACTTCAAAGCAATTCGTACTTCTATCGAATTAGACCAAAAAGAGAAAAAAATCACCTTAATAACGGGTGATGAATTTCATATGAAAAGCGTTGTTGACATTCTACAATCTAAGTTGATCAAACGCAGTGTTCCGATAAAGGCACTCCGTTATGGAGCCATAGAACAAGCAGCGGGTAGTTCTGTACGACAGACGGTCACCTTGCAGATTGGCATTGCGAAAGACGATGCAAAAATTATTACAAAACTTGTGAAAGATTCAAAATTGAAAGTGCAAGCACAAATTATGGAAGATCAAGTGCGGGTGAGCGGGAAAAACAAAGACGATCTGCAAGCTGTTATGTCATTGATTCGGAACCATGAGTTTTCGTTTGCAGTGCAATTCGTGAATTACAGATAGATGAGACTCGCCTGTTTCTCAAAAGCCATCTTTTTTTCTCTCATGTTCTCGTTGTGCAATGCCCAAACGATCGACCACAATACATCTCTTTCTTTTCGACTTGCTTCCGGGGATACGACAGTTATCGGTCGTGTAGATAGCGCCGGTGTTCTATTCTTTTCGCTTAATGATTTTTTAAAATCATTGCAGCTGCCAGCGTCTGTGAACGACAGCACTGGAAAAATCGAATGCCTCATTGCTCTGCAGCTTGTGCGTTTTACGGATCGCAATCCATTTGTCGTTATCACGGAACGAACGACCAATACGGCAACGATGTACCAAATGTCCGACAATGTTATTCGCAGGCATAGCGATTTTTTTGTACCGGCAACCGCATTTATTCCTTTGTATGAACGCCTTACCGAACAGCACTTATCTATCAACTCACAGCACAACACATTGTCGTTGGAAACATTCCGAAAATTAGAGTATACAGTTGCAGGAATCCAAATCGAAATAAAACTCAACGGTTCGCTCATCACCATCCATGCCAATAATAAATTGGGAGATGTTGAAAGCTGGTTGAAGCCGGATGGCTGGCTTTTCGTTACCATCATGGGGGCGAATGCAGATACTGCAGCTCTCGATGCCACCAAACCATTTGGCGCAGTGCGAAAAGTATTGGCATTTCAATCTCCTGCATCGCTTCAATTAACATTCCAAGTAACTTCAGACGTCGTGCAGGCAGAGACCGTGAACGATCCTGCTTCCAACGACCTTCACATCTCGCTCCGAACTCTATCAATATCAGAAAAGGAAGAACTGAAAAGAAAGAAACAGGAAGAAAAAAAACAACAGTTAAGCAACGGGCGTGACCGATGGAAATTAGATGTCATTGTGATCGATGCTGGGCATGGCGGAAAGGATCCTGGCTGTATTGGAGTTGTTGGAACACGCGAGAAGAATATTACGCTGGATGTAGGACTAAAACTCGGCCATCTTATTGAAACAAATCTCAAAAGTGTAAAAGTAGTCTATACCCGATCTTCCGATAAGTTTGTTGAATTGTACAAGCGTACTCAAATTGCCAACGAAGCAGGCGGAAAATTGTTTATCAGCATTCATTGTAATTCTCTACAACATAAACCGTCGGGCATGAATGGATTCGAGATTTATTTGTTGCGCCCCAACCGCACGGAAGAGGCTGTCGCCATTGCTTCACGCGAAAACGCTGTTATTCAACTTGAAGAAGGATACAAAGAGCGCTACCAAAAGTTAACTGAAGAGGAATTCATTATTGTGACGATGGCGCAAAGTGCTTACATGAAGCAGAGCGAACAATTTGCTGAAAGCGCCGCTAACTCGATGGCAAAGCGCCTACGCATCAGAAATAGCGGCGTTAAGCAAGCCGGATTCTTCGTTTTGGTCGGCGCTTCGATGCCCAACGTGCTCGTGGAATTAGGATATCTTTCGAACAAAAATGAAGAACAGTTTTTATGCAGTGATAATGGTCAAGATAGAATTGCCGATGCTTTATTCCGGGGAATTAAAGAATATAAAATGAAGTACGAAAAATCTCTGCAAGAAGGAATTGATACCAAATAAAAACGAAACATTAACCATACCCTTGCGAAGGTTTGGAACCTTCGCAAGAATTGCAGTTTTTTATCGCACGACCAGCAGAGGTATTTTCAATCCGTGCCGTACTTTCGAGATTGATGTTCCAAAGATGATGTCTTTGATACCGCGATGACCATGCCCACCCATTATCAGTAAATCAATCTTCTGCTCATGTGCGATACGGACAATTTCTTTCGGTATGCGGCCGAAACCGAGCACTGCCGAGACTTCTAATCCTGTGGTCCGAAGTTGGTCTGCATGATTTTCTAAATGCTCTTTATCATCACGCGCTTCGTCATCGTAAGCGTTCATGCCAAATAGCTGCCCTCCGACTCCTTCAACAACATGTATGAGCACAAGGCGTGCGCTATTTTGCTGCGCTAATGTCTTGGCTTGCGAAAGCACTCTAGAATCCATTCCGCTTAAATCGAGTGCAACTCCAATATTTGTGAATGGACGCGATACAAATTCAAGGTGTTCAATTTCTGAAGGCATTGCGGGTTCTCTCCTGCGCCAGGTTTTCGGTAAAGAAATATAAATGAGAAGAAAAAAAATAGCGGCAACAAAAGGGATAACGGTTACCCATAACCACAGAGCATTTTCTCCGGCAGATTCTATCCATCCAACAAGAGTTTGGTAGACGAGCCCAGCATTCAATACGACAATAATCGCGGCAGTTGACCATGCAAGAATTTTCACCCATGCTTTATTTACAAACGTTCCCATCCGTGATTTATCGTTGGTGAATTGGATCAGCGGAATGACTGCGAACGGAAGTTGCAAACTCAAAATCACTTGACTGAGAATAAGTAATGCATACGACGCACCTTCTCCTTCGATGGCGATGACAATGACCGCGGGAATGATTGCAAGAAATCTTGTAATAAGTCTGCGGACCCATGGACGGATGCGAATGCGTAAAAATCCTTCCATCACAATTTGTCCGGCTAAGGTTCCAGTAAGGGTTGAACTTTGTCCTGAAGAAATCAACGCAACGGCAAAGAGCGTGCTCGCCATTGCTGTTCCCAAAAGCGGCGCCAGCAATTGGTGTGCTTGTTGAATTTCGGTAACAATTATCCCCCGACTGAAAAATACCGATGCGGATAAAATTAATATTGCAGCGTTTACAAAAAAAGCGGCGTTTAAAGCGATACTCGTGTCCCACAGGTTATATTTGCATGCCTGTCTTTTCCCTTCTTCAGTTTCAGCTACGGTACGTGTTTGAACGAGGGCAGAATGCATATAGAGATTATGAGGCATCACCGTTGCGCCAAGAATACCGATAGCAATATAAAGACTGTTCGAATTAAGAATGGGAAGGAACCCTTTTGCTGCTTCAATCCAATCCGGTTTTGCGAAGATCATTTCAATACTGAAGCATATACCCATCGTAGCTATTAAGGTGAGAATAAACGCTTCTATTTTACGGATGCCAAAACTCTGAATCATGAGGAATAAAAGAGTATCTGCGCCAGTAATAATAACGCCATACAAAAGCGGAATATGAAAAAGTAGATTTATACCAATTGCTGTTCCAAGGACTTCAGCAAGATCACAGGCGGCAATTGCAATTTCGCAAAGCACCCAGAGGGCATTAGCAACGAAACGCGGATAATTTTTTCGACAGGCTTGTGCTAAGTCCTGGCCGGTAACGATACCGAATCTTGCTGAAAGAGTTTGCAACAGAACCGCCATAGCGTTGGACATTAAAATAACCCAAATCAGTTGATAGCCGAAGCGCGCACCCCCTTCAAGATCCGTAGCCCAATTTCCCGGATCCATGTAACCAACGCTCACGAGATATGCAGGGCCGGCGAATGCCAACAACCGTCTGAAAAATCCCGTTCCTCGAGGAATGGGAACACTGTGATGAACCTCTGATAATGAAACCGATGTATTATTTTTTTTTGTCATAAAATTCTTTATAACTCACCAGCTAAATATATCTTACCAACAACAGTATAGCAAAGATATTTTTTATAAATTTTCTGTTTTTCGTTGCATAGTAATAGGAAGCAGAAAACAGCTCGCTTTAATATATAAATAAGTTTCGTTTCAATACCTTCTACGTTCTCGATGAATATCCACGATCGTTTCCTGCTCATGACAGACTTCGCTTTCGAGCTGCAGTGTGGGGTGATTAATCTTGAACTGTTTGTATAGAGCTTCTTCAATGCGCTTTGTAATCTCGCATCCATTGCTGATGAGCCGGTCTTTTACGACAAGGTGTGCGCTGAGTGCCCGGAACTGCGACGATAAACTCCAGATATGAAGATGATGGACGTTTTCTATTTCCGGGAAAGATCTGATAAACTCTGCAACTGCTTCGAGATCGATTCCTTCAGGTGTTCCCTCTGTCAGTATGTTAACGGTTTCGATTAAAATACTCCACGCGCTTTTTATTACAAAGATACCGATGGCAATGGAAATAATCGGATCGAGGATAAACCATCCCTTCCAGTAGACCAATATCCCAACAACAACAACAGTAAGCGACTCGATGGCATCTGTGAGAAGGTGCAGGTAGGCGCTTTTGGCATTGAGATCATGATGTGCATCTCTGCGAAGGAGGAAAGCGGAAATTGTGTTTGCAATCAATCCAATAGCGGCAACGACAATCATCCATAAGCCGGCAATCGGTGCCGGACGAAAAAACCGTTGGAATCCTTCATAAATGATATATCCTGCGATAAGAACAAGTGTTAACGCATTAATGAAGGCTACGAAAATCTCGACTCGTACATACCCATACGATTTTTGAGAATTGGATTTCCATAAAACTATCTTTGATGCGATGTAGCTCAGGATGAGTGAAAAGAAATCGCTCAAATTGTGCATTGCATCGGATATGAGTGCAAGGCTGTTGGTCAACAAACCGCCGACCAGTTCAACAATGAAGATCACTGCATTGAGAATGATGGCGATGATAAGATGCCTTCCGGTTTTCGATTTGTGGGAATGCGGCTCATTCATAATGTAAATATTCTTATTTAATAACATTCTTAATATAATTTATCATTTTCAACAAGAATACCAAAGTGGAAATTGAAACTTTTTGGTAGGGACGTTTAATTAAACGTCCCTTCGATGTCTGTTGCCCAGTTTCCTGGATCCATATAGCCAACGCTGATAAGATACGCTGGCCCGGCAAATGCAAGAAACCGTTTGATCATCCCATAATTCTTGGAGATGTCCACAGAGCCATGAACTTCAGAAAGCGAGACAGATGTTTGGTTATTTTTCATCTCTTTGATTTCTGACACTGATAAATATTAATTGCTGTCAGGGCTTTCGTCTCGACAATTAAATTATAGATGAATGATTTGACGTCTCTTCAAGGTGTCAGGAAGTAACTCCTGACACCACTTGGATTAACAAATGACTACTTATCACTTTTCCTTCTTCTCAAATATTTCATCCGAGAGCCCAATGTTGACTTTGTAATTTGAATAAACGACAGTGACCGTACCATTTCGCGGCGCAGAACGTTGGAGATTCTCAAATTGATTATCTATAGGGGACGAAGTATCTTTTTGCGTTCTATCCGATTCTGATGCGAATGATACAATCAATTTTGATGGAAGCCAATATTTTTCTTGCTGGAACTCGTACGTGAATATCATAGAGAGCGTCCGCCCCTCATACGGAATTGTTTCTATCCTCGTGATTGTCCAATTTATTGGATCCACCCAAACTGACAGCGCATGTAAGCGAGTCTTGGCATCTTTAGCGGCGAGAAGAAGTTTGAACAACTTTTTCCCATCGACTGTGTCATGCACAACCGAGGTTGTGAGATAATGTTCTTGCAATATCGATGGGTTCAATGCGACACCTTCACGCGGTACAAGGAGAAAACCCGGCGATGAGAAATGAACTTTGTCCGGTTTCTTGAAGAACAATTCGGCATGCATTTTCGGAATTTGCATACGCTCCATATTGATTTCGGCATCGATGACGGCAGAGAAATCGTGAACTTCATCGAAACCTTTGACGACTCTTGCTAAGATTTCATCTGCATCTTGAATCTTCGTCGCCTTTTGAGCAAGCGCATCATTCAATATTAATCCGATCAGCAACATTACTATCACTATTCTCATAATCATCACGCATTTCCTTTAAACGTAATCTAAATTGTTATTGCTTCTTGTGCCTTGACGATTTTATTGTATATCAGCATCAAGATTGTGCCAAGCGCACCGATGCCTATAAGTGCGAACCAGACTAATTCCGGTTTGCTGCTCGCCTTCGAAGTTTGATATAACCACCCGCCTATCGGATCGCCAACAAATCTCGCAATTGCAATCGGCAGAAATGCATATCCTTGAAATAATCCTTGCTGACCTGGAGGAGCGATTTCCGAGATGTACTCGTAATACCGCGGTGCCTGGATCATTTCACCGACTGCAAACGCAACGATTCCAGCGGCGATAGTTGGGATACTTGGATAAAGACCGATAATCAACCAGATAAGACTGGAGATTCCAAAACCGAGAGCGATAGCACTTCGCGTTGGGATGTTCTTCGTGAGACGATTGAGCGGAATCTGAAACAGAATAATCGCACCGGCGCCCGCCCAGGACTGGAGAATTTCATAAGGCGCATTCGCATTGATGTAATCTGTAACGTAATATGGAATAATAATAAATTCCTGCCAAAAAATAATCCAATAGAGAGAATAGATGAGAAGAAAAATCATGAACTTCACGTTTGCCAGAACGATAAAGAGATTGGCGATTTTCTTTCCGAGCGATTCAACGACAACTGAACGCGTGCTCTTTACTTCCTTGTAGAGAATTAAATTGACAATGAGCATGGCAAGGCAGCTTATAGACGACACCATATATACAAACGCATTACCAAAGCTATCCCGCACAAAATAGGCAATCGTGGGTCCAAGCATTGCTCCGACATTCACTAACCAATAGTACACAGCAAAACCAAGCGACTTCGTTTCTTCTCTTGAAGTGACCGCAACTGTTCCCAGCACAGAAGGTTTGATAAATGAACCCCCAAAAGCCGTAAAGACCAGAAATATCATTAAGAGCCAATAAAGATTGAAGTTACTATACACTCCAGCAAACGTAGCCATGCCAACTGAGCCAATCAAGAAATAACCAAGAGCAAGCATTGAGAATGCAATGTTGAATGCGCGACGGAATCCCCATTTATCGGCAAGTGTGCCGCCAAGAATTGGCAGCAAATAAATCAACCCGCCAAAAATGCCGGAGAGCTGCCCTGCTTCTGTTTCCGTGAAGCCGAGTTTGTTACGGAGATAAATCATGAAAACAATTTGCTGACCATAATATGCCAGCCGTTCAAACAACTCCATCCCGTTTGCTACCCAGAATGTGGGATGAAATCCGTTCCTTATCTCCTGTATCTTTATTCTGATATCCACGCACTCTCCTTGCTTTGAAACGATACAACTCTTTAAGAAAGAATATCTTTCTTCACAAATACTCCCCACGCGCCTAACGCTGCTGCAAGTGTCCATGCACCCATATATAATATTCCACTCTTTACTTCGCTCCAAGGAATCGGATCAAGAAATATTTTTTGCCACATATCAAGATACCGGGTAAAAAGAAATTTCTTGGGGATTTCAAACATCTCTACCGGCATAACGGTGATAACCGTGCATACAATCAGCAACCCCATCGTTGCAACAATCGGGCCGATCGCATTCTCGACAAACGACGAGAAGAAAAACGAAATCGATGCAATGGTGATCATTGTCCATGTGGCAAGAAGATAGGCGATCAAAAACCGCCACGCAACTTCTGATTCAGGAAGAAGAAGAATACCGCGAGTGACAATAATGAGATCACCGCGTCCAAGTAACGCTAAAGCCAGACCGATACTTAAAGCTGCCAAAAAGAAAACAAAAGTGATTGTATAAATGAGTGTTGTGATAAATTTAGAAATAAAAATGCGCGAACGTGAAACCGGCCGAATGAGAATAAGGCGATATGTGCCTGCAGTCGCTTCGCCGGCAAGCTGATCTCCAGCAACAAAGGAAATGAGTAATGGGATATGAAACCAGAGACTGTTCATGATTTGATATGCAACAAACCAGCCGTTAAAAATATTGCCAAAGAAGAGAAAATCCTTTGACAATCCGCGCATTGCCATCGTCAGGAAGCGGCCGCCTTCTAACTTCATCGCAACTTCTACTAACGGCACAATCGCAAGCACAATTCCAAAACCGAGATACGTGCGCTTCTTCAGAAATATTTTTACGAGTTCGTAATAAATAAGCCGGATCATGCACTTGCCTCGTTTGAATGTTCGGTCATAGAAAGAAATAAATCTTCGAGCGAGCGTCTTGGAATTAACGCCTGCACATGGACACCGGCAAGTACAAGGGCTTTGTTTAATTCAGGAATGTCTGCGAAGTCCATCTTTATTTCAAACAACCCTTCTTTAAATTCGTATTTCCCGATAATTATTTTCTGCCGTCGCAAAACGGATTCAACCTTTTTCTGCGGTTGAGCTTGCACCACGACATATTTCTCTCCTTCATCAAGGAGTTTGCTTACATCACCTTGCACAACCAATTCACCGTTATTGATAATTACCATTCTATTGGCAACTAATTCAATTTCATTCAGCAAGTGCGAAGAAAGAATAATGGTTTTTTTCTGGTCTCGTGAAAGATGTACAATGAGATCCCGTACCTCTTTCATTCCCTGTGGATCGAGTCCATTCGTCGGTTCGTCGAGGATCACAAGTTCAGGATCGGAAAGCAATGCTTGGGCGATGCCGAGTCGCTGTTTCATTCCGTGTGAATATGTTTTCACACGATCAGCGGCACGATTTGTCAACCCAACCAGATCCAGCACTTCTAAAATTCTTTTTCGCTCTGCACCACCTGTCAGTGCACCAACAATTTCGAGATTCTTATACGCTGAAAGATATAAATAGAAGTCGGGCTTCTCGACAATTCCACCCACGCGCCGTAGTGCGTCCGAACGCCGGGACTTGAGCGAATAACCGAAAAGTTCTGTCTCGCCCGTTGTGGGTTTAATAAGCGATAGAATCATTCGGATGGTAGTGCTTTTTCCTGCCCCATTCGGTCCAAGAAAACCGAACACATCGCCCCGATGCACTTCAAGATTAAGGTTCTTGACAGCCCACCGTTTTCCGTACCGCTTTCCAAGTTGTCGTGTTTGCAAAATATTTTCATTCATACGAAGTCGATATGCATGATGTTCATTCTACTGCCAATATACCAAGCTCTTCATTATCGTTCAACAGAAAAACAATTTTCCTGTTTTGTAAGAATTTGTTTGAAGAAGAGCGTCGGAATATGTATCTTAACTAAGGTAAAGTATTATTCAATGAACATAGCAAAGTGAGACGATGAGCAAATTATACACAGTTGCAGTCGCAGGAGCGACCGGTTTAGTTGGACGTACTATGACGACGATATTGGAAGAACAACATTTTCCCGTGGGGCGTTTTGTTCCGCTTGCATCCGCGCGTTCCGCAGGGATGGAAATGACGTTTCAAGGCAAACCCGTAAAAGTTCAAACGCTGACAGGCGAGAGTTTTGCAGGAGTTGACTTCGCCCTTTTTTCTGCAGGAGCAAACACGAGCAAAGAATTTTCACCTAAGGCAGCCAAGCATGGCACGGTGGTGATTGATAATAGCAGCGCATTTCGGATGGATCCGGATGTTCCACTTGTCGTGCCGGAAGTAAATCCTGAAGACGCCTTCAAACATCACGGCATCATTGCCAATCCAAATTGCTCGACTATTCAAATGGTAGTGGTCTTGAAACCGCTGCATGATGCATTCGGCATCAAGCGGGTCGTGGTTTCCACGTACCAGTCTGTTACCGGCGCCGGCAAGAAAGGCGTCAATCAGTTGGAAGATGAAATGGCAAAACGACCGTTGCGTGAAAAGAAATTTCCTCATCCAATCGCATTCAACATTCTGCCGCATATTGATGTTTTTCTTCCGGACGGCTACACAAAGGAAGAGCAAAAGATGGTAATGGAGACAAAAAAAATAATGGGCGCAGATATTCCTGTCACAGCGACCACTGTGCGTGTACCTGTGTTCGGCGGACATAGTGAATCGGTGAACATTGAATTCGAACGGCCGTGCACTCCAGAAGAGGTGCGTACAATTCTCAATCGTGCACCTGGTGTCATCGTGGAAGACGATCCGTCCAAGAACCTTTATCCGATGCCGATAAACGCATATGGAAAGAATGAGGTTTTCGTCGGACGCATCCGAAAAGATTTTAGCATTGCAAACGGCATCAATCTCTGGATCGTTTCAGATAACATTAGGAAAGGTGCCGCTACAAATGCAGTGCAAATTGCAGAATTGCTCGTTTCACGAATGAAGTAGGAACAAGAATAATTCACAAATATCAAATATTCAAACAACAAACAAATTCCAAATCCCAATCTTAAAATCATAATTCGAAATTTTATTTTTGAAATTTGTTTGAATTTTGTTTCTTTGAGCATTGTAATTTACTTCGAAGTTATAAATTGAGGTCTGATAAATGATTGTTATGAAATTCGGCGGCACTTCCGTTGAAGATGCCAAATCGATGCGCACGGTAATCGAAGTTGTTCGGAAGGAACGGGCACAGACACCAATCGTAGTGCTTTCTGCCATTTCCGGTGCAACCAATATCCTTTTAAAATCTGCACGAACCGCACAGGAAGGTAGACTTGATGACGCCATTCTCCTTTTAAATGGACTCTTCGACCGTCATGTAACTGTGATGGAAAATCTTATCGACAATCGCCAGACAGTTCAGCAGCTTATCGCGTCTTTTAAGCAGCGGTTTGAAGAACTACGGAATCTTTGTCGAGGTATTGCAATTCTTGGTGAGTTGACGAATCGTTCTTTAGATGCCATTGCCTCTGTCGGTGAGCTTCTCTCCTCGCAAATTCTGAGCGAGGCAATTCGTACACAAGGCATCCCTGCACAATGGGTTGATGCACGAACATTTATGATCACCGATAATAACTTTGCCTCAGCAATCCCGCAGTTCGATCAGATTGATGTTAAAGCAAAGGAAATTCTATCTCCGCTCATTTTCGCCGGCACCATCATTATTACGCAAGGGTTCATCGGATCGAATGCCAACGGAACAACCACAACGCTTGGCCGTGGAGGTTCTGATTATTCCGCTTCAATTATTGGCGCAGCATTGGATGCCGAAGAAATCCAAATCTGGACAGATGTTGATGGAGTGTTGACGGCAGACCCGCGCATCGTCCCGGGGGCACAGAAACTCAGAATGATTTCATTTCGCGAAGCAGCAGAACTTGCATACTTCGGCGCAAAAGTCTTACACCCCAGCACGATCTTTCCTGCGGTGAAGAAAGATATTCCTGTGGTGGTGTTAAATTCAAAGCGCCCGGAAAACAGTGGTACTCGAATCGTTTCCCATCCACCGAAAACGCACATTCCAGTAAAATCCATTGCATGCAAGCGCGGCATTACAGTCGTGAATGTGCAGTCATTACGGATGTTGATGGCATACGGTTTCCTCGAGTCAATCTTTTCTGTCTTCAATAAATATCAGACATCAGTTGATCTCGTCAGCACATCTGAAGTTGCCGTTTCGCTCACAATCGATAACACAGCGACACTCGATAAAATTGTTGCGGAGCTTTCCGAATTCGCTGAAGTCTCAATCCTGGAACACCAGGGAATCATTTGCGTCGTGGGTGATCAAATGCGTTCCACTGCCGGTGTTGCCAATCAGATTTTCAATGCGCTGCGTGAAGTCAACTTAGTGATGATCTCACAGGGTGCATCGGAAATCAATATGAGTTTAGTGATTGATGAAGCGCAGGTAGATGAAGCCGTTCGGCTGTTGCATAAACAATTCTTTGAATCCATTCCTGATATGGATATGTTTGAACCGGTTGGAGGCAAATAATTCCAATGCGTTTAGCACTTGTTGGATATGGAAAGATGGGCAAAGAGATCGAGCGCCTCGCGCATGAACGTGGCTGGACTGTTGATCTTCGAATTGATATTGACACACCGCCCATAACGAAGGCACAGCGTGAGAATGTAGATGTTGTGATTCATTTTGCGACTGCCAAGGACATCATCAACGATCTTACACCGTGGGCAGAGGCACATAAGCCAATTGTCGTTGGAACAACGGGCTGGCAAGACCATTTGCAGAACGTAGAGACGCTCGTTAAAAAAAATCAAATTGGATTAATTTATGCCTCGAATTTTTCGCTCGGTGTCAATATTTTCTTTCATCTCGTTAAAACTGCGGCACAGATGATGGATAAGTTTGAAGAGTATGATGCGTTCATTCAAGAAATCCATCATAAGAATAAAATTGATAGTCCAAGCGGGACAGCGCTCACGATAGGACAGATTGTTCTTGAGCACTTGCAAAGAAAAAAGGAATTGTTGAACGAAACATCACATAATAAGATACGGCCCGAACAGCTTCATATTTCCTCCACACGGAGCGGCGCAGTGGTCGGTACACATACACTTGCATTCGACTCTGCCGCAGACATGATTGAACTGAAACACACAGCAAAAGATCGTTCCGGGATGGCGATTGGTACGTTATTCGCGGCAGAATGGATTCGCGGTAAAAAAGGACTTTTTACAATGGATGATGCATTTCAAGATCTTTTCAAACAAGGGAACCGTTAGCCATGGCAGCACAAAAAAAATTTCGAGGGACTGCAACAGCAATCATTACACCTTTTAAAAAAGACGGTTCAGTAGATGAACCTGCATTGCGACGTTTTGTCGATTTTCAAATCAAGGGCGGCGTTGAAGCGCTTGTACCATTAGGAACAACAGGCGAGTATCCGACCCTCGATCAGAAGGAACAACAGCGCGTCATTGAGATTGTGATCGAACAGGCGAATAGGCGTGTAAAAATCTTCGCCGGTGCTGGGAGCAACAACACTGCCGAAGTAATCGAGAAAGCGCGCTTCGTTAAACAAGCCGGCGCAGATGCAGCGCTCGTCGTTGGACCATACTATAATAAACCGACACAGAATGGATATTTCCAACACTTCAAAGCTATTGGCGATGCAGTTGATATTCCTCTTATCATTTACAATGTACCGGGACGAACAAGCGGAAACATTGAAGCTGCAACATTGTTGCGAATGGCAGAAGAGATACCGAATGTCGTTATGGTAAAAGAAGCTTCCGGTAATGTTGCACAGATTATGGAAATTGCGCGCAACAAACCGAAGAATTTTTCGCTTCTCTCAGGCGACGATGCACTTGCCTATTCAATAATTGCACTTGGCGGCGATGGGTGTATTTCAGTTGTTTCAAACGAGATGCCAAAAGAATATTCTCACTTAATGCGTTTATGCTTGAAGGATAAATGGACAGAAGCGCTTCAGCTTCACTATCGTCTGCTTCCACTTATGAATATCAATTTTATAGAATCGAGTCCGATACCTGTAAAAGCTGCTCTTGCGATGATGGGAATGATTGAAGAATCCTTCCGCCTGCCATTGGTGCCTATTACAGAGCCAAGCCGCGTAAAATTAAAGAAGGTGCTGGAAGATTTAAAGTTGGTGTGAAGAATAAATGAACCTTGTCAAAGTTTGAAACTTTGACAAGGTTTTTAAGAACTACTATTTTCGTTACTCAAGAATGCGTCCGCGTCAAGAGGATAGTCTCCGCTTCTTTCAACTGTTCTAGTGTATTTATACCACGAATCTCGTCAACAGAAGTTGCCTTCAAGGCAGAAACTCTCCAATGGTGCTTCCAGAAATATTCAAATACATCCGTCAAATAATATTCCTTCTGAACATTATGCGGAGTTATATGATGCAGGCCATCGAATAGCTTTTGTTTGTCAAAGATATAGATACCTGAATTCATCACCTTCGTTTGACGTTCTTCTTCTGTTGCGTCTTTATGTTCGATGATTTTTTTTACCGAACCATCATCGTTTCTTATAATACGTCCATAACCCGTTGGGTTATCAATGTGTGCAGTAAGGATGGTGGCAGCTGCATGTGTCTGAAAGTGATGTTCAATGAGTTGCTGCATACTTTTGGCAGTTAACAGCGGCACATCGCCGGAGAGTACGATTACATCACCATAAAAGTCCTCGAGCGTAGCCTCTGTTTGCATAACGGCATGCCCGGTACCAAGCTGTTCAGCTTGCAATGCAATCTCGATATGAGGATGCGATTTGTAAATATAATTTTTTACCACCTCACTTTGATATCCAACAACGACAATAACACGATCCGCTTTAAGATTATATGCAAGGTCAATAACATAATGAATCATCGGCTTGCCGAGGAGTTCATACATAATCTTCGCTTTAGATGGATCCTTCATACGCGTTCCCTTGCCAGCCGCCATTATCACTATCGCAAGTCCACGCTTCTTTTCTGTTTCCAATTCTATTTCCTTATTTTGCCTTGATGCGTATATTATCAATAAGCCGCGTCGCACCGAAACGTACAGCGAGCGCTACGAGCACTTCCGGCGGTTCAATTATTTCCACTTCCTTAAATATTTCCGGATTGACAAAAGCGATGTAGTCGATTTGAGTCGGATTTCCGTTCTTAATTATATTTTCCATTTCAATACGAAGGTTTGATACGTTTTTTTCACCAATGTGAATACGTTGAGCAGCGTGCTGAAGTGAATGATAAAGCACAAGTGCATTTTTACGTTCGGTTTCATTGAGGTACACATTGCGCGAACTCAACGCTAGTCCATCTTGTTCTCGAACAATTGGTACGATTAAAATATCGATATCGAAATTCAAATCCTTCACCATCTTTTGGACGATGAAAGCTTGTTGAGCATCTTTCTGCCCGAAGATCGCGATATGTGGTTTTGTGATATGGAATAGTTTTGCTACTACTGTAGTGACACCGCGAAAGTGTGTCGGGCGAAATGTTCCTTCCAATATCTTTGATACTCTTTCCACTTCCACTTTACTGTTATATTCTTGCGGATACATTTCTGCAACATCTGGAAAGAAGATAATATCTGTGCCGGCAGCTTCAGCAATTGTTTTATCGTGGTCAAGATCGCGAGGATAGCGGTTGAAGTCCTCGTTCGGAGCAAATTGAGTTGGATTGACAAAAATTGTGGTAATAACAACATCTGCACGAGAGCGAGCAAGTTCAATCAAGCTTGCATGTCCGCGGTGCAGATATCCCATTGTCGGAACTACAGCGATACTCTTTCCTTCACGGCGAAACTGTTCAGCAGCATCCTGCATCTCCCGGATCGTTTTTACAATTTGAATTGACAACAACAACTCCTTGTTTATCCTACAAGACTCCGAAGCACTTTGGTAATTGTTTCTTTGAGTTCTTTACGATGTACGACGAGATCGACGAATCCTTTATCCATCAAGAACTCTGATCGCTGAAATCCATTTGGTAAATCTTTTCCGATTGTCTGTTTAATGACACGCGGACCAGCAAATCCAATAAGTGCGGCAGGTTCTGCAATATGTATATCTCCTAACATTGCAAAGCTTGCAGTCACACCACCTGTCGTGGGATCTGTAAGGATAGAAATATACGGTACACCTGCATCAGAAAGTTGCGCAAGTTTTGCGCTCATCTTAGCCATCTGCATCAGCGACAATGCGCCTTCCATCATCCTTGCACCGCCTGTAGAAGATATGATGATCAACGGTTCTCTCTTTTTACGCGCAATCTCTGTAGCGCGCGCAATTTTTTCTCCTACAACAGAGCCCATGCTTCCGCCGATAAAAGCAAAATCCATGCAGGCAATGACCACCGGAATTCCGTTCATCATTCCTTCGCCGGTTCTGACAGCATCATAGAGACCGGTTTTTTTGATCGTCGTTTCCACACGGCTTGCATACGATTTTGTATCGCTGAACTTCAACGGATCCACAGAACGCATTTTTTTATTTACCTCTTTGAATGTGCCGTTGTCAAGCAGGATTTCGAAATACTCTTTACTGCCGATACGGAAATGGAAATTACACTTCGGGCATGTAAAAAGATTTTTATCTAACTCCTTTTTATGAATGATCTCGCTGCATCCGCTGCATTTCGTCCACATGCCATCGGGAATGTCTTTCTTCTGACTATCCGATGAAATATTTTCTTGTGATCGTTTGAACCAAGCCATTGTGATCTCCTTCTACTACCGTGAATCATTTTACCAATTTCATCTGCGCATGGACAACGAAGTCTTTCAAATACGTCGGTTCCAGTCGCTCCCAAACATATTCTTTTCGAGTATTCCAACTCTCTATCGCCATACGTGCTATAATATCCCCGCGACAATACGAGAATACTTCTTCAACAATTATGGAATCGCCGGATTCCGTCTTTACTTCGTCAATGTGATCTGTTACAATTATTGTCTTCAGAGAGGCTGCGGCAAGCGCTGATGAAAGATTTCCAATATGCACAGGCAGCACTTCACGCACAGTCCCATTGTTTTGTTCATACGCTCCAATATAATACTCTCTCTGTTTCGCATCAATGCACACAACGACTCGCGCGCATTCCGAATGCGACAGTGTTACACTTTTTGCAATAGATGCGAATGTCGGCACTGCAAGTAGCGGTTTTTCAAGTGCGCAGCATAATCCTTTCGCCGTGCTTAATCCAATGCGAAGTCCGGTAAAAGAACCAGGGCCTATGGAAATCGCTACACCATCCACCTGCAATAGCTTCATTTTTTGTTCATCACACAATTCTTGAATCAACGTTAACAGTTTCTCTGAATGAATATGTGACTCGATAAGTGATCTCTCCGACCGCAAACCAAATTCATTCGTCAATCCCACTGAACAAACCGCAGTTGATGTCTCAATACCAAGAATCGTCATTATGTATTCACGTTACAAAAAATGTTTAAAAATATTGCCACGACCTTCAGGTCGTGGTTTTAATATCTCCAGAATATCTGGGCTTTAGCTCAAAACGACTCCATATGCGGCTAAAGCCAAAATAAACTTGCTCCATACTACCACGACGTAAACGTCGTGACTATAAATCAATTTACTTTACGTAACATTACTCATTTATCAACTCTGACAATTTCAATACAACGTTCATTTTCATCTGCACCAAAAGAAAATCGAACGTCGTACCTTCGTTTCGGCAATAACTCTCCAAGCATCTCTGCCCATTCGATGAGACAGATACCATCACTCTGAAGAAATTCTTCGTAGCCAAGATCGTATATTTCTGTAAGCGACTTAACACGATAGAGATCAAAGTGATACAACAGAAGTTCACTCTTTCGCTCATCCATACCGTTATACCGATTGAGGATGACGAAAGACGGGCTTGTTGCAGGTGTGCGTGTTTTAAAAGCTCGACATACACCTTTCACAAACTGTGTCTTCCCGCTTCCCAGATCACCGAAAAGCGTCACAACGTCTCCGCGTAGTAATCTACCAGCGAAAGTACGAGCAAAGGCAATCGTTTCTTCTGCTGAAGTAGTTGTGCGCGTTTCGCTCATTTCGGTTCAAGCTTAACGATGGGCAGAATCATCTCCTGCATCGAAATGCCGCCGTGCTGGAAGCTATCGCGGTAATAATTGAGATACTTGTGATATTCAGTTGGATAAACAAAATAATAATCTTCCTTCGCCATGACATAATTTGTGGTAACACTACCTCGCGGCAGTTTGTAATCAATCGGATTCTTGATAAAGACAGCTTGTTTTTCATCCACCTTAAGATTTCTGCCGAACTTGTAACGCAGGTTTGTTGACGCTTCTCGATCTCCGACAACTTTTGATCCGCGCATGCATCGGACACTTCCGTGATCTGTCGTAAGAATAATCTTGACATTTTTCTGCGAAGCGAGTGTTTTGAGCATGCCAAAGAGCGATGAATGTTGAAACCAAGATCGTGTAAGCGAACGATATGCCGCTTCGTCAGGGGCAATTTCTTTTAAGAGTGGCGAGTCCGAGCGCCCGTGAGCGAGCATATCGATAAAATTCACTACAACAGCCGTGAGGCGGCTTTGCGTATACGAAATGATGTTTCCCTCAAATTGCCTGCCGAAGTCCGAATCTAATATTTTTACGTACTTCGATTCCGGCTTCAATACGATGCGCTTGCGTTCTAAGAGTTTGTCCATCAACTGGTGCTCATTTCGGTTACGGCTGTTTTCGTCATCGTCATCTTCGGAAGACCAGATTTCAGGAAATCGTTTTTCTATGTCGATAGGAAAATATCCGCTAAAAATAGCGTTGCGAGAATAGGGCGTCGCTGTCGGTAAAATGCTGAAGTAATATTGTTTTTCAAATGTATAATATTCTGATAACAGTTCTTCCAGAATCAACCACTGGTCAAGCCGCAAGCAATCAATAACAAAGAAGAAGACAGAAGTGTGGTCGTTCAGCTCAGGAAGCACGCAACGTTCCATAACATCAGGCGAAAGCATGACCGAACGATTTGCATCCTCAATCCATTTTCGATAGTTCTGTTCGACGAATTTTCCAAACTCGGCATTGCATTCGCGTTTCTGATCCTGAAGTGTCTGCCTTAACCCCAATTCTGGATGAGCATCTAATTCCATATCCCAGTTTGTTAGTTTTTGATACAGATCGATCCAGCCTTCTTCCGCAAGCGAAGTGTTAAGCATGATACTGATATTCTGAAATTCTTTGATATAGTCGCGGGAGATATATGCACCGGATATTTTTTTCGATTCAAATATTTTCTTGCATGCCATCAGAATCTGGCTTGGATTCACTGGCTTCACTAAATAATCTGTGATTTTACTACCAATGGCTTCTTCCATTAAACTCTCAGCTTCACTCTTTGTCACCATGACAACCGGGAGCGTTGGTGAGATGTCTTTCATTGCCGAAAGAGTCTGTAAGCCGCCTAAACCGGGCATCATCTCATCAAGAAAAACAAGGTCGTAGCCATTGTTCTTCACCGACTCGATGGCATCCTCGCCATTAGCCGCCGTATCAACTTGATATCCTTTCTGTTCCAATAACCGCAGATGAGGACGCAATAAGTCGATTTCATCATCAACCCAGAGTATTCTTTTAGGAGTTTCCATTTATACCTTAAGTAAAATACCACTTCCACGCGCGAGAATCAACGCGAGAAACGGACTATTGAATAAGTACGTGAAAATCTACGCCGCCTTCGTTGGTTGTGGATCCTGGAATTTGCGATCCGCCGGCATCTGGAGCAAGTCTTGTGTAACGATAATAGACAGAAGCCGTAACACGTTCACTTAATGTGTAGCGAATACGCGGTTCTATCGTTGTACGGCCCGAACCATTCATCGGTAAGCCGTTTTTTTGGAAATTGTTGAAATCGTAAAGCACGCTAGCGTTATGTGCATAGCCATACGTAAAAGTAATGTCGATATTATTCATGAGCGACACGCCGAAAAATGGAATTTCAAATCCCTGCCTGCTATAGGTCACTGTAGCAGAAATATCTGATGTTGATGATTCCGTCACATTTTGAGAAGATGGTGCAAGATCATATGAAGTTGTTGCACCGTACCGGAATGTGGCACTCAAGTTTCCTTTGATAAAATCTTTAAATGTTATATTCACACCAATCAACGGTGAAAATCCATATGTGACAGTTTGACTTGTTGTTACTTCAGACATGCTGGTATCTCCAGTAGCCGCATTTAAAGTGGGTGTCATTTGCCAGCGCCGTTTATAATCTGACGTATAAGCATGATCGAGCGAAATGCGCGACGCAAAACTTTTCAAAAAACTAATATTCTCTAATCCATCCCAATGGATAGACCAGTTGACGCGCGGTGCAAGCGCACCAATAATTTTTGACAGCCATGGAAACGCCTCCAATCCCTGCTCGAATGCTTGTGATAACTTTGCAGCGGGATCGCGCGTATCACTCGAGTCTTGTTTCATTGCATTAAATTTATTATTTACATTTTCAAGATTCGTATTGAAAAATTTTATCGGCAGCGAGATATAAGAGCGATTCATATCTCCACTAACATTACTGATTATCGAGCTTGGTATGATATGGCCGACCGAGTCCGTAGTACTGGTCCTATTCTCGTTATAAGTCCACCCAACTTTCCAATTCAACTGAATTGTTGCGCCTTCCCATAATGGCCTCGAGGTTTGCATGGTAATCTGATTATTCTGTGAAAATGCATCAGTAATATTCGCACTATCAGCACGAATACCCGGTACGGTATAACCGGTGAAGAACGGAAATGTTCCTTTCGTCTTCAGTACCAACTCGCCATTTGGATCGGAGATCAATCCAAATTGATACAAAAACTTTGGACCATTTTCGTCCAACGACGATTGAAAAAATGGAGCTCGTGCAAATATATTAGCAAATCCCGTACTGCCGCGCACACCATTATTTTGTGATGTGTTCGACTGTGTGAAATTGAAACTGAACTTATCAAAATCGAATAAAGTATTCTTGATCAAGATGCGCGATATGAGGTCGAACTGCTTCAGCAGGTTAAATGGTTTTCCCTTCATGGTTGTGTCCACATGTGTTGGTGTCAGTGCTGGTGTTGGTGCCGGTGTTGGTGCTGGTGTTGGTGTTGGTGTTTGTGTTGGTGTTTGTGTTGGCGTTTGTGCCTGTGTCGGCGACCAAATAGCATCCGTAATTGGTTTGAGATTAACATCGAGCGTGAATGAAGGCGCATCGCTCCAGGCGGCGCTGCGGCCAAGAGGGCCTGCCTGAATATTGTTCGCCCAATTATAGTTCACAGAATAATGAAAGCTTGGCGTAAATATCTTATCTAACATCAGCAGTTGCGGCGCAGTAACTTTTGTATTCAATGTAATTCCCTGGCTAAAATTTTGATCGATACCGAAATCGATCAGCCGATCACTGAAAAAGATATCGCTGAGAATCGCCATAAACGAACGTTGGTTTCCGTACCGGTCTGTTTCCAAATGCACGAGACTGCTTGAGACATTAACATTATATGCAACACCAAGATCGAACAATCCACCTTGAAAGAATTGCCAGTTGAAATCCATTGACCGCTGCGCATTTAAAGTGCGCAGGGTATCATTTGCATTCTCTTGACTGCGTAGCTTTGTCTGTGATTGGCTCCTGTTAAGTGTTGCGCCAAAATTCATCTGTTGAGGTGTGAAAAAGAACTTTAATGTTCCTAATGAAAGATAATTATTCGGATTGAACTGCGTTCCATATCTAAAACTCGCGTTCCAGCTCCACGCATTTGCAAATTCAGTTGATGAATTGCGTTGGTAAGATTGTGTATAGTTGTATCCAAAGGACATTTTATTGATCGTTTCCGTTATAAGCCAAGTTTTAGCAGGAATGTTGAGTTTAAGTGTCGGCATGGAATAAGAATCCGTGATACTCATGTCCTCAGATTTAGTCCGCACATCTTCCGCATTTTTATACTGACGATTTGGATTCGTAGATGTATCCTCTGCAACACGCGTTGCCGCCGCTTCTACCAAAATATCTGTACCGGGAACATAGAGCGGTTTATTAATAGACTCGGAATGAGAATAGCTGAAGTTTAAAACAGAGCCGTTCCACGTCTCCGGCAGAAATCTTTCGAAAGCAAAGGAAGAAGAGAGGCTCCATGCCCGGCTTGTATTACGCGTACCAAAATGATCTTCCAATCCATGGAAGTACGGATCGCGTTGGCTCAATGAGAATGCAATACTCCCAATGTCCGCAAGTTTTATGTTTGCGTCCACTTTATATGCCCACCCACGCGTATCATCCACATCGGTGAGACGCAATTCGTCTACCCATAATTCACCGTTGAGAACCGAAGGAATCGAAGCAGCTGTATCTGCCGGATTTTTGATCCCAATAGAAATAAATTGGATTCTATCCAACCGCGGATTTCCACGAACCAGATACGTAGCGCCCGGTGGTCCACCTGACACTGGTTTACTAACTGTAATATGTGTGCTATCTATAAAAGCTTTGAGGCTAGTGAGTTCAGAAAACTTGATGAGGACATCATTTCCATCCCAACCCGGATGGACTGGGGCACGGTACTCGTAGTAATTTGATGTATCATCACCAAAATGGAGAAACATTTCTGCGTCGTAGTGGCTTGTATCTTTAAACACAAATCTTTTATAACCTTTAACAACATCTTCGCCCGTTTCGCCATGAACAAACATTTTTAATGTATGATAGTTGAACATATCTATCGGTTGTTGTGTCATATATTTCACAGCTTCTTTGTATTGTCCATCTTGCAGATTCTTCACGATTATATTCAGCGATTGCTCATTACTATAAATATTTTGAGTCGGTTGTGTAAGATCTTTCGTGCGAAGGTTAGGATCCGGCATCGTATAGAGAGGATCATCTTCGTAGTTCACTACACTCAATTCGAATGAAGAATCCGTCTTTACCCGCTTCTCCCATTGGTTGCCGACAAGATTAAAATCAACAATGCGAAACAACAGTGGCTTTCCAGCGCCTGTAACCCACACACGTACTCCCTCCACATTTGTAAATGTCGGTTCTCCGATTCTTCTATTATATTCGGCGAGTGGAATACGAATTTGATGCCAATGGTGATCGCCGGTTCCGGTTATCAATTGCCTAAACCGAACGTTGTTTGTATCGAGAGGAATTTCGTATTCAAAATAAGAATTCAACCGATTTAATATTCCATTTCCATTTAAGTCCTCTGTATCCGGGAAATGTCCATCTTCACTAACAAAGTTTCCTTCAGTGCCATTCACTCCTTCATATTGTTCAGCACGCGTCATATCAAGCGGGCTTCCATTACCAATCGGCAGTCGGGTGTAATCATCACCTGAAGGATCTGAAGCATATTCAGGATGGTTCGGATACTGTTTCAAGAAATCTTTATAGCAAATGCGTTCCATCGCATCATTCATAGTATCAAGGCCCCAATCGTAACTCGGATTCAAGACATGTGTGGGAAATTGAAAATGTGGTGGGTTATCTAATCCATCTTCCGTATTGAGCGTTTTATTCGGAATTACATCTTCACTTATATAACCGAGATCAATGCTGAGTTTTGCAGAATCATTATCAGTTATCGGCGAAACAATGTTGATCCAGAGCTCTATGAATGCAACATTTTGATCTACAAGGTTCGTGGAACTTGTGCCAAGAACATGCTGAATACCTGCCCATGATTGTTTATGACTATTAGGATCCGTACTATCCAATCCGATAGTTTTCTGAAGATTCATCGAATAGTTAAATTCACCGCGCAATTCCGGATGAAAGTAGAAATCTAAAGAGGTCACTTGTCCCTCACCTGAAGCAAATGATTTGCGATTTCCCCATATGTCAGGAATATTAACATCACTGGGCACAACGTTGAACCAGCAAGCTTTCCCCTTATAGTACATCTTTTCTATGTCCGCTTTGATGCCGATTGAATATGGATCATCTGGTGTCGGAATGTATTCACTACCATTGAGCGGGTCGGATACAGGTACATAAGATGAATCTAAATTTTTGATATACCATGGTGCACTTGCATCTTTCCATCCGGCATACAAAACGCCAAGAGGAATGATCTGGCGAGCACCTTCAAAGTCGTCGATATACGCAACTCCTTTACCGCCATCACTAGAGATCGGACTGGTACGCGTGTTCGGGTTCGGCAGTACATATGCCACCTCACCGCGGAGAGAAATTTGTGATAACGCCGTTGTTTTAATGCCTGGCAGATAATTCAGCGCATTAGTCAGCCAGTTTGCGTCCAGCGTGGTTCCTCCATCAATTCCCATAATCATGTTGCTGATAGGTTCCTCACCAAGCCGCACTTTATCGCTTAGCGATTGCTGGCTGTAATTCATAATTGTAAAACCAAGTGAAGAGTTTTTGCCCAGATTAAATTCACCACGCGCGCCAATCAGCGATTTTGAAGCAAGCTGAAACATGTCGTTTGCTTCGTACTTGATTTGGACGTTGCGCCCCGGACTGAGATACGCTTGATTCCTGATAGTAACCTTACCGGAGATATAATCAACCGTGTAATCAACACCCGGTGTCGCTAACTGACCATCGACAATTACTTGCACACTTCCTTCGACAATATTAAAACCAACCGAGTAACTTGCAGCTTGTGCTGATTTTACCGTGCCGCGCATATAGTATAGGTTACGTGGATCGTTCCCCGCATCGGGTAGGTCTTTGGTATAAATTGCACCATAAGCATATGAACTTGCATACGTTTGTGCATCAGCTACAGAAATGCCACCATGTTTCAAAAAATAATTAATCATACTCGATGAGTCGAACGGTTCCACCGTGGGGAAAATAATTTCCCCCCGCGTTTCATTAATAGTAACGCCGGGAAGGTAATCAAATACCTTATCAGGTTTTGCCGTCGTATTGTCGGTGCTAAATCGATCCAAACCAAGCATTTCCATCACCCCGACATTCTGAAGTGTTACATCCGTCACAGGTGTTTGACCCGGCAGTTGATAATCTACATGGAATTCAAAACTCGATTTATCTATGCCTGTGCCGCCGAGAGAATATCGGTTCTTCAGCATCATATTCCAAGCGGGCTGTAATGTTGGACCAAGCTGCGATGGACGAACAAGTTTCAGGACAAGATTCAAAGAATCTTTTTGTGTCTGGCTCGATTGACCGATAGATTTATTATTATCTAACATATAATAGACTGCAACGGCTTGGTTATCTTGCGGCTGGCTGTGAAGAGAAATAATTCCAGCATAAGGATCACAGTCAAAATCTGCTTGATCAAGTTTAATAAATCTTCCTTCTTCAAGCTGACCCCGATTTGGACTCTTTGCATTTGGGAGACGAGCTGCAGGATTATTTTTCGCGGCTTCTACTTCCGTCTGATCCATCAAAGCAAGAACATTTCTGTATTTTGCTGGGTCATTTTCCGTTGTTGTAGAAATCCATACTTCAATTTCACGAATATGTTTCGCTTGCATTTCCGGCGTAATTGTTGGTGGGACTTGATACTCATTGTCATAATATTTGATGTACGATGTATCGATAAAGAAGTGGCATCTGGAATAATTTGCCGGGCGTATTTCTATCGGAGTAGATTGTCCGCCGCCGGAAACGGAAAGCTCTTTGATCTGTCCTTTCTTTTGCGTGGTTACAGTAGTCAATCGCAATGGTCCGATCTGAAATTTTGCCATAATACCAAACAATGCCGAACCACCCGAAATAAATGAAGAATTGGTGGGGAGTGACACGTTGCCCGCTTCTACACTTTGTACAAGCTCGTCTTCGTAACCCTGGTACTTGACATGGAGCTGGTTTTCATATTCGAACGTGCGCTGCGTGTTCCAATCGGCATCAACCTTCAACTTATCGCCAATTTCGCCCTTTACGTTCACTTGAATTTCTTGTTTGAAATCAGGTGTGCTTTGGCTCTGCCCCAATGCGCTTGAAGTAACAAGATCCGATTTGGTATTACGAAACCCCGCATGAATATCAATTGCACCATTGATAGTCATAGATATTCTACTTGGGCCGAAGATGCTGAAGATCGGGTTTTTGGGAACCGGAACTTCAATCTTTGTGATCTTTCCAAACACATCGCCCAATGTGGTTTTCGTTTCACCCTGAAGCTGATAGAATTGGGTCATCGATTCCCAGTTTTGCCGCATGGCTCTCTTCAATCGAAGTGAGGAATATTCCTCTAATGGTACTTCGGTTAATATGTGCGTATCTTTTTCATCCACAGTTTCACGCAGGCGGTACACCCACCTAGTGGAATCTAAAATTGCTTGATGTTTGACTATGGGCGGATCCAAAAGGAACAGCGGATGACGTTTGTGATACGTACCATCTTCAGCCGGTTTATCTTTGCGGACATATTGGAATTGTGCAAGTCGCGCAGAAGAATCCCGTGGAAGTGCACGTATTGCTTCCAACGTAAGGCGCGAGGTATCACGAGTTACAATACTTGCTGTACTGGTTGACATCCGTCGCTGTGCAGCTTTGGCACGTCGAGAGAGTTTGCCTGTTGAGTGTTGCTGTTGTGACAGCGTCGAATCCGGCCCAGCAGTGAAATGATATATTTCGTCATTCGCTGCGAACAGGTGGTCAGATGCTTCAGTCGGCATCCGGCAGAAAAGAACCAGAGCGAACAACGCACCACTCCACCAGACACTTCCTATCCGAATAATAAATTTATGCGGAACCACGAGCGCTCGTTAGTCGTTTAATTATTAAAGAATACTTTTTAACTGCCAGTTCAGAATGGTCGCAACCGTTCGATATGGCTCCGGGAGGGTTTTAAATGAGGGTATAGAAAAAAAACAACGTTCATAGTGTTAAATGCCTTTTCCAATAAACACACCATTCACTTAGAAAAACTTAGCGAAAAGAAATCAAAATTGCAAGCACCGTTCAAGAACAAAGCAGCAATTCTTCACTTCTGTCTGCTATGCTTAAACGCAAGCAGCATTGTTTTAACGTTTTCAAATTCATTCTCTATTTCCGCCATACTGCTGCCTTCTGGGATCGACTTGCCTGCACGTCCTAATTCTTCTAATTTCAGGCAAAGTGCGCCTAATTGTTTGGCGCCAAGATTCAAACTACTTCCTTTAAGCGTATGGGCGGCAATCATAAGCGAGGCGGAGGTTTTCGTTGTTAACGATGCTGCAATTGCCTGAATTTGTTTCGGTGTTTCATTTATATAAATGTCGATCAATTCAATAACAAATTCGAAATCTGTTTCCTGCTCCAATTCCTGCAGTCGTGTAAGAAGAGGATTCGAAGGTGTTGTGTCTGTTGTGGGCATATTATTCTCTCGTTAGAATTGACCGTGAATTGTTTCGTACCATTTTTTTATAATGCGCTTGACATCATCGATCAGAATTGGTTTGCTCATATAGTCGTTCATTCCAACTTCCATGCATTTTTGACGATCGCCCTGTATAGCGTTTGCCGTCATTGCAATGATAATCGGTTGATTTGTCTTTGCCACATCAGCACGGATTCGCCGCGTTGCCTCATAACCATCCATCTCCGGCATTTGGATATCCATTAATATTATATCGTAATTCTTTTTACGTGCTGCATTCAACGCTTCCAATCCATTATTCGCTATATCTACTTCCTCACCAAGAATTTTTAAAACACGCACGATGAGTTTCTGGTTAATTGTATTGTCTTCCGCGATTAAGATATTCATTGGCGGCAGGGCAATACGTTTTTTTTGTGATACACTCATGGCAGACGATGATAATGGCATACCTGTTGATTGTTCCACAATTGCAGCAAGCGCACCGTACAACACGCGATGCCGAACAGGTTTTAAAACCACATGAAGAATTTCGTTATTTGTTCTGACGATTTGGTCGCGTTTCGCACGTAGAGCTAAAATAATGAAGGCAACATCGGGCTTTCCGTTTGCTCTGCGTATTTTTTCTTTCAAATGCATCCCGCTGTAATCTGCTGGTGTTTGCTCTGCTACCACGACATCGAATGACTGATTATCTTTAACGATGGAAAGAGCTTCCTCTACCGTTGCAGCAGAGTGTGCAATAAATCCCCATTCCAGCAACAAGTTTTCTATTATTTGACGGCACGTTTTATTGTCATCGATAACTAACGCCATCATTGTTTTGTTGATCAAGGGCGGACACAAATTCTGTTCTTGCGAATCTTTGATGTGTTCAGATACGATGATCGTAAAACGGAATGTGCTGCCTTCCGTGGATTTGTTTTCAACCCAGATATGACCATCGAGCAAAGCGACAGCACGTGCACAGATAGCAAGTCCAAGACCTGATCCGCCATATTTTCTTGTGGAAGACGAATCGACTTGCGAAAACGGTCTAAAAAGTTTATGAATTCGATCGGATGGAATGCCGATGCCAGTGTCTCGTACAGAAAAGAGAAGTTCAATTTTGCCATCTTTCTCAGACGCCTTCGATACAACGATATGTATTTCGCCGCGCTCAGTAAATTTGATAGCATTACTGACGAGATTCACAAGCACTTGCCGTAATCGTGTTGCATCAACTACTACTACTTGCGGTACTTTCTCATCAATCCAATACACGAGATCAATGCCTTTTTGATCCGCTTGAATGGCAAAGAGGTCGAAGGTTTCCTCGATACAAGTTTCAATGCGGAATGCATGTTCTTCCATTTCAATTTCGTTCGACTCGATTTTCGAGAAATCAAGAATATCGTTTATGACATTGAGCAAGGCATCTCCGCTCAAACGTATGGTTTCTATATACTCTTGTTGTTCAATTGTTAATTGAGTATCCGCCAGCAGGCTGATCGTTCCCATGACACCATTCATTGGCGTTCGTATTTCGTGGCTCATATTAGCAAGAAATTCGCTTTTTGCTTTATTCGCAATTTCTGCTGCTTCCTTTGCTTGCCGAAGCTCTTCGTTTGCCCGTTTGGATTCCGTAATATCTTGGGCAACAACCAACACAGCGCTACGGTTGTCATAATCCAAATTATGCCAAGAAAGATGTACATCGATTATAGTGCCATCCTTGAGCCAATGTCTGCCTTCCGCTGTGTTGGACTCTCTCGTTTTAATCGTTTCAAGCGCTTCCTGCAAACTCTCGGTATCTTCCGGAGAACGGAGATCCATTATATTCATTGTAAGAAATTCTTCCCTTGAATATCCATAGTGATTGATAGCTGCGTTATTCACTTCGAGAAATTGGCAGGATTCAAGATCAAACACCCAAGTAGGTATCGGATTGTTTTCGAAGAATATGCGGAATCGTTTTGCGCTTGTCCGTATTGCCTGCTCCGCTTTCTTGCGTTCCGTTATATCACGGTAAACACTCAGCATCATCTTCCGATTATTATATTTTACCAATGAAGAAGACATCAAGAGAATTTTCTTTTCACCGGATTTTGTGTGAATCACAATTTCCGATTCCTGTACTCTGTCTGCGATCAATAGTCCCTTCTGTTTAGAGAGCATCTGTTGATACTCATCTTCAGTTGGAGAAAGCAATCTGTTAAAATCAGGATTATCGTTTGCTTCATTCAAGGAATAGCCTGTGAGTTCCTCCATACGAGGATTAAACACTTCGAAGAATCCACTTTCATCACTTAAAGTAATTCCTTCGTTCACCGTATTGATAACAGTCAATAATTTACGTTCACTTTCCGCGACCCGCTCTTCAACGCGTTTTTTTTCAGTAATGTCACGAGCAATGATAGAAAATCCCCTAATCTTTTCGTTTTGAAACAACAGGTGCACATTCTGTCCAAGCCACACAATACTGCCATCTTTTGCCAGAGCTGGAACTTCATGAGAGGTTACCGGTATTCTTTTGAGAAACTGCACACCATAATATTTTTCAACAGATTTACGGTACGACGGATGAACCAACTCCCGGTAATGATGACCAATGAGTTTATCTTGATCATATTTAAGCAAACGAGTTGCAGCGGGATTAAAGAATGTGATTAAACCGTTCTCGTCTGTCCGATAAATGAGTTCATTCGCCGAATCGATGATGTGTTTATATTCTTGCTGGCTGTTCCGCAACTCTTGCTCTATGCGTTTATTTTCCGCCAATGTTGTTTTCAGCATGTGAACATTACGGCGCAATTCAAGTTGCGAGACTACAAGATGACTTAATTCTTGAAGTGCAGATTGTTGTTCCTCTGTAAATGAACGGGGCTTCGTATCCAAAACACATAGTGTGCCTAGCATATGTCCATGTGGACTGATAAGCGGTGCTCCGGCATAAAAACGAAACTTTGGACCGCGCATTACAACCGGCAAAGATGAGAAGCGAGCATCTTTTTCCGTATCCTCAACGAGGAGCAATTCTTTTTGTTTTATCGCTTCATTACAAAATGATTGGTCGCGCGGCATCTCTTGTCCATCAAATCCTACTTTCGATTTGAACCATACTCTTTCTGCATCCACGAAATTGATAAGCGCAATCGGCACAGCGCAAATCTGCGCCGCGAGTGTTGTCAGTGCATCGAATTCAGCCTCCGGTTGAGTATCAATAATATCGTACTCGTGAAGTTCTTGAAGCCGTTCTTTTTCGTTAACATTTTTAATCACAAAACAATTTCTTTCTCTATCATCACGCAATGTTTCAACTGCAATCACTGCAACAAAGTGTTAAGAGTTGATTCTCCGCATTTTAGTGATATCGATTCAATGTCAGCGCTTTTTATTTCTTTGTTTTTTTGATACTGCTATTCCCTTAATCTTTTCAGCTTGCTTCTCTCCTGTAATATCGCGTTGCGTGCCCCACACACGCACAAGTTTATCTCCTTTAACAACACCAATCATATTATTCAAGAAATATTTCGATTTACCTTCTGGGTCAATTTCGTGAGATGCAGCGTTGACGAGCCGATAATTCGATCGAATAAATGACCGTAGATATTCAATATTTGCAGGATTTGCCGGATCAAGCAAGTCTTTCAATTTTGCTCCGAGGAGCTGCTCGGCACAATCAAGACCGTACATTCTCGCCATCGTATTGTTGCATTCTGTTAAGCAGCCAATTTCCATTAAATATTTAATTTGTCTCTCTTCGGATAAACGAATCGACATTGGTTCAGGAGATTCAACGCACCAGATTGCCTCGGCACTTTGGTCGATGAATGCGCGGAAGCGTTCTTCACTAATGCGCAATGCCTCTTGCATATTCTTCAATTCTGTGATGTCTGTAATCGTTCCTTCATAATATAAGATATCACCAACGCGACTCCGAACCGCGCGGGCATTTTCTAACACATCGATGATCTGACCATCTTTCCGCCGAAGTTTAAACTCGGCGTTCTTGACTCGTTCTCCTTTATTGAGAAGTTTTAAGTACTGTCGCCGCTCTTCTGAATCAATGTAAAGTTCTTTTTCAGCATTGAGAAGGAGTAAATCGATTTCAGAATCGTATCCAAGCATTCGAGCCAGCGCCGGATTTGCTGTTAGAATTTCTCCATCTGGAGTTGTTTGATAAACCCCATCTAGCACATTTTCAACGAGCGATCGGTACTTCGCTTCTGAACCACGCATGGCTTGTTCCGCTTTTATTCGCTCCGTTACATCGCGCAGTACAACTTGAATAGCGGATTTCCCCTTCCATAAAAACGGCATTGCTGCAACCTCTGCTTCAAATGTTGTTCCATCCAGCCGAATTAATTTCTCTTCAATAGTTGGTACGCGTTTTCCTTCCTTTAACATTTGCAGAATTCGATCTTTCACAATGACACGATTATCCGGATGAACCATCTCTATGACTGACTGTCCGATTAAATCATCTGGCGACTTGGCGGCAAATATTTGCACCGCGGCTGTATTCACAAAGACGACCTTGCCGTTTGTATGAGCAACAATCGGATCAGGTGAGAGTTCGACAAGTGTACGGTATCGTTCCTCGCTTTCACGTAACGCTTGTTCAGCGCTATTTTTTTCCGTAATATCGCGCGACACTCCCATCACACCAATCATTTCACCTTTTACATTCCGCAGAACAGATGATGATAGTAAACTCTGGAATAATTCACCATTTTTTCGCTTGTTCACTACTTCCTGCACACAGCGACCTTGTTCGACTGTCGTTTTGTGTACTTTATTGCTTTCCTCCGGATCAGCAAATATGATGCTCACATGTTTTCCCAAGATTTCTTTCATGGTATAACCCAATGTCTCTTCAGCAGCTTTGTTAAACTCGATAATGTTCCGATTTTTATCAACTGCAATAATCATATCGAGCGAACTGTTGATGATACTGTGTGCATATTCCTGCGAGGTCTTCAGCGCTTCTTGAACCCGCTTACGTTCCGAAACATCCTGAAATACCAACACGACGCCAACTGTCTTTCCAAGTTCATCCGTAATTGGTGAGGCATTTTCGTCAATTGGAATTTCTTTTCCTTCGCGCGAAATAAGCGTGGCATGATTTTTCAACACTGCTGTAATTTTGTTCTTTAGAATTTGGTCAACCGGATTTGTAAAGTTAGGTTTTATTGTTTTTTCTGCCGTCCGGAATACTTTCTGCAAATCTTCTCCAAGCGCTTCGCTCAACTTCCAACCCGTAAGATTTTCTGCTACAGTATTCATAAATTTGATGGCGCCCAACGTATCCGTAGAAATGACCGCTTCACCAATACTGCGTAGCGTAGTACCGTACCAAGTTTCATTCTCTTTGAACTTCCGCTCTAATTCTCTTCTGTAGAGAGCCATCTCGATCGTGGTGTGAAGTTCACGTTCTTCAAATGGTTTGAGAATGTATCCGAAAGGTTCCGTTTTACTCGCCCGCTTTAGTGTATCATTATCCGCATACGCACTAAGGAACACAACAGCAATTCCATGCTGAAACCGAAGTGCCGAAGCTGTTTCAATTCCATCCATCCCTCCCTTCAAACGGACATCCATTAATACTAAATCAGGTGATGTTGCAATTGCTTTCTTAACTGCTTCTTCGCCTGTCGAAACGATGCCAACAATGCTGTATCCGAGATTCATCAATCGTTTTTGAAGGTCTATCGCAACAATGTTTTCATCTTCGACGATCAATATTTTAGGATTTACCATTGCTATTGAGGTCCTTCTTATAGTGCTGCACATTCAACCTCTGTATATTTCGATAGTAATTCGTACGCACAAAGTATGATAGTCTGCACATATGTTGTGGAGATGAACTCGTTTTGAAGGGAACTGATGATTCGCATTTGTCCCCGCAATTGATTCATCGAATCTTGCAAATTGTGCATCTCAATTTGTGCTTGATAGAATATCATCTTTCATAGTTCTCCACTTTCTGCTATCGCGGATCATCCATATTGAACAACGGAATAATTTGCTGCAGGTACGTAACAAGTGAGTGTGCAATTTTATGTGCTTCAACGCGGTTTTCAATCATCATGCTTCCTTTGCAAGCAAGGAATACCTCTAAGACACATCTTACTCTCTCTATTTGAAATATACTTACCATCGAGGGCAAAGGCAATATCAGAAACTTGTAAAGAGCAGACATTCTCATTATATTTCGATGAGATGTATATTCTTTGGCGACATATCCTCCGTGTGCACATCGGACCATTTATTTTTTCCGTTGTTTTAATAATGTGTATCTTCCTGCTTCAATTCATTATGAAATTTCTCGACCAGTTGACTGGAAAAGGATTGAGTGCGGCGGTTATCGCTGAATTGGTTATACTCAACCTTGCATGGATGCTTGTACTAGCTGTACCGATGGGTGTACTTGTGGCAACGCTGATGGCATTTGGCGGATTAGCTTCTACAAGCCAGATTACCGCAATGCGAGCAAGTGGTGTAAGTCTTTACCGAATGATTGCACCGGTGGTTGCCGCTTCCATACTTGTCTGTCTTCTTTTGATCAGCTTCAACAACGATGTATTACCAGATGCCAATCATCGTACGAAAGTGCTTATGAATGATATTTCTCATAAAAGACCAACCTTAACTTTGGTGCCTGGAATGTTTATTCAATTGCTACAAGGGCATAGCATTTTGGTGAGAAAGACATTCGAGCATTCCAATGATCTCGAAGGAGTAATTATTCTAGACTATTCCAAACCGATGATGACTGCCACTATCACAGCGCACCGGGGAACGATTTCCTTCTCCACCGATTATCGAAAACTTATTATGGATTTATCGGATGGCGAAATCCATCAGATCAACGATCAAGTTAAAAGCCAGTACCGCATTATCCAATTTCAAAAGCATAGAATTGTAATGGATGCAGAGGGATTCAATTTCCAGCGCTCGCGCGAAACGGATATTTCCCGCGGCGACCGTGAGATGAGCGTACAAATGATGTCACATAATGTGGACAGCATTCGAACATTGGAAGCTACTATTGAACATCACCTAAAAGAACTCACTGGCAAACGATTGGAGGATATTCTGGACGTCAAGAAATCCATTGAACCCTCTGTGATCTACACAACGCCCCTCAATGGAATAAAAGCAGATCCTTCTCAACAAACGGAAGTTCGTTATGATCTTTTAAATATCAATGGTTATGAACGGGCTGTGCGCTCATATTTAGTAGAAATTCATAAAAAATTTTCAATTCCATTTGCTTGTATAGTTTTCATATTTATTGGTGCACCGCTTGGCATTATGTCGCGGCGTGGAACATTCGGTATGAGCGCGAGTCTCAGCTTGGGTTTTTTTGTATTTTATTGGGCGTGCCTGAAAGGAGGCGAGAATCTCGCAGACCGAGGTTTTTTTGATCCCTGGGTCGGAATGTGGATCGCGAATATTATTTTGGGAATCATTGGATTGTATTTGACTGTGCGAACAGCAAGAGAGAACCCCACTATTGATTGGTCGCAACTCGCCCGGTTGATTCCAAAATCGTGGCGCTCGAATTCTCGTTCACCGGAGGAATCGTGAAGATACTCGACCGTTACATCATCCGGCAATTTCTTGTAGTATTTCTTTTTGGATTATTAGCCTTCATTTTTATTTTTATTATTATAGATATGATGGAGAAGTTGGATGACTTCATTGATGCGCAAGCACCAACAAGCATCGTGGTGCAATACTACATTGCTTCAATTCCTGATATTGTCAAACTGATGATTCCTGTTGCCGTACTGCTTTCGGCATTGTTCGTGACAGGCCGGCTTTCCAGCCAGAACGAACTTACTGCAATCAAATCCAGCGGGACTAGTCTATATCGAATCATGGCGCCTTTTCTCATCGTAACATTCATCATTTGTTTTGGTTCCATCTATCTTAACGGTTGGGTGGTTCCCTATGCCAATCAGAAAAAATTCTATATCGAACGCACTCACTTGAATCGTTCCATCCAAGCAACTGTTCGATACAATATTCTTTTTCAAGAAGGAAAAACACGCATCGTGTCCATTAATTACTACGATACACAAGCCAAGTGCGCTCGGCAAATCAGCATTCAGGATTTCGATAGCAATGATATGACCATCTTACGGCATAGGTACGATGCACTCCAAATGCAATGGATCCAACCCAATGGAGCTGATGTACAAAAAGGGGATTGGGTGCTGCTCCATGGAACCACACGTAGTTTCCTTGATTCTACACAGACTCTTGTGTCATTCGACAGCTTGAAGGTGGGGAAGCTTTCATTAACACCATCTGATATGGAAAAAAAGCAACGAACACCTGACGAGATGGATTATTATGAATTGCGGGAGTTTATTGCAAATCAGCAACGTGCAGGACAGGATGTAGCACGGTGGTTAGTGGAGTACCATTTCAAGCTTGCATTCCCTTTTGCAAGTATTATTATGGTGCTCTTCGGCGTGCCATTTGCAGCGAGCAGGCCACGTACCGGTGCTGCGCTCGGATTCGGCATTGCTACAGCGGTTACTTTTATATACCTGGTTTTTATGAAAGCGAGTCAAGTATTTGGCTACAACGGCGATCTCGACCCACTTTTTACTGCATGGCTTGCCAACATCATATTTCTTGCAGCCGGCATTGCTAATCTCTTCAGAGTCCAAAAATAGCATTCATCTCTGAAATCATTACAGTACAGGTGCTTTAAATATCTCGTTGAGTAGTTGCAAAAAAAATTTAATATGTCCGTTATTCGTAGCTTATAATTTTCAGTAGTGAGCAATTAGGGGAAAATCTTTCGGCTGGTAACTAACTGCTGATCATTTACTATTTTCAGAATTTTTACTTCTTCTATTTCAACCTTGTTCTCCGCGCTTGATGCTTACTATACACTTGTTCTACCATAACAGGGAGCCGTATTGAATCCATTTCCCCTTTAACGAAGTATTCCGATGCTCCCCATTTGTATGCTTCTTCATAAATTTCTTCCGATCCATAGCCCGTAATGAGAATGACGGGAACATCCATTTTCTTCCCGTACATCCATTGTAAGACATTGATGCCATTGATGCCCTCCATTTTATAATCTAAGAGCACAATATCGAAATGTTCCTTCTGCAAATAATGCAATGCATCTTCTGCTGAATTGCAAACCACTACGGAATGTCCGCGTCCAGCAAGAGCTTTTTTTAGAAGGACGCTATAGGGATGATCATCATCCGCCACAAGTACACGAAGTGATTGTGTTTTCATAGGTGTATCACACAACGAAAAGAAACATGTATTTTTTTTATACTGTAAGTGTACAACAAACCAAGGAAGAAGTCAATTCAACTTCGTAGATATACCCCATTTTGCTGCATTCGAGTATGTGACAAATCGGTTTGGTAATAAGTATATAGCTGATGAATTAAAAATTAAAGGTATCAAGCAGGATAAAACCGGTTTATTCTGACCTACGTTGACGTTCCGAGATCATCTGTTTATACACTTTCAGGACAAGTTCTGGGAGTTGGGACATATCTGACTTTCCCTTTACAAAATAGTCTTTTGCTCCCCACTTCCATGCTTCAAGAGCAATCTCTTCCGAACCATAACCTGTAATAAGGATCACAGGAATATCCATCTTCATTCCATACATCCATTGCAGTACATTGATACCGCTTGTTCCGGGCATTTTATAATCAAGCAGCACGACGTCATACTTATTTTTTTGGAGCTGACTGATAGCATCATCTCCAGTCTCGCAAGCTTCAGTCGTGTGTCCGCACCCTTTGAGCGTTTGTGTGAGCACAATACGATATGTCGGTTCATCATCTACAATAAGCACATTCAATAATTGTTCGGTCATGCAGACTCCAAAAATAATTATAATAAATGATCTGATAGAGATTTATAAATTTTTCTGTTGAAAAGCATAAAAATGATTAGTGAATAACCCTGTGCCAAAAGCGCATGGCGTTATTTTGAATTTATTTTCTCCTCTTTACGATTCATTCCTGTGCCAAAAACACAGGCAGTTCTCTCTATCATTTAAAAAAATAACTCATGATAACAATTCAAAAACTTTGATAAAATGTAGAATTTTATGTGTCGAGATTCATAAACGAATTCGTAAGCAAATGAAACTTAGCAAACTCATAATTCATATGCAATCTAACGATGCAAAAATGTTAGAAATTAACCGTAAAAAAACATCGGTTGTACATTACCACTTAATGCAAAATCCATTCTGATATAATATTTTATTCGCTTTCGACGTGAACTCTGCTTAATTACCTATTCTTTTTGAACCGTTTTTGGTCCTTTACGGAAAATCCATACGCTAACAATCGCTATTAGAAGAACACCTAATACGATCAGTATATACATCAGCCATGTTGCGCCCGGCATTACAGATGCATGCCACTTTTCAAATTTTGTTTCTATATCTTTTTTCTGTGTATCAGAAATTTTACGCAGTTCGGTTAAGGCTGGCAGCCATGTTGCATTTAAATCGGGCTGCCATAAACTTTCATTAAAGTTTGTGAAAAGTTTATAACGTGTATCGTCGCTTTCCTTATTCGCATTTTGAATTTGCTCATCAAAGAAGGCAATAAAGCTGGCAATAAATTCATCACCACTGTTAAACTCCTTGACTATAAAACCTTTCTCTTTGAACAATGTATTGAGCGATCGCCACATCGCACCATCAACCTTATCTCCCCAAGTTGCAAGCATTGAATCGACTACACCAACTTCATTCTTCTTCGATTTCCCGCTCAGATAGAGTGAAGCAAGTTTCGGTGCTAACCCAGTCCATTGTGATTGAAACCGTTTCTGTTGTCGAACAAGCGTTACAAGATCACTTCCTTTAAGTTGAGTCGATTCAAGAAATGTTACATTATCTATAATAGATCGCTTGACATCTCCGATGATACCATGACGATCGATCTTGCCTAAAAGGCCCTGCTTCTCAATATCCTTCATCTCACCAACATTTTTATCATATTGCATAAAGAGACTATCTGTAAGAGCGAAGATAAGCGCATCGCGTTCCTGTAATCCTTGGTGCAGTTTTACTATCATATTGCGGAGCGAATCCATTGGTGTGGCAGAATTGAAAAGATCTCCGGAAAGTTTTTTGATGTTTTGTGAAAGCTGCTGAACTTCAGCCATCAATGTTTCGTTCTGGTTTGTTAATTTCATTATCTGATCCGATAGTTCGCGGATTTTTACTTCCAATTCTGTAATACGCACAATTTGACTTTCAACAACACCAAGATCCCTCTGCCGAATAAGTAGTTTGCCTCGAAGTTGTTCTATGGTTTTATCATACCCATCCGGATAATTGGCTTTATTGAGAAATGCTTTATCGCTACCGAATTCATTTTCCACTGCATCAATTGAAGTATTGGCTTCAGCACATTCCTGCACTGTTTTTGCCTGATCAATATTTTTTGCAATGGATTTGGTTATAGTCTGAAAACGCTGAACAAGTGCATAATCTGATTTTTGCTGGGCGGCAAGCGCAAAGGTTATAATCGCCAGCAAAGCAACAAGCCGTATGATAGTCTTCATTTTTTCTCTCCTTCAACGACCCCATCGCTTGATAACATGATAGCTGGATTCTGTCCATCCACAAGCTGAATGTACGGCTCCCGCTGATTGAATTCCGGCGTACCCAGTCCATTCTGGGCTACAAAAATTTTATTTTTAAGTATCAAACCGCCTTCTGATTGCTCAAACACGTATACATTCTTAAACTGCGATGCTGTTATAAAGTAATAGCCTTTCACATCCCGAATGATCCACAAGGTCACCTTTGAGATATTGACAGAATCCTGTGTTTCGGCAAAGAGAAGAGCTTTGACATTAAGAGAGAAGCTGTACCGTGTGCTCTGTACGTTCCCATGGCCATCAACTGCGAAGGGGATCACAACAGGCCAAGCAAAATCACCCGGTTTCAACGTCAATGTTGAACAGCCAGTTAGAATAAAAAGAGAGAGAAATATTGGTATGAAAGTCGCTTTCATACTACCTCCAAGATTGTGATTCAAGGGGAAGTTCACTTAATCAAGCAGCACCAATGTATAAAAGGAAATTGTTGGATTCAAGTGTTGTACTCTAAAAACTTTCCGTATAAGCAGTACTGCTTCTATCACACAACTAAAGAACAATGACTATTATAAGAAAAATAAGTGCCATTGAAACATAATGTGAATAATGACCTGAACAATGCGCTCTCGTTCACTTCACCTTTTCTTGTTTCCACCAGCGTGTGACGACTTCTGCAATTTTCGTTTTAGCATCACTTTGTTTCCATTTCTCATAAAACCTGATATCACTGCTATCAGGTTCAGGATTAGGAAAATCGATCTGCACGCGTAAAGGCATAGATATTGCTTCTCCAACAATGAGCGCTTCCCCTACCTTAAGTGATGGCAAAACATCAGTAAGACTTGCAAATGTATCTGGCACCAACCGCCTGATATAATTCTGATCAAGCGGGTTAGTCAATCGCATCACAACATAATTATTGCATTGCGAAAGAATCGTTTCTGAAACTTCCACAGGACGCTGGCTGACTATCATACAGCTGACGCCATATTTCCTTCCTTCTTTTGCAATGCGTTCAACCGTTTTACGAGCAGACGCTGTTGTAGTAACGGTGCTCGGCAAATAATTATGTGCTTCTTCAAACACCAATAGAATTGGAAAATCACGTCGATTTGGATTCCAGAAATTGAAATCAAATATTAAACGCGCCAAAAGCGATACTATCGTATTGACGATATCGAATGGTACGCCACTCATATCAAGAATTGTCACTTGTGCACTGCCGTCTGCACCCAGTATCTTCGAGAGCAAATCGTTAATGGCTGCAGATTGAACATACTTTTTTAGCCGAAACATAAATGCGTATCGTGGATCGTTCAACTTACCGTCTAACCGGACGAGGAATCTGGCAAACTTACCGTAGAAAGGTCCCTCTTTCACTGTTGCACCCATAGTTATTTTTTCGCTGTCCATAAACTGCAGCTTTGCACGGATTTCACTTAGGTCATAATACACTGGCGTGTCAATTGTAATCATCGCTGACATTTCCGGATTTTTCCCTTTCTTTGACATGATAACGAGATCTTTCAGCACAGTAATCTGACTTGATGCATTCTCGTCTTTATCATCAATAAACATTTCGCGTAATTCATCAAAGTTCATCAACCAATAAGGCAATTCAAATTCTCCAATATCGAGATGATTGCAATTCCCTTCGAATGCTTTATGGTATTCATTGTGAATATCAAGGATGATGATGTTTGTATCGGGATACTTTGAAACCTTCTGTAAAATAGAGGCAACAGCACATGATTTTCCGGAACCACTCGAACCAAGTACCGCGATATGTTTTCCAAAAAACTTATTAGCATCAAGAAAGGCACGTTGATTTTCGAACAGCGAGACCAGTCCGACCGAAAATCCATAGCGCTGAAATATTGCAAATGCTACAGCAAGATCAGCATCTTCTGCAAAAAACACCGGCATATCAACCACCGGAAAAAGAGATATCCCGCGCTCAAAGCGCCCCCCTTTCACCGTGCCTACCATCGAAGCAAGAAGAATATATCGCTGCTGTGCCTGTCCATTGACATTTACATCTTCTTTCCTCAAATCTGATACCATCCCAAGCAGTACCATCGTTCCCATCGGAATCAAGATATAGGTACCGATTTGTCCTATATAGTATGTCTTGCCGTTAATCTCTCGTTTGAGAGAATTGGTTTTTGGATCAAGAAGAATGGAAATAATTCCGCTATTCACTGATGCAACGACTCCAATATATTTTTGCTCAACCATGGTCCAACCTTTCTTGAGAAAGACTTACATCAACTGACTCGCTTAATGACGACAATAGTGCGGTCGTCCGAATACTCTGCGCCTTCTGCATAAAGTTCAACATCTTCAACTAATGATTTGCAGATCTCCTTCGCTCCCTTAGCGGCAAGTCTCTGGATATTTTCTGCTAAGTGTTTTTCTCCGTACGGCATGCCATCACTCCGCACAGCTTCAGTTATGCCGTCGGTGTAAATCACAGCGACGTCACCTTTTTTCAGCATCGTGCTTTCCACTCGATAATTGCCGCGAGGAAATGGGCCAAGAATAAGTCCCGTCGGTTCTAGTAATTCAATACTTTTATCTTGTGCATGATAAACCATCGGACTGTTATGCCCAGCGTTAGCATACAGCAGCAGTCCTTTCGCACCGTCTGTAAGCTCTGCGTAAAACATCGAAACAAATTGTTCTTCAGCAAATGAACGATTCACAATTTTATTGATTCCGGACATTAATGCGGCTGTTTTCGTTTGATGTGCAATTCCCATCCGCAAGGCGCCAACAACATACAGTGCCTGTGCAGCAGCACGGAATCCTTTGCTTGCAGCATCGCCGACGACAATCATTAAACGGTCTTTTACTTCATCTGAAAAGAGATAATCAAAGAAATCTCCTCCGACAATCCTGTCCGGCACAGAAATACCATAGATATCGTAGAAATAAAAATGAAGAAATGGATCTGGCAAAATGCCCAATTGAATTTCTCGTGCTTTGTCTATATCCTGTTCAAGCAGTCGAGCTTTTTGTTCGATACGTTTGCTGCGAAGAACAGATGTAACCGCTAAACTGATAACGTTGAGGTTAGGAAGTAGATCTTGATCAAGAGAATCCGAATTGAAGGCTAAAACATATTGAAAAACCGTCCCATGACGGTAAGGCATTCGATCCCCAACACCTGTCGCAGAATATTTGACAATTCCTTTTTTCCGAAGATATCCGTCGGTTTCGTTTGCTATGATGGAACGTTGTTCAATAAGATGCTGGAACATCGGATACCGTGCAACTTGAATGCGATATCCCGGGTCCAGCCGTTCAATTTGCCCGATCTGGTGAATAAGGCGGTACGATTCGGTCGATGGCTCATACTGCCAAAGCCGTCCGCCTTTGAGAAGAATGTCTTCGCTCTTAACGATTTCATTGAGAACATGCTTGAGCAATTCTTTTTCAGTTTTGAATTGTACAGCGGCAAAACTTTCTATAGTGCGATATAATCGTCGTTGATTCATATTGTACTCGCGATTGAAACCGAAGTCTTCTCATGAAACAATTCCTCAATCTCCTTTAATCCCTCGGCTCCAAGAATATATTCAAATTCTTCGCGACATACATCAAGCACAGTTAGAGGACCATCAGGAACTATACTGCAGCATTGCCGCCTATTCGTAAATTCCGGTTCATACGTTGTCAGTACGTGTTCATCAATAGTGATTGGAAAAGCAACACAATAGAATGGTTTTAGTGCAAACTTATCCATACCCTCTGCCATCGCAGTCTTTTGCAATGCACAAAGGCCTTTACTGCAGAGAAAAACGCAGCTATTACCTTGTACTGCTGTACCATCGCATTTGCCGGAAGGGAAATCGGCATCATATTCGATATTATTGTCGAACCATTTTGTTGTATCTTTTTCCTGCTCTGGTTCGAGATAATTTTTTATCAAATCGGCGTGTGCAAGGATCAATTCTTTCTCTTTCACATCAAGAAGTACTCCTTCTGCACAACACGTACCATTACAATTGCACATAGCACTGTTAGGCATAAATCGTTGCGCGAGGATTTCCGGATCAACAAGCAGTTCAGGAATATGCTTGAGTTTATGTTTACGCAATATTTTTATTTGTATTTCAGCCACGTGTTTCCTTTTGTCTAATGTAATTAATCAAATCTGTGCTAACAACTTTTTCTCCCATCTGCCGCAGCATCGTCACCACTTGTCCCCTGTGATAGGAAGAATGATTAACTTTATGTTGCATTTGCTGGAAGAGCGGTTGAGAATATGAATTCCCTTTGAAATCAGTATAAGGCAACGGCTCATTTAATTTCTCCTCCGTGAGGCTTCCCACAAAGTTGCCAATCTCGCAGTGATACGCATCCCACTGCTTTTTTACGACTTCAACCGTCGGGAGATCTTCGGCTTTCACTAGAGTCGACTTTTTGCCTGTCCAACGGTCGAACCAGATTTTATCAGCAGAAAGGATATGCACGAGGGTTCCATGTATTCCTCCGAAACTGGAACCAAGGTCTTTCTTATATTGATCTTTGGCGAGTGTCGCGATTACTTCAAGCAGCTTCAAATCTGCCCACTTATCGTAGTCGTACAAAAGTTGAATTTCATGTTGTGTCATTTCTTAGTCCTTCGTTTCTAATTTATTCTTTAGTGCTGCTAATGTTTGCATAGCGTCCAGCGGAGTCATGTGTTCAATATCGAGATTGAGAAGCTCCTTACGTAACTTGTCGTCTTTCACTTCAAACATCGTTAATTGTACCTCTCCATCTCTATTCTCACTCCTTACCTCTTTTTTTTCTTTTGTTCTCACTACCAATTCCGAGCTTTCCAAATTCTTCAACACTTGCTTCGCACGTTCTGTTATTTCTTCCGGCAAACCAGCCATTTGTGCTACTTGAATTCCATACGAATGGTCGGCAAAGCCCGGCATCACCTTATGAAGAAAGATAACCTTATCTCCATATTCACGCACATCTACTTTGTAGTTTTTTATGCGAGTAAATACATCAGCAAGTTCGTTTAGTTCGTGGTAGTGTGTTGCAAAAAGCGTCTTGGCTCCGATTCGTTCGTGCAAATACTCCGTGAGTGCCCATGCAATGCTGATGCCATCGAACGTGCTTGTCCCGCGCCCAATTTCGTCAAGAAGAATTAAACTGCGCTCCGTCGCTGTGTTGACAATGTTCGCTGCTTCGTGCATTTCCACTAAAAAAGTGCTTTCACCAGATGCAATGTTGTCGCTCGCACCTACGCGTGTGTAAATTCTGTCCACAATCCCTATGCGCGCGAATGCAGCCGGAACAAAACTTCCAATCTGTGCAAGCAACACATTCAACCCAACCTGCCGCAAGTAACTCGACTTGCCGCTCATATTTGGGCCGGTGATAATGAGAATCTGATCCGACGCTGTATCGAGCAATGTATTATTCGGTGTATAATGTTCACCAGGTGGTAATAGTTTTTCGATTACCGGATGCCGTCCATCCTTAATTTCTATACAGAGTGAGTCATCTACAAGCGGGCACGTATATTTATTTTCTACCGCTACATCAGCAAGCGAGACAAAGCAATCCAATGTTGCTATTGCATAAGCATTCGTTTGAATTGCGCCAGCATGTTCTGCAATCATTTGGCGCAGTTCATTGAAGAGACGTGTTTCGAGCGCGAGAATTTTCTCTTCTGCGTGAAGAATCTTTTCTTCATATTCTTTCAATTCCGGAGTTACAAACCGCTCAGCATTTGTCAGCGTCTGTTTGCGGATGTAATTATCAGGCACCTTGTCCCTGTGTGTATTTGTCACTTCGATATAATAACCGAATACATTATTGAAACTAATTTTGAGCGATGAAATGCCTGTGCGTTCTCGCTCTGATTGCTGATGCTTCGCTACCCAATCTTTCGCCCCAAACGCCAGCGCGCGAATTTCATCTAACTCTGTTTGATACCCGCTCTTAATCACGCCGCCATCCACCAATGCCATCGGTGGATCATCGGCAATTGCCTTACCAATTGCAGAAACAAGATCGGGGAGAGAATCAAGGTTCTTATTCAGCACTGTAAGTGTCTGACATTTCAGATTTGAGATTAGGGATTTGAGATTTGGAATCAATTCCAGCATTGCTCTTAGTTGATTCACTTCGCGTGGATTCGCTCTGCCGGTAGCAATTTTCGCAATCAGCCGTTCCAAATCGCCGATATGTTCTAACTCTTCCCGAGTTTTGCGGCGTGCTGATTCGTTTGTTACTAATTCCTGCACCGCATCGAGCCGCGCACGGATCGGTTCTAATCGTTTCAATGGACGATTGATCCACTGCTTGAGCATTCTTCCGCCCATGGGTGTAAGTGTGTGATCAATAATGGAATAAAGAGTGCCATCTTGTTGACCTGAAATGCTGGTAATAATTTCGAGATTACGTTTTGTCGAAGCGTCAAGCACCATATATTCACTCACATCATGCAGTACAATTTTTTTGATGTGTGGAATATTCGACCTCTGCGTTTCCTGCAAATAATTCATCACCGCACCAGCTGCAATTGTACCGATGCGCATCTCTTCGATGCCGAACCCTTTCAACGATTGTGTTTTGAAATGATTAATGAGCAGCTCGTATGCGTAATCGGCGTTGAAGACCCAATCGTCCACTTTCGTGTAGAGCACTCGAAAACGTTCGCCCAGCAAAGTTTTCACAGTCTCCAAATCACGTTTTTGTACTAGTAATTCTTGAGGTTGTAAATTGCTCGCCTGTTCTAAGAGCTGCTTCAATGGAAATTCACTGAGTCCAAATTCTCCTGTTGAAACATCAATGAATGCGAATCCGATTCGATCCTCGCTTGTTGCCAGCGGAGATGGTAGCGCGACTGCGGCAAGATAGTTATTCTGTTTTTGTTCCAACACTTTATCCGAAAACGCCACTCCGGGCGACATGACTTCAACGACGTCACGCTTGACGATACCTTTGGCAAATTTTGGATCTTCCAGCTGCTCGCAGATTGCAACTCGATATCCAGCGCGAAGAAGTTTGGGAAGATATGCATCGAGTGCGTGATGAGGAAACCCAGCAAGCGGCGTTTCACCGGAGGCGCCATTGCCGCGTTTGGTCAATACAATACCCAGAACTTTAGACGTAACTTTTGCATCTTCATCAAACGTTTCGAAGAAGTCACCCATTCTGAAGAGAAGTATCGTATCCGGATACTTCGCCTTCACCTGCTGGTATTGTTTCATTAATGGAGTTGACATACGATCAAAAAGAACAGCGATAAATTAAAAATTGTGAAATGCTTTCAGAAGTGAACAATCATTGATTAGTGTTCCGTGAAACACACTGTGTACTTCTTCCTCATTACTTCCTATTGAATCTTGCCTATTCCCCACTTCTTCATCGCTTCAAACATTTTATAATCTGTGAGATCGTAATGAATGGGTGTGACAGAAATATAATTGGCGCGTACTGCGGCTTCATCAAATTCCAAATCCGTATCTACTTCTTCTAACCCGCCGGTAAGCCAGTAGTACTCACGATTATTTGGATCTCGCCTATGATCGAATGTATCGTTCCATACTGCTTTGCCCTGCCGGGTAATGAGCACGCCTTTGATTTCTTTCGCCTTCAAAGGAGGAACATTGACATTGAGCAGGGTGCTTGATGGAAGTCCTCTCTTGCCGATGAGCAAAGCGAGCTTTCTGGCAAACTTTGCTGCATATCGAAAATCTGCTGGTGCGTATGTAGTTAAGGAAACTGCGATAGATGGAATACCAAGAATTGTTCCTTCCGTCGCAGCCGAAACTGTGCCGGAATAAATAATGCTTATAGCAGTGTTGGAACCGTGATTAACACCGGAGACAACTAAATCCGGCGCACGTTTAAGAATAGCACGTACAGCAAGCTTTACACAATCAGCGGGAGTGCCTTGCACAGCATAACCAAAGAACTTGCCATCCTTCTTGAATTCTTTCACACGCAACGGATAGTTCATTGTAATAGCATGCCCGACGGCGCTTTGCTGTTTATCCGGTGCCACAACCGTTACGGTACCAATCTTTTTCATTTCTTGTACCAGCGCATAAATACCTAGCGCATCAATGCCGTCGTCATTGGAAACAAGAATATTGAGCTTTCGTTTTTGTTTCATAATTTATTTTTAAAACTGCTAAAATCGTAAAGACACGCGATGCCTTTACCCTGCATGCCTTTGTAGTTTTGTATTTCTTAATTTGTAATTATTCGCGTCCCCTTTAATAGTTTTTTTAATATCGGGCATTTTCTAAAATTTCCTCCCCTCTTAGTGGAGGATTTGCCGAAGGCATCCATTCGGGAAAGGTGGGGTCATTCTATTTTATTTTGATCTCACCCTATCCCTCTCCTATGAGGAGAGGGGATTACTTTCCATTATATTGAAAGAAAATATTCCGAGTAATTTCCTTAGTTTAATAACTTTCTTTTTGTGTAGGAAATTTTTCTTCTTTCACGTCTTTTACGTACCCGCCAACGCTTTGGCGAATCGTATCAGCAAGATGCGCATAGTACCGTACAAAACGCGGATGGAAATCTTCGTACAACCCTAGCATATCTGACACTACGAGAATTTGCCCATCGCAATGCATACCGGCTCCAATACCTATAGTCGGAATCTTCAGTAATTTTGTTACTTTCGCTGCAAGCTCTGATGGAATTTTTTCGAGCACGATACTAAAAGCACCGGCTTCTTCTAAAATCTTCGCGTCCTTGAGCAATTGCTTTGCCTCAGCCGGATTTGCACCGCGCGCAGTAAAGCCGCCGAACTGATGAATTGATTGCGGTGTCAATCCAAGGTGCCCCATCACCGGAATTCCAGCGCGTACCATTATATGCACCAAATTAGCGATGCGCTCACCTCCTTCAAGCTTTACTCCGCCGGCGCCTGTTTCTTTCATTATGCGCCCCGCATTGCGAAATCCTTCTTCATCATTCGCTTGGTAAGACATAAATGGCATATCAATAATTACCATCGCCCGATCAACTCCGCGAACAACTGTCTTAGCATGATAAATCATTTCATCGAGTGTCACTGGCAGCGTTGTTTCCTGTCCTTGAAACACCATGCCAAGTGTGTCGCCGACAAGAATCAGATCGATACCCGATTGATCGAGCAGACGCGCTGTAAGATAATCGTACGCTGTCAGACACGCGATCCGCGACCTATCTTTTTTCATCGCCGCGATAACTTTTGTTGTAATTTTCTTCGGGCCTGATGTTGTGGATGAATTTTTCATATTATCACCTTTTGTTCCTCATCAATAATATTCACAACTTCTGGAGAAATCGACCATGCTTTCCGGAATCCGTGTAGAATTGCATCTGCTGTTTCATCAAATTTTACTGTTCGATTTAAAATCGTTGACAACTCCGTCGTCTTTTCATCAAGCTCCCGCATCAAAGCGACACGCTGTTCTTCCGATGGGAGATTTAGAAATTCCACTATCCGCTTATGTTCGGAACCGAGCAGAATGGAACCATGTTGCAGTACCACTTCTTCGCCATCAACGGCGGCATAGCGGCGTTGAGCACTGCCGACTAATTTTTTACCGTCACATTTAATTTCATATCGTCCGGTGCTCGAGAAACATGCCACCGCCGAAGCAGTTCGATAAAGCGATGGAAAATGCGGCTGACTTTTTTCAATAGCGACAGGCGCACCAAGCTCTTGTAATCCGGCAACAAGCGCGCGGCTAATATCATCATAGATAGTAAGAACGTTTTTATTATGCACTCGCATCACGACACTATAGGTCAATTCATTTGCATGTAGAATTGCGCGTCCACCAGTGGGGCGACGAACTACGTCGATACCAGCTGCCGATGTTTTAGTGAGATCAATTTCATCCATCGATTGATTCCAACCGAGCGAGATAGCAGATGGCCGCCAGCCGTACACGCGAAGAGTGGAATAACCCGTACCATCGACGAGCGCCCGTGCGAGGGCTACGTCATACTCCATATTAAAAACGCCAGAACGAACGCCGGTGTTTTCAAATCTCCAATTCATAATCTTCTTAGTGATGACTAGGACCTGGAATGATACCGCGTTTGCTTCCTTCTATGAAATTTATAATATTTTTTATTTCAGGTGTCTGCTCCAACTCTTCTTTAATTCGTGCAACTGCTTGCGAAACATTCAAGTTGGATTGATAGATGAGAAAATACGCTTTGTCTATTAAATCAATTGATCCCGCACTAAATCCACGGCGACGGAGCCCAATAGAATTTAATCCCTGGAATACCAACGGTTCTCGGCCTGTCAGGATGTAAGGCGGAACATCTTTTGGAACCCGGAGCCCGCCGCCAATCATCGTATGATCTCCGATCTGAACAAATTGATGCACTGGTGTCAGTCCGCCAATAATAACCCAGTTATTAAGAGTGACATGGCCTGCCAACGCCACGCTGTTCGCCAAAATGCAATTGTCACCAATAACGCAGTCGTGACCAACGTGAGCATTTGCCATAAACATACAATTGCTGCCGATGACAGTCTTTCCTGTTTCAATTGTTCCGCGATTCAATGTAACATATTCTCGAACATCGCATTTGTCGCCAAGTTCTATAAATGTCGGCTCGCCCTTATATTTTAAATCCTGCGGCGGTCCACCGATGACTGAGAAAGATGCTATTTTGCATTCCTTACCAAGACACGTTCCATCCTGAATTATTGCATACGGTGCAATTGTTGAGTCGTCACCAATGACGACATCGTCACCTATAATTGCCGAAGGACCGATTGTAACATTCTCGCCAAGCTGTGCTTTTTTACCAACTAATGCCAAGGGATGAATATTAACACACATAAAAAAATTCTCGTTTATTTTGGAGATTATTTAGCTTTTGCTTCTTCACGATCAACAAGGGCAGCAGTAAAATCGCCTTCTGCTACCACTACACCGTCCACCAAAGCTTCACCGCGAATCTGAATTACCTTAGAACGGCGACTCACCATTTTAACATCAAGTATGAGTTGATCGCCAGGTACGACCGGTTTACGAAACTTCACATTATTTATTGCCATAAAGAATACTAATTTATTGCTGGTATTTTCAGTACCGTTCAGCATCAGAACGCCACCTGTCTGCGCAAGTGCTTCCACGATCAAGACACCAGGCATAATCGGCTTGCCCGGGAAGTGACCTTGAAAGAATTGTTCGTTCATCGTCACATTCTTGACACCGACAGCATGTTCATCCATCTGAAAATCAATAATTTTATCAACAAGGAGGAATGGATATCGGTGCGGCAATATACGTTGAATAGCATTGACATCGAAAATGACACCTTCTTTTTTCTCATGCTGATACTTACGCACGAGTTTGTTTTGTTGATACAGCTTTCGGACCTTACGGGCAAATTCGATATTCGCAGCATGACCGGGGCGCGCAGCAAGTATCTGCGCCTTAATTGGCGCACCAATGAGCGCAAGATCACCAATCATGTCTAACAATTTATGTCGTGCAGGCTCGTTGCGATAATGAAGTTTTTTATCGTTCAGTACACCGGAAGAACCGAGAATAACCGAATGATCGAGGCCCAGTTTATGCACCAATTTCCTGATTTCATCGTCCGAGAGATCGCTATCGACAATGACGACAGCATTATCAAGATTCCCTCCTTTTATCAAACCTTGATCAAACAACATTTCTACTTCATGAAGAAAACAGAACGTTCGCGCTGAAGAGAATTCGGAAACAAATTCTTTTTCAAGATTGAATAAACCTGTATGCTGACTTCCCAATGCTGGATTGTTGTAGTCAACCATGACTGTAACACGAAAATCATCTGTTGGCAGCGCAACGATTTCAACACCGCGAGCCGGATCCTGATAATGGATAACTTGATCGATGATAAGATAATCTTTCGGCGCCTCCAGATCTTCCAACCCTGCTTCAAGCAGCATATCGACAAACGGTTTTGCACTGCCGTCGCCAATAGGAGGTTCGATGTTGTTGAGTTCAACAACGATATTATCAACCTGCAATCCGGCAACAGCAGCAAGAACATGCTCGACGGTATGCACACGTGCATTACCGATTCCTAGTGTCGTTCCGCGTTGGAGATCAACTACGTGATCAACATCGGCTGGAATTTCCGGTGAATCAGATAGATCAACCCGGCGAAATCGGATGCCATAATTTTCTGGCGCCGGCTTAAAAGTCATCGTTGTTGTCACACCTGTGTGAAGTCCTACACCGGACATTGTGACGGGCTTTTTGATAGTCATTTGTTGAACGAGCATGCTTTCTACCTCTCCTTTTATTTTTTTTCTAAAAGCCTTTGTTCAAGGTCGGCAACTTTTTTCTTCAGCGCTGTAAATTCGTGCAGCATATCGGGCAGCATTTTTACTGCGATGTATGCACGTTGTGCTTTCCTTGCGTCATCAGCAGGAGTTCCGAAAAACGACTTGCCTGGTTCTTTAATGTTATCATGAATTCCTGATTGCGCCATAATAACCGTGTGGTCTGCTATCTCAATGTGACCTGTTAATCCAACCTGCCCGCCAATCATGCAATGCTTGCCAATTTTCGTACTACCACTGATTCCAGTCTGTGCCGCTATGACAGTGTTCTCACCAACTTCAACATTGTGCGCAATCTGAACAAGGTTGTCTATCTTCACACCATGGTGGATATGAGTGTCACCCATCACCGCGCGATCGATGGTTGTGTTGGCGCCAATCTCCACATCGTCCTCAATGACAACAATACCAAGCTGGGGAATCTTTTCGTATGTGCCGTCTGGTTTTGGTGCAAACCCAAATCCATCCGACCCGATCACCACTCCAGAATGAAGAACAACTCTATTCCCAAGGATGCACTGATGATACACAACAACATTCGGATAAAGTATGCAATCTGCACCAATCTGCGCTTGCATTCCAATGATACAACCTTCGCCAATCTTTGTGTTACTGCCAATAACTGCATTCTTACCAATGACGGCATTTGCACCAACCGAAACATTTTTTCCCAGTACCGCATCAGGTGAAATAATAGCTGTCGAGTGGATACCGGTAATGAATGGATCCATTGTTGGCGTTAAGCGTTTCAATACATGCAGAAATGCCACATACGGATCATCAACACGAATAAATATAGACGAAGCCCGACCTTCAATTTTCTTCAGATCAAGCTTTCGAGATACTAATACTGCTGTTGCGCTGGTTGTGCCGAGGTACTTTTCGTATTTCGGATTAGCCAGAAATGTGAGACTACCGAGTGTCGCTTCTTCAATCTTTGCAACACGGTCGATCTCCGGCTTACCTTCAATATTGCCGCCCACGATTTCCCCGCCAAGCCACTCAGCAATTTCAAGAATGGTCATAAGTCGGTTATATTATTTTGTGACGGACGGAGCAGCTGTCGTTACTTTTAGTTTGGCAAATACTTTTTGTGTCAGGTCGTACTTTTCATTTGCATACATCAACAAGATATCGCCGCTTTTATCAAACACGTAATCGTATCCATCTTCGCGCGCCACATCCTGTACCGCTTTAAACACACGGTCCTGCACTGGCTTCATCAATTCATTTTGTTTGTTAAACAACTCGCCGTTTTGTCCAAACTTTTGCGTGCGGAAATCAACTATTTTCTGGTCCATGTCACGCAATTCACGTTCAGTATCTGCACGGCGTTGTTCAGTCATGATAAGCTTCCGTTTATCATAATCATCAAACTTTTTCTTCCACTCATCCTGCATTTTGTTCAATTCTTGCTGCCAATCGGCAACAAATTGATCAAGCTGCTTCTGAGCGTCCTGAGCATCCGGAAGCTGTTTCATGATTGCTTCAGAATTAAAGTAAGCAATCTTCATCTGTGCGCTTGCTTGTGTCGCGCACAAAATAAATAAGAATACAACCAAAGCAAATATTTTCTTCATATCATCTTTCTCCATCAATCATTCATTGGGAGACACAACAACTTATTTGTCTTCTTTTGACTTTGTCGATACCGGAGCTGCTGAACCTCTCTTTAATTGATCGATCACTTTATATGTAAGGTCGAACTTTGAATCTGCATAAAGCAGATTAGTTGCTGCTTCCAGCTTGTCAAATACATAATTAAACCCATCTTCCTTTGCTACTTTTTCGATGACTTTCATAACCCGTTCCTGAATAGGCGCAAACTTTTTTTCGCGCAACTTTACCGCTTCACCTTCACGCTGATCGAACATCTTGTACTGAAATTCACGTGCTTTCTGTTGAAGGTCCTGTAAGTTCTTTTCTTTTTCAGCTTTTACTTTCGGATCGAGCAACGCTTGTTTTTTCTGGTAATCTTCTAAACCATCTTGAAGCTCTTTGCTCATACGTTCAAGTTCGTCCTGCCATCCTTTGATTGTGGCTTCAAGCTCTTTCTTCACTTGCTGGGCTTCAGGAAGTTCACGAAGAATAGTTTCGGAATTGACATATGCAATCTTGGCTGTCTGTGCTGTGCTGATAGTTGCAACCAAGACAACCATAGCGGCAATAAAAATGATTTTTTTCAAGGGTGCCCTCGTTTAATTATGTGAATGAATGTTCAACTATTTTTATAATTTTACAAAGTTTTTCCAAATTGGAAATGGAATTTCCATCCAGGAGCCGGAGCGTTCGGTGTTGCTCCGTCATAACCATAGCCGTAATCGAATCCAATCATACCGATAGGATTTACCAATAAGCGAACACCGAATCCCGCTGAACGGCGAAGATCATGCATGTCCATAACAGAAGGATCGAGCCAAACATTTCCTGCTTCGGCGAAGAAGAGAGTGTAGATCGGAATTGGGTTTAAGGCTACTGCAAAACGTAATTCTGTTGTATACTTTGCCATTGCTCTACCACCGACATTGCCGGCATCGGGACCGATACTACGATCGTCATATCCACGAAGCGGGGTCACAGCTATTTGTCCAAGGCCCGTTCCACCCATATAAAACATGTCTTGATAGGGAATGTAGGGATTTTTATCAAAGCCAAAAATAAATCCAACCATATTAGAACTCATTAACGTCACTCGTCCAGAATTGGATAGAGGAACATACCAATCGGCATCAAAAACATACTTGTGATAACGCGCTGCTTGAGTTCCACCACCAAATTTTGGACCTCCGTTTATATCCACCAATAATGAAAAGTTGGAACCGCGGGAAGGGAAAATCGGACTATCAGTACTATTGCGGGAAAGAACTTGAGAGATGCCAATCTGTGTCGTCGTCCCTTCAAGATAATAATCACTATATGTAGTTGGTGTGCTGCTAAGAGGATGATACGTATTTTCCTGAACGCGAAATGTCCAATCGCCGCGAAAATACATATCGGGCCACTTGAAACGTCGTCCGACGCGGATTGACGCACCGCCATAATGCAAATCTGCATAATAAGATTGATATGTATCGAAAATATTGAATCCAAACAATGTTGGCGTATTAAACATCCATGGTTCTGTAAAGCCAACCGAGAATGTTCGATAATAATTGCTTACGCCAAATTGATAATCGAACGTCATTGCTTGACCGGCGCCGCCGCGCAATGGTTCACTTAAAGAAAAATTATTAAATGAAACTCCCAGGCCGCCGCTGAAACCAAACGAGCCGCTGTATCCAATCGACATATTGAAGGTATCACTGGATTTTTCTTCAACAGAATATTCCAACTCAACTGTTTTGTCATCGACTGGACGGACATCCGGCTTTAATTTTTCAGGATTGAAATAATTTAATTGTTGCAACTGGCGCAGGCTTCGAATAATCAACTGCCGGCTAAAGAAATCACCCGGCTTCGTCAATAATTCACGACGAATCACCTTCTCGTATGTCTTTGTGTTGCCAGAGATAAAGACACGGCCAACACGGAATTGATTCCGCTCATGAACTTGTAGCGTTACATCAAGACTATCAGTACCAACTACAGTTATTTCAGGTTCCACTTGAAAATAGAGATAACCGTTGTCGGCGTAGAGCGATGTCACATCCGATTCCTCTTCGTTGCGATGTAGATTCTGATCGAACTTTTCTTGATTAAATATATCGCCTTGCTTGAGCCCCAACCGGACACTCAACACATCGGAAGGATATACAGTATTGCCTTCCCAAGAGATATTTCTTATAAAGAATTGTTGTCCTTCTGAGATGTAGATGTTAATTGTCAAGTATTTTTTTTCATGATCATACGTCAGCGAGTCAGAAAGAATTTCGGCATCGCGGAACCCATTCTTCCGGTAAAATGCCAGGACAAGGTCTTTATCTTCTTGATATTTTTTCTTATCGAATTTATTTGTCGTCCAAAACTTCCACCACGTTCTTTCACTTGTTTCCTTCATCTCACTTTTAAGGTCGCCATCATCATACTGTTTATTGCCATGAAAGTGGATGTAGTCCACTTTCACTTTCGGCCCCTCATCAATAACGATCTTCAATGCAACTCGCCCTGTTGTGTCGTTCACTGTAACGAGTGTCGGAGAGATACGCGCGTTAAGATACCCATCTGAATTATACTGATTCTTCAGCGTGCGAATGACCATAGAAAGATCTTGCTGTGTGATAATTTGACCTTTTACAAGATTGATTTTTTTAAGAATGTCATCCTGATCCAATTCGTCATTACCGGACACTTCAATGCGTTCCATCCTCGGATTTTCTTTCACCCTGATTAAGAGATAGACTCCATCCTGCACTCGATTCTCAATAAAGATCTGGACATCATCAAATATACGGAGGTTGTGCAATCTTTGAATAGCCAATTTTGTCTGCTCACTTGGAATCGTTATTTCGTCGCCGACTTTTAATCCCGTATTGGCGATAATGGCAGAGGGTTCTCCCGATCTTTGTCCTTCTACACTGATGCCAAGAATTTTCAAAACTTCCGGTTGAGGCTGCTGCTTCTGTCCGAACAAAACGCCTGCCGGGAACGCTACGAGAAGGAAGAGGAAAAAGAGTCTATGAGTTCGTAACACTTTTTTTGAACCTTTCTATAATCCGGGCAGAATGAATTATTTCAGATTGCCGTATTTGTTCACTTATCATGCCAAACCGCCGCTCGCGTGTTTGGAAGTCTGCTATTGCTTCATACAGATTCTTCCGCCGAAAGGCAGGCCAAAATTCATTTGCAATAACGATCTCGGAATATGCTGATTGCCAAAGGAGAAAATTACTGAGCCGCAGCTCGCCGCTCGTCCGGATGAGCAAATCAGGATCTGGAATATTTTTTGTTGAAAGATATTCCCCGATCATTTCCTCGGTAATATTTTCTTCCTTTAATACTCCAGCATGAATATCGGTATACATTTTCTTGATGGCATTCGTAATATCCCACCTACCGCTGTAACTGAGCGCAAGCACCAATGTCAAGCCTGAATTTTCCTTCATCATCTCCATCGCATCGCGCAATTCATGAGCGACATCGGTAGGAAGCGTATGGAATTCCCCTATAACTTTCAGGCGTACTTCATTCTGATGAAGCCGATCTCGTTCATCTCGCAATGCTCTCACTAATAAGCGCATCAGCATGGACACTTCATCTTGAGGCCGTTTCCAGTTCTCAGTAGAGAATGTATAAAGCGTAAGATATTTTACTCCAAGCTGTGCACACGCTTCAATAATATCTCGAACAGAATTAACGCCTTCGTTGTGACCTGCAATTCGTGGTAATCCTCGGCGTTTTGCCCATCGCCCATTCCCATCCATAATGATGGCGATGTGCTTTGGCAACGGACCACTTGCGACAAGCTGTTCTTGATGCTTCTTATCGATTCCCGTTGCCTTTACTAATGGCACAATTTCTCCAAATTTCTAATCATTACTTGTATGTGTTTGTAAATTTAACCTTTTTTGGAACGATAGTCAAAAAAAAGCATCTAAAAGAGTGATTGGCTACAGGTGGAGGAGTTGATTTTCGTTTTCTTGACTGACCCTGCAAAAATAGTTATATTGATAAGGAAACTTTATATCTTTTAGAGTGGTTCATGATATAGGATTTCAGACGTTTTAAGAAGATGGTTGGTTCCGTTGGTAAGGGAAAATATATGGAAGGAAATTTTTCAAATAGAGTACAAGATGTGATACGCCTAAGTCGTGATGAAGCACTTCGGCTTGGACATGATTATATCGGAACAGAGCATTTGCTCTTAGGCGTCATTCGTGAGGGTGAAGGCATAGCGGTGAAGATTCTTCGCAATCTCGGTGTAGATTTATATAAGTTGAAGAAGACAATTGAAGATACCGTTCGTGCCGCAGGTGGAACGCTCACAATTGGCAATATACCGTTAACAAAGCAAGCAGAAAAAGTCCTTAAAATTACATATTTGGAAGCGAAACTCTACAAATCTGATGTGATCGGCACCGAACATTTATTGCTGTCGCTTCTCCGCGATGATGACAATATAGCCGCACAGATTATGCATCAATTTAATGTGCATTATGATGTAGTTCGAAATGAATTGGATAATATTATTTCCGGCAAACCATCCACGCCTCCCGGTCAGCAGCATGTTTCAACGGAAAAAAAACAAGACCGCTCGAAAACACCTGTGTTGGATAACTTCGGCCGTGATCTCACAAAATTAGCAATTGAAGATAAGCTTGACCCCATTGTCGGGCGCGAAAAGGAAATCGAGCGCGTCGCTCAAGTTTTGAGCCGCCGGAAGAAGAATAACCCTGTACTCATCGGCGAGCCGGGCGTTGGAAAGTCCGCTATCGCAGAAGGTTTAGCCCTCCGTATCGTTCAAAAGAAAGTCTCTCGTGTTCTCCATGATAAACGCGTTGTAACACTTGACCTTGCCGCATTAGTAGCTGGCACGAAATATCGTGGTCAGTTTGAAGAACGAATGAAAGCAGTCATGAACGAACTGGAGAAATCGAAAGATGTCATCCTTTTCATTGATGAATTGCATACTATCGTCGGTGCGGGCGGTGCAAGCGGTTCGTTAGATGCATCAAATATGTTCAAGCCGGCATTGGCTCGCGGCGATCTCCAGTGCATTGGCGCCACCACACTTGATGAATACCGACAGTACATTGAAAAAGATGGAGCGCTTGATCGTCGATTTCAAAAAATTATGGTGAATCCAACCACAGTTGATGAAACCATACAAATTCTCCAGAACATAAAACATAAGTACGAAGAGCACCACGGAGTTCTTTATTCTGAACCGGCTATACAAGCGGCGGTACGTCTTAGTGATCGGTACATCACCGACCGGTACCTGCCGGATAAAGCCATCGATGTGATGGATGAAGCAGGTGCCCGCGTGCATCTTGCTAATATAAAAGTGCCGAAAGAAATTCTCCAGCTTGAAGAAGAAATTGAAAAAATTCGGCAATCAAAAAACCAAGTTGTAAAGAACCAAAATTTTGAGGAAGCGGCACGTTTACGCGACTTGGAGAAGAAATTTCTTAGCGATTTGGAAATTGCAAAACGCGAATGGGATTTGAAGGCGCGGGATACCATTTACGATGTCGATGATGAAGACTGCGCTTCCGTTGTCTCGATGATGACAAACATTCCAGTGCAAAAAGTTGCACAGAGCGAATCCGAGAAATTACTCAAGATGGAATCAGCACTTGCCGAGATGGTAGTTGGACAAGACGAAGCTATCTCCAAATTAACAAAAGCAATTCGGCGTACTCGTGCCGGCTTGAAAGATCCGAAACGCCCCATTGGTTCCTTCATTTTCCTCGGCCCTACAGGTGTTGGAAAGACCGAAATGGCAAAAGCACTTGCCCGTTACTTATTCGACTCTGATGAAGCGCTTATTCGCATCGATATGAGCGAATATATGGAAAAATTTGCAGTCTCACGTCTTGTAGGCGCACCTCCGGGCTACGTTGGATATGAAGAAGGCGGACAGTTAACTGAAAAAGTTCGCCGGAAACCATATTCAGTGGTTTTGTTAGATGAAATTGAAAAAGCGCATCCGGACGTCTTCAACATTTTATTGCAGGTACTAGATGATGGTGTGCTCACCGACAGTCTTGGTCGCCGTGTCGATTTTAAAAATACGATTTTGATTATGACTTCAAATCTTGGTTCACGTGATATCAAAGTTACAGGCGGATTAGGATTCGGGACAAATACGCATCAGGATAAATACAAGACAATGAAATCTAGTATTGAAGATGCTCTCAAACGGGTCTTCAATCCGGAGTTTCTCAATCGCGTTGACGATACGATTATTTTTCATCAGCTCGAGCGTTCGCATATCTATAAGATCATCGATATTGCAACTAAGGAGCTCTTTAGCCGCATGACTTCGTTGGGAATTACAATCGAGCTAAGTCAAGAAGCAAAAGATTTCCTCGTGGAGAAAGGATACGATCCTGCGTTTGGTGCGCGTCCACTTCGTAGAGCAATTATGAAATTCATCGAAGATCCGTTCGCTGAAGAAATTCTGAAAGGCACTTATCCACAGGGAAGTATAATTCGCGCAAATTTTGACAAGGAAAAAGAAGAACTTGTGTTTGTCTATGCCCCTAAAGAAATTGAAGGCGATCAACTAGAAAAACACGATGAAGAAATAATCGGTACTAAGTAATCGACATCAGGTTTAAAAAACTAAAATCCCTCGGCAATTGCTGGGGGATTTTCATTTTGATCAAGAAGATGAATTATTTATAATCTCCTATGATGTTTGCTCTGAGACAACTGTGAAATCAAAAGGGAAATCGTACATCTTATTTTATAAACCCTACGGTGTTCTGTCACAATTCACACGTGAGGCTGGATATTTATCTTTGGCTGACTTTGGTCCATTTCCAAAGAATACTTATGCCGCTGGTAGATTAGATGCCGATAGCGAGGGTCTTCTCCTCCTAACAAACAATAACATTATTAAACATCGCATCACCGATCCAAAATTCGATCACGAGCGAACATATCTTGTTCAGGTGGAAGGAATCCCTGATGAAAGCGATATAGAACAGTTACAGAATGGAGTCGTGATCGAAGGAAAACGCACCAAGCCTGCTAAGGTAAAAGTGTTGACTCGCGAGCCAAGTTTGCCGCCGCGAAGTGTGTCAATCCGTTTCAGGAAAAACATTCCAACGTCATGGATAGAAATTGTACTGCGCGAAGGACGCAATCGACAAGTAAGGAAAATGACTGCCGCAGTCGGTCATCCTACATTACGACTTATACGCACATCAATCACTTTCCTCAGTATCCACGGATTGAAACCAGGGATGTATCGAGAATTGACCCTTCAGGAAATTAATAATTTGTGCAGTATGCTTAATATTTCCTAAATGCGTTTTCGCACATTGCCTAACACATCGAGGTTGACCGTTTTTTAGAGCACCTCTCTGCAGTTGCAGAGAGGTTTTTTATGCCATTGCTTCACCAGAAGTTCTTGCTGTTGGTGCATTTGCACAGGTGTCAGCATCGAACAACTCATATGTGGTCTTCGAGTGTTGTACAGTATAATCGATTGAGCGACAGATGCAAGAGCTGTCTCATAATTCTCAAACGGTTCATCACAATAAAATTCATCTTTTAGGATTCCGTTGACGCGCTCCGCAACAGCATTATCATACGGGTTGCCATCCTGAGTCATGCTGATTTGACAGTTGTGTTTGCGAAGTTCATTGATATAGAGTTTGCTACAGAACTGCAATCCACGGTCAGAGTGATGAATGATCTGGTGCTGCGGATACATTCTCTTGCCGAGTGCCATCTGTAGGGCTTTGAGTGTGGATTCTGATTTCAAATCTCGGCTTAGCATGTATCCCATAATTTGCTTTGAATACGCATCGGTCACCAAATGTAAATAGAGCGTCTCCTGCCGTGTGAGGATATAGGTGATATCAGCTACCCAGAGTTGTTCCGGTTGTGTCAATGGCATCTGCTGCACTCGATTCGGATACGTCCGCATCCAATGCTTGGAATCTGTCGTCTGTATATATTTTCGGCGTTTGGTAATTAACATCTTTTGTGCCCGCAATACATCAAAAAGCTTGTCTCGCCCTACTGAAATATGAGCTTCTACTAATTCATCCTTCAGCAGATAATACAGTTTGCGTGTTCCGAGTCGTGGAAGGTGGCGACGTACTGTAAGCACTTTGCCGATGATCTGTCTGTCTCGCTCTGCTTGATCTTCACGATGATGCCGAAATTGATAATAAGCTTGTTTACTAAAACCAAGGTGTCGACAACACGAACGGATGCTTATTCTTTTCCTTTCGGTTGCCATTGCTCGGACAACTTGGTGGCGATTTTTTTTCGTACATCTTCTCCAAGTTCCCGATTCGTAATTTCGAGTAACTTCTCATACACCAGAATCTTCTCTTGGGAATCTTTCAACTTACGTTCTAATTCTTTGATGCGGCGTTGTTGGGGATCTTGCAATGGTCGACCTCGTGTGCTTGTATAGGTTAATCTACCATACTTTCGGCACCACTGCAAGACGGTGCTCTTGCCTCCGATTTGATACTTCCTCTTTAATCCCTGCTTGGTTATTCCTCCCAATTCAAATTCCCGAACTACTTGACGTCTAAATGCCTTACTATAGCGTTCACTCTTCGGGATGCGCAGGGTTAGTTTCATCTTCTTCTCCTTGATCAAATTGATTTTTGGTCAACTCTTTTCAGGACAAGACA
>JBEKAY010000003.1:0-132027 GCA_050015675.1 Bacteroidota bacterium | reverse complement strand
CAATCGAATAACACACTTTCCTTCGTAATCTCATTTCACTGCCATTCTACGCTTCTGCTATCTATTCTTGCAGAGGCGTTTTCATTTTCATTCCATGTTGCACAGCTTTGTATAAAGATAAATATCTTCGCAGCAGGCTGTCCGGCATACTGAGACGAGCATTTGCATCGTCATTGAGATCGGAAGATTTGAAAGTACTGTGCAATATGCTTGGGAGCTTTATCTTCCGTAAAACGTCAAATTATCAAATCTTTTTGAGTATAATTATTTGTCACTATTCCGTACCTGTCCTATTTATCTGTTTTAGGAGAGATTTTCTATTTATTGAGACTCTACACTATATTCCCACTGAGATTGTTGAGTTTGTCAACCCTTCCTGATTGTAATTAATTGGCACAAATCTTGCCATAATAGTGTATATTATTTCAACTCGAATTTGAATATGAGACGATTCTTTCAATTGCTTGGCTTTCGGCTTTTCCTCGGCATCGCTGTCATAGTAGCGGCAGGCACAACATTGTTCACGATGTTTCTTGTAGATTGGCAATCGAGCAAATATATCGCCGCCGCCAAGCAATCTGCTACAAATATTAGCGATCTCATCAGCCGATCGACACGTTACAGTATGCTGCTCAATCGACGTGAAGATATTTACGAAATTATTAAGACCATCGGGAATGAACCGCGCATTGAGCGAATACGCATTATCAACAAGAAGGGAATTGTCAACTTTTCAACGCAGGAATCCGAGGTCGGTAAGAATGTTGATATGACTGCCGAGGCATGCATCGGATGCCACAGCACTGGAACACCCGTTGTCCCGCAGAATGATCCAACGCTTACCCGCGTTTTCGAATCGCCAAAAGGGTACCGCGTCATCGGCATCATCACTCCAATTCGAAACGATGTGGGCTGCTCAACCAGCAGCTGTCACGCGCACAGCAGCGCTCAGACTGTATTAGGAATTTTAGATGTCATGATTCCACTTCAGGATGTTGATCAGAACATCGCACAATTTGAACGCACACAGATTTTTGGTTCACTTGTGCTGGTCATTGTACTGACAGGATTCGTTACAATTTTCATTTGGCGAATGGTAAATATCCCGGTGAAGAAACTTGCTGTCGGCACACAGGAAATAGTAAAAGGAAATCTTGATCATCAAATTGATGTGCAAACGAATGACGAAATTGGATATTTGGCGATTTCATTCAACCAGATGACGCAAGAATTGAAACGCGCTCGAAAAGAACTCACAGCTTGGACTCAAACACTCGAACAGCGTGTCGCCGAGAAGACAGAAGAACTTCGCCGAGCACAGAAACACATGGTGCAGATTGAGAAAATGGTGTCTCTCGGCACGCTTGCTGCAACCGTCGCGCACGAATTAAATAATCCGCTCGAAGGCATTCTTACATATGCAAAACTGCTTCGAAAAAAAATAGAGGGCAGAATTCCACCAACAGAAGGCACACAAGAAATGATTAGCGAGCTTACTCTTATCGCTGATGAAACCGCACGGTGCGGCAACATTGTGAAAAACCTTCTCCTATTCTCGCGCGAAAAAGTCGGTGAGTTCAAGGATTCTGATTTACGTTTTATTATCGGACAGAGTCTTAAGCTCATCGATCATCATTTGAAAATGAATAACATCACATCTGAATTTGAGATGGAAGAGAAACCGGTCATTCTCTACTGCGATGCACATCAATTAGAAGAGGCGCTGTTGGCGCTCGAGATCAATGCCGTTGAGGCGATGCCGGTTGGCGGGGAATTCCGTATCACTGTGAAGGAAATAGAATATTTGAATGCAGTCCAAATCGCTATAAGCGACACCGGTACCGGCATCAAAGAAGAAGATATGCCGCACATCTTTGAACCGTTTTACACAACGAAGAAAGATGGCAAGGGAACCGGACTTGGTTTGTCTGTCGTTTATGGTATCATCGAAAGACATAGCGGGTCCATCTCTGTGGATTCAAAACCGGGTATCGGCACAACATTTACAATCACCTTACCACGACAAGCTGTGTTGGAGGAATTCACGTACAGTTAACATTTAAATTCTATAAATAGGTTATTACTATGGCTGAAAAAAAATCTATAAAACAAAGCATCCTCATCGTCGATGATGAACTCATCGTTCGCGAATCGCTCACAAAGTGGTTTCGACAAGATGGATACCGCGTCGAATCGGCAGAAGACGCCAATCACGCGCTTAAATTGATGAACGAAGGTCCGTGGGATTTAGCGCTGCTCGATATAAAAATGCCGGGCATGAGCGGGCTCGATCTTCAAAAACGATTGAAGGAGATCGATAAAAACACAGGTATCATTATGATCACCGCGTTTGCTTCAGTTGAAAGTGCAGTGCAAGCGCTCAAAGAAGGCGCGTTCGATTATGTCACCAAACCAATCGATCCAGATCACCTCTCGCACATTGTATCCAACGCTCTCAAGCATAAAATAATAGTCGAGGAAAACGTCCAACTTCGTGAGCAGGTTTATGATATTGCTAAAGCTACCGACATCGTTGGTGAAAGTCAGCAGATTCATAAAGTTATCGAGTTAGCTAAGACGGTTGCAAAGACCGATACGACAGTGATGCTGCGCGGTGAAAGCGGAACCGGTAAAGAACTTATTGCGCGGGCAATTCATGCAAACAGCGACCGGCGGTACTTCCCCATTATTGCGGTGAATTGCGGCGCTGTAACGGAGAGTCTATTGGAAAGCGAGCTCTTCGGCCACGAAAAAGGCGCATTCACCGGTGCGCAATATCGCCGCAAAGGCAAATTTGAGTTAGCAGACGGTGGAACGATATTCCTTGATGAAGTTGGCACTGTCAGTCAGAAAATGCAAGTGCAGCTCCTGCGCGTGATAGAAACGAAACAATTTACGCGTGTTGGAGGCAGCGAAGTTATTTCCAGTGACTTTCGCGTCATCTGTGCCACGAATTGCGATCTTGAAGCTGCAGTGAAAGATGGTTCGTTCCGTGAAGATTTGTATTATCGTTTAAACGTCTTCACTGTGTCCATACCACCCTTGCGCGAACGCCGCGCGGATATTCCATTGCTCGCCGAATACTTTCGCAATAAGTACGCAGCTATTATGCATAAAGCCGTTACAGAAATAAGCCCAAACGCGATGGACATTATGGTGCAATACGACTGGCCCGGGAATGTTCGTGAGTTGGAGAACGTGATGGAACGTGCGATGGTACTTGCGGTGCCGCCGGCAATCCAGCACAGTGAATTACCATTCCAACTTGCATCCAAGGCGCATGGCTTACAGGCAGATTCGCTTGCCGTTGTCGAGCGGGCGCAAGTGGAAATGATTCTCAACCGGACTGGATGGAATATTTCTCGTTCGGCAGATATTCTTGATATCGACCGTGTTACGCTCTATAATAAAATTGCGAAGTACGGACTAAAGAGACCGTAGGCAATGCCCTCTATCTTGATCGTTCCGATTCGTCCGATCGATCATGCGGAAATGACGGCACTTGCCGCACCGCTCTCTAACATATTTGAGCTTCCGGTCTCTATTGAGGAGCCGAATTACCTTGATCCGGCATTCGCATTTGATCCCTATCGCAACCAGTTTAACTCCACATCCATCATTGCCGCACTTATCGATCGCTTTCCAGCGCATTCTGGAAAGATAATCGGTATTACAGCGGTTGATCTTTTCGTACCAGTGCTCACGTATGTGTTCGGCGAAGCCCAATTAGATGGGCGCGTTGCCGTGTTATCGTCATATAGATTGAGAGAAGAACTTTACGGATTAGATCCAAATCCAAAATTAGAACAAATCCGATTGCTGAAAGAAGCGATTCACGAACTTGGCCATACATTCGGACTTATTCATTGCCACAATCCTGAATGCGTTATGCACTCTTCGACATCAGCGGAAGAGATTGATATAAAGGGAAAGAATTTTTGCAATGAGTGCGAAGAAACGATGAATACCTTCCGAAGTTAGGAACGTGGCCGTCTCAAGACTTTCCAAAAGTGCTCAACGTCTATTCCCAAGAAACTTTCAGAAAGTTATCTTGCAATTACGATACAAAAACCTTCGCTACCTCGATCAGCATGGATGGTTTGTTCCATAATGCTGTACGAAAAATACCGCCGACCGTCCGTTTATTTTCGGGAAGTGAAAGCGCACTCTCGGCAATATTGTTCAGCGTTTCATCTGAGAAACTTGAGATTGCTTCTTTAATATTATAGAATACCTCGTGCCGCCAGCCAAGACGTTTTTGCCAACGCTTTTCGTATTCAGGCAAATGCGAAAGGTCGTTCATCTTCAAAGCTTCAGCCGCAACTTGTCCGGCAATCATTCCTCCGATCATTCCGCTCACAATACCGCCGCCGGAAGTTGGATTCACTTGATGGCCTGCATCGCCAACCAGCATAACGTTATTCTTCACCAATGATTTACAAGTCTTGGCGCAAGGCACTCCGCCGGCAATATGTGTCAGTACAGCGGCGTGCGGATATTTATGTTCAATAAATTCCTGCAAGTATCGAATTGCAGATTTTTTCTTTGCTTCCTCAACATTGATTCCAATCCCAACATTCGCTGTATCTTCACCTTTTGGAAACACCCAGAGATATCCGCCTGGTGCAATTGCGTCGCCAAAATAAAACTCAAGACAATCTTGTTCAACCTTTATTCCGGCAAGGGTCATCTGCGCGCAGCTTTCCATATCGTGAATGGAACACGCTGTATCGATTCCAGCCCATTTGCCAACACGAGTCTCAACACCATCGGCGCCTACTACGATGCGCGAACTAATTTCAATCGGTTTATCTTTTATGAGCGCTTTCACTCCAATGGCTTTACCAGCGCCATCCTTGAGCAGGTCGTACACATACGCCTTGGTAACAACCTCTGCACCTTCGTTTGCCGCTAACTTTGCCAATTCATAATCAAAGAGACGCCGCTCAAGGACGTATCCTATACCATCAAGTCTCGGTACAACTTGTCTGCCATTCGGCGCAATCAGTCGGAAGCGCTTCACAGTCGCCGCAATCCATTTCGGATCGGGCTGAATAAATTGTACTACTCCTTCATGACTTGCTGCTTCGCCGCACCGTACCGGGTAACCGACATCGCGATCTTTCTCCAACATGAGAACCGATGCACCGCCTGCTGCTGCAAATCGCGCTGCTGTCGAACCGGCTGGCCCTGCACCGATCACTATGACATCATATTGTTCTTTGAGCATTATGTTGTTTCGGATTTCGAATATATAACTTCGGATTTTGTGTATTTACTGTCTTCTCTATCTTCTACTTTTTACTCATTTACTCATAGACTCAATGACTCAGCTGCCTTTTATTTCATTCAAAAACATCGGCTGAATTTTTGCAAGCTCCCCGACTCCCTCTCGGTGGAATTGAATCACTTCCCACGGACATGCCCACACACATTTGCGGCAATTTGTACATCGTTCATCTATTATAGAAATGCGCGATTCCATCAACTCGATTGCATCTTCAGGGCATACGCCCACACAACAGCCACAGTAATCACACTTACCGGGTATGATATGAATCATTAACGGTGTATTTCGCGGCATATTTGAAAGGATAATTTAGTGATTATGAGATTTTAGAAATTCTGTTATTTATTTACTGATATTACGCAAAAATGGAGTCAATGTGTCTTTGCGGATCTTCGCGGTCAGTTTTTATCGCTAGGCACACAGAGAATACGCAAAGAACGCCAAGAAAACCATATAAGGAACTCTGAGAAATCATCATCCTGCGTAACATGAATTATTTCATATAGATTCAATTTCTTTTTTCATACGCAACAATTCCTGTTGTCTCTGAAGATACGGTGTAGCATCATCGCGACGGACACTTGCTTCCTTCAGCGCATGTTGGTTCTCTTCCATTTCTTTCTGGATTGCTTTACGCCGCACGGCAACGACAGCATCTTTGGCAATCATCATCGGATCGGGCACATCAATTTCTTTTTCCATTTCTTGCCATTTCGGACTTAACTCGTATCGACTTAACACAAGATCGGTGATGAGATTTTTTAGCTCCGGCTCTTGCACTTCACTAACAATCGAAGGCGCATCAATCGTTCCGCGTTCATCGTACAAATCCAGCACGAGTTGGGCAAGCCTCCTCGCGCGTTCATCGCTCAACTGCAACAAAGAAATATTTGAGAGAACAAACCGAATTACATCAGGATTACCTTCGAGAATCAATTTCAAGATGTCGCGTTCTTCAGGTGGAATTACCTTCGCTTCCGGCAACTCCGGCTTTTCGGTGCCTGCTTGACGCGCGGCATAATTTGACTTTGGATAACTGTCAGATCGCGATCCATGTTTTTTCTGAGATATTGCATGCTCTAATTCATGAAAAAGTACGCTCTCGTACACATCATACTTCTCCGCCACTTCCTTTACATAAAAATTCCGCTTTAATTCATCTTTCATCTTCGCGATAGATTGCACGAGCGACCGCACGGCTTGCGTTTTCCCTTCTGCAGTTGTAAATGCCCCCGCACGCTGAAATTGTTTCGCACGGAAATCTATAAACGAAATTGCGTTCAAGAGACGTTCCCGGAATTCATTGCCGCCATGCTTCTGCACAAACGAATCCGGATCGTCGCCTTCCGGCAATTCCACGATACAGACATTCAAATCATGCTCAAGCGCCAGATCAATCCCACGTATAGTGGCGCTGGAACCGGCAGTATCGGCATCATACACAAGTGTAAGATTTTTAGAATAACGCCCGATAAGCACAAGTTGTTCTTCTGTCAGCGCGGTGCCGCTGGACGCAACAACATTTTGGATTCCTGCTTGATAGAGGGAAATCAAATCTGCATATCCTTCCACCATCAGCGCATTATCTTCCTGGCGAATGGAATCTTTCGCGTGGAACAAACCATACAACACACGGCTTTTATTGTAAATAGGAGTTTCGGGCGAATTGATGTACTTACCGGCGATGGCATCGTCCTCGCGCATCTTTCGCGCGCCAAAACCGATAACACGCCCTTGCGTTGAAAAAATAGGGAACATCGCCCGGCCGCGGAAATAATCATACAATGAACCATCATCGCGCACTCGTGCAAGCCCGACTTTGGAGATATCTTCTATCATGAATCCCTCTGCCTGTGCTTTATTCACAAATGCATCCCATGAATTCATCGCATAACCAAGTCCGAACGTGCGGATGGTTTCATCCGAAAATCCACGCTTGTAGAAATACTGAAGCGCCTCTTTGCCTTCATCGGATTCGGTGAGATTTTTAAAGAAGTGCATACCCGCAAATCGGCACACTGCATAGTAATTTTCATATTCCGTTTGTTCCTCGGTCATCGGCTTGCTCTCTTCCGGAATGTTAATACCGGACTTCGCAGCAAGCGATCGCACAGCTTCTACAAACGAAATCTTATCCATCTCCATCAAAAAAGTAAAGATGTTACCGCCCTTGCCACAGCCGAAGCAATGATACATCTGCTTCTCGGCACTGACTGTGAACGACGGCGTCTTCTCTGTATGGAACGGACATAAGCCAAGAAAATTCTTGCCACGCTTTTTTAGATGAACATATGCAGAGATCACTTCTACGATGTCGGCGGCGTTTCGGACTTCATCAATTTTATCGTCTGAGATACGCATTGCGGAAGAAATCTACCCAAATATGTGTGGACAAGCAAGGTTTCCATTTGACCACACCCTGTCCCTCCCCTACGGATTTACTGTAGAGTCCATCTCTTAGATAGACATTAAACACCGTCCGACGGAGCATCGGACTCTGCATCAACTTTTTTCCCTAAAGCATTTATGGTGTTCTAAAAGACCTCTCCGATCACTCAAGGCGGCCGGAGAGATAAAATGCGGAAGTGTAAATATTTTTTGAGGCAGTATTAATACGTTGGAAGATATTTTTCCAATTCCCAGGGAGTCACTTCCAATCGGTAATCATCCCACTCTAACCGCTTAGCACTGATGAACCGTTCGAAGATATGTGCACCTAACGCTTCCCGAATTACGACATCTTTCTCAAACTCTGAGATTGCTTCATCAAGCGAACCCGGTAATATATTCAAATTGGTTTTCTTTTTAGAATCATTGGAAAGATAAATATTCTCCTCGGAGGCCTCAGGAACTTCCAATTGACGACGAATGCCATCTAACCCGGCAGCAAGCATCACGGCAAACGCAAGATACGGATTGCAACTCGGGTCTGGACAGCGCAATTCAATGCGGGTTGATTCCGGTGTGTGGGCACGTGGAATTCGAATCAATGCAGATTGGTTTATACGTCCCCAGCTGATATTGACTGGCGCTTCATACCCAACGACGAGGCGTTTGTAGGAATTCACAAGTGGTGCAAGCACAGCACACATCCCGCGGGCATGTACCAGCTGACCGGCCATAAATTGTTTGGCTATTTTCGAAAGACCATGCGAATCACCTGGATCTGAAAGTGCATTCCCGCCATTAGCTTTGTAATTAAGCCCTTGATGCACATGCATACCGCTGCCAGCAAGTCCGCGTAACGGTTTAGGCATAAAGGAAGCATACAAACCCTTCTGCTGGGCGAGTCGTTTCATTACAACTCGAAATGTAACTGCATCGTCGGCAGTCTTTATTGAATTTGCATAACGCAGGTCAACCTCGTACTGACCTTTTGCAACTTCATGGTGCATTGCTTCAGCTTCAATCCCAAACGCTGAAAGAGTTTCTGCTGCTTGCCGCCAAAGGTCTGTTGCAACCATATCCGTCGGCATGTCAAAATAACTTGCACTGTCGTGCGGTTGAGGAGGGATAACCCCGCCTTGCGCATTCGGTTTCAGGAGAAAAAATTCTAACTCTGGCCCTGTATTATAGACAAACCCCATCTTTTCTGCTTCATTCATCATCCGCGCCAGCACTGCTCTCGGGTCGCCCAAAAAAGGCTGCCCGTCCGGAGTATAGACATTACAAATCAATCGTGCGGTCATTTCATTGTCTTTCAACCACGGAAGGACAGCAAAGGTTGATGTATCGGGTACCAAATACATATCGCTCTCGGCGGTTCGTGCATATCCTTCGATACAGGAACCATCAAACCATATACCATGACCAAGTGTAGTCTCCAATTCCTTGGTCGGTATGGTAACATTCTTTACCGCTCCGCCGACATCTGTAAATTGAAGATCGATGAATTGAATCTTGCGCTCAGCAACTAGTGCAAGAAGTTCCTTCTGTGAATATTGCGTGTGGGTGGTCATTAACGTATCGCCTGTAATAGTAAACCAAGAAGTGCAAGCAATATAAGTATTCCCAATCCTGCTCCAATAGAAAGAAACATTGAAGATTTATAAAATGGAACTGGTTTAGATTCTTCATACAACTTATCAAGAACGGAAAGGTCAACAGATTCCAAATGATCCAGATCATATAACAATGCTTTCATGTCTGGATACCGATCATCCGGATTTTTCATCAAGCATTTTGCAACAACTGCTGCAAGCTGCGGAGTAATCTGCGGGCGTTCTTTATCCAGCCGCGGAATTGTTCCATGCATGTGTTGTGCCATCACAGCAAGATTATTATCTCCGCTAAATGGTGTTCGTCCAGAAAGGAGTTCAAAGAAAATAACACCTAGTGCATAGAGATCGGTTCGTTTATCACCGCGCTTTCCTTCTACCTGTTCAGGGGCCATATAATCCGGTGTTCCGGCTGTGCTGCTGAGGTTCGCATAGGTAACCCTGTATGCTCCCTTTGTGAGAGCAAGACCAAAATCTAAAATTACCGGCTGCTGGTTATCTGTAAAGAGAATATTTTCCGGTTTCATATCCCGATGAATAATATTATGGTCATGACAATGGGCAAGTCCATCCGCAACTTTGCGAATAAGCGCAACAGCATCATCTACCGGCATTGGCGCAGATCGACGAATCAATTCCCGCATCGATTCTCCGGTGACCAACTCCGTAATAAGATACGGAGTACTATTATATTTTCCGGATCCCAATCCTTTTTGGATGGAAGGATGATTTAGTGTGCGCATCACATCCAGTTCGCGTTGAAACCGCTCATACTGTGCCGGATCCCCGATCGTCATTCGGTCTGGGACTTTTAACACGACGTCCTTTCCGCTGATAAGATCGTACGCGCGGTAAATATCACTCATTCCGCCCTGGGCTATATGCCCGCGGATTTGGAAATGGTCAAATTGATCGCCTATTTGCAGCATAGTATTCTTTTTTTTCTTTTTGCGATTACATTTCGTGCAAAAAATATACTATTGTTTTTTCTGAAAAGCGAATATCGCTTTTTCTATTGATTTTTTGGCACTTCAATATCTATGAACGGCCTATGAACCGTTTTATAATTTTCGAAAATCGTGAGCGATGTTCCTTGTTTTTTGTCACTAATTTGTGCAGCATAACTGTTACAGCTGAGACATTATCATCGCTCCCGCGTTTCATTGCCAGATCAACAATCGTTTGGTTTAACTGTTCTGCTGATTCTGCTCTCGAAGCCAACATACCAAACTCAGGATCATCGATTACCGACCACACTCCATCCGAGCAAAAGATGAGTATATCGCCATCTTGCACCTGGACTTCAAAGACATCCGGCTGCACGAAAAGATCCAAACCAAGACATTTGTTCAGTACCGATCGCTGGCTGTGTGTCCGCACCTTTTCCGGTGCGAGCACCTTCATGCGCACTAATTCTCCTACACGTGTATGGTCCTTCGTTAGACACGTGGATGTTTTTCCCCGGATTAAATATGCACGACTATCACCAACATGGGCAATATGGAATGTATTATCTTTAAGTAACCCTGCAGTCAACGTGGTCCCCATTCTCCCAACACCAAGTTCTCTTGCTTTCTGATAGATATTCAGATTCGCATTCTGCACTGCTTGTTTCATTTTTTGAGGAATCGATAATCCATTGCTGGAATACACCGTCTCAAATAAAGTAACCAATGCCAATGAACTTGCCACACTGCCCTGCGCATATCCGCCCATGCCATCCGCTACACCAAAGAGATATCCATAGGATGCAGTCAACTCATCATGCTGATCGATGATGTGTACAGAATCCTGATTATCCTCGCGCACATTTCCGATGTGCGTCAAGCAATGGGATTCTATTTCGGGCAATTCAATATGTGTCATGTAGTATCAACATTCTGAAATAAAAGAAGAAGCCGCTTGCACGGCTTCCTCCTTATGCTTCATAAATTTAGATCATTCACCAAATAAATTCGAATCCCATCAGTTTCCTTATCAATCTTAATATGGAAGAGACGAGAAAAAAAATTATTCCGATGCTGGGCTTACTTTGGGAATAATCGCCCTCCCTTGTTTATGGCTGTTGAGTATCAAATACAAAGCACTGATCACTCCCCAGCCTACGGTTATATAGATTGACAGTTTGGTTGCATCAGCCGAGACTCCCGGTGTTGAAAGACCGATGAACAAGATTGCGAACAGAAGTGCAATATTTCCAACGAGACCGAGCATAGGAATCACGGCATGTTTAATGCTATGGAATTCCGAGCGTCCCACAAATGTAACGAACGTCAGGAAGCAAATAAGTGCATACAACACGAATGTTCCGATATTGGATGCCAACGTGATACCTGTTAATGCAGTCACATTGAGAACACCAATACTGCCTATAATCGCCGAAACCACTACAAGCACCCAAACACCTATATGCGGCGTCGCATATTTTCCATGAAGAGCACCGAGCAACTCGGGCATTTCGTTGTCCTGCGCCATTGCAAAACTTACGCGAACGGCAGTATTCATTGCTGCAAGTGTTGTTCCAAGAATTGCCATTGCAACTGTAAATGCAATAACGATCATCAATGCAAATCCGTTCCCTCCAAGCAAAGCATTGCCGATCATAATCGTCATATCGCCGATGGGTGCGCCGGATGCAGCTGCTGCATCTATGCCGGTGAGAATCGAACCGTCAGGATTCGTAAAGATGAGTTTTTCGCACAAAGCATAATTGGCTGCAAAGTATTCCAACAGATAAGCAAACAATCCCTGAATGATCAGCGATAACAACACACCGCGCGGTATATCACGCTTCGGATTGATCGATTCACCTGCAAGTGAAGTTGATGATTCAAATCCAACCAGGATCAGAATAGCAATCGTCGATTGGAATAACATTGCAGATAAATTATGTGGAAAGACGATTGAGGGCGCTCCACTATGCATCCATTGAGTTGCATGTAACGGATTCGAGAACCTGAATGCAATCGCCAGAGCACTGAATCCGATTAATGAAACCAACTGTATAACATTGATTGCAATAGCAACGTTCGTCGAACCACTGATGCCGCGCACGGCAATAAAACCGACGAATGCAGCAAAAGCAACTGCAACGAGTATCTGAACAGGGATACTCAGGTTAATACCAAATTGACCGAAGATATAGGTAACAATGATTGACATAAATGCTACCATTACACCCGGGTATACCCAGTAAAAAAGATGGGCAGCCCAGCCGGTGAAGAACTTCGAGAGACGTGCAAACCTTTGATGATTTGCTTTATCACGATCTAAGAATGCTTTCTCGGCAAAGTAATATGATCCGCCAGCTCCAGCTTCAGGATACTTGCGTGCCAGTTCCGAAAACGCAACCGCTGTTAAGAAAGCTACGATCAACGCTGCAACAACACCGGTCCACATATCTGTTCCCCCGCCGGTATTGGAAGCTTGTATTTGAAAAGTCGTCCAGAGAAATGCGCCGGGCGCTATTAGCGCCATGGCATTCATTGTAACGCCAGTTAGTCCGAGGGTCTTTTTCATTCCTGTGTCATTTTTTGCCATAACTACCTCCAAGTTTTGTTAAAGAGTAAGAGAAATTATTTTTTCAGTTAGAATGTAACAACCAACCCTACGAGAAAAGTAAGCTGGTTTTTATCCACATTCGCTTTTGTGCTGTTATCAAAAAAAGGAGTACCAGCCATGTCGTTTCTCAGTTCAGCGCGGGTGAGCATTTGATTGAACAATTTATGCTCTAGAGTAAGAGTCACCTCTTTATACGTACCCGGCGTACCGATCGTGTAACCAACGGGATCGTTGTATACTTCAGCGCGAACAGCAATTGCTGAGAGAGTATCTATTGAATATTTACCGTACAGAGCTGCACCTTTCCATGTAGCAAGGCCTGCAGATGTTCCGGCTTCACCGTAATCCCCGTTCAATCCGAGTGTAAAATTATCCGATACTGTTTGATTGACGCAGAGATCATAGACATTGCGCGCTCCGATTTCAACCGGTATAAGGTTCTCATGCCCCCACATGCCGTTGAAAATAATTCCCGTGGTGCTTGAAGCGGTATAGTTCAGCGTCGCACCGATAGATTTAGAATCATTAGGATGCAGGGAAGAATTCCAACCGTTGACAATGTGTATGCAGGCCGTCAGACTGCTCGCAATCGGATACGACAATCTCATACCGGTATGGTAATATGGAATCGCATACGCAAAGAGGAACGAGCGGCTGTAATTCGCATTATCCTTCGATTCGATTACTTCATATCCCATATGCGTAACAAACTTGCCGACATCAACAGTCAGTCCCGCGCCAACAGGCAGGACCGCGGTGACATAGGCTTGCTGTACTATAGAAAGAGTCGACGTGCTTGCCTGTTGGACTACATCATTGGTCGCGCCATAATCCAGATCGAGGCGAAACCCGACCGGGGAGGCAGTCTTTTGAATAACAAGTTCAGCAAGGCTCAGGGTAAACAGATTTTCCGGTGTATCGAAATTCCTAAGCTTATTCGTTAACGACATTGGTGTTGCAAAATTGTAACTATAATAGGCATCGACAAATCCCGTGTAGGTAACGGGTTGTGATTGTGCAGATTGAGAAAGCATCAGTATCACTACAGAACATACCGCTATCGTTTTAAGTTTGTTGAAAATCGCAGGAGTGATCTTTTGTATCGATTTCATAGTGTTGCTCCTTTAGTATTAATATTGTTTGATTTATTGATCCTAAAGAAATACATGTTCTTACAGGTACAACCAGACTAAATCAGCATTGATGAAATGCTTCACTCAATTGGGCTGCGCGAACCCCGGTAGAAAAACTGATGGCAATAAATGATGCCATCGTTGTTATAATATTTCTCATGAATAACCTCTCATTGTGTATGTTTGTGAATTTATTGCTTATGCTCTTGTTCCATCAAACGGATTCCCTGTTCCGTTTGAATATATCTGACCAACATCATCGACCGACGAAACAAGGATTCTCTCTTCTGCACCTTTTCCGGTTTGGACTTTCGTCTTAAGAATAGAAACCACTGTATGCACCTTATTCTGAGGAACAATGGTTTCTACCTTTACTCTGGCAAGTGAGTCGATGGAAAATGCATTGCTTCGATATATTTCTGTATGCGCTTCATGGTTTCCGTAATCCCGGACTTCCGTTACAGTCATTTTTTGAATTCCAGCCGCTAAAAAAGCCTCGCGAAGAGCGTCAAGCTTATCGTAGCTTACTATTGTTTCGATCTTCCTCACAATGGTTTATTCTCCTGCTACCTTAATAACTAATGTTGTTCATAGTTACTACCTTATAATATAAGAAAAATATATCTTTTGTCAATAGTTAATTAACAAATCTCTCCTATTAGCCTTAAATATTGTTACGGGAAAACGGAACTTCCATGTTTTTATTTTTGTTCAAAATAAATTTATGAATCAGCGGCTATCTAATAATTCGATCCGATGGATTATCCAATCGATGATGTCTTTCTGCCGACTTAACCATTCCGGTATGTTTATGGCATGGTTATTTCAGTATTTTTTCATATTCATTTGTTGCCTCCATTCTTTCCAAAACGTACATTGTAACCAATGAATAGTTCTCAACATCGTTGAGGTTATAAATCTAAATGTATCATTCAAATCAAGGTGAAATTATGAACCCATTTGCAAAATTCGCGTTACCACTTCTCGGCCTCGCATTTTTGGCACCAGATTCGTCTCTGGCGCAGGAGCGCGATCGCAGTAAAATTGCCGATCAATATAAATGGAACCTTGCCGACATCTATCCGTCCGATGTAGCGTGGAAAGAAGCTAAGCAACGGCTTACAGAGGCCAATCCGGCGGCCGAAAGAAGTGTTTCAATTCCTGCACTCAAAAAATACAAAGGAACATTAGGTTTATCTGCTCAGCAGTTGCTTGAGTGTCTCGATCTCGTCACAGAACTCAATAAAGAATTTGGCCGCCTCTATGCTTACGCCAATATGAGTTTTGATCAGGATACGAAGGTACAATCGTATCTTGGAATGCAGCAGGAAATGAGTCAACTTGGAGCATCGTTCGGTGCACAAGCAGCATTTATCGAGCCTGAAATTCTCAAGATCGATCCGGCAAAAGTACAGGGATTCATCAAAGGTGAGAAGAAGCTTGAAATTTATCGCCATTATTTAGATGACTTACTTCGCCGTAAAGCTCACACAGGCACCGAGGGTGAAGAGAAGATTATTGCAGATGCCGGATTGATGTCGGGTGAACCTTATAATATCCATAGTATTTTCTCCAACGCAGATTTTCCCTATCCAGAAATCACGCTGAGCGACGGGAAGACCGTCAAACTTGATGCGGCAGGATTTGCTCTCCAGCGAACCTCTGCAAACAGAGAAGATCGCAAAAAAGTTTTCGCAGCATTCATGGGCAAGCTAAATGAATATCGTCGAACCTCTGGAACACTATTGAATGCGCAAGTGAAGACAGAACTCTTCTATAAGAATGCGAGGAAATACAATTCGTGTCTTGAAAGTGCACTCGATGCCAGCAACATCCCCATACAGGTTTATCACAGTCTGGTAGATAACGTCAATAAGAACCTTAGCACCTTCCATCGCTATTTAAAACTGAGACAAAGAATTCTTGGCATCGATACGTTACACTATTATGATCTCTATGCACCTTTGTTAAAAGATATCGATCTCAAATACACATACGATGAAGCACAACAGTATATTCTTGCAGCATTGAAGCCGTTAGGTTCGGATTATACCGATGTTCTTAAAAATGGATTTGCGGAACGCTGGTTGGACGTCTACCCGACCGAAGGCAAACGTTCCGGCGCTTATTCCAATGGTTCGGCATACGACGTGCATCCGTACATGCTATTGAATTACAACGGCAAGTACGATGACATGAGTACCGTTGCGCATGAATTCGGACACTCGATGCAAAGTTATCTATCCAATAAGAATCAACCGTATGCCACGTCACAATATCCGATCTTTGTTGCAGAAGTTGCTTCAACATTTAACGAAGCGTTGTTGATTGATTACATGCTGAAGCAAATCAAAGACGACAATGTCCGACTCTCGCTGCTCGGCAGTTATCTCGAAGGCATCAAGGGAACTGTATTCCGGCAAACACAGTTTGCGGAGTTTGAACTCCGCATTCACGAGATGGCAGAAAAGAGCGAACCACTCACCGGCGACGTGCTGAATAAAGTCTATGACGAAATCGTCAAAAAATATTACGGTCATGACAAAAACATTTGCATAGTTGACGACGAAATAAAAGCCGAGTGGATATATATTCCGCACTTCTATTACAACTTCTATGTTTATCAATACGCTACATCATTTACAGCTTCGGCGGCATTATCAGAACGAACAATTGCCGGCGATAAAACTTCCACAGAGAAATATATTAAATTCCTTTCTTCCGGCGGCTCCGATTATCCAATTGCATTGTTGAAAAAAGCCGGTGTCGATATGACGACCTCCGAGCCGTTCGATCTCACAATGAAGAAAATGAATCGCGTAATGGATGAGATGGAGAAAATATTAGATAAGAAGTAGTAAAATTTTATGAAACCACCAAGGCCGCGAAGGGAAACAAGAACTTTGCGTTCTTGGCGGTTCGGTTTTTATTATATCTCAACCGCCACAAATAATCACATGCAAATATGCGGGGACCGTCGGTGTGCCGGCAATGTTCGACCGTCGCATCTTCCCTAAATTGGTGTCTCGTGAAGGCGATCTTGGTGCAAAAAAATAATTGAGCGATACATATAAGAAAGAATTGAAATCGAGAAAGAGAAATTTATTATGTTCATCGGCCACTTCGCTGTCGGATTTGGTGCAAAAAAAGTTGCACCTCTGGTAAAACTCGGAACTCTGCTCTTCGCAGCTCAGTTTCTCGATTTACTCTGGCCACTCTTCTTAATTCTTGGTATTGAACATACCAGAATAGCTCACGGTAATACTGCATTTACTCCACTCGATTTTTACGATTACCCATTCTCACACAGTTTACTGATGAGCATTGGATGGGCAGTTCTTTTCGGAGGAATATATTATTATGTGAAAAAGAATTTCCGTAATTCGATCATTGTTGGCTGTGCTGTCTTTAGCCATTGGCTGCTTGATTTTATCACGCACAAACCCGATCTTCCGATTGCTCCGGGTATTCATAATGTTTTGGGGCTTGGACTATGGAATTCCATTATCGGCACTATATTTGTCGAAGGAATTCTCTTTATCGGTGCAATCTATATTTACATTAGAGCAACGAAATCGAGTGATCGTATCGGAAATTATGCACTATGGGGATTGATAGCAATGCTTCTGATTTCCTACATCGCAAACATTACATCACCGCCGCCTCCAAATATGACAGCAGTCGCTTATGCCGGATTAGCTCAATGGCTCTTCATTGCTTGGGCATATTGGATTGACCGACATAGACATAGTAGAATATTAAACTAACTTATGAAGGAGAATTATAATGTACCATACAATTCAAGATTTTTTAACTGATTGGACTCAAGAGAATGATTCTACGCTTAAAGTGTTTAAGAATCTCACCGACGCATCGCTCAAACAGAAAGTATCGGCAGAAGGCCGCTCATTGGGTCATCTGGCATGGCATATTGTTCTCACCCTTGGTGAAATGGGAGATAAAGCTGGTCTAAAAGTCAATGCACCGCCTGAAAACGCACCTGATCCAAACACCGCATCGGTTATTGTTGCATCGTACGAGAAAGCAGGCGCATCGCTCGCAGTGGAGGTGAAGCATCAGTGGAATGATGGAATGTTACCGGGAGAAATCGATATGTACGGACAAAAGTGGACTCGTGCCGCTACACTCGCTTCAATCATTAAACATCAGATTCATCACCGAGCGCAGATGACGGTGCTGATGCGGCAGGCAGGACTTAAAGTTCCAGGCGTTTACGGACCATCGCGTGAGGAGTGGTCGCAGTTTGGTATGCCGCCGCAGGAATAGTTCTGATTAGACCTCGCGGGTTCTTAAGATCTATGAACTTTTCAAAAAGTCATCCAAAAATAATTATTAAGTCGGGCTGTGCTTGTCTAAACCCGATTTACACGCGGATATTTCCTTCCGACAAATTCAATGTGACTTCACCTTTTTATGTTGCGTTTTTGAAATGAAATGTAGATACTCCCCACCACTTACCGATTCCCCTTCCCTGCTCGCCGAAATCGCCGCAACCTCTTGAGAATTTTCGTGTATCATAATATAGAACAACCTTATAAAGGAGAATTATTATGGAACACGATAAACGACATTACTTCGGTCATCTCGGTATCGGATTTTTTTTATTATTTGCCGGCGTTGCATTGATGCTGGATAAATTCGATATTTTTAATGCCGGACCAGTGTGGCACTATTGGCCAATCATTATTATCGCCGTCGGATTGGGAAAATTGTTGGATGCAGAGTTTGCTTGGGAATACCGAAAAGCTTGCTCGACACTTTTTATTGGAGCATGGCTGTTCATATCAGAATTGCATATATTCGGGTTAGATTATCATAACTCGTGGCCGATTCTGCTCATCGGTGTTGGTATAGGCATGTTGTGGAAATCTGCCTATCCATCACATTTTAGATTTGCAAAGGATCACTGCAATGGAAACTAGACAAAATTCCTTTTTCGCTCCACGATTAGTGCTAGGAATGGGAATTATTCTTATCGGCATTCTCTTCCTACTCGGCAACTTTGACATCATTGATCCGCATAACTATCTGCAATATTGGCCGGTAATCATTATGATTGTTGGATTAGCATACCTCATTCAATGTCAACATGGTCCGGGACGAGTCTGGGGAGCCATTCTAACTTTTATTGGCGCTGCGATGTTGTTAGATCGGCTGTACTTTATTCGTTTCAGTTTGTGGGACTACTGGCCTCTGATTCTTGTTGTTACTGGAATCATGATGATTGTAAGAGCATCTTCACATCGTCTACACATTGGTTCTTCAGATGCCGAAACCAACGATGCAAATTCCTTCATTAAAGCAGTAGCCATTATGGGTGGATTCAAACGTATTAACACCTCTCAAAACTTTAAAGGCGGAGAGCTCACTGCTATTATGGGTGGATTCGAACTCGATCTGCGAGATGCATCTATTAAAGAAGAAGCTACTATCGATATCTTCACAATGATGGGTGGTATGTCGATGCGTATTCCGGAAGACTGGCTTGTCATTATCGATGTATCTCCTTTTATGGGTGGATACGATGACAAAACTCATCATCCAACAGAAAGCACAAAACGCCTCGTTATAAAAGGAACCACAATTATGGGCGGCATCGAGATTAAAAACTAACTGTGCACCCAATTCTTTCCAACAGGCGAACGCTTGCCCTCTATCTTGCTATCTGGTTGTCCGTCGGACTGCTGATTGAGATACCATTCATATTCTCATATAAAAGTCAATGGGCAGCATTTCTGTTATCCGACATCCCGTTGAATATTTTCTTTGCATTCATCTGCCTCTCTTCCTATTACTTGTGCAGAGTTTTTCCCGTTAAAACGACACAGTGGTATAATCTTCTTTCTATGTTCGTCGTAGCTGCATGTATCGCTGCCGGACTTGAACTTCTACTTGGGTACAGCTGGGTACAATTAATCGATTCCTTAAAAATTGCACCATCCATATCGCCGCTTTACGAACCTTGGATTGCTGGAATTTTCAGCACGCTCGTACTGATCTTTCTTCTTATCGCATCTATGCATTATGTCATAATCGGATTCGAACGTTCCAATGAATCTGAACGACAGACCTTAGAACTGAGATTGCTCGCACAAGATGCAGAGCTTCGCGCACTTCGTGCCCAAATCGATCCGCATTTTCTTTTCAATAGCCTCAATTCCATTAGCGCCCTCACAGCAAGCGATCCGGTAAAAGCCCGGACAATGACGCTCATGCTTGCAGATTTTTTTCGGAAGAGTCTCGAGCTTGGAGCTCGCAGCAACATTCCTCTCCATGACGAGTTGGCGCTTATTTCAGAATTTCTTACCATTGAACAAGTACGATTTGGTGCGCGATTAAAAGTTGATCAAGCAATAAAAGAAGATTGCCAGAAAGTGATGGTGCCTCCCCTTATCCTCCAACCGCTTGTCGAGAATGCTGTTCGTCATGGTATTGCCCATCTGGTGGATGGTGGAACAATTCAGATGCAGTGTGAAAGACACGGAGACCGGCTTGTCATTCAAATCAGGAATCCTATCGATCTTGACAGACCACGCCGCAGAGGAAGCGGACTTGGATTGAAGAATGTTCGTTTGCGTCTCGGCACACTGTACGGCAATGATGCTCGAGTGGATGTTGAGGAAACCAATGAGTACTTTCTAGTAAAGCTTTCGTTTCCTATTCACAGACCGTAAATCATGTCATCAAAAAACACCATCCGCACAATCATTGTTGATGATGAAGAACCTGCACGGCTTGTTCTGCGCGAATTTCTTTCTGCTCATGAGGAAGTTAAGATCATTGCCGAATGTGCCAACGGTTTCGATGCCGTTAAAGCGATCACCGAATCCAAACCTGACCTTGTCATACTCGATATTCAAATGCCAAAGTTGAACGGTTTTGAAGTACTGGAGCTTGTCGATCAACCACCGTCTATCATATTTGCTACTGCATACAACCAGTATGCTGTAAAAGCTTTTGAAGTACACGCAGTGGATTATCTTCTCAAACCCTTCAGTAAAGAACGATTGACAGAAGCACTAGAGCATGCGAAAAAGCATTTGAAGAAACATGTATCTATTCCAATCCAAGAAATTGCTTCTTCCGCAGGGATGAAACCCTCGCCGCTAGAAAGAATTCTGGTGAAGGATGGTTCTAAAGTGCACGTCATTCCAGTAGATAGAATAGATTATATCGAAGCGCAGGACGATTATGTTGCAATCAAGTCGGACGGCAAAACTCATTTGAAGCAGGAACGCATGGCGGAATTAGAAAAAGAATTAGATACAGCTAAATTTGTCAGGGTCCACCGCTCCTATATTCTCAACCTCGAACGTATCGCTCGCATTGAGCTTTATGCAAAAGACAGCCGTGTGGCAATCCTGAAGGATGGGACAAAACTTCTTATCAGCCGTGCCGGGTACGATAAGCTGAAAGGATTGTTGTGAAGGGAAGTTCTGAGCAGTTGAGCCGCTAGACCGTAGAGACGTTCAATTGAACGTCTCTACAGAAACAAAAATATTCGATTACCTCTAACCGCCAATTTCATATTGCACTTTCTATCCTTTTTATGGAGATTTGATAAAGCATACCAACAAATCAGGTGACTGTGTGAAAATGTATGTTTGCATATTTGTATTCATGGGCATTCTTTCTACATTTGCTATGGGGCAAGAAAAAACGGACGGGGCAACATTATTAATGCAGCTCGACCGCGATTTTAATAAAGCCACTGCCGCGAAAGGCGTCGATGGCTGGGTAGCGTACTTCGCACCCAACGGTTCAATGTTAAGTGACACAAGTAAACCGACAACAGGTCATGCCGAAATCCGTACAGTGATGGAACCTGTTTTTAAAGATTCAACGTTCACACTCCGATGGCATCCCACAAAAGGCGAAATGATGATACCCGGGGTTATTGGATATACTGTAGGCAGATGGGAAAGAATTCGCAGGAACAAAGAAGGTAAGTGGATGAAATCTACAGGCACATATTCGACGACATGGAAGAAACAACCGGATAGTTCCTGGAAGATCGTTCTTGACTCCGGTGTTTCAGACGGTCCACCTGTTGAGGTGAAGAACTAATCTCATTTAAAATTACCTCGATATTTTGACAACAGGATAACAATGACAGAAGATATTTTTGGCGGAATTGATTCTGAAGAATTTCGTAAAATCGGAAAAGAAGTTGTCGATTGGATGGCCGATTATCTAAAGAACGCAGAAAAATATCCAGTGCTCTCACAGGTAAAACCGGGCGATATAAAAAAACTGCTGCCGACAGCACCACCCGCATCGCCGGAGAACATGAAAACAATTCTCGCAGACTTCAACCGCATCATACTTCCCGGCATCACACACTGGAATCATCCCGGCTTCTTTGCGTACTTTGCCAATAGCGCTTCTGCACCAGGAATTTTAGCAGAGATGCTTGCTACAACATTAAATGTCAACGGGATGCTATGGCGAACCTCTCCTTCTGCTACGGAGTTGGAAGAAGTTGTAACCGACTGGTTGAGGCAAATGCTCGGACTGCCGTCAGGATTTCAAGGTGTCATCATAGACACAGCTTCCGTCTCTACACTCATTGCACTGACGGCGGCACGTGAAGCAGTGCAGAGGGGAGTGCGCGAACAAGGACTATCGGGGCGAACAGACCTGCCGCGGCTGCGTTTGTACTGTTCCGAACACACACACTCTTCCATTGAAAAAGCCGCCATCATACTTGGCATCGGTCAAGAATGTGTACATAAGATTTCGTCAGATGCAGAATTCAGGATAAATGCGAAAGCACTCGCTGCCGCCATCGAGGAAGATAAGGGAAACGGATGGCTTCCTTTTGCTGTCGTCGCAACGGTTGGAACAACTTCCACGACCAGTATCGATCCGGTGCCGGCAATTGCCGAAATCTGTGGAAGAGAAAAATTATGGCTGCACGTCGATGGAGCATATGGCGGTATGGCAGCAATCGTTCCTGAAATGAGATCGGTGCTGGATGGTTGTGACCGTGCTGATTCTTTTGTCACCAATCCACACAAATGGCTCTTCACACCGATGGATTGCAGTGTGCTCTTCACACGACACGTCGAAACTCTGAAGCAAGCATTCAGTCTTGTACCGGAATATCTCAAAACCACTGATGACAAAGTGAATAATTATATGGATTGGGGTGTTCAACTTGGCCGTAGATTCCGCGCACTGAAACTCTGGTTTATCATTCGTTCATTTGGCGTTAATGGACTTGCATCACGGCTTCGTGAACATTGTCGACTAGCGCGCGAGTTCGCTTCTTGGGTAGATGCAGATAAAGATTTTGAGCGGCTTGCACCAGTTCCGTTTAGTGTTGTCTGTTTTCGTTATCACCCAAAAGGAATTTCAGATGAAACAAAGCTCGGGCAACTCAATTCACAGATTATGGAACAAGTAAATGCAACAGGCGAGGTATTTCTTTCTCACACAAAACTGAACGGCTGCTACTCGATCCGGATTGCCATTGGAAACCTTGCCACCGCTGAAAAGCATGTTGCGCGAGTGTGGGAATTGGTAAAAGATGCAGTTCGTGAATTGAAATAGGAGAAAAAACTCCTCTCCGGCAAGTGAAATTCCCTTCAAATCAGCATCAAAACGGCATCACAATACGCTTGCGCTTCAGCAATCCTCTCCATAGATTATCCATAAGTTCATCCATTCTTACCTTTAAAAAGGAGTATTTATGAAACACCTCTTTCTTTTTCTTCCCATTCTCTTCTCGTTTGCATTGATATCCTGCTCGATGCGTAATGACGAGAAAGATTTGCGAGCGTTCATTGATATGCATCTCAAAACAATGGAACCGAAATTGAAGGCATTAAATCTTGCCAGTTGGAATGCCAACGCCACCGGTGAGAAGAAATTCTACGACGAGCAAGCAGCTGTTGAACTTGAAGTTCGCACTATCTTTTCCAACAAAAAAGATTTTGAACAGTTGAAGAAATGGAAAGACGATGGCAATATAAAAGACACACTTCTCCAACGCCAACTGATCATCATCTACAATAATTACCTCACAAATCAGAACGATACAACATTGATGCGGAAAATTGTAGAGAAGGCTGCTGCTGTCCAGAATAAATTCAATATCTTCCGCCCTACAATCGACGGTAAGGAAGTGAACGACAACGACATCGAGAATATTCTGAAAACAGAAAAGAACTCCTCCAAGCGGCAGAAAGCATGGGAAGCAAGCAAGGAAGTTGGCAACGCTGTTGCATCCGACGTTATTGAACTTGTGAAACTGCGCAACGAAGCCGCGCGTCAGTTAGGATTCAAAAATTACTACGAGATGTCACTCATCGCGAACGAGCAGAGTGTTGACGAAGTTGTAGCCATATTTGACGAATTAAAGACGCTTACAGATGAGCCCTACAAAAAGCTCAAATCTGAGATTGATGGAAAGTTAGCAAAGAAGTACGGAATCAAACCGGAGCAGATGATGCCATGGCATTATCAGGATCGGTTCTTTCAGGAAGCACCACAAATTGGAACAGTGGACATCGACAAATATTTTAAAGGAAAGAAGATTGATAAATTAGTAAGCACTTTCTATGATAATATCGGACTGCCAGTGGAAGAAATTTTAAAGAACAGCGATATCTACGGGCGCAAAGGAAAGTACCAGCATGCATTCAGCACAGATATCGACCGTTTAGGCGATGTGCGAACCATGCAAAGCGTTGTTGATAATAAATATTGGGCGAGCACGATGCTGCACGAGCTCGGACACGGTGTGTACAGTTTGAACGTGCGGCGCGATCTCCCATTTTACTTAAGAAGCGAAACGCACATTTTCGTGACAGAAGCTATCGCAATGATGATGGAACGTCAATCCGAAAATGCCGATTGGCTGCAAGCGATGGTTAATGTGAGTGCCAAAGATAAAGAAACCATCCGTGCTGAAGGACAAGAGAACCTGCGAATGCATGCACTTATCTTTTGCAGGTGGACACAAGTGATGATGCGTTTTGAAAAAGCGATGTATGAAAATCCGGACCAGGATTTGAATAAACTATGGTGGAACCTGGTGCAGGAATATCAAATGGTAACACCGCCGGAAGGACGCAATGCGGCGGACTGGGCGGCAAAAATTCATCTCTCACAAGCGCCCGCATATTATCACAACTACGAGCTTGGCGAATTGACGGCATCTCAGCTTCAACATTACATCGCAAAAAATATTTTAAAGCAAGAAAGCACAAAAGAAGTGTGCTTCGCGAACAAGCCGGAAGTCGGCACATACTTGAAAGAAAAAGTATTCGCACCCGGCGCCAGTTTGCGGTGGGATGCTTTAATAAAAGAAGCAACAGGCGAGCCGCTCTCGGCTAAGTTCTTTGCAGAAGAATATGTGAAGTGAATCCATTGATGCAATCAGACGAGGTCGTACAATCTCGTCTGATCAACTTGAAATGGTATATTGTACAACTAATGTTTAATCACTTATAAGGAGATTATGATGGAAGAATCAGGAGCGACATTAAGCAGCTTATGGATTGTAGGCGGAATTCTTTTTGTTTTCCTTTTCTTGATAGGTATCCGAATTATTCGCCCGACACATAGAGCATTAATAGAGCGCTTAGGAAAGTACAACCGCTTCGCGCAGCCCGGCTTTCATTGGATTATGCCGGGGATCGATAAATTATATCGGATTAACATTACCGAGCAAATGGTAGATGCCGAACCGCAGGAAATTATAACGAACGACAATCTCAACGCTGTTGTCGACGCGCAGGTTTATTTTAAAGTGAAAACCGATGAAGAAAGCGTAAAGAACTCTGTATATAACGTCAACAATGTCAATTTCCAGATTGTGAATCTTGCGCGTACTACACTCCGCAACATTATCGGCACGCTGACATTAAAATCAGCTAACAGTGAGCGCGGCCGCATCAACGACGATCTTCATAAGATTCTCATTCAAGAGACAACGAATTGGGGCATCGACATTGTTCGTGCAGAGTTGAAACAAATCGATCCGCCAAAAGATGTACAGGAAACGATGAACAAGATAGTAAAAGCGGAAAATGAAAAACTTGCTGCAGTTGATTTTGCCACTGCCGCCGAAACAGCAGCAGATGGAAAGAAACGAGCCGCTATCAAAGAAGCAGAAGGAATTCGCCAGGCGAGAATTCTTGCTGCGGAAGGCGAAGCCGAAGCCATTCAGCTTGTGAATGACGCAGCTAACAAATTTTTTGTCGGCAATGCGCAATTATTAAAACGTCTCGAAACTGTTCAGGTATCATTGCAGAACAACGCGAAAATTGTTGTGCCGGCAAACACTGAACTAGTTAACGTTATTGGCGAATTGGCAGGAGGTATTTTACCGTTGAAGAAAGAAAAGTAGTAAGGTCCAATCTGCGAGGTACTTCCAAAGTGCCTCGCAGTTGTTTATAATACAGATCGATAAACCGCACTGAAATAGCGGCTTTTGTGTCCTGCCATTGAGTTAACGCTCCCCCTCATATTCTTCAAGACGATTACGCATTGCGCTTCAAGCCACAAATTGTTAGCTTATTTCTAGTCGAATTGTACTTTTATGCAATAGCGAAAAAACTTTGCGGTGTGTATTAGACTATGCCAAATACTATACTTATAATAGATGATAATGCTGAATTCGTTTCTTCGTTACGTATAGGATTGGAAGCAGAAGGATATGTGGTAACTTCTGCATTGAATCCGATCACCGGATGGAAGGAATTGGAACGATGCCAACCGGATATTATTCTTCTTGATTGGGATATGCCGGGACTGAGCGGCATAGAATTAGTAAAGCTCATTAAAGCTGATGTTGCTCACCGTAACCGCTACATAATAATGATTACAGCCTATACTGGAACGAAAAATATTGTGCAGGGATTAGACGCAGGTGCGGATGATTACCTTGCTAAACTTTTTGAAATCGATGAATTGTTAGCACGGATTCGTGCGGGATTACGTATCCGCTCGCTCGAAGTGCGTGTTGCCGAAGAGGCAAGACGGACTACAGAGCTGGAAATGGCAATCTCTATTGCAGATAAAATTGGCAACCCAATTGCCGGTGCGAAGATATATCAACAATTGCTGATAAAAAATACGGATGTCACAAAACTTGATGAAGTTCTCGATTCACTTAAAACGATTGGCAGTCTTTTAGATGAGGCTCTTAAACTCATCAACGAATTTCATTCTATAAAACCGTCGCAATCGTTTCCGGGACCGGATAGCAAAACGATGGTTACGACGGAATAAAACCAGGAAATATTATTTACGGAGAACATCATGAGCACTTCCAAACAAGAACTTCGCTGCTTGAACTGTGAACTCTCAGAGCTTGAGGCCCCCCTCCTTCATCTTCGTTTCGATACAAAAGAATTATGGATCTGTTCCCAATGTCTCCCAACGTTGATTCATGCGCCCCAGAAACTTGTCGGTAAACTCGTGAACGCCGAAAAGATTAAACCTGCTGAACAACAAAAACACTGATTCTTGCCGGAGAATCTATGTCAATTAAAACCATTCTTATCACCGGTGCGAACGGTGAAATCGGGCACGGGCTGATTGAAAAACTGTCCGAACAGGGCGGTATGCACATCGTCGCAATGGATATGCTTCCCATCGAGGAATCAGTACGATTACGTTGTCACCGGATTGTTACAGGAGATATTTTAGATTCACATTTACTCGAAACACTTTCTACTGAACATAACTTCGATACCATTTATCACCTTGCCGCTTTACTTTCTACACGCGCCGAACGCCAGCCAACATTGGCACATCGTGTGAACGTCGACGGCTCACTGAACCTTCTGGAAATCGCTATCACACAATCGCGTTTGCAAGGATGCGAAATTAAATTTATCTATCCAAGTTCTATCGCTGTGTATGGCCTTCCCAACATCGCAACGAAACAACGAGCTGGCAAAGTCAAAGAAGATCAATGGCTGACACCACGCACGATGTACGGCATCAACAAACTGTACACTGAACAGCTTGGCAGGTATTATGCGAATTACTATCGCCAATTAGATGCAGAGCCGCCCAAAGCACAGGTTGATTTCCGCGGAGTGCGATTCCCCGGTCTGATCAGCGCGGTTACTCTGCCAACAGGCGGGACAAGTGACTTTGCTCCTGAGATGCTGCATATGGCGGCGAAGAATAAGCCATACACTTGTTTTGTTCGTGAGGATACATGCATACCATTCATGGCAATGCCGGATGCTATTACTGCGTTGCTAAAACTTCAATCTGCTCCCCGCGAGAAACTGACAAGAATGATCTATAATGTTGGAGCTTTCAATCCGTCGGCATCGGAGATATTCCGAATTATCCAGAAAGCGTTCCCGAAACCCAGTGTTACGTTTGAATCTGATTATAGGCGTCAGGCAATAATCGACAGTTGGCCAAAAGACGTAGATGATTCTGCAGCGCGCACCGATTGGGGTTGGCAACCGCAATACGATTTGGAACGATCATTTGCGGAATATTTAATTCCAGCGGTACGGAAGCAATACGCACTCAAGGGATAACCACGCTTCTACATAAAATTAACAATAGAGTTCATCTACCCTTTTCCATCTGGATTTTTTACCAATAATTGATTTAATTAGATACAGTGTTAATAAACCTCACTAAAGTAAAAACATATAAAATTCAATCCTATGACAATAAGTCCATTACAGTTAGCCAGAGCCAACTATAAACCAAAATTACCGATCACTTTAACCGGCAACATATTGGTGAAAGAGGGTGGTGCAACTCAGTCTGTTGCACATCAAAAAGAAATTAGTAAGATGTTTCCATATACCTATGGTTTACCGATTTTAAATATTGAATCCGGTTCAAACCCTTTGGAATCATCTGCATTAAAAGTGGGAGTTATCCTATCCGGGGGGCAGGCTCCTGGTGGACATAATGTAATTGCAGGGCTCTTTGACAGCTTAAAAGCAATGAATAGCAAAAGTAAATTATATGGTTTCCTTGGCGGGCCATCAGGATTAGTAGATGGAAAATATATTGAACTGATAGCTCCACTCATTGATGAATACAGGAATACAGGAGGATTTGATATTATTGGCAGCGGCAGGACGAAGCTGGACGAACAATCACAGTTTGATAAAAGTCTTGAGAATTGCAAAAAACTTGGAATCAATGCTATTGTTATCATTGGAGGAGACGATTCAAACACAAATGCCTGCGTGTTGGCTGAATATTATAAGTCAATTAAAGCCGGTGTGCAAGTAATAGGCTGCCCCAAAACCATTGATGGAGATTTGAAAAATGGCATGATCGAAACATCCTTTGGCTTTGATACAGCCTGCAAGATATATAGTGAGCTTATCGGCAATCTTGAACGCGATGCTCTATCCGCAAAAAAATATTGGCATTTCATTAAGCTCATGGGGCGTTCTGCATCACACATAACACTGGAATGCACTCTTCAAACCCGCCCAAACTACGCTATCATTTCTGAAGAAGTAGAGGAAAAAAGGTCGACAATGAACCAGATTGTTGAGGATATTGCCAGAGTTATAAAAACACGTTCCGATAATGATGAAGACTTTGGGATTTGTTTGATACCGGAAGGCTTAATAGAATTTGTGCCCGAGATTAAAAAACTCATCGCTGAAATCAACGACTTGCTGGCTGAGAAAGCTACAGCTTTTAATGTATTGGAAACTGATGATGAAAAATTCCAATTCGTTAACAGTCATATAAGCGCCGATTCAACAAAGGCATTTAATTCGTTGCCCAAAGACATACAGATTCAGCTCCTCATGGATCGCGACCCGCATGGCAATGTCATGGTTTCGCGTATTGAGACTGAAAAATTGTTGATTGAAATGGTTGAAGAAAAGCTGAAGGAGTGGAAGGCTGAAGGCAAATTCAAAGGGAAATTCACCGCGCTTGCGAATTTCTTTGGCTACGAAGGCCGCTGCGCAGCGCCGTCTAATTTTGATGCCAACTATACCTATTCCCTGGGTTATGTAGCTGCCGTTATTATCGGATCAGGAAAAACCGGGTATATGGCATCGGTTCGAAATCTTACCGCTCCAGCTGAACAATGGATCGCGGGAGGTGTGCCAATTACCATGCTGATGAATATGGAAAAAAGACACGGTTGCATGAAACCTGTTATTCAAAAAGCATTAGTGAAATTGGACGGCAAACCATTTAAAGAATTTGTAAAAAACAGAGCCGAATGGTCAATTAAGACTTCCTATGTTTTCCCCGGGCCAATACAATACTTTGGGCCGAGTGAAGTTTGCGATGCGGCAACTAAAACCCTCCAATTGGAAAAAGGTTAAGCAGTTGCACACTTGCCCGGCAAACCGATTATTTTTTGTACTAAGCCGATTTTTTCAGTGACCGTCACTTAGTTTTGAGTTAACTCAGAATAGCGACGGTCTTTGTTTAAAATTTGAAAAAAGGAACCATCGTGCAAAATGAAAAATATTTAGAAGAATATGTTTTGGCATTTCCAACTCAGTTGCTGGAACAAATTGGCACATTCCAGGAAATTTCACTTGAACTGGATAAGTACTTAAACATAATCCTCAACCCAAAGAATCACACCTTCATCAAGCGAAAAGATGCGGAATCCAATCCTGCTTACAAGCAGTTAATTCCCTACGCTCTCCTGCATTGTGGAGGTGACGTATTTGTCTATCGCCGCGGGAAACTTCTTGCAGAGAAAAGACTTCTTGGTAATTATTCATTAGGTATAGGCGGACATATTTCTGTCACCGATCCTGGTTTGTTCAGTACGACATATGAAGACGGCCTTAAACGTGAAATAAATGAAGAGGTCAACATTGAGTCTCAGTATACGCAGCGAGTTGTGGCTTTGCTCAACGATGATTCCAATGATGTCGGAAAAGTACACTTCGGCATTGTTCACATTCTTTCGCTAGAAAAGCCGTTAGTCAAACCACGAGAAAAATCAATTAATGAAACGAAATTCGTTGGCATCGATGAGCTCCAGAAAGATATTGAGAAATTTGAGAACTGGTCACAGATTTGCATTCAGCACATTCAGCGGCTCATTCAACAGTAATTTAATGTCAAACAGATATGAAAAACACCATGATTCGAAAACGACTTGGCTTCATCGGCGCTATTCTTGGAATTGTAGTTGCATTCATCGGAGCGTATCAGATGATTGATAAAATTAGAATTGTGGATATTATAACATTATTTTTCGGGGGATTCGGGGCAGGCGCGGGATTGATAAAAGTGATAATGGACCACCGAAAAGAGAAAAACAGGGACTGAGTCAACTGTACATTGATTAAAATTGCATCTTCTCTACATACCGCACTTCTTCTCTCGCATCACCTCCATTTTCCTAACTGTCATACTCGCCCCGCTTACAGCGGGTGTCTTAATCTATCCATAATAAGATTTCCTCTTAAAACGTGAAGGAATAACAATGCCTCTTTATTATTAGATAGGTGACGTTTACAACTAGATGATAATTATATTTTATCTCACAATGTTTTTCGCGGTAATTTCTAAAATATCTTTATAGAATTGAATATATTTTGTATTAGATGTCCTTTCAGTTTTAAATAAAAAACCACCGGGTCGAATGCCTTTAGGTTTGTACCCTATTTCATCTGTAACTAGATCTTCAAAATCAGATAACGCCTTACCTGATCTATGGGCAATTGCATTGCGAATAATTCTCATTTGATTTAATATATTTATAACGGGTCTAAATGCAGAACTATAAGGTTCACCATCTTTAAATACCAGTTCTGCACGTTCACTAACCGCTTGCGCACTGGTCCACTCGACATAACCTTTTGGAGTCATAAAATATTTTAATGCGTGTTCAAGAGTTGGAGGACAAACAAATAATTTTGGGGAATAACAATTCTTTGTTTTTGCACCGCACATAAATCTAACAAATGTGTTTTCTAAATAATCTTCCCAAGAAAGATACATATCTAAAAAAGCTAATTCATTGATTTGATAAATTCTTTCTTGTTTTAAGTTCCTATGTTGAGTTCCTCGTAGTTCCACATAATTTGATGCGTCACTCACTAATGAGAAGCTTTTATCTAGTCTATCACGAAAATATGGTAACCAACTGTCGATATTTATTTTTGGCATATAGGTGATTTTATTTGAATAATACATTCCAAATGAAATCGTGTCTTATTTTTCTATATTTTAGAAAAGCAGTTCCTTTTCCAGCAGCAGTTACAAATTCGTTATATTTATTTTGAGGTTCTCTCCAATTTATTTCCTCATTAATAGCCAACAAAGATTCACGAGCTTTTTTCATAACTAAATTTGTAAATATAATTTTCCTTTTTGAACTTTTTGGCAAACTATATTTGGCATCATAAAAGACACAGAACAAACTATAAAAAAGGGGTATTCGTCGGAACCTTGTTGTTTGCAAAGCATCTCCAAGGGTTTCTGATAATAGATTAATAATTAGACTGAATTCCTTCTTTATTTTCTTGCTTTGTAAAAATCTATTATCATATTTATCATAATAATTACGGATATAAGTTTTGCCTTGCTGTAAACCGTCTAACATTGCAATGACTAATTCAGATGTTAGCTCGCATTCATCCATTCGTGCAATTTGTTTATCAGTAAATATTTTATTGTCTAACCAATAATTATAATGACGATATGCTAAGTCATAGACACAATTTTTAAATGGGCCAAAAAATTCTGCATTTAATTTCTCTTGAGGTTTTAATGTTAGTGTGTAAGAATTTAATCGAGAAAAAATATTTAAAACATCTGAATCGGTAGCTCCTTCAAGCAAATCAACAGAAAAACGGTATCTGAAAAAACTTTCTTGTACTTCTTCTGATAATTCACTAAATATTTTCCCGTAATAATTTTCATTATGAACTTTTAATATTTTTAAATTACCTGCAATAAAATCTAATACCGCTCTTAGTCTTTGTTGTCCATCAACAACTTCTCTAATAGTTATTTTATTTTTTGTATCAGTTATTTCACGTAAGAATATTTTAGGAATTGGTAATCCTCTAATAATTGAATCTATCAAGTAAGATCTTGCTTTCTCTGTCCACGAATCCCTTCTTTGAAACTTCGGTTGAAGATGAAGCTCTTTTCTAGAGTTCCATTCGTAAAAGTCTAAAATTCTATAAGACTGCGGATTAAATCTTAAGGAACTATTCTTTTTCATTTTTGCCTTCTTTTTGATTTGTTTTTGTTTCAACCAATGTTTTTACTTTCCCTCCATAATCTTTATCCCCCTACTCAAAATACTTCCCCTCCTCTACCAACAACCGATAAATCTCTTCCCTCACTTCTTTTGTTTTGGTTGAGATTTGCTCAAACAAAGTGTTTAGGTCTTCCGTATTGTGGAGTTCGGTGTATTTTTTGATCTGGATGAGACCGGAGTAAGGCGTAACGAAATCTTTATAATCGAAATACTTAAAATATGCTTCATCCTGCAAACCGACGCTTTTTAATACCTGACCTTTGCAGTATTTCACATTCCATTTTTTGTAAAGCTGTTTGATAAGTTCAACTAATTCTAAAGCAAGTACAGGTCTCGCGATGATTTCGTTGTTTAAGACGGTTGACCAGAAGGATTCCGGATTTATTGGACAGAGCGGATTATCTACAAAGACTTCCGGCGCACCGACTACCGGATTATCTTTCTCAAATTTGGTTACTACACAGCGATTCTCGGCAAGCCCGTATGCAAAACAGAGGGAGTAGAAATATTTTTCTTTTGGCTTTGGTATGTTTGGCGCCCAAATATCAAATTGATTTGCCCAGACTGGATAGAGTCCATTGAGTGCTTTAGTCATTGCGAACCACATAAAAGTGATTTTAGCGGAATGAATATCATAAGCACAGAAACCATATTTATCGGGTGAACCATTTAACATCCGAGTTTTATTCGCAGATTTAAGATCATTATCTAATCTAAACCAAATTCTATCACACTTCACCGACATTCTACCATAATTATCTTGGTCAAGTCGAACTGGAGTATTGTCATCATAAAAACCAACATATTTTCCCGTAGGATTACCGCATCGTCTTTGCAGGTCGATATGTTTCTCTTTGTCTTTTAATGGAAAACCACTTACAATCTTTCCATATTCACTTTCCTTTTTAGCAATGCTATAATCATATCGCGGCTGAAGAACTAGTTTTCCTGATTTATCGGCAAGCTTCGGTAGTAGTGTCCTTATATCGCCTCGTGTATTATTGAACTGAACATCACTTGCTCCACGAATAATACTTTTAAGCTTTTTCGTAATTGTCTCAATATCCCAATTCCAATTGATCTTTTGCAAATCTGCATTTGTCAGGTGGGTCAAATCTTTCACGAGCACATTATTCTTGTTCCCTTCCTCTTTGTAGTTGTAGCTCCAAATTGTAAAGGAAATCGGGAATCTTCCTTTGATCTTAAAGAACTCGCTCCCCAAAAAGATGAATCCCTTCTCATACTTAAAGTACTGATCAAAGATTTTCCGGAATGGTACGTATGTTGGACGCGGTATCAGCCACGAAGTGGGAGTAAAGATTAAAATGAGTGGCGATTCTACTTTCTTTTTATCTAACGGCGGTGGAAGTGCGACAGCATCGAAGTTTAACTCGGTGGGCTGTAAATCTCCCATTTGAACACGCGAGATATTGATGATCTGCCCGAGGAAAGCCAAATACCGTTCCTTGCCGGCGTCATTCCCTGTCAAATCCAAAATAGAAGAATGTATCTGATACGATGCATCAACATCGTCTCGTACTTCTTCGTTTTCATCGGTGTTTTTATACGGCGGATTGAGAAGGAACGCAATCGGCTTATCGAACTTGAAATTCTTTTCTTGTAATTCGAGCATCAGACAATTGACATACTGCTCTGCCGATTTATCTAAGAAATTTAATCCCTCGTTCTTGCTCACACGCGGAATAATGGTAAATCCTCCATCAATTTGTGCAGGGTCTAATTTCATTCGCCGCTCAATGGTCTTTAGCAGATCGGGCTGTAGTTCCGAAACAATCTTATGTTTCAGGTGTCCCTTCCAGCTTGTCACAAGATTGCCGGAACCGCCTGCAGGATCAAGCACGATATATTTATCACTCAGACGTTGCTCAAAACACTCATGCACAAACCAGAGAGCGAACTTGCTTAGGTTATTATCGGTAAAGAAAATGCCATGTTGTTTTGCATATTCCGGTTTGACGCGCGTAATCACTTCATCGAACCGGCTGAAGTAATAATCGGCAGTCAAACCAGACCCTTCATTCGTAAAGACGAAACGGTTTTCCACGAACTTTTTAAATTCTTCATGCAATCGCGGCTTGATAGCGATCGATTCACTTGCACGAGATCCCTTATGACCGATTACTTGAACCGTATCGGAAGTGTCTTGTATCGCTACTGTAGAAGTGACATCCCAGAATCCGACAATTGCATAGAAGCAATGGATTGCATCTATGGGATCGACAAAGAAACGCTCCAATTGTTTCACATGGTCGATGAAATTGTGCGTATTGATCTGGATACGTTCAGCATCTAAATTCTTCAAGACCTGAATGAATTCCGGCAGCGATACATCAAAATCCTTACTGAAGAATCCTTCGAAATCTTGTGGAACAAGTTTGAAGATTGACGATTTAAGTATTTCGTTTTGCTGCGCTTTATTTGTCCGGTTTGCGTTTGTCGCCCCGATAATGTTCGGAGGAGTCATCGCATCGGCTTCAGCAGAAAGTTTCTTTGCATGATCTGGAATGCTGTTCACCTTCCATACCGCTAGAAACCTTTCTGCAATAACACAAACAGCAGAGAATGTGAGTCCTAATTTGGCGTAATGGAGTCCCTGATAAAATCCTTGCAGATAATCACCAGAATCAGACTTCAACTCAACAAGAAGTTTCCCTTCGATATAAATATCGGCTCCGGACGCATCGGATTGTTTTTTGAATTTGGCACCAAAGAGTTTTTGGAACAAAGGAAACACAAGATGGTCCTTGGCGTTTTCTGTCCCGGGATTGGTCAGGTATTCTTGAAGAAGGTCAAGTTCGGTCTTATTCTTCGCCATAGTCTATTATCATTAAGAAATACTTCAAGAATGCTTTGCCTCTTACCCATCCTTATGAAGATGGCGGATGCAATCCCGTATAACTTTGCATCCAGAATTAATGTAACCAAACCTCTGCTTGTTTGCAACGTTATCTCCCTAACAAAACAAAAATCCCCGACAGCGGGACGCCTATTAATGTTCCTCCCGCGTAACGGGATGCCTGATTAAAAATAAAAGCGCCTGACACACTACCAGATGCCAGGCGCTTAGGGAGGCTAACGGAAAAACCAGGACTATTAAACAGACTTTTCACTCTTGGCCGTCAACAATGGATGGCTTACCTGTTTTTGTTTTTTCATTTTCGTTTTTCGCTGAGGCCCAAATTTCTTCGCATCGTATCGATAGCCCGTCCTGTCCGGTTTAATGCTGCGCTTAATTCCTTTGTGGGCATCATCGCAGAATTATCGTGGAGAAATTGTATTTCCTCTGTTGTCCAACGCATCGCTCTTTTAGAAATTCCAAGTTGTCGAGCGCGCCAACAGGCTGAGGCGATAGTACGGCCAAGCATTGCTGCTGTTGCTGTCAGCCCTTTTATATGATAGTTCTTGCGAAGCACCGCATTCTCTTTCTGTGTCCATTCACGCACTCCGGCGAATTTTATCCCTGTATCTTTCGCGCGGTGCTGCACAGCATAGACCGACCGGTGAAGAAGCTGTGCAGTAAAATGGCTGCCTCGTCGCGGATACCACTTCCTGAGAATGTTGATGTCCTTCGGTGTCCATGATCGTTTGTGCTTGCGGTGTCGGGGGTTCTTCATGGAAATCTTATACGTATGTATAGATAAGTATCTTTGTTTTTTAAAATTGCGTCAAGGGTCTGGTACGCTCCTACACGAATATAAATAAAAACAAGATTCTTCTCAACGTTGTAGCCAACGTCGCTGACAGCCAGCGGGACGCGTGTTAATGTCCATCCCGCATAGCGGGATGACTAAAGTGGGTTATAAAAAAATAGCGCCTGACACACTACCAGATGTCAGGCGTTTAGGGAGGCTAACGGAAAAAAACAAACGATCCCAGTCATTTTAAATCCGGACAAACCACCGCCCCGAACCCCTTAACCACCCCTTTCGTCCCCTCCTTAGTAAGGAGGGGATTAAGGGGAGGTCATTGTTCGTTTTACTTTGCCGGTTCTGGAACCTTCGCTGCTGCTTCTTTTGGTTTGTGGCGAACTCCGAGCATGTGGATAGGCCTGGCTGCCCAATACGCATTGTAGAATTCCGGTGCAACCTCTGCCATCTGCTCCATATAGTCATCGATTTCTTTTGATAGTATCACATTCACACCTGCAATAAGAGCGTCGGCACTTTCGCGCACGCTGTTGCGTGTTGCCCCGCTGCCGGCTTTATCGCTCAGTGCCGCACAATATACGTCGTGCCTCGTTTTCAAATCTGCGAGCTTTTCTGCCGTGATGCCATGTGGTATTATTGCAGCCGCATTCTCATCTGCCAATCCAATCACCATTTTTGATACGTCTTTTAACTCTGTATCGCGCAATCCTTTGATTTCGGATGGACTCATCGAAACCTTGGCTTCCAGTTCTGTCTTGTGTTCTTTATGTGCGTATACCCGCAGAGCCGAAGTGACAGAAATCAGAGAAGCGTTCAATGACAGGCCCGCATCTTCCTTCACCCTGGTTTTGCCCTTGGTCGCATTTTCGGCTTCCTTCAGCTTGATACGTGCCGCAGCCGCTTTTGTCTTAAAATTCCCTACCGATTCTTTAAAGGCGGGAATTTTATCGACATCCTCTTTATTTGTGTCGAGAACGTCTTCCACGGTTTCCCACATGGATTGTTTGTTTTCTTGTCGTTTGTCCATAATGAACCTCTCTCTATATTGTTATGAGTGTAGTGAATGTAGGGAGATGGGTTCTCCCTTTTTGGTATCATTTCGCATCTTGTCTATGTCAGGTGATAATTCTTCCTTGTTGCCCTTCATTTGAAACGCGCCGTACGATATCCGGTGCACGCGAGTCTCTTTCCGGCTTCGGTTACACTTCATACGGAACCCAACGATTGCCAATCGACATCTGCCGAATGACAAATAGTTCTTGCAATCTGACAATTGATGTCTGTAAGTCTTCATCCGGAACCTGTCAGCGTTTTATTGACTCCTGTCGATTGTTGCCCGGGACGTGTCTGTGTTTTTCCGGTAGGTGTCAATTTTCTTCCGGAGCCTGCAAGTCCTTATTTGGAGGATGTCGATCATCTTTTTGCTGTTTATCTTCGCTCCCAAGTTCTCCGCCATGATTGACGGACATGTGCTTGGGAATGGATATTGTGCATAATTGAACTTATCCTATGTTTTGAAAATTTATTTTTGTTTAGGGGATTTGAATCAGTGAAAATGTACAACAGAGAAAATTAATGCGGTATCACGCAAACGCGTGATTTTTCATTTTTAGGCGCTGATTTTAAGCAGAATTCGGCAATTAAAAAGTGGCTTGAGGTGTTAAAACAACAACCGCTCTACATACCGCGCAATTGCTGGTGCAGAGGTCAATCCCGGCGATTCAATGCCAATCAAGTTCACAAATCCTGATAGACCACGAGCCGTTTCATGAACTATGACAAAGTCGCGCGCCGGTTCCCCTTTCTTCTGAAGCTTCGGACGAATACCACTCATATCAGGCGTGATATCTTCATCATTGATGCTTGGTAAAATTCGGCGAATCGATTCAGCAAACGCATGCCGCTTGTTCTCTGCCACGCTATAGTCGAGCGCGCGGTCCTCAAGATATTCTAAATCAGGACCAAATTTCAACCTTCCGCCCAAATCTAGCAGCGAATGTATGCCAAGTCCTTCATTCACCGGCACGGGATACACCAGCCGTGATATGAGTTTTGCTTTCGAGGGCGTGATTGCAAAGTACGACCCTTTAACATAATTCAACCGCAAATCTTCTTTATCGATATCGATACCGATCATCTGTGCGATGAGATCAGAACCAAGTCCAGCCGTATTGATGACGATCTCACTCGTAACGCTTGATCTGCTTCCTGCTTCATCGAAAACAATTTCATATCCACTTTGAACCTGCCGAATGCCTACAACTTGACACCGATGCTGGACTGTCCCGCCATTTGTTTGCGTTGCATGGAAAAAGTAATCCATCAGATCATGAACGCTGATGACACCGGTGAGCGGCGAGAAGAGCGCGCCTTCTGTTCGAATGTTCGGTTCTAATTTCAGCGCTGCGGTTCTATCAAGAACCTGTAATTCAACTCCATTCATTGCTGCGTTCTGCTGAATACTTTCGAGCTTCGCCAATTCCGCTGTCGTTGTCGCGGTGATCAGTTTTGTCAACGGTTTATATGCGATATCGTGCGCTTTGCAAAGGGCGTACAATTCATCCCTTCCTTCAACACATAAACGTGCCTTCAATGAACCGGGTTCATAGTATATGCCTGCGTGTATCACCTCGCTATTGCGGCTTGAAGTTTCCATTCCGTACTTTTCATTTTTTTCGAGAAGAAGGAGATTGGGATGTTGTTGAGAGAGACGCGCCACAATTGCAAGTCCAACCACACCTGCACCGATGATTGCAATTTCAAAATCTGCCATAGGATTATTTTATCTCAGGTTCATTAGAATGTTCACTAGGAACATTATCAAAATACTAAATCGTTGTTCAAAGGACACTCAAAATCTTGACTGACTGCTTTTTGCTCCGTATGTTTAGAATAATATGAAACCAACAAATGAAATTCACCTCTTGCTTCAACTGATTGGTGATGCATACGAGAAGCGCGCATGGCAGGGAACAAATCTGCGCGGTTCACTTCGCGGGATAACAGTACAAGAGGCGGCGTGGCGTCCGGCGTCAGACCGGCATAACATCTGGGAGATTGTGGTGCATGCGGCTTATTGGAAGTACATTGTCCGGCGGCGTATGCTTGGAGAAAAGAAAGGCTCATTTCCATTAAAAGGAAGTAACTGGATCAAACGCCCAATTGTACTGCGCGAGAATGCCTGGCGTGAAGACATTCGCCTACTTGATGAAATGCATCGCTCGATGTGTGAAGCGATCGCTTTGCTTAAGCCATCCGATCTCAACCGAAAACCCGCCGGCAGTAAATTCACGAATGCATCCATCATTTCCGGAATTGCCTGCCACGATGTTTATCATACCGGACAAATACAATTGCTTAAACGATTGATGAAGCAATGAGAGACAATCCGTCTTTTCGAAAACCAATCTGGCAAAAAACTTTTGCAGCGCTGAAACATAGGAATTACCGCCTCTGGTTCTGGGGACAAATGGTGTCGTTATTCGGTACGTGGATGCAAACAACTGCCCAAGGATTCCTCATCTATCAAGTAACGCATTCTTCGGCATATCTTGGGTACGTGGGATTTGCGTATGGCGTCCCTTCGTGGCTTTTTATGTTGTACGGCGGTGTTGTTGCAGATCGCGTCTCAAGGCGCAAGCTCCTCATCGTTACACAATCCGTCATGATGATCCTCGCATTTATTCTTGCAACACTTGTATTCACCGACACTGTTCAAGCGTGGCATATTCTTTTGTTGGCATTCGGCCTGGGATCTGCCAACGCTTTTGATGCACCGGCACGCCAAGCATTTGTCTCAGAAATGGTGGATCGTGAAGATTTAACTAACGCCGTTGCGCTCAATGCAACAATGTTTAACACTGCTCTTATCATTGGTCCTGCAATTGCCGGAGTCATTTATGCCGCTTTCGGACCCGGGTGGTGTTTTGCTGTCAACGGGATATCTTTCATTGCAGTCATCATCGCACTGGCATCTATGCATTTTCTGCCGGGCACAGAACCTTCACAACATAGTTCAACACTCTCCGCATTAAAGGAAGGAATTAATTATGTGCGTCATCAACCGATCATTCGTACTCTCTTCGGATTGGTTGCAACGACAAGTTTATTCGGAATGTCCTTAGGAACATTACTGCCGGCATGGTCGGTGAAAATACTCCATGGTAACGCAGCGACAAACGGCCTTCTCTTTTCTGCTCGCGGTGTCGGTTCTCTTTTTGGAGCATTGACTATAGCTACCTTCGGAAGATCTCATGTCCGTGGTAAATTTATTACGTTCGGCTCCCTCTGCTTCCCCATTTTTATTATTCTCTTTGCAATAACATATTGGCTTCCGCTCTCGCTGCTCTTCATGGTCTTTGTCGGCGCAGCTATGATATTTGTTGTTAATTTTTCTAATGCCACCATACAATCCATTGTACCCGACTCACTGAGGGGACGTGTTATGGGTGTGTACACTACGATCTTTATGGGATCGATGCCTCTTGGTGCACTTTTGCTCGGAACTATCGCAGAACATGCCGGTGAAGCAGAGGCAGCTCTCTTAAGTGCAGCAGTGGCTTTCTTTATTGCATGCCTTGTGTGGTTTTTGATACCGAAGGTGCGGATGTTAGAATAAAAAAGGTGAAGCATCTATTTCCTTTTGCTCCACCCTATGCAAATCCATTGTATAGTATTCTCATCTACTGGGTTCCCAACGCATTCACGAGCCACAAACTTAACTCGGGAATATATGTAATAACCATCAAAGCGATCGCCTCAAACAAGACAAACATGATTACTGCCCTTGAAAGTTGGAAAATCGATTTCTCGAACCGAAGACTGGAAAGAAACAAATTGAGTCCCATTGGCGGCATGAGATATCCAAGTTCAAGATTTGTTAGGAAGATAATACCGAGATGCACCGGATCAATATTAAAATGTGCCGCGATAGGTAAAATGATTGGAACAGAAACGATCGCCGAAAATATTTCCATCATCATACCAATGACGATGAGAAATGCATTTAAAATCAGAAGGAACATGATTTTGCTGGATACATGCGCTTGAACGATTTCAAATAACCGCTGCGGAACTTGTTGATCGATGAGGTAATTCATCAAACCTAAAGCACAGCCAAGGATCATTAAAATAGCCCCGACTAAAAGCATACTGCGCTTCATAACACGCGGAATATCCCGGAAGATGTGAAGATCGCGATAGATAAATACTTCAACAACAAACGCATAAAATGCAGTGATGGCTGCTGCTTCCGTTGCAGTGAAGAATCCGCCGTAAATTCCACCGATAACCACAAACGGCAACGGTATTTCCCAAATCGCTGCGCGCATTGAACTCCTCACATTTTTCCATAAGAATGGAATTTTCGGCACATGGAATTTTATGCTCACTCTCAAGCTATACGCACACAGGAATAAAATAAGAATGATCCCCGGAACGAACCCGGCAACAAACAGTTTATTGATGCTTACTCCCGCAACAAAACCGAAAAGAATGATAGGAAGACTTGGAGGAAAAAGTAATCCGATACTACCCGATGCTGTTACTAACCCAAGCGAAAATTTTTCCGGATATTTTTGTTTCAAAAGAATCGGATACAAAAGTCCGCCCAATGCAACGATGGTGACACCGGATGCACCTGTGAATGCTGTAAAGATTGCACAGGTGAACAATGAAACAATTGCTAATCCGGCAGGCATCCATCCGAATAATGCTTCTGCAAGATCCACCATTCGCTTTGGTGCTTTGCTTTCTGCGAGCAAATAACCCGCAAAGGTAAACAATGGTACAGCGATGAGTGTTGGTTGATCAGCAATTTTGCTGTATAAATCGATGATGAGGGCAGAGGTATCGATATCAGCAGAGCTGAACGCATACAATCCTACCGCTCCAATGATCGTGAACAACGGTGCGCCAAAGAACGCAATAACAAGTAATCCCAAAATTAACCAGATACTCATTCCTTACCGCCTTTCGTTACAGCGGCGTGGCCGCGGAGAATCGCTCTGATAGTAAAATGTACGACAAGCAGTCCAAAGCCTATGGGAATGATACATTGGACACACCACGAAGGAATATTTTGAAACACCATGCGTTTATCTGTCATTTCTGATTCGACAAAAACGCGAGCCGCATTCATCAAAAAGAAACAGACGACCGCGGCAAAGAGATCTGTAAGTACATCAACGGCAGAGCGAATACGAGGTGGAAGAAATCGCCGCAGGGCATCAATGTTAATATGCCGTTCTTCACTCGTGGCAATAGCGGCTCCGAGAAATCCAATCCAGAGGACAAGATGCCGCAATAAAATATCTGCACCAAGGATGGCTGTATGGAAAACATTCCGCAGCATCACCTGACCAAATGCAACAACCACCATAGTAGAGAGCATCAGAATGAGTAATGCACCTTCAGCTTTGTTGAGGGCAAGGTCTATTTTCTTAAGAATCTTCATTTGGATTTTCGGCTCTTTCTAAAATCATCAACTTCTTTTTCAACCCGCTTTAGAAAATCATCATCATACAATTTGCCTACAAGCATTCTGCGCGCTCGTGTTCCTGTTTCAATATACTCCTTTGTTGCTTTTTCATCTGCCTTTGTAAATATAATCCCGCGCTTCTTCAACTCGGACAATGAAGTCTGGTTATCTTTACGCCCTAATTCCGTAAGCTTCTTCATATATGTCTTTCCATTGCGGAGAAGTATTTCCTTAAGATCCGCAGGAAGGTTGTCAAAATATTTTTTCGAGATCACGATTGCCCCTGTTGAACAGGTGAGCGGAAAATCGACAACATATTTCGCCTGCGTGTACCATTGCAAGGAAACACCTGCATAAGGTGTTGTATAGAACGCATTGATGAGACCGGTTTGTAGAGAGGTATAGACGTTATCAATAGAAAGGGAAATTGGCTTAAGGCCTATTGCAGCAAACGCAGCTTCAGCAACTGGATCGCCCTCCCATACCCACATTTTCAGTTGCTTAATATCAGAAGGTTGAGCAATGGGAGATTTACTAAATACGTATACAAATCCGATTTCCACGAGGCCGAGTAATTCGTATCCATGACTTTCGAACGCCTCGCGAATTTCTTTATCAAATTTTTCATACAGATTATCGGCTTCATTGCTGGTTTGAATAAGGAAGGGTGCATCCAACAGCCGGATCATCGGCGCTATCTCGCCAAGTCCAACACCTGTGAAACCTGCGGCATGCAATTGGCCAACAGAAATTTTTCGCACCACAGTTTTTTCGTCACCCTGCACCATGCCGGGATACATTTTGAATCCAAGGCGTCCGCCGCTTTCCTTCCGGATTGTATTATCAAACTCATGCATCACATTCATCCACGTGGCACCTTCCGGTGCAATGGAAGCGAATTTGATAATGTATTGCTGGGAGTAACAAGTAGAAAAGTAAAAAATGAAAAGTAAAAGATATTTAATTTGTTTCATTTTTATTATTCCTTTGGAGTACTGATTCACCTTTAGATTAGAAGACTAAAAAAATATAACCGCGAAGCCGATAAAATCATTACCCTTCGTGTCATTCGTGGATTAAAACAATTCACTTTCTTGTGCTAACAATCTTCGAGCTTTCTGTTTTGCTATTACATTGGCAAGGCGCGCTTCCGGTAAAATATCCGGGGAAGCATCTTCCACCTGCTTCAGTAATGATTCAAACAATGGCTGGTCTTGTGTCGCTACAGCGTATGTTCGGGCATAATACAACTGTGTCATTAAAAATTTTCCGCCGTTGAGTGCAAGACATTTTTCAAAATACGCCTTCGCTTTGTCGGGATTTCCGCCAAGCGACCGGGGTGTGGTACCTTCGATAACGCCGAGAAATAAATATGCCCCGCCGTAATAGAACGAGGGAGCTTTTTCAGCTACAAATTCAATAAGAGCTTGCACCTTACTCAAATCAGCAAGACCCGCAATATCTGTGCGCGTGATATTGATATAACTGCCCCAGCTAAATGCCGTCCAGAAAACTGCCGGCGCATCATCTTTGTCGAAAGCTTTTACTGCCTCTCGGAACGACGTAATATCACCATCCAATGCTTCCTTGAACTTCTTGTTTTTCATCAGAACACGCATCCCGTACCCTTTTGCACGTAAATAAAAAACACGGGCACGTTCCACGCTATCGTCCTCGCAAAATGCGAGTGCATAGGAATTATACCCTTGTGCGGCAAATAAAAGAAATTGATCGTTCTCCGGATCGCTTTTGATCATTGCTTCGATGAGTTTGAGATTACTTCCAAGCGCCTCGTGTGCTATTTGTAGATCGGATTCCTCGTTGAACGATGCAAATCCATTATCGAGAATACCGCCCATCGAATATAACGCAATGGTCTGGATACAGCCTTCGAACAGAAATGCCGCCGCAATAAGTAAAAATACTCGTTTCATGTCATCACCCTCGGATAAAGAATACGAAAAAATATAGGGAAAAATGTGCGTGATTCAAAGATGAGAGGATGAAGAGTTTTTCATTTAACAAGGATGCAATACTCAAAGAATTTGATATAAGAAAATGGTATTTATCAATCAGCTGTTTTCTGCTATCAATAATTTCTGCATTTGACACTTTTCCGATAAACGAGTAACTTCTCCCAGCAAGAATAATTTAACAACTTCACTAAAACAGGATTGTTATGCGCATCCTCGTAATTGAAGACGAACTAAAAGTCGCCCGCTTTCTAAAAAAGGGCTTGGAGGCTGAAGGATATGAAGTTGAAACTGCCGCTGATGGAAAATCCGGCGAGAAGTTAGCCCGCACCGAAGCATACGATCTCATCCTGCTCGATGTCTTATTACCCAAAAAGGATGGCTTTGAAATATTACGCGACCTGCGCAAAGATGAAATCCGAATTCCTATATTGATGCTGACCGCGCGAAGTACGACTGAGGACATTGTTGGTGGATTGGATCAAGGCGCCGATGATTACTTGACAAAACCGTTCGCCTTCACTGAATTGCTGGCACGTATCCGATCTCTCATGCGTCGCGGAACAGTTAAGATAAAACTCAAATATATCGACCTAGCCTTAGATACAATCGCACACAAAGCCAGCCGCTCCGGCAAACAGATCGAATTAACTGCTCGCGAATACGCACTGATAGAATACTTCATGCGCAATCGTAGTAAATTAATTTCGCGGCAAGAACTATCAAAAGAAATATGGGGATATAATTTTGATCCTGGAACAAATATTGTTGATGTCTATGTGAATCACCTGCGGAATAAAATAGACACCGGCTTCGTTGTGAAGCTTCTACAAACAGAACGCGGCAAAGGGTATTACCTTTCGGACAAGAAGATTACATTCAAACCCGCCAAAGAAATGGTAACTCGCCCCGAAAAATTCGGCGCGGGCAAGTCCGCATGACAATTCTTCACTCCATTCGTACTAAGCTTTCATTGTGGTATGCCGCAATCCTTGGCGTTACACTTCTCGGCTCAGGTGTTGTTGCATATTTTGCATCGAGATCCTCACTCCGCGATAATCTGGACTATTCCTTAAAGAACGAAGTGGAATGGGTGAACGAATTCATCGGACCGCAAGCTAAGAAAGTAAAAATAAAACGCGCCGCACTCAAAGAACTGCAGGAACTTAAGCGCACAGCCGCACAGCAAGAAGAACAACCAGAAGTAATTGATACAAGCGCCGGTAAACGCACTGAAATAGACGAGATGTGGAATCAAATTTATCAGCACACGCTACTAAGTCCCCGCCGGCATTATATTCAGATTCTCGATCGCAACGGCGACTTGCTGTACCGATCTCAAAGCCTACGCGGGCACACGCTTAGCTACAACGAAATTCCATATCAATGGATCAATGTCGTCAGTACGAAGGGTCCAGATAACCAGGATATTCGCCTTGCATTGACACAAAACGATTATGTTAAAATTTTTGTAGCATACCCGTTGGAGCCGATCTATGAAGTTACAGATAATGTCTTCTACAATTTTCTTTTTATCACACCATTGGCATTATTGATCTCTATTATCGGCGGATGGTTTTTGGCGCACAAATCGCTCAAACCCGTAGATGAGCTGACGAAGACTGCAAAAGAAATAACCGCACAAAATCTTAGCCGCCGACTTCCAACGCTCCGCGCCGATGACGAACTTAGTCGGCTCACAGAACAATTCAACGATATGATCAGTCGGCTTCAGGCATCGTTCGCACAAATCCAGCAGTTTTCCGCCGATGCGTCGCATGAACTACGCACACCGCTCACGATTATGCGCGGCGAAATAGAAGTTGCGCTTCGCAACCAACGATTGTCGAAAGATTCACGCGAACTGCTCAACAGCATCAACGATGAACTTATCCGGCTTTCTTCTATTGTAGAGAGTCTGATGATTCTTGTGAAATCTGATACGGGTAGATTAGTATTCAATATGCAGCCGATAGCTTTAGATGAGTTCATAGAAGAACTTTTTGACGAGACGAAAGTACTTGCCGAATCAAAAAAAATAAAGGTAAAATTAGAACGCTCGCTGCCAATCCGAATCAATGGTGATGCAGTGCGTTTGAAGCAGCTCTTTCTCAATCTTATCGATAACGCCTTAAAGTACACACCGCCGCGAGGACAGGTTACGCTAACACTCGCAAAAAAAGAAGGCGACGCCGTAATGTCCGTGAAGGATAACGGCATCGGTATTCCACGGAAAGATCAGACTAAAATATTTGAGCGCTTTTATCGCGTGAATAGAAGTGAAGATACCATCGAAGACGCAGGCGGCAGCGGGCTTGGTCTCTCCATCGCCAAATGGATTACAGAAGCGCACAACGGCTCAATTGAAGTGAAAAGCAGAGAAGGCAAAGGAAGTACGTTTATCGTGCGGTTGCCGATTTTGTAGAGTGCCTTGTTAGAAAAGATACAAGAACTAACTCAGTGTTATAGATTTATTTTGAGTGGGAGATTCTTTCCTTTTAAAATAGTCAGCAGCTTTTTATTCTTCGTTAAAATAATCTGAATCGATCCGTTTGATTTCGTAATTGGTTACTTGTGTAACTCCGATATTATGATCGATCATATACTGCGCCAATTGCTGACCATCAATTAAGACAATTTTGCTTTCAATTTTTGCCGCGAAGTCATTCGCCTCTTTGGAAAAATCAGAAGTTGTTATAAAAATTCCCTTCTTGGCTCGCTGTCCTTGAAGTGCGCCAGCAAACTTTTGTATTTCAGGACGGCTCACCGTGTTTTCCCAGCGCTTGGCTTGAATATAAATGATGTCGAGACCAAGTCGATCTTCTTTAATAATGCCATCAATTCCTTCATCGCCTGACTTGCCAACTGCTCTGCCAGCATCTTTAAGACTGCCACCATAACCCATTGCGACAAGTAATTGAACTACAATTCTCTCGAATTGCCGTGGAGGACTGGACTGAATCTGTTGGAGAATATCGCTAGCCAAACTTTGGCGCATACTAAGAAAAGCACTTTCGAGAATTTCTTCCGGCGTATCACCCGCGGTAGGCAATACTTCTTCGTCCTTTTCGTGTTTAATAGATTGAAATTCGACAAACTCAGGATATTGTTCAAGAAAGATGCGATCTATTTTCCGAGGATTTGTAGAAAGAACATCTTGCCCACGTTTAGTAATAATGAAATAAGAACGTCGAGGTGATTCAAGCAATCCCGCTTTCTTCATATACGTTCTTGACCAACCTACTCGATTGAAGAATACGGTTTGCTGGCCGCTCGGCAAGAGAATCCCTTGCTCCTCTTCACTAAGATTGAATACCTTAGCCAACTTCTCTTCTGCTTCATGAAGTGTATGTTCTTTTCCATCTCCAGCAAATTTCAGAAGAGGAAGCATAATTGTTTGAAAATCTGGTATGATCATAATATTTATTCCTATTTATATTGCGTCTGCCTAACGGATGGTTTACCTGCCAGTTTTGTGGCGGGCCGCTCCATCAAACAACCGACGGATAAATAATTCCCGCTTGGCAACTTTATCGAAGTAACCGTTCCTGGAGTATTGTCTGTACATCTCGCCTTCCATCAAGGACGCAATGGATATAGACTGAAGTAGATGCGATTGAGTAGATAATCCGATAAGGGCTATTATGAATTTCCCTAAATTCGGTGACACCGATTTCAAAGAGTTCCGTCGGCACATTCCCTCGCAACGGTAATGTTCTTAGTTTGAAACAAGTACTGCGCAGAGCAGTGAAGATTTTATCTGCGCGTTCAATTGAATCGTTCAATGCTACATAACTGTAAATATCAAAAAGATCATCTTCTGCATTTGTGTCGATGAAGACATTAAACTTTTTCATCTTTGAACGCCTTTATTCGTTTCTCGAGGTTTGAGAAAGACTCGTTCAATGATTTCACGCTACCCTTTTTGATATTATCCTTACTGAGAGTGAGGATTTTAAGTAATGCAAGTGTCTCTTGCATTCGCTCGTAGCTTCTAATGTCCTGCACAACAACTTTTGCCTCGCCGTTATGAGTTATGACAAGAGCTTGTTGAGTGTTCGTAATATTACGAATCAATTCAGACGCATGTGCCTTTAAATAACTAATTGGTTTAACGGCTGTACTTAATTTCATAGCGACCTCTTTTAGTTTGACTACAATATAGTCCTAATAGTAGTCGTATTCAAGTGTGAGGCAGGTTTCGCCGTTTGTTTTTCTGCCGAAGCGCTTTCAGCACTACTGGTGGAACGAACTTGCTTACGTCGCCGCCAAGCCGGGCAATTTCCCGGACAAAATTCGAACTCAGGTAGGTGTATTTTTCATTCGGCATGAGAAACACTGTTTCCATATTCTCGTCTAATTTCCGGTTCATCAGCGCCATTTGCAATTCGTATTCGAAATCTGTCATAGCGCGCAAGCCGCGAACAACCGAAATGGCTTTCCGCTTCTGCACATACTCTACCAATAATCCATCAAAGGAAGCCACTTCGACATTTTTATAGCGCTTCGTCACTTGCCGGAGAAGTGCGATTCGCTCCTTTTCTGTAAAGAGCGGATTCTTCGCCGTGTTTCGCGCAATCGTGATAATGACTTTGTCGAACAGCTTCAGTGCGCGTTCGAGAATATCAATGTGACCGTTTGTTACTGGGTCGAATGTTCCGGGATAAATGGCAATTTTCATGTTACGTCCATGGCGGTGCTGGTGGGACATTGGTTTTCAAAATGAGTACAGTCGTTTGACCAAACGCTTTCTTGAGGATTTCGTATTTCTGTTCGTCCAATTCAATCACAGACTCGCGGCTGTGTTCCATCACTACATACGTGCCATTGTGCAAAACACCTGAATCATAAATTGCATTCGGCAGCATGCCGATGTTTTCCAATTTATACGGTGGATCGGCAAAGACAAGATCAAACGTGCGATTTATATTCTTCAAATACCAAAATACATCCGCCTGATAAACGGAACACTGCGATTCGCATCCGAGCGAAGCTGCGTTCTTCTCCAATACTTCCAACGATTTGCGGGCTTTGTCAATAAAAGTTACACTCTTGACACCTCGGCTCAGCGCTTCCAATCCAAGACTGCCGCTGCCTGCAAATAAATCCAACACTTCCAAGCCGTCAAACTCGATTCGGTTCGATAGAATATCAAAGATGGTTTGTTTCGCGCGGTCAGTCGTTGGGCGGATAGACAAATCTTGCACAGACTCAATAGAACGCCCGCGGAATTCGCCTGCGATAATCCTCATTTCGTGCGCAGCGCCAAGCCGATTGCCGCAGCGAATCGGTAGCTTTCTTTCATAAACGGTTTAGATAATTTGTCCGAGGCCCGGATTTTTCGAAACGAATTCATTGCTAGCGTTTGTTTGATGCCGGTCGTTGTTCTGAGCGACACGACAAAATCATGGGCGATGTCAATGCCGTGCAGAAGAATTGCCGCCGGCGTGTCAATGTCTTTCTGTTTAAGATATTTCAGATATTCCATTATCGGTTTCGTCGGGTCGGAATCACCATTATAATGAAATGCCCTATAATCCGTCATTGCACCATTATGAATGAGGCTTGCATCTACGCCGTTTTTGCGAAGGCCGAAGAGCACAATTTCATGCTCGAGAATCTCCGGATAATTTGTGATAAGTGTTTTCTCCGTGCTGAACTGATCAATGTCTATGATATTCAGATTCAACTTTAATCCCACTACCGTTTTTTGCAAGAATGCCGCTATCCCGCGCCGTATCGCCACCATAAAAGTTTGTTGTGCTGTTTTATTTTCGAGCGGCAGCCCGTCTGAACCGATGAGAAATTCTTTCGGGGTCGCGTTCGGAAAATACTGATTCATTTCCCACTGAAGATATTGGGATAAGTCTTTTCCCTTTAATCCGGGATCAACAGGAATGATGTTGATGAACATCGGATCAGGCGGGAGTGCAAACGAAATAATTTCTGCGGTCACTTTCTGTTGTTTGATGATGCCTCTTATCTCCGACACAAATATTCCCAATTGCGGATGTGCAGCCGAGAGATCCGCTCCTGCTTGCGCAAAATCTATTGCCGTATCACGTTCTGCCAAGACTGTAACAGTTCGTTTCTTCCTCTTGTGTTCAACTTCGGCTAATTGAATTTTTCCTTTGAGGAAGGAAATGCCGATATATCTGGTTGATTTCATGTGAAGAATCTCTCGATGCGTGGTGGCTATTGAGTTGTAATCAACGGTCTAAGGTTTTCTATTTTTCTCTTACTCATTCCTTTTATTGCGCGTAATTCATCGACATCGGAAAACTTTCCTGTTTCTGCGCGATATGTGAGAATGCGGTCTGCTGTCACCTCGCCAACGCCGGGCAAATTTAAAAGCTGCTGCTTTGTTGCTGTGTTGATATTAAGTTTGCCCGATGCATCTCCGATTCCTTCCTTGACCGCTTCAGATGAACTATCCTCCGGTGCCGCACTCAGTGCAGCGAACGTACTGTCGGATGCACGATAATCAAATTGCGGCGCAGATGGAAACGTTGCTTGATACAACCGGATGCCGCCGCCCGCAAGCAGTGTAACAACGAGGAACAGAATTACTTTCCGTTCTGTATTCGTCAATGCAATCCAGTCTGCGATGCGCTTCAGCATGTCCGATCAAGAAAAGACATCTTTTACCTTATCGAAAAAAGTCCGATCGCTGTTGCGGAGGTCTTCTTCGCTTGGATTGACGTGCTCGCATGAAGAAAGAGCGCGCAGCAATTCCTTTTCTTTACTGTTCATTTTCGTTGGCACCCATACGTTCACACGTACTAATTCATCTCCGCGGCCGTAGCTGTTCAAATGCGGAATGCCGCGTTCGTGCATCCGCAACAACCTGCCTGCCGGGGTTCCAGGATCAATCGTAAGTTTCGCTTTTCCTGTCAGCGTGGGAATTTCCACGCCGCCGCCAATTACCGCGGTCGGATAACTGATCCACAAATCATACACGATATCATCACCGTTGCGCTTGAAGCTCTGATGCCGTTCTTCTTCAATGACGACGATCAAATCGCCGGCAGGGCCGCCGCGCCGTCCGGCATTGCCTTGGCCAGCGAGTGTGATATAATTTCCTTCCGACACACCGGCAGGCACCGTGACCTTGATAGTCGATTCGCCCTGCAATCGTCCTTCGCCAAAACAGGTGAGGCATGGATCCTTGACAATGCGTCCTTCACCTTCGCAATTCGGACATGTGGTGATATTCACAAACTGACCGAACATCGAGCGTGATACCTGCCGCAATTCGCCGCTGCCGCTGCATTGCGGACACACTGCTTTTCCGCTGGATGTTTTTGCGCCGCTTCCACTGCAAATATCGCATTTTTTTTGCCGCTTCACCTTAATTTTCTTTTCGACACTGCTGGCAATTTCTTCAAGCGTCAACGAGAGGCGCACACGCAAGTCAGAACCCGGTTGTCCATGTTGTGAAGAAGAGCGCCGCCGCTGCCTCTGACCGCCGCCGAATACTTCATCGAAAATTGAGCCGCCAAAACCGCCGGTAAATATATCGCCAAAAGTGTTAAAAATATCGTTGATGTCGTTAAAGTCGCGGTAGTTCGTACCGCGCAATCCTTCATGTCCATACTGGTCATACCGTTGTTTCTTCTCCGGATCACCAAGCACTTCGTACGCTTCTGCTGCTTCTTTAAATTTTTCTTCTGATTCTTTATTTCCGGCGTTGCGATCTGGATGATACTGCATTGCCATTTGGCGGTATGCTTTTTTGATTTCGTCCTGTGAAGCGTTTCGTCCAATTCCCAGCACTTCGTAAAAATCTCTTTTCGCCATATCTGCTTACTCCCCTGATGCGCCGGTGGATGATTCCGATTGTCGAGCTTCGCTCTGCTCTCCTGCCGGAATGGAAGAAACAATCACCTTTGCGTGGCGAATGACTTTGTCGTTCAGCATATATCCTTTTTCAATTTCTTCGATCACTGTGTGAGGCGGCAGATCGTTCCTCGGCATTTGCATCAGCGCATCGTGATAATCGACGCTGAATTCTTTCCCCACCGTTTCAAATGTCTTGACACCCCGTCCTTCCAGCACTTTTACCAATTTTAGATATATCAATTCCACGCCTTTTACTAAGGCGTCAGATTCTTTGATTTCTTTGCCGTGTTTGAGTGAGCGCTCAAAGTCGTCCACTACCGGAAGCAAATCATCGATCAGAGATTCGGTTGCAAACCTGACAATATTCGTCGTTTCATTTTCGATACGACGTTTGAAATTATCAAACTCAGCTGCCTTTCGTAATAACATATCTTTGTATTGATCAACCTGCTTCTGCAGTTCTTCTACCTGAAGATTCGACGAGGCTGCTTCCGTCAATTCAATTTGTGGAGGTGTTTCCGGTTTTTGTTCTTCTTCAGATCCATGTATCTTTTTTTCCAAATCGCTCTTTTCCATTTCTTATCTAATGAATTCATCCGCATGGCAATTTCTGCGGTTATATTTTCTTACGAACTTAACATCTTTGCAATCGCCTGCGCTACGTAATCAACCAGCGGAATGACTTTGCCGTAATTCATGCGCGTTGGGCCGATAATGCCTACACGACCCGTCACACCGCCAACATCATATGTTGCTGTAACAAAGCTGTATTCTTTTGTTGTTGCGTCCTTATTTTCTGTGCCTATTGTTACTACATAATTCCTCTGCGACTCATCATGCCTTTCTAATAGATGAACGATGATGTCTTCATTTTCAATAAGTTCAATGACAGACCGAAAGTTTTTTGGATCGATAAATTCCGGCTGATCTATTAAATTTTTCGTCCCGCCAATAAGGACTTTTTCACGGTCTTTGGAATCGGTGAAAAGTTGATCAACTGATTCAACAAAGAGCCGGATCAGGCCGGTTTTTTCATCCTGCACATCTCGAATTCTGTCAACAAACGAATCGCGAATTTCTCTAAGAGTCAATCCGAACAACCGCTCGTTGATGAGACGGCCAACCTGATCGAGATGATCGCGCGGGACTTCAGTGCCGACTTCCAGCATAATCGTTCGCACAATACCGGTGCGAATAGAAATCACCACGAGGAGTTTCGAACTGGTTATGGGAATCAACTCAATTTTTTCAAATATACCGCTGCTTAAATGCGGTGATGTTACAATGCTCAGTTGATGTGAAATCTTCCCGAGTAATTTTGAGGTCTCACGCAGCATTTCATCTGCATCATTTGTCTGATTTAATTGCTGTTGAATTCGCAATTTTTCATCGTCACCTAGCTGCTGCATCTCCATCAGATAATCGATGTAAAACCTGTATCCGAGGTCTGTCGGAACTCTTCCTGCCGACGTGTGCGGATGAGACAAAAACCCGGTTTCTTCCAAATCCGCCATGACATTGCGGATGGAGGCTGCGCTGAGATTCTTTTCTAGATGCTTTGAAATATACCGCGAACCGACAGGGACAGCCGTCTGAATATAATTGTACACAACGTGATGCAAAATACTTTGCTCACGTTCGGTCAACTTCTGGTTTTTGTTCGGTACTTCTGCCATCTTACACCTGTGTCTCCAATACAAAATTAACCATTAAACGCTCCTTTGTCAAGGTAAGCGCGCGATGAGTGTGAGTGCTCTATTGCAGTGCTTGAAATTTTCAAAAAGCGAAAATTTGTGGGAAATTGCATCGCCTCACATTTCTTCTTATCTTATCGCAGTTATGAAAGTAAAACTTGTCCTCGAAAACGGCACTATCTTCACCGGCGATTCGTTCGGTGCAAGCGGTGAAACAACCGGTGAAGTGGTCTTCAACACCAGCCTTACTGGATATCAAGAAATCCTTACCGATCCATCGTACGCAGGGCAAATTGTGACAATGACATATCCTCTCATCGGCAATTACGGCGTGAACACAGAAGATCTCGAATCGGTCAAACCGCAAGTAGCAGGATTCATAGTGAAGGAATATAGTGAATATCCCAGCAACTTCCGTTCAACGGAAAATCTCGGCAATTGGCTCTTAAAGCATAATATTGTCGGCATTCAAGGCATAGATACACGAATGCTGACGAAGATGATCCGCTCTGTCGGCGCAATGCGCGGAATTATTTCTGCAGAAGATTTAGATGACAAGAGTTTGCTTGCTAAAGTAAAAAAATCGCCGCAAATGGCTGGGCTCGATCTTGCCAGCCGTGTCACAACGCTCCAATCATACAAATGGGATAAAGTTGATAAGACACAGTTCGCGCTTCCTTTAGCTGAGGCTGTTTCTGGAAAGAAATGGAACGTTGTTGTTTACGATTATGGCGTGAAGCAAAATATTCTTCGGCGATTAACTTCCTACGGATGTAGTTTAACCGTACTGCCTGCGCAAACTTCGGCAGAAGATGTATTACAAATGAAACCGGACGGGATTTTTCTTTCAAACGGCCCAGGCGATCCCGCGGCGGTAACGTATGCAATCGAAAATCTTAAAAAACTGATTGGAAAGAAGCCGATCTTTGGCATTTGCCTCGGACACCAACTGCTGGCGCTAGCATTAGGTGGAAAGACATTTAAACTGAAATTTGGACATCGCGGCGCAAACCATCCCGTAAAGAATTTGATGACCGGTGCAATCGAAATCACATCGCAGAATCACGGCTTCGCAGTCGATCCGGATTCGCTCGATGCAAAATCCATCGAGATCACCCACGAAAATTGGAACGACCACACGAACGAAGGATTCCGCCATCGTTCATTGCCTATTTTTTCAGTTCAATATCACCCGGAAGCTTCCCCCGGTCCGCACGACAGCGATTATCTCTTCTCACAATTCGTGGAGATGATAGGAAAATAATTAGGAATTTACTTCGAGACATCCTCACTTCTTCATCTCATTATTTTCATGATAGTTGGTTATCGTTCAATTTTTCTTCTTGAGCGATTGTCGCCAGAATTCAAAAGATAACCACCAATCGATTTCATGTGCCCAATGCCGTTCTCCGGTATAATAACGATCGACCATAAATTGAATTTTTTGTACATCGTACGCTGAATAATTTTGTAGTTCCTGTGAATGAACGAGATCTTGTGTGTATTCTTTCAGCATATCAAGCATTGCATGCATTCGCATATCAGTATAGGGCTTTCCAATTTTCTTTTTCATCAGTGTCCAGATATGAGCCGGTACGGTTGAGAATCGGTACGGATAGGTCGTTCCGCCCTTGACCAAAGGAAATGATGCGAGTTCAGGACAATGCCGCGCAATCATGCGCCGGAAGAGCCTGCCCTTTCTTTTTAGATGCATAGGAATATGAAACATACTTTTCAATACTGAAGGTTGCAAATAAGGCATATAACCCATAATAAATGCGTCGGTTCGGGCTTGCTCTACGCCGGAATAATTCGGAAACCTTGTTCGGATGGTCATGAGATCGACAAAATCCTCATCGGAAACGGGGGGGTGTGAAGACGTCTCATCCAAATACCATTGCGTCTGCCTAACAAAGCCTCGTTCCATCGTCTCAACAATGTCTCGATTGAAAATTGCCGCTCGGTGGATTGTCATATAACGCGACATCCGATCCGCTGCCCGTTGTCGAAGCGCTTTCGATCCCTTGATCAGTAAGCGGTTCAAGGATTGACGTCGAGCAATTTCACCGAAGGAACCATCCAAGATGAGAGCTGCATGTTCGGCTATTTGATCCACAGATCCGGCATTGATAACTGCCGAGGCCGGGTTCGTAACATAGATTTGCGCTAGATATTCACGCATACGGGCAAGAAGTTCTTCTGACCTCTGAGGAATATATTGCTCGTGGATGTGCGAAAACTTCAATCGATGCGCAATCTTTGTCGAGATGATGACATCGGGATCGAGCGAATCGCCAAACACATGAAGTCTCAGGTTCTTTTCCCCCATCGATGAATACAGAGCAAGCAACACTCTCGAATCCAAGCCCCCGGAAAGCCCAAATGAAATAGCTTCCGAAGGAACATTGCGTGGAATGAGAAATGGTTTGAGTACATCTTCGAATCCCTTTTCATCATTGGAATCGAAATCCGGGGACCATAATATTTCTTTATGCTCAAATGATATTGCTGTACAGCGTGCCCTGCTTCCTGGGCCGAGACGATATACTTGACGAACTGGACTCCAACACGATATTTGATTGAATGCCAACCATTGCGGCCCGAACGATTCAAAATCGATTTCGCAATTATCTGAAGCCCGGGCAACCCAATCCAATCTCGTTGAGAAGACAACGCCATGGGCGGTTTTCGCTGCATAGAAGCCTCTCATCCCAAGCTGATCTGTGAAAATTTGAACCTCACGATCATTGAAACGGAGAGCAACGAAGTGGCCATCGATCTGAGAAAATTCCGGTTGTGGCGCGGCAAGAATCGAGTTCCATTTTGACGCAGTATAAAACGAACTGTGATCTTTCTCCCACTGCATACCGAGTCCCGTTATGATCCAAGCATGCCAATCTGTGGTTTGCGATGGAGTAAACCGCCCCTGTAGGCACGTGGCTGGAATGCCGCCGGCAGCAATATAGATACTGTTGGTTTGCACTATTGAAAGCGGTAGAGGATGATAGGCTGAGATACGCGCTTTCTCAACTTCAGTGAATGTACCAATTGTTCCTAAAATCCAGCTCATAATTGACGTCTCATACTAGGGAAATATAAAAACAGCATAGCCGAATTGTGATAGAAATGCAAGAAAAAAAATTAAAATACCAGTAGTTTCTTGATTGCTAATGTTCATTTCGAGAAACGTAAATGCACCATCGACATGATATTTAAACGATCGGAAAGAAATGTTCCGTACTTATTTCTGAATGATAATCCCTTCTTCATTCCCTTGAACATAGGATACTCATCTATAAGTATAATCCTTTTATCCCATGTTTTAATTTGTTTTGCTGTTTCAATCCCCCATTTTAAAAATGCGGTCTTATCCATACCGCTGGCTTCTATGACTTTTTTATTGGAAACTTTCACACCGAATGGTGAAGCTGCATCAAAAATGATTTCACTTGCCGGAAACATATCGGCAAGCCTGTTGAAGAAACTTTTTATCTGAACTTCATCAAAATAGTAGAAGACACCGGCTGCTAAAAATAGAACTGAATCATGAACCGTCACTTTGTGAAGCCAACTTTCATCAAGAAAAGAATCTGCGATACTCTCACTTCTACTAGGTTCCGGAATAAGACTCCTCCGAAGTTCGATCACGTCCGGTAAATCCAAATTATACCACGTGAGACTTCCATTATCTATCCGGTTGAAGGTTGTATCTAAACCACAGCCAATATTGACAATAGCCGCTCTCGGGTGTTTGAGAAGGAATTGCTTTATAGTTCGATCAATATGCAGACAGCGAACTATCCAAGCAAGCTGCGAGATCTCACTCATATTATTCGTTATCATTGAAAAGTCATAGTTGATCTTTTCAATTATTTGGACAGCAGCCATATCTAGTAATAATGGATTTTGTTTGCGAGTTTCGACAGCACGCCCCCACAGAGGAAGAAGGAGTGTTCTCTGAACACTTCCGAGATCGATTGTTATTTTTTCCGGCATAACTTTTAGCGTTTGAAGGATTTATATTTTGATTGAAACACCGCGCGATATTTACATACAGTGTAAGGATTCTAGTAACTTAAAAATTGGATTTAGAATGAATCCCAGAATTGCCAGAATAAGAAGAATTTTGGCAATCCTTATTCCCCACTTCGACCAAATCTTTTGTTCCTTTTGGAATTGTTCGACACTTTCCCACTGTTTATTCTGCCACGCCCATTCATTGCCCCTCATTCCAAGAACTATCATCATGACAAACCCGACAACCGGTATGATGCAAAGAAAAGCAATATAGGTTTTGTTCCGAATTCCCCAAATCCAGTTCAGGAAAAAGGCACCCCAATTCCAGCGGATGATTTCTCGCGGGACATCTGCTGCTTCTCCCCGTCCCGATGTATTCTCCATAATTATATTCCTATTGGCAATTAAATTTATCAGAAAACAAAAAAAACGGCATCATCCACAAAGGAGATGCCGCTTATAAAAATGTTGTCGCCACTTACAGGCCGTTAACAAGTTCTAAAATAAGTATCGGATCAGTTCCTGTGTACCACAGTCCGTTTACTCTCACATCGACTTATTTTTCAAGTCTTTTAAAAATCGCATAGAGATCACCGTATTTCATCGGTCTTGTAAATTCATTAATAATGAGTTTACTAAGAGATTTACGAATATTCTCCGGGAATACATTTATATTGACTTCCCCGAGAAGTCCACCCATTTCACGCGACGGATCGACAGAATATCGCATTGCCAGTTCATTAAAATTTTGCCCTTGTTCAATCACATTATAGACAGAGTCGGCTTCTTCTTTTGATGTGCAAAGTATTTCAGCGAGATTCAAATATTGTGCATCCGCATAACGCAAGGTGGATTGCATATGAAACCATGAACTAATCGGTTTATTATCCATCCGAGCAGGAGTAAAACGCCATTGCTTCATCGAGGATAATGCAAGCGAATCCCAAACAGCATCTCCACTGCCTTTGAGCATACGTGTTTTTCCGACGGTTCCATCTTCCATCACGAACAATACTACATCGAGATCAAATATAGGTTGTTTTATTGATGCTGGAATCGGAGGAAGCTGGGATTGAATCAACAATTGTGGCACCGACCCATCTGGAATTTCTTTCATAAATGAACAACCGACAAAACAAACAAGGCATAAGAAAAATATCGTTAGTTTCATTATCCACCTCCTAAAATTAGTGAGTGAATGTTTAAACCTCAACCATACTTTACGAACCTCCCCAAAGCACTTGCGAATATATTAAACAGTTTTCCCTACAATCTCAATAATATTCATCCATGTGTAATAATTTCAGACAGTCTGACTCTCTTGGATTGTTTACGGATATCGGGATTCATAAGATTCAGCCGGAATGGTAGAAATTTTAAGCAAAACACAAAACGCCGATGAACTGAGCACCTAAACTGTTTTTGAGAATCAATCTCTCGACGGCTATTTTCTTCTTTATTTATGTCTTTCCAGTAACTTAAATTTTGATTCTATTATCAAATCCGCAATCGCTATTACAATGAGCCACACAATAATGTACTTTGTGAACCCATTTTGCAGAATTGAATCCCTTATTTTCCCAATGTGCAAAAGCAATTCATGAGATATTTTCCCCGGCCAAAGAGCGATGTTAAAAACGTTCAATCTGAAGAACCAGAGAACAAAAAGGATAATAGTATCGACAAATGCAAACACAAGTACGCACATTAAGAAATTTTGAAGTATACGTTGCTTACGGCTTTCACGCATAACTATTTTCATAATCGTCTTGTCGAAATCCGGGTCGGTTACTTCCAGATAACTATTCTTCAGAATATCTTTTGTTAGATTGTCGATATTTGAATTATTTTTCATAGGATAGATTGAATTTCCGATTTGAGGTTCTTATTTAAAACATTATACATCTTATTTCTTGCCCTGTGCAGTTTCATTTTCACGTTTTCCTGAGCAATGTCCGTAATACCCGTGATTTCATCAATAGAATTTTCATTTAAGTAATGAAGTGTCAACAACAACCGATCTTCGGCGCTCAATTCTTCCAGTGCATGCTGAATAAATAATTTCCGTTCAAATAAAGTAAGGCTGTGGTACGCCGATTCCACACTTTCAACTACAACGTCTGCAACATCGTCCACATCTGCGATACTTGACTCCGGTTTCTTATTTCTTGCTCTTGACAATGAACTGTTGACTACGATCCTGTAAAACCATGTTGAGAACTTGGAATCTTTTCTGAATTTATCAAGCGACCTGAATGCTTTAAGAAATGCATCCTGAACAATCTCTTCTGCATCTTCTCTGTTATCGACGATTCGAAACGCTATGGAGAAAGCCATACCTTTATATTTTTCAATAAAATAAGAAAATTTGGATGCGTTTCCTTCAAGAACTAGTTTCAGGTAAAGATCGTCCATTGCTACTCGGCAGATTTCATCTCGGTTTTCTTTCTGTACACATAATAACCAATTAACCCGAGACCGCCAAATAGAAGTGCCATAATCGGCATTATAATTTCTTGTTCCATTGAAGTATAGACAGAGAGAATGTACCCCAAAAGCAATCCAAATCCGATTCCACCTATAAGCATTCCCCACATGAGAACTTTATGGTAAGTGGTTTCTTCTTTTATAAAAATTGAAGCATCTATTCCCTTTTCAATCAAAGCCATCCTCTCCTTGTGTTTGGCTCTCCGGCTAAAGTAATAAACCAGCACGACTAAGGCGGGCGGCGCTCCCAAAAAAAGAATAATGGCTATTATTCCTGCTAATATTCCGAGTATGCCTTCCATTTTATTCTCCTGTCATATGTTTTTGTGTATTATTTAGTATTCCGTTCACATTATATATGACTACAAGAAATGAATTTAGGTAACAGGATTGGGCGATAATTTTGTATAAATAATCGGTGATTTTATTAGCCAAAACACTAACGCCGAAGTCATGCTGGAAGTGAGTTACCTGTGCAATGCAGGCGGACACTCCCGACCCTTACTTGCTTGGGAGAGTATTTCCCTCACAACTTTAGGTTCAGATAATGCTCCAGGAGAAGCTTAGAACTTCTCGTAAAGAATAAATTCTTCCAACTTCTTCTTAGGGGGTGATTGCGGCCACTCGACTGGTATTCCTAAAGGAGTAATACACACTCTTGTGTACGTACCTGGAATACCAAGTACTTCTTTTGTCACACTTTCAGGTATTGCATCGGTAATGAAAACTGTTCCATACCCCAGGGCTCGTGCCGCAAGCATTAAATATCCAGCCGCTAATGGTCCATCCCAATGGTTGTAATCCGGATACATTGATTTGTTGTCTGTCAAAATAATGATATACACAGGAGCAGAACAATAATTATCATACCTGATTCTTACTTTCTCTTCGAACTGTTCTTTTGTTTCCTTCATCTTATTTTTATCATACATTTCCATAATTTGCTTAACGCAGGCTTCTTTCATCTGGTTAATTTTATTCCTGTCCCGAACGACGAGGAATTTCCAGGGCTGCTGATTTCCCGATGTAGGCGCCATCCGTGCTGCATCGATAATTTTTAGTATGTCTGCTTCCGGAATAGAATCTGATGTAAATTTTCGCACAGATCTGCGGTCCTTGAATACATCCCATATGTTCGATCCTTGCTTCATAATGTTTTTTGTATCAGCCGGGACAGATGCTGCTGCTTTTGGTTTCATCTGTGCAGATAAAAACGAAACAGCGAGCAAGCAAAAAGAAATAATCCATGTTTTCATGAGTGTTCCTTATTTATATTTAGCAATGTATTGTGTTAAATCAATCTTCAATTAAAACACAAGAAAATGGTAGATATTTTTTAGCCAAAACACAAACGCCGATGAGCTGAGAGCTCCGGCGGTAAATTATTTAATCTTATCAGGATGATTTATGATATACGGAGGACTCCTTCAGCACCTCGTCGACTTGCAGGCTGAATTATTTATTTTCCATTTGTTAAAAAAGGCTCTAATATTTTGTTGAACTTAATTCCTTTATTGCAGTTTGTGAAAAACACATATCCGAATTTTCGTTCTTTATTGAACATAAAAGCGCAAGTAAAATCGTAATTATCACCATCATGCATGTATTCATTGCCAAACTCTGAGTGTTTCATCCTTATGCCAAGACAGTATGGAATACTATCGGTTTTGGAAGGAGTCTCAACATGGACTTTTAACATCTCATCGTAAGTCGCTTTATTCAATCCTTCTTCCCGTATCATTGCAATTAGAAATTGGGCATAACTTATGGCTTCCGTCTGCAAGCTATATGAAGCATAAAAATTTGGGTTCTTAGCATTTAAGCCCCATGCTGTAGATAAAACCTTGCCATCAACATGCCCGGTTGCTCGATGTTTTTCCAAGTAATCATTCCATGTATAATAAGCATATCGCATGCCTAATGGAGTGGAAACTTCTTTCGCAAATAAATCCTGAAGGTCATTTTTTTGAATATTCTTCAGATGAGCCGCAACATTTGCCAAATATTCAAATCCCTCCCCGGAATAGAGAAATTGAGTCCCGGGTGTAAATTTAATATCCAACTTATTATCTTTATTGAAGAACCTCCAATTAGGAAAGCCGGATGTATGACATAGAACCATGCGAGCCGTTATTAATTTGTAACGATCGTCATGTGCAATATCAGGATATGGTAAATAAGTATAAAGAGGTTGATCCAAATTCAATATTCCTTGATCTACCATTTTCATTATAAGATATGTAAAAGGAGTCTTGGACAAGGAACCGGCATCAAAGAGCGTTTCTTCAGACACTTTTTCTTTTGTGTCAATATTGGTTACTCCTAATGTTCGATGGTAGATCATTTTTGCATCATTGATTATGGCTATTGATAATCCCGGTAATCCTAATGAATCCATTTGATTCTTTAAGTACTTATCCATTTCTGCCGTAGTTATCTCATTACCGCTTAAAGTTTTTATTTTTTTGTTTTCATCATTTTTAAAAGAGAATGCTGTGGTTAAGGCAATCACAACGAAAACAAGCAGCAGGTCGCTAGTCAAAATATAATTTCTTTTCATTTTTATTCCCTTTTGAACAGTTAATCATTCATTTGCTTACATCATAATGATACTGGAGGAATAAATTTAAGTTACAGGATTGGGTGAATAAAATATAAGTAATCGGAGATTATTTTAGCCAAACCACGGACGGTAAAAAATGCAAGCAGGTGATGATATATATCATCATCTGCAAAAAAACCAAGACACAAACGCCGATGATCTGAGAACATCGACGGTGTACGAAAATGCAAAAAGTAGATTCCTCCGATCCATTAAGTGCCGAATACCGACACGAACAATTCTGTTGCAAAGCTCAGCACATACCAGTGCAACACAATGAATGCACCGATCCCAAGAAGAATAACAACAGCGCGCCCAGCAGTCATGCCCTTAAATGACTCGAAGAATCTTTTAAAAGAAGAGAAAGGCGTAGTTAAACCAATCAGAATCCATAGTACAAGGGTAATGGAGAAATAGACAGAAGTGTAGGTATTAAATTTTTCTAATTCTAAATCTATAGACAATGCAAAACCGTATCCTAGAAGAGCTGATATCAAACCAAAGAGCGAGCAAAGAAACGCGGCACCAAATCTCAATATAATAGTTTCAAATATAGACTCTTGTTCCGACTCATCTGGAGGTTCAATTTGTAAGTCTGCCATATGCGTTCCCTTCACTAATGATGAAGCATCATGGAGATAAATTGATTTAATAATAATTGAATTGCAATATAAAAACACAAACGCCGATGATGTTTCCACTAAAATTATAACGGGATATTTTCCGGATGTTCCGTTTCAAACGTCCATCTAAGAACATTATTGGCAATGTAATCACGAATGTTTTGCAATTCCTTTTCGCTGCGGATGATACGGTCGTAATATCGCGGTTGCCAGAGCGGTACATTCCCTGCTAAATGCATTTCATTAATTTGTTTGGTAACTGCAGATTTGAATGATCTCACAATTGTTGACAATGCCCCGGGCACCGGCTTCCCAAATCGCTCTGATAGGGACACGGCATGCCGTGTCCCTACCGAATCATTCAATATCAATATTCCGTGGACTGGTAGAGAGCTGCACTCTCGACCCTTAAACCGACACTCTTGACCGTTAAATCAACGCTCCTGACCTTCATACCTGACTCTCCCCAGCGTCAAACCGACGGTCCGGACCCTCAAATCAACGCTCCCGACCATCACTCCGACTCTCTCGAGCGTCAAATCAACGCTCCCGACCATCACTCCGACTCTCCCGAGCGTCAAACTGACGCTCCAGAGCCATCACTCCGACTCTCCCGAGCGTCAAACTGACGCTCCAGAGCCATCACTCCGACTCTCCCGAGCGTCAAATCGAAGCTCTGAACGATTACAGAGCCTCTTTTAAACTAAAAACGCCGATGATCTGAGAACATTTGCCCTTTTATCTCAACTTTTATCTTTTTTCTCTTCTGTTACTTTGTGTGGTTCCTCGTCAGCATACCAGAAACCAGTATGTTTCCAAATTTCATAAAAATAGATCCAGGTAGCTGTCCAAGGAACAATATAGTCCGCTATAAAAAAATACTCATGCCAATCAAATTTATCAGGATGATAGAAACATAATGATCCATCAGGATAACGATGTGGTGCACTATTCAGTATCGGAGGAGCTATAATATATACTTTAGGTCGGTGCCATCCATCATATTGAATCTTGATAACGTATTCTGATATAGAATTACTTGGTCTGAGAGTTCCTAAAAAAGTATACTTTCCATTGCGACCTGAAACTTTGAATTGCGGAAAACGTTCCTTCATTTTTTGAATTTGAAGGACACTATTAAATTTATGAGCCTTAGTATAGTCCGACATTAGTTTGTCATCTTTCCGTAGAATTTCGTTGGAGGAACCTTGGTTGCGTTAGAGGAATTACCTAAGATTAAGGCGCCACTTTGTGTAATTCCTAATGTACCTGAACGTAAAGCTTCTGCCATTTCTTTAGCTCTTTCTTCTTCTTCGTCAAAGCTATCAAAGAAACCATCAGTTTTAAAGATCCAATCCCAAGCTTCTCGTGCTGCTTTTTTTGTACATTTTGACTCATTCAAGATAATTGCAAGTATGTCGAGCGCTTCGTTTATATGGTTCCTAAATTCTAACATATTTGAATCTTGCGTTGATTCTGTCAACTTATCTCGTGGTGGTTGTTGAGCACGATTCTCAACTTCCAAATTATTACTAAGTCTATTAGACAGATTAAGAAGCAACCAGTAAAAACTTTCATCATAACGTTCATAACCTGTAGGCATACATTCGTCCACAAGCATTATCAGTTTGAGTCCATTAGGCATATCCCATGAATCACCTCTACTACGCGCAAATCGTTTCAACAGTTTGACCAATCTACGCATTTGTCCACCAAGATTATCTTTGGTCTTATTTAACGATTCAATCCTATTTTCAAACCATTTGGTTATTTCAGTTGGATATGATTCCTTCCATCCAGTTTCTCCTGCAAGTTCTTTGCGCTCATTATCTTCCCCTACATCGAAGGCTCTATAAGAAGCTACGTCAACATGATAACCAACATCATAAAATACACGCACACAATTATCCATGATCTTAGGGCTTTTCTTGAAGCTTATTCCTTTTGAAACTGCATCTTTTATCATTTTTTTAACTTCATCCACCGACTTCGATGAACCGCTAGATTCATCAATAAGATCTTCTTGATAAAACCAAACTCCATCATCAATGTCATAATTTTCATTCTCTTCTTGAATTGTTGTATCTATTGCCATCGAACCCTGAGGAATAAAATGAGAATCTGCTATGTTAATTTCCTCTGGCAGATTTTCTATTAAACGATTTCTATTTGCAGTTCTACGTTTGTATAACTCATCTTGTTTGCTTTTAGGTAACTTTACTTTTTCATTTTCATAAGCTTGGATTTGTTTATCGTAAGAGAACATTGCTATTTCCTTTCTTCAATTGCTGAGTACCGTTATATATTTATTCCAGTCTATGGCTGGTACAGTTCCTATGAATTGTAGTAAACGAAGTAAGCGAAAAACGAAAATCATAAGGCAGTTGTCTTGAGGCATTACCTTAAAATCCAAAGGAATCTTTATTAAAGGATCGTCATCGGTCCTTGGCCTTCCTGTTGGTTTTAGTAAACTCTCAATTTCGGTGAAGGTATCATAGTAACCCGTATCAAGTGCAAGGCCAAAGTCAATTTGTTCGTTTCGTTCTAAAGAATTGTGAATCTTCTTGAAGGATTCATCAAATCCCTCTCTCCATTCGCATCTTGGCGCTATTATTCCTGCCAAAATATATGTTAAAGGATTATTTCCAATACCTGTGGACGTCCTAAAGCCGACTGAAGTGCGAAATAGTCTTCGTACTGAGTTTGCTTTGTTTGCAGCATATTTAAGTCGAGTCGCATCTATTGCAGGCTTAATCTCAATGACTGCATACACCGCTTCGATGGGGACATATTTGTGATCATATTGATCTAAAAGAGTGGGAGTGTATTGCTTGTCGTAAATTACAACATCTATTTGTTGGCTAGTCTGGCCGTTGCTATCGATCACTATTGCTGAATCAATAGAATATCTATTCGGTAAGTATTGGCGAAGAATTCTGATGAAGTGTTTCTCCGTAACCTGACCGTATGTTGGATCGTGGGTAATAGTTTTGGCCGCCATCTCAAGTTGCTTAGTCAGCACTTCTTGTTGGAGTTGAAATGCACGGCGAAGAAATTCCTTACCATGTTCTTCTGAAAATTCTTTTATTTTCGACATAATATATTCTCTCTTGTTTCCTATCTCGGGATCGTATCCACAAGTGAACGAACGATATCTTTCTTTACTTTCCCCATCCTATCATCTGTCTTTCCACATGCTGCGCCTCTCACACAGATAACATCGACTCCAGTTTTCCAGAATAACGGTAACTCGTCTTTTGTAATAGATCCTGCAATCCATGCTTCGACGTGATGCTTGTGACAAGCATTAACAAATGCCATAATATCATCGTAATTATAATAATCAATGAGTCGCTTTCCATTACTCTTGTCGAACGTATCAATTAATATACCATCTGCCTTGACTTGTGAAGCAAGAATAGGCGCATCCATTATAGGATCAAGAATTTTTGCTAACTTCGAATCCGCAAAGAATGTTGGAATTACCTTTTTACGAGGATACCAATACTTTACGGTTCTAACAATGCTTCTTGCAAGATACGAAGCTTCTTTATAGTCCATACCAGCTAGTCCTGCTTTTATAACATCGGCACCCGCAGTCGCTACTCCAAGTACAGCTTGGGCTGCTGTGCTTCTCCGCGCTTGCTCTTCACCAATATTTGTAGAAACAAGTATGTTTTTTGTCACGCACTGTCTGATTGTCCAAATATTAAGTGGATATGGAGTACCTAATGCTGAAGTCGGATATTCAGCATCTACAATAAGAGATCCACCTTTAACAGCTTCAAGTGCTTCGGTTTTACCACGAACGCTTACAAGTAGTTTTTGCATTTTTTATTCCTCATTATATTCTCAAATAAATTTCTTTTTAAAAAGCTAACGCCGATGATGTTTCTATCACCGGCGTTCATCAATATTCATTACACATTCAATATATCATGTAATAAAACGAATGGGTGTGACAGAGAATGTAGTAACTACTTTTTTATAATGAGCGAAAGTAGTTTTTGATTTTGAATCTTAATCCATAACGCTTCTTCACTTACATCAAAGTAGGAACAAAGAGAAGAAGGCGTCCATCCATCTTGTAGCTTTTCTTTGAGGATTGAAAGAGGAATAAGTAGCTCTGCACTGAATTCATCTGCTTCTTGATTGTATATCTTTATTTCTTCATCATCACAATCATCTTCACTGGGATGAGATAGAAAAAAATGACCCAATTCGTGACCAACTGAGAATTTTTGGCTATGACGATGATGTTTAGAGTTGACACCTATTAATCGACGGTTTTCATCCGACAGAACTTTTAGAATACCACGTTGATGTAGATTTAGACTGTCAAGTTTGTAAATTTCAAAACCAAAGTAGTCTGCTAAATCCTCAATCTTGACAGGAAATGAAGAACCCTTTGCGGAAAAGAATTCTAACAATAAAGACCGTGCTCTTTCTCTTGCATAACCTATACGCTTTGATAGATTTTCCACTATTTTTCCAAATATGCTTTTTCAAACTCGAGAAGGAACTGTTCTAACAATTGAGGGGGAATTTTGCTCTGATCAGATTTCAAAGGTCTCCGTTGAGAAGCTTTCAACATTAACTCCTGAACACCACGCTTCATAGAAATATCCTTTTCGTCTAAACCATTTCTTGGAGAATATCGTGCCATCACACCCCTAGTTGACGGTTTAATACTAATAATCTCACACGTCCTCTTGATAAGAAGTTTTGCGGATTCCAAGCTCAAACGTAGTCTCTTTGAGAGATTTGCAATTTTTAATGGTGGAATTTCTAGAATATATATTGGATCAAAGATTATTGTTCTTATGAGATCTCTTTCGAGGCCATATTGAATAAGTTCCTCTTCGGCCGGGAAACCCTTATCTTCTAAAAAAAGTTGAATGTATTCTTGGAATGAGGAAACCTTGTTAGGATTTTTTAATTTTTCCTTGACTTCTAGGATATCTTTCTTCTTCTGCATAAAAGCACTGGGGACACCATCTATTATATCCTTAGCACCAGGTTCCTCAGTTTTTTTAAAGGCCAACTCAACCAGTTGATCTTCAAGGATCGGTAACTTCCCCTGCAATAATACCTCCTGTAGAAGTTTCCCTATTTCTTTCTTTCCATCCTTCATATATTGATCTCCGGTCTAAACCCGTTTTTTCAGAAAGTATGTCAAAAAATCGGTGAACAAGTCTGTTAATATACTTGCGAGATGCTGTTTTTGAGCACACCTTTCGATATTGTGCTATTTCTTCATGTGAAGTTTCTAAAAAATAATTCCATAAATCTAATCGTTCGTTTTCTTGAAATTCCTTCATGACTGTTGTGATAATTTCGATACGCTCATCTCGTTTAATATTTATTCCATATAAGAAATCATAAGTACGTGATCGTGCAATTTGTCTAGTTCCATCTTCTAAATCTCTAAAATCATCAATCTTCTCTGATTCCGATTCGTCATATCTAAAAATTTGAGGCGACTTTTTCTTTTTACGTTTGCAGTCAATTATTATATTCTTCAAAATTTTTCGCAGCCAATATTGAAAACATTTCTCCCCCCTAGCCTCAAAAGTGTCTATTGCTTGACCAGCTTTTAGTATTGCGTCGCTCACAATTTCTTTGGCATCTTCTGATTCAACACCATAAATACCAGTGGTTATTAAAATAAATGGTCGATAATATTTACACCATAATAATCGATAACCGCGATCACTTTGTTTTTTGAGCTCTGCAATTATTGTTGCATCATCTGGTTTACCCATTATTTTTTTAATTCCATTTAATAGCCCTTATATGGCTATAATATGTAAACGAAAGTATGTGACATCACTAAAAAGAAAAATCGGCATACTCTTGTCGAATGTGCCGATTTTTATCAGTTATCAGCGTTTTTACGAGCACCCGCTCGTTGAACCGCACTCAAGACATTTGTAACACGAGCCGCTGCGAATCATAATACTTCCGCACTCGTGGCACGGGGGTGCATCGGATTGTGTTTCAAATACGAACTTCTCATTCTTCTCCCACACCGAAGCGGCTTTCGTTGCAGCCGCGTTGAGGATACCCATCGGCTTCTTTGCGGTCTCTTCCGAAATTTTCACGTCGCTGACTTCATTATTCGTATTCGTCGTACCGTTCTCTTCTTTGATAAATTTCTTGCCGAGCCATCGGAAAATGTAATCGCTCACCGACTTTGCTATCGGGATATCCGGATTGTTCGTGAAGCCCGATGGTTCATAGCGCGCGTGGCTGAACTTATCTACCATCACCTTCAACGGCACGCCGTACTGCAGTGCAATCGAAATCGATGTGGCAAGCGAATCCATCAATCCGGAAATTGTGGAGCCCTCTTTGGACATCGTGATGAATAACTCGCCGGGTGTTCCGTCTTCAAACATCCCGACAGTAACGTAGCCTTCGTGTCCGGCAATACTGAACTTATGTGTGATGGAGAGGCGTTCATCCGGTAAGTGACGGCGTGCAGGTTTGTTGTTCGTCGTTTGCAATTTTTCTTTTTTCTTGTCGAGCGAAGTACTGAGCGGCTGTGTGCGCTTGCATCCATCGCGGTACACGGCAATCGCTTTTAATCCGAGTCGCCAAGCTTCGGTATACGCTTTCATAATATCTTCTGCAGTCACATCAGTCGGCATGTTCACCGTCTTGGAGATCGCACCGGAGAGAAATGGCTGTGCTGCCGCCATCATCTTGATATGCCCCATATGTTGAATGGAGCGTTTGCCGTTTGCCGGTTTGAATGCGCAGTCGAATACCGGAAGATGTTCTTCTTTCAGATGCGGCGCACCTTCGATGGTATCATTCTTATCGATATAAGAAATAATGTGTTCGATTTGTTCGTCGTCGTAGCTCAATTTCGTGAGTGCTTCCGGCACCGTTTGGTTGACGATCTTCATCAAACCGCCGCCGCTCATTCTTTTGTACTTTACAAGTGCGATATCAGGTTCAATTCCTGTAGTATCGCAATCCATCATGAAACCGATGGTACCTGTTGGAGCAAGAACGGTCGTTTGCGAGTTGCGAATGCCGTACAATCGTCCAAGTTCAATGACATCCTTCCACACATTACACTGCGCTTCCCAGAGACTGGGTTCTACTGCATTCTTATCGATGCGTTCCGCGTGAATGCCATGTTTTGCCATTACATTCAACATCGGATCTCTATTCGCCGTAAATCCGCTGAACGGTCCTTGTGCTTGAGCAATCTTTGCAGATTGTTTGTACGCTTCGCCGCACATGAGAGAGGTGATAGCAGCGGTAAGCGTTCTGCCTTCGTCGCTGTCATATGCAACACCGCGGGACATCAGTAGTGCACCGAGGTTTGCGTACCCGAGTCCGAGCGGACGATAGTCGTGACTATTTTGTGTAATCGCGGGCGTCGGGTAACTCGAATTATCGACGGACATTTCCATTGCGGTAATCGTAACCTGAATGGCTTTCTTAAACGCTTCCACATCGAGATCGCCGTTCGCCCTGCGGAACTTCATCAGGTTCAGCGATGCAAGGTTGCATGCGCTGTCATCGAGGAACATGTACTCGCTGCAAGGATTTGATGAACGGATCGGCGCCGTGCCGGAACACGTATGCCAGTTGTTGATTGTTGAATCAAATTGAATACCCGGATCGCCGCAGAGCCATGCTGCGTCGGCAATTTGTTTCATCAGATCGCGCGCGCGGAATTTTTCCACTGGCATTCCGCCTTTTACGGCTTTGGTCCAAAATTCCTTGTCCTCCAGAACAGCTTTCATAAACTCGTCGCTCACGCGAATGGAGTGATTGGCGTTCTGATAAAAAATAGAATCGTACGCACCTCCGGGAACATTGAAGCCGCCGTCATAACCCGCATCGATGAGCGCCCATGCTTTTTTCTCTTCATCTGCTTTGCAATTGATGAAGCTTACAATATCCGGATGGTCAACATTCAAAATCACCATCTTTGCCGCGCGGCGCGTCTTCCCTCCGGATTTGATCACGCCCGCAAATGCATCGTACCCTTTCATAAACGAGACCGGCCCGGATGCGGTACCGCCGCCGGTGATGCGTTCCTTGGAAGAACGAAGTGTTGAAAGGTTGGAACCCGTGCCCGAACCATATTTAAAGAGCATACCTTCTGTCTTTGCAAGCTCCAGTATGGAGGACATTGAATCTTTCACAGAATTTATAAAGCATGCGGAACATTGCGGTATTTTTTCCACGCCCACATTAAACCATACCGGACTGTTGAAGGACATATACTGATTGACGAGAAGGAAGAGCAGCTCATGATAAAATATTTCCGCATCTTCTTCCGATGCGAAATAACCGTCCTTTAGTCCCCAGGTATAGTACGATTTGGCAACACGATCTACAAGCTGACGTATGCTTGTCTCTCGTTCTGCAGTTCCCAATTGACCATAGAAGTATTTCGAGACGACAACATTGGTTGCAGTCATCGACCATGATTTTGGGATTTCAACATCTTTCTGCTCAAAGATTTTTTCGCCACGATCGTTCGAGATAGTCGCCGTACGCAGTTCCCATTCAATTTCATCAAACGGATGAACACCTCGTTGTGTAAAGTACCGCTCGAAACGCAATCCACGTTTTTCCGCGGCATTGTTATGAGAATCGATCGAAACATCGGTTGGTTGCAGATTCTGCATGTGTATCTCCTTACCCTAATAAAGTGCAGTGATGCGTTAATAATCAAAAATAATAAAACGACAAGTAGGCCTTAAGACGGCTTGACGTATCTGATCTCAATTTTCAAATTACAGGTGATAACAAAACAAATGGGTGGTAATTGCACACCACATTGAATTAACAGTAAAAAAAGAGTATGCCATTTTTAGACTTTTCGGTGTGCAACTGGTTGTAAATATATCCGGTTACAGTCCCTTTGTCAAGTTAAATTTGAAGTAAAAAAAAATCACTTTTTGAGGGCAAGAAAACACTTGACAAGAAGAACATTATTAATATATCAACAGGTTCGTATTTTAGTTGTGTGAACATCTCTGGCTATCCGATGTCCGTTTAAAAGCAGCTTGAATTCATTTCATACATTACTGACACAAAATCAATTATTCTTCCTAACACAATACAGGCCAAAAAAGTTCTCAAATTCAAATCCTGTGTGCACATTCTGGAGATCTTCATCCTCAATATTATAGAGATAACCAGGAGGGACAGGAATATTTCATTTTTACTAAGGAAACGAGAAAAGAGACGTATTGGAAAAATAATATGCCACCTTCGATAGGGTTATCCGGAAATGAGCAAAGAGATAAAACAAAAAAATAAGCCGGTTAGTTAGTTAATCAGCCTGTACTTTGAGGTGTTTTAAAACTGTAAAGAGGTCACTTCGAAATTGGAACACGCACAATCTTCCGTTGGGTAATTCTATCTGGCACAATCCACGCATCACGGTATCCCTTTTCAACGAACTCCGGCAACCGCTGGTTGGCTTCATAACGATTCACAAAATCTCCAACGCGCACTTTGTACACGGGTGCATCGTACACGACATAAATTGAATCACCTACAAATTTTTCCAAAGCAAGATTCTTCATCAATGTCGTTTCATCCATGTTGGAAGACGAAAATATCTGAATCCGGAATCCTTGCACAACTTCTTCCTCAACAATCATACTGTCCTTTGGAATTTCTAAAGGGTTCTGCTGTTTCTGTTCCTCACTCCTTACCTTCTGCACAATTTCAATCTCCTGATCGAATTCAACGGGGTTGAGCGTTGCTTCATATTCAGAAAGCAGAAGTTTTTTTTCCTTCGGTTGTTCATGTTTCGGTTTCTCTTCCACCAGAAATGGCTTCGATGAAGTGCATCCAACCATAAGCGCTGTCAATAAAATAATTCCAACAAACAATTGTTTTTTAATTTTTATGGGATAAAGTTGATCCAGCATAGCTTGTACTCGTCAGGATATTTCTGTTTTAAGGAATCGTAAAGAGCAAACGCATCTTTGCGATTTTCGTACCTGCCGATACTGACACGGTACAGTTTTGCGCGCTTGACAAAAGTATTGAATACCGGCTGGCTTGCAAAATGTTCTTTAGCTTTCTTTTGTGCCCGCAATGCATTCGATACATAACTAAAAGCCCCAACCTGTACCGTGAATACCGGATGTTCCGGGCGTATAATCTTGATAAGCGGATGTGAAGATGATTTTGATTTCGTGACAACGGATGCACGTACAGTATCTTGCCGTGACCTGAATTTTGGAGCAACACGCGGTTTTTTTACCAGTGCAATCTTCACGGAATCAATTTTCGATTGGGAAATAGTATCTTGACTCATTGCACGATGCACCACACGATGTGTTGTATCGATAGTACCGAAAATTTGTACCGGGCTTTTTGCCCGATTGCCTGCACCGGTTTCTTCAGAAGGAACACAGCCAGCAAGTGCCAGCGCTGCGGCGACAAAAAATAGAATAATCTTGAGAAACCGTTGATTCACCACATGCTGCTTTCTATTAGGTGGATGGTGAGGCTGCCTTCTCCCCGGTAACAATCTTGACACTCGCACTCGCACCAATGCGATCAGCGCCGCTTGCAATAAGGGTAAGTGCATCTTCCTGTGATCGCACTCCGCCGGATGCTTTGACCCCTAATTCCGGCCCAACAACTTTCCTCATTAATGCGATGTCGCCTGCTGTCGCCCCTCCCTTGACAAATCCTGTCGAAGTCTTCACAAAGTCTGCTCCGGCATGTTTTGCGAGCATACACGCTTTGACTTTTTCCTCATCGGTCAGCAGCCCAGTTTCAATAATCACTTTCGTAAGTACTCCAAAGCTATGCGCTGCACTGACGACTGAAAGAATATCTTCTTCTACATACTCATACTCGCACGATTTCAGCATCCCGACATTGATTACCATATCCACTTCACGCGCGCCGTCTTTGATTGCACGATCTGTCTCAAACGCTTTTGCCGCGCTCGACGTTGCTCCTAATGGGAAGCCAATAACAGTACATACTTTTACATCCGTATCGCGCAAAAGGTTTGCGCACAGCTTCACATTTGATGGATTAATGCAGACGCTTGCAAATCTGTATTGTTTTGCCTCTGCGCAGAGTTTTTCGATTTCCTTTTGTGTTGCGTCTGGCTTCAGTAGTGTATGATCAATCATCCGTGCAAGGTTGAGATCGAACGTATTCTCCTCCAACCCAATACCAGTAGAGATCCGGTCTGCACCACTCTGGACGATATTTTTCACGCCATCTTTATTATGGATGACGCAAAGATTGTCTGTGCAAATGCCATCTTTCGTGCACGTATAGGCATTTGTTTCGTTTAAAACCTGTTCGATAAGACGAAGAATCGTTTGCTTGTCCATTCGCTTTTCCGAGGCAGTTTTTAAAAAACCGTCTGTGTCAATATACGAGAATTATTTTGAGTTACAAGAGTCGTAGGTGAAAAGTCGATTTAGTTCTGTTTTTCTAGAAAAGAATATTATGTCTGTACACAAGTCTATCTTGAAACGCAGTTATTGTCCAAGTCTCCAGCAAAACAATATATCAGCACTGCCATCGGCAGGAAATACTTATTCGAACAATTCACCCTCTTCAATTGTATAGCCGCGCAAGAATTCTTCAATGCCGAGACGACGCTTCCCTTCTTGCTGAATTTCGAGGATAGAAACCGCCCCATTGCCGGTTCCGACGAGCAGTGTGTCATTCGTTCGCTGGAGAACAATTCCCGATGCTTTCGATTGTGCTTCCGTAATCTTTGTACGGTATATTTTAATAGTTTTGCCTTTGTGCATTGTCCAGGAAGCTGGATACGATGAAAGTCCTCTGATAAAATCATGAACCTGCTGCGATGATTTTTTCCAATCAATACAGCAATCATTTTTGAAAATCTTTGGCGCAGAACACGCAAGTGAATCATTTTGAATACGCGGCTGTGCTTTGCCAAGTTCGATCAGCCGGACGGTTTGAAGAACTATTTCGGCGCCGACTTCAGAGAGCGTATCATGCAATTCGCCGGCAGTTTCATCCGCACCGATTTTTACGCGTGCTTGTAGAAGAATAGAACCTGTATCCACTTTATCCTGCAGAAAAAATGTGGTAACTCCGGATTCTTTTTCACCGTTGATAATCGCCCAGTTAATTGGGGCAGCGCCGCGGTACTTCGGCAGGAGCGACGCATGAAGATTAAAAGAGCCGAGCTTCGGAATTGTGTATACTTCTCGCGGTAGAACTCGAAACGCAACTATTACCATGAGGTCGGGCGCGAGTTGCTGAATATCTGAAACGAACTTTGAATCTTTGAGATTTTCAGGCTGAAGTATTGTGAGATGATGCTGCAGTGCGAACACTTTGATCGGCGTATAAGACACTTGCTGACCACGCCCTCGCGGCTTGTCAGGCGCTGTCACCACGCCCAAAACTTCATACGAATGATCAAGAAGAATGCGAATACTTGGGATAGCAAATTCCGGCGTGCCCATAAAAAGGATTCGCATGCTGTTATTCCTCCTCTGCCGTCACCACCGGATAGTCCACTTCAATTTCTCCTTTTCGTATCTTTCTCAACTTTGGCAGCAACAGACTTCGTTTTGTCTTACTGACACGATCTACGAAAAGTATTCCATTAAGATGATCTAACTCATGAAGAATGACGCGCGCAAGTAATCCATCGGCAAGTAGTTCTTGTTCTTTGAATTCGGCATTATGAAAACGAACACGTACCTTTTCCGCACGTTCGACTTCTTCATGCAAGTGTGGAAGGCTGAGGCATCCTTCTTCCATCGACCACTTACCATCTTCACTCAGAATCTCAGGATTAATCAGCGCTAGTGTTTTAGGAAGATCAGGCGATGTTGGATGCATCGTGTTTTCTGTTTCGCCTTCAGCATTTGGCTCGGTGACATCTGAAATATCAATGGTAATAACACGTCGAAGATCTCCCACCTGCGTTGCGGCAAGGCCGAGGCCGTTGGCTTCATGCATCGTCTCAAACATATCGTATATAAGTTTGACAGTCGAGTCATCCAGCAATTCAACTGGCTTGGCTGTTTTCTTTAAAATATTTGTTCCGAAAAGATAAATAGGAAGAATGGACATGCGCGCGGACCTTTGTTAATCCTGATTCATTAATTATTGATTTGAAAAATTCTACTCAAATTCCCAATCTGCATTCTACAACCCGTCATCTATGGTTAATTGTTAACAATCCGCCGGACTGTTTCAAACCGTTTGGCAAAGTATGAACTTTGCAGCGAAGAAATCGTTACACCGAAGGAAACACTCGCATGCGCAAAGAGATCGTCTCCCAAATAGATACCAACGTGGGATGCGCTCTCCCCTGTAGTGTTGAAAAAAATCAAATCGCCGAATTTCAAATCGCTCAATTCGACCGCCTTGCCGAGCTTCGATTGCTCTGCGCTTGAGCGTGGAAGCAGTTTGCCAATAGAGTTCTTGTACACCGTCATCGTGTAGCCCGAGCAATCCATCCCATCTGTCCCGGCGCCGCCATGTACGTACGGCACACCCATAAATTTTGAAATCTCCCGCATCATCTTGCTCTGATCGAGTGGTTTAATGGCTTCGTTTTTTTCTTTCCTAAAATCACGGCTGCCGCTCGCTACGCGTTCAACTTCTTTCGCATCCAGTTTTTTATCGTTCTCTTTGGTTTCCTCTTCCGCTTCCTTCGATGAGAAACGCGCACCATGAGTTGGCCTTGGTTCCGTTTGCGAAGATTTTTTTCCTTCACCGCCGAATCGTGGAGACGACGCGCCGCATCCTTCGAGCACGAAGACTGCGATGGCAATTCCCAACACCAACAATATTGAATGTCTGAAAACGATGGGGAAAATGCTTTCGTTATGACGAAGCCCCACACACGCGGGGCTTGCTATGGATTTAACCAAAATGTCGTTCGTCTGCCAACAAGATTTTTTGTTTAACCAAGATATGAGCGCAATGCTTTGCTGCGAGACGCATGCCGCAAACGGCGAATTGCTTTTTCCTTAATCTGTCGGACTCGCTCGCGAGTCAAGTTGAATTTTTCTCCGATTTCTTCAAGTGTGAGCGAATGCTCAGAATCGAGGCCGAAATAAAGTTTGATGACCTGCGCTTCGCGTTCACTCAATGTCGCTAATGCACGTTTCACTTCATTCTTCAACGATTCTTCTAAAAGGCCGGAATCTGGAGTCGGCTGACGATTATCCTGAATCACATCGAGCAAACGATTATCTTCACCTTGCGCAAATGGCGCATCCATCGATAAATGTCTGCCGGAAATTTTAAGCGTGTCGGAAACTTCAAAGAGCGACATATCTAATTCTTCCGCTAATTCACTCGCGCTTGGCTCGCGTTCAAATTCTTGTTCCAGCGTACTGAACGCCTTGCCAATTTTATTCAATGCACCAACGCGATTGAGCGGCAAGCGCACAATACGCGACTGTTCCGCCAGCGCTTGAAGAATTGATTGACGAATCCACCATACGGCATACGAAATAAATTTGAATCCGCGCGTTTCATCAAAACGCTTTGCGGCTTTTATGAGACCAAGATTGCCTTCGTTAATCAAGTCGCCAAGCGATAATCCCTGGTTCTGGTACTGTTTTGCTACACTGACAACAAAGCGAAGGTTTGCTTTTGTCAATTTCTCTAACGCTTTTTGATCGCCTTTTTTGATACGCCGAGCAAGATCAATTTCCTCCTGCGGCACTAATAATTCAACCTTGCCAATTTCTTGGAGATATTTATCTAACGATTGGCTTTCACGATTTGTATATTGTTTGCTTATTTTCACCATTGACTCTTTTTGCCTAAATGTAACTTTTGTTTCCCGTCCCGCTCTTGGCGGGGCTACGGGTGTTCCAACGATAGCTTCTACTTATAAACACTTAAAGTGGGGTGGAAAGTTCACGATCGCTGAAGATCGATCCTATCCACAATCCCGACAATACTTGCATCAACCGGCGCCATTTCTACGGGCAACGGAATTACCGCTTCGCGCGATGTAATATAAAAAACGGTTTCGCCCTGTCCGGCACCGACGGTATCTACTGCAACAATCGGCAAGCCGGCAAGCTCGCGCTTAGCATTCAGCGGTTGAATGATCTGAAGTTTGAAACTCTTCATAGTCTCGTCCTTTTGCGTTGCCCAAAGAGTTCCGATGACCTTTGCAAAGAACACGATCGCCTCACATCATTCAGATATATCTAATTTATCAACCACCGCCATGATGACAGCGTCCACGGGTTTATTTTTTGTAACTGCCGTTTGGCGTGCAGAACTTCCCGATGCCACCAGCACAATGTCACCGACACCTGCTTGCACTGTATCCACGGCAACGACAAACGAATCTTTGAGTTTATAATCGAGATCAACATGCTTGACGATTTGAAGCTTCATCCCGACCATTGCTTCGTCTTTGCGCGTTGCCCAAATCGTGCCAACGACTTTTCCGAGGATCATGAATCACCTGTTTATTAGACTCTGCAAACGAAATATTGTTTCCGCCTGCAGTAACCTCTGCCATGCTTATAAAATGTCTGATAGAAAACTTTGGCCCGAAAGCGCTTGAGCATTTGCAGCATCAAAAAACTCCGCTACGGTTTTACCGATATCAGCAAATGAACTGCGCACACCAAGATTGACATTCTTCTTGCCGGATTTTGTATAACACAACACCGGAACATATTCTCGTGTATGATCTGTACTCTGATCTGTCGGATCGTTGCCATGATCTGCAGTTAAGATCAACACGTCATTGTCATCGATGCACTCCTGGATTTCCGGAAGCTTCACATCAAACTCTTCAAGTGCTTTGGCATATCCTTTTGCATCTTGGCGATGACCATAAAGCATATCGAAGTCAACCAAGTTCGCCATTAAAAATCCGGACTGCATTGATTTTCCGGCTTTAATAATTTCTTCGATGCCTTCTGCGTTGGATTTGATGTGGATCTTTTCCTGTAATCCACGCCCGTTAAATAAGTCATCAATCTTACCAATACCAATTGTTGGTACACCACTTGCGTGTAAAACATCCAGTATAGTTTCTGCTGGCGGTTCAACTGCGTAATCCCGTCGATACGGTGTGCGCATGTAGTTGCCAGCTACTCCAATGAATGGACGCGCAATCACTCGGCCAACGCGATGCTGATCCACCACAACTTGTTCACGCGTTCTTTGACAAATCTCATACAGACGCTCAAGCGGAATTACATCCTGATGTGTAGCAATTTGGAAAACAGAATCTCCGGAAGTATAGACAATTGGGAACCCAGTGCGCACATGCTCATCGCCTAACTCTTTGATGATCTCAGTGCCGGATGCCGGTTTGTTGCCTAAATATCCGTTGCATCCCGTGACACGAAGAAACTTTTCAAGTAATTTTTTCGGAAAACCATTTGGATATAAAGGAAACGCATGCTGAGTGATAATGCCAGCGATTTCCCAATGTCCGGTGGTGCTGTCTTTGCCCTTCGATGCTTCCGCCATTTTGCCGAAGCAACCAATTGCATTCTTGTTTTTTGAAACACCGTTTATATTCGTAATGTTTCCAAGTCCGAGCGCCGCAAGATTTGGTAATCGCAGGCCGCCGACTTCCTGAGCAACGTGCGAGATCGTATTCGTTCCTTTGTCCCCATAATCCCCGGCATCGGGTAATTCACCAACGCCAATACTATCAAGGACAATGAGTATGAGTTTCGTCTGCTTCGACCTCATCCGAAATTTTCTGTGCGAGGATTGCGCATGGAACTGTTATCCTAAAATCTCCTTCTCGTTGCACTTACAGATTTGCACCCTCTGTCGGTTGAATTTATAGGATCCATGCGCTGAACGCACCGATTGCACATACAGTGTCGGTGTTCTGGTTGTGCCGCACTTTGGGCACTTCACACCTTTTTCCTGTGAAGCTTTTTTTGCTTTTTCCGCAAAGTCAGTTTGTTTTGCCATTTACATCTCCAAAAAAAGAATTACTGATTTGTTGTTTAATATACTCTTACAATATTGCCGCCTGCTTCGATAGCTTTGCGAAGAACGCGGTCTGCACTCTCCAGAAGATCAACGTCAGATGCTTCCTCTAATGCACCGGCAACACCAACACTGATGGTGATTGAAAAACTTTTATTCTCAATATTGAGGATGTTGCTGGCAACATTCTTGCGAATTTTTTCCGCCCACAGCGACGCCTCATTCGATGTCGTGTGAACGAGAAGGACGACAAAACAATTGAAATCGAATCTGCCCACAACATCGTATGGACGGATGGAAACTTTTACCATGCGGCTCACATTCTGCAGGATGAAATCAAATGCATCTTTTCCGTACCGTGCAATATGCTCGTCCATCCGGTCTATGGATATCATCACTAACGATAATTCATTCGAGAAATCATTCGCACGCTGCACTTCTTCCTGTAAACGCCCCATAAAACTCTTACGTGTCGCTACTCCAGTGGTTTCATCAAGCGAGACATAGTTATTCATCACATCTGTCAAACTGAGAATCTCAAGAGCCCAGGATGAAGTCTCGGTGAGTTTTTGAACGAGCTTCACATCCGCGTCGGAATATGTTTTGGGATCTTTGCTTTCGACCAACAACGCGCCATAGCACCGACTCAATGAATTGAGCGGAATAATCATGAGGGCGCCTTTCGAATCGCATCGTTCTGCTTGATAAAACCGCGGCATCGACTCAGTTGAAATTTCATCTATGATTTTCGGAATCCCCGCTTGAATCACACCTGCGACAAGACTCTGCTGGGCATCAAGTTCACACATCAGCGAAACATAAGGATCGTTCATGCGGTTCAGAAGATAATGGATGACCCACGATTTTCGACTGTCGTCAAACAAAACCACGGCAATATAATCCCATGGAATAAGTCTAGATACTTCTTCAGCAAGCGATCGCGTGATAGAATGAGTGTCAAATTCCATGCTCAATTGTTCTCGTACACGATTAATCGACCGCAAGACTTCAGAATCCAACAACAGATCATATTTCGAAGTATAACTGCGAGTGAGCGTGGAAATCAACTTCGCTATTTGAGCGAGTGAAGTGATTGTTTCGTTGCCATAGGCATCAGCTTCTAAACAATCCAATATAAGAACCGCAACCGGATCCTGTGATGCACCACTATAAAATATCGGAATGCCGACAAATGTTTTGACCGCTTCGATCGTTTCATAATACGGTAAAATATCACTCTGCCCCAGAGCATTCACATAGTTGACGATCTGCGGCTTTCCACTGACGGCAATTTGACTCGCTAAATCAGAACCGATGGATAGCCGTCTATTCTTCATGAATTGCCCGCTGTCGGAAAGATGGCTTTCAAGCACTAACTGCTGTTTTTCTCTATTCACCCAGAACAGAGCAACGGTGTGCGCAAAATGCACGTCCTTCACAACGCTTAGTACACGTTGGATCAGAGTATTAAACTCTGCACGGGGTCCATCTTCGCCTTGTCCGCCGCCATCCGGAGCCTCGATGAACTCGTTCAATTCAAATACCGTTGTTGTCGATTTTTCTGATTCTGAAGCTTTTTTTTCCGGAGCCATACTATCTCTTTCAAGGAGTACAGGTTGGGGAGATTCCGGTTCATCAATAAAATCAATTTTGTATTGTTTGCCGGAAGCTTGATAATCATCAAAAACAAGTTTCTTCATTTGATTGTCACGCTCCTCTTCTGTCGTGAGAGAATGGCGACTTTCCTCAGCTTGCGTAGAAAGTTCTTTACGTTTTCCCGTTCTCACAATCACATACGCAATCGATGCTCCGAAAAGCAGAAAGAGCATTATCTTCGCGAACACGAATGAAAGAGCAAGTCCCCCTAAAAATGAAACGACACCCACCACCACAATTAATTCTTCCGCAAACGATAAAGGATGCGGTAAGGAAGAAATTGAGTTAAACCTTCGGGCGTCAGTCATTTCATCGATTATAGAACATTTTATAGTTGCCCACAAATTGCATTAAATTTACCTGTTTTGTGCCGGAAAGTCAATTAATCATATAGATATTAATCATTTCCATTTTCTATGTCGGAAACAAACTTTTTGTCTTGAGTTTAGAATTGCCGATGCTTGCAGCAGTATCTTTTTTTGCATAACTTTTTATTATTAAGTTATCTCCATCTCATATCCAAGAATTGAAAGCTCTTAATGAAAGCTGTAATCATGGCTGGCGGATTTGGGACGCGATTGCGCCCACTTACGAGCGGCATTCCCAAACCGATGGTTCCAATGGTGAACAAACCCATTATGGAACATATTGTCGAGCTGTTAAAAAATCATGGTATTATAGATATTGTTTCCACGCTCTTCTATCAACCAGATGCAATTACTGGTTATTTCGGTCATGGAGATGCCTTTGGTATAAAGATGCAATATCGGAAGGCAGAAGCAGATTACGGAACAGCAGGCAGTGTCCGCAATGCAAAAGACTTCTTGAATGAGAGATTTTTAGTTATCAGCGGGGATGTTCTTACAGATTTCGACTTAACTGCAGCGATTCGCTTCCACGAAGAAAAAAAAGCGAAAGCGACAATGCTACTAACCCGTGTTTCCAACCCTCTTCAATATGGTGTTGTTTTGACGAAGGCAGATGGAAAAATTACACGATTTCTTGAAAAACCTTCGTGGGGTGAAGTATTCAGCGATACAATCAACACTGGAATTTACATTCTTGAACCGGATGTGCTAGATCTGGTACCGGAAAAACAAGAATTTGACTTCGGAAAAAATCTTTTCCCTCTTCTCTTGGAACGTGATCTTGGATTGTACGGCTATATCGCCCAAGGATACTGGAAAGACATTGGCAGTTTGAATGACTATCAAGATGCTCACATGGATGCAATTCGTGGCGATGTAAAACTACGGATTGATGGAGAAAGAAAAGGGAATCTCATCATTGGAGAAGGTACAACTATAGAGGCAGAGCCTCGCAATCTTACAAGAACAAGTATTGTTGGGAAAAATTGCTATATCCATAACGGTGCGGTCATTAGTAATTCAATCATCGGCGATAACTGTGAAATCCTCCCCAGTGCCATTATCCAAAATTCTGTCATTTGGAAGAATTCTAAAATTGGCACTCGCTCTCAACTAACGCTCGATGTTGTTGGAAACGGTTGCGTTATCAATGACGATGTAGTGATTCTCGAAAATGTTTTTATCGGCGATTCATGCACAATAGGCAGGCGGAGCAAACTCCTATCTAATATTAAGATTTGGCCGGAAAAGAATATCGAAGACGGCTCCATCGTAACACGAAGTTTGGTATGGGAAGATCGATGGTTGCGCGAATTGTTCACCGATGCACGCATCACCGGCATTTCCAATATCGAAATCAGCCCGGAGTTTGGCGCTAAGTTAGGAGCGGCGTTTGGCGCTTTTGTTGGTTCAGGTTCGACGGTCGTCACCAGCCGCGATGCTGATAATGTCTCCCGTATGATAAACCGTGCAATGATGTCCGGTATCATGTCCGCCGGTGTCCATTGCATGGATCTGCGCACGACCTCAATACCCATAGTCCGGCACGAATTACGAACCGGAAAAGAACGGGGCGGTATTCACGTTCGTAAATCTCCATTTGACAGAAACAGCACAGACATTATTTTCTTTGATGCACAAGGCAAGGACTTAACATCGAGTAAAACAAAATCGATAGAACGCCTTTTCTTCGGCGAAGATTTTAGCCGCGCACACCACGATCAAGTCGGCTCTATTTCATTCCCGGAACGCACGACGGAAAGTTACATCCAGCGTTTTTTAGAAACGCTGGACACGCAGGCAATCCGTTCTTCAGGACTTAAAATGGTAATCGACTACTCCAATGGAATCGCATCCACAATCTTCCCAAACATTCTTGGAAATTTGGACGTGCAGGTCGTAGCACTCAACGCTTATTTAGACAGCCGCAAAAATACACGGACAAAAGAAGAGTTCGATACATCGCTTCAACAGCTTGCATATGTGGTCACCTCGTTAAAATATGACGTCGGTTGTATGCTCGATGCTGGCGCAGAAAAAATGTTTATAATTGATGAACATGGTTCCATCATCGACAGTGATCGCTTACTGACACTGATGTTAAAATTTTTCGCACTTGCCGACAAAGATGTGAGAAAATTTGCAGTACCGATTTCCGCAAGTGGCGAAGTTGATATCATTGCAGCAGAATTCAATTTGCAGGTCATTAAAACGCGGGACAGCCACCTCGCATTGATGGACGCCGCAACCGACAAGCAAACCAAGTTCGTAGGAGGTACAAAAGGGGGATTCATTTTCAACGATTTTCTCTTTGCTTCCGATGCAATGTACTCAATAACAAAGCTCCTTGAATGCATCGCAAAGACGAAGAAGCGCATCGGCGAACTCGACAACGAAACTCCACGGCTCCATTTCGTCAAAAAGAATATATCGTGCCCATGGCATGTTAAGGGACGAATTATGCGAAAGCTGACGGAGGAGTCCGAAAGAATTCCTCGCGACTTGATTGAAGGAATAAAGCTCTATCCCGCTGACATTGGCGGACATACATCTGTACTTTTGAATCCGGATCGCGCACGGCCTGTATTCCACATTAACGCAGAATCTGTTGATGTTGCCGTGGCACAACGTCTTGCGAATGAATACGAGTCAAAAATAAAAAAATGGATCGACGGCGAGCAGCTATAGGAGTTGTAAATTCATTTGTATTTTGTAAGAAATTCTGCAATCTTTGATATGAAAATAGCTCGGAGGTTGAAGTCAAGACTTCCTGCGGCTCTGCCAATTTGGAGACATGAATGAAGATTACTGACATTTTAAATGAAGCGGTCGTGCGAACGAATCTTCCAGGCGCTACAAAGGAAGAAATAATCAATGCAATGATTGAACTTGCCGGCACTCAAAAGCAGGTTGTCGATAAGGAGCGCATGCGTACAGCAATTCTTGAACGAGAAAAAATTATGTCCACCGGAGTCGGATCTGGGTTTGCGATCCCGCATGGTAAAACAGATGCCGTCAATGACATTGTTGCAGCATTCGCAGTTACTGCACAACCCATCGATTATCAATCGCTTGACGATCAGCCGGTGCGACTGGTGTTTCTCCTCGTAGGTCGCGACAATATGGTGGGTCCGCATATCAAACTCCTTAGCCGCATCTCACGTCTGATGAACAAAGAAGATTTCCGAAAGCGTCTTCTCGAGGCAGAAACATCAAAAGATATTTTAGAAATTTTTCTCCAGGAAGAGGCAACTATTTCTGAAGGATAGACTCGTCAGTCATGTTTCCACGCTTTATACCGATGTCCTGCTCCTCGACTTACGTTGACATAGCAAGAAAGACTGTATTGTGAAATACCGTACAATTAAAGGAACGAAAGATATTCTACCGGAGGAAACGACAGGCTGGCAGTACATTGAATCCGTTATCCGCCGCGTAATGCAAAACTTTAATTATCAGGAAATTCGCACGCCTGCCTTTGAACAAACAGGACTGTTCGCCCGCAGTATCGGTGAGCTGACGGATATCGTCAGCAAGGAAATGTACACCTTTCTTGATCGAAGTGAGGAAAGTATCACACTCCGTCCTGAGGGGACGGCTGCCACACTTCGGGCATACATTCAAAATAACCTTGGCGAGCTATCACCGCTTACAAAAGTCTATTACATCGGGCCGATGTTTCGGCAGGAACGCCCACAAGCCGGACGATTAAGGCAATTTCACCAGTTCGGCGCAGAAGCACTCGGTGCATCATCACCGCAGCTTGATGTGGAGATGATGGTGCTGCCGCTTGAAATTTACAAACAGCTTGGCATCGATAACTTTGCGCTGAAAATTAATTCGGTTGGATGTGAAAAATGCCGACCTGCATATAAACAACTTCTGCAAAAAGAATTACGGAACATATTTACACGACTTTCTCACGACAGCCAAATACGTGTCGAGCAAAATCCGCTCCGCGTGCTCGATTCCAAAGATGAAAAAGACCGGGAGTTGACTGCCGGTATGCCGCTGATGAGCGAACATTTGTGCGAGGAATGCTCAGTGCATTTTGTATCAATTCGTTCCCTTCTCGATGCACTCCACATTTCATACGAAATTGATGGACGACTCGTTCGCGGATTAGATTATTATACCAAGACGGCATTTGAAATCACCAGCACTGCGCTTGGCTCGCAAGACGCACTCGTAGGCGGCGGCAGATACGATTTGTTGGTTGAAGAACTTGGCGGAAAACAAACACCGGGCGTTGGATTCGCTGCCGGCATCGAACGACTGTTGATTGTACTTACCAAACTCGACAAGAATAAAATAGCTTCATCCGCTCCCATTATCTACTTCGTTGGATTAGATGAAACAGCGCGGATCTGGGCATTTCTCAAAACAAACGAGTTACGGCGGCAGGGCATCTGTGCAGAAGTTGATTATCTTGGCAGAAGCGTTAAATCCCAAATGAGGGAAGCTAATCGCCAGCAAGCACAGTATGTTATCGTAATCGGAGAACAGGAACTGAAGACAAAGACCGCGAAATTAAAGAACATGCGCACCGGCGAAGAGACTGCCGTCTCGCTCGAAAAGATCGAGATGCCTTCCTGATTATGGCAAACAAAAAGAAACGCGACCCGGATTACACGCTTAATATTTTTCACCACTTCGACGAGAAGACCAAGCGAGACGTTGTGGTGTTTTTGGTACAGACCACAAAAATTTTTGTTAGTTTCCGGTACGAGATCTTAATAGATAACGAGCTAATCGACCATGAAATCAATTTGCGAATCACCGGACTGCACATCCCGGAACTGTTGATGCCGCAGACCGGACCTGCGCAAGCACGATGTGATTATACAAATCTTAACGGGATATACAAATTGACAGTGACTAAACAGGACAAGACGGTCAATGAATTCTCGGTGCATATCTCACCGGCAAAGATTGACATCAAACACAAACCGAGAGTCCCGTTCATCATTGTTTCCAGCGATCCGGTGAATCTTTTATAATCATTTTTCATTTTTTTACTTTTAACTTTTCACCTGAGTAACTATGTGCCCTCGACTTTTCCAAATTGGACCGTTCACTGTATATGGTTATGGATTAATGCTCGCCCTTGGTTTCATTGTAGGCAGTTATTTGCTTATCAGTGAATTCAAACGCCGCAAACTGAACCCAGACATTGCCAATAATATCACGCTTATCGCGTTGATTACCGGTGTCGCAGGATCAAAGATATTGTTTTTGATCAATGATTGGCCATCCTTCGTTCGCGATCCTATCGGTATGGCGTTCAATCCTGCCGGACTGATCTTCTATGGTGGCTTTCTTCTCGCGGCATTTTCTATTTATCTGTATGGAAGAAAAAAAGGAATTTCGTTTTTCACCATTGGTGATGCAATTGCCCCCGGCATGATGCTCGGTTATGGCATAGCGCGCCTTGGCTGTCACCTCGCCGGAGACGGCGATTACGGTTTCCCGACAACTCTTCCATGGGGTACGGATTATTCCAATGGAACGTATCCACCATCGATTGCATTCAGAGATTTTCCTGAAATCACAAACCGGTTTCCTGGCGGCATCGTTCCCAACAATATTCCGTGTCATCCAACGCCTGTGTACGAACTCATTATCTGCGCGTTGATGTGTTGGTTCCTCTGGAGTATTCGAAAAAAAACAAAACCTGTCGGAAAGCTCTTTATGATTTACTTGATGTTAGCAGGAATCGAACGATTCGCAATTGAATTTCTACGTCCCAATCCGAGAATTGTTTTGGGCTTGAGCGAAGCACAGCTCATTGCATTGGTTCTCGTCGCAATAGGATTGTTCGGCTGGTGGAAGTTCATAACAGCGTCAACTATATCAACAGCAAAATAGTACCGTTTCAAGAAGACTGCAATGTGTTTGCATCCAAGAATATTCAAACTGTAAACGAGCACTATCCCTCAATAATACAACTAATAGAAGCGGCATGAGCATGGACAACCTTATCATTGGCAGACAGCCGGTGCTGGAAGCGCTCAAATCGCGCCAGCCGATCGAACGAATTTTGATTCTCCATGGCACAGCGGGAAGCCATATCGATCAAGCAAAACAACTTGCGCGGAAGCTTGCTATCCCCGTAAAAGAAACGGACAAAGAGCGATTTGCTGAATTAGCCGGTGACGCTTTGACGCAGGGTATTGTCGCAATCATCGATTCTTATCGTTACGCGGAGATTGAGGAAATTCTTGCCATCGGTCAACAGAAAAATGAGCCATCGTTCATTCTCATCCTCGACGAAATTGAAGATCCGCATAATCTCGGTGCACTAATACGTTCTGCAGAGTGTGCGGGAATGCATGGCATTATCATTCCTCTTCACAATGCCGCGTCAATCAATACTACCGTTGTAAAAATCTCAACCGGCGCAACCGCACATCTTCCTATTGCGCGTGTAACCAATATCGCCCAGACTATAGACGAGCTGAAAAAAGCTGGAGTATGGATTGTTGGCACTGAAATGGAAAGCGATAAACTCTACTATGAACACGACTATCGCGGCTCGCTTGCTATCGTTATCGGGAATGAAGGGAAAGGCATTCGCCGGTTAGTCAAAGAGAAATGCGACTTTTTAGTCAAGATTCCGATGCATGGCAAGATTGAATCGCTTAATGCATCTGTGGCTGGAGCGCTGGTGATGTTTGAAGCAGCGAAAAGCAGAATGCAGAATTCAAATATGAAAAATCAATAGATAGAATTACATTGCACACTCGTCATATAATTGTCAGTGTGGCAACGAGACAGAACATCTTCGCTAAACTTTTATGTCTCTATATAATTTCTTGACAAACCAGCCAATATATTCATCAAAAAAAGAATCTTGACTAGGCATCAAAATGGTTGTATATTAAGTAGCAAAAGATCGCGGGGTGGAGCAATTGGTAGCTCGTCGGGCTCATAACCCGAAGGTTGCAGGTTCAAGTCCTGCCCCCGCTACTCCAAACAGCCGATTCATTCAAGAATCGGCTTTCTTTTTTTTGACCCCGAGTTGAACCTGCAACATTAAAACTTAGCAAAAAATATGATATAGCATGTACAAAATAATTCCGGTTCCTCCACCTCATGGTATGCTATCTCTAATTAGCATCATATCCATCAGACCGTAAAAGTACATCCATTCAGCTCCTCTGCTCTTCTTCTCAACTAATGGATAATCATTGAGGCAATGAAATTTGAATACATAGAAACTATAAGTTCGATTTGACTTAAATTTCTTATAATTAATTGGGTTATCTCGAAACTTTAACTAATACTATAATGAATCAACACATATAGGTCTTTAAGATTATCCTTAGTTATTAACGGAGTGACTGCTCCATGAGGAATAGGCGTTCCTTTACATGTGATTTGAATCGCTTGCTTCTGTGTCGAAATAATAGTCAAATTATTGGGTGTGTAATCTACTTTATTATGCAAAAGTGGTCCACAATAATTATCTTCACTCAAATCTATATCTTTACTATTTTGTCCGGGATCATTATCCTTTTTCAAATCTATTGTCTTAGCAGAAAATGATAATTGCGTGAGTTTATCACTGTCAGCAAAAAAATCTATCTTATTCACTTGTATTTTACCGATTGAGGCAAAATACGGGAAACAATTAACATCCAGATTTAAGATTAAAGTCTGATCACCATTTGTTGCTGGTTTGTTTATGAAGGCATAGAATTCATTCGGGAAATCATGCTTTAAACTGAACATCTGCATTAGACCTGTATCTTTAAATGATACCAGCATCTTATTTATTTTAGTGATGAGATTATCAGATGCATTTGCTTTTAATGCATCGCCGCCTTCATGAGCAGTATATCTTACTTGCAGAATTACATCAGAAATAGTATTAGAATCAAATTGCTGCAACAATGTATTGGGTTTTGTTCCCGTTTTATCTTTAGTATTGGCAAACGGGAATTGTAAATGCCAGCTGCTTATGGCACCTGCGCCTTCAAAAGGTAAGTAACGATCATCACGGAAATTGAGTTCAAATAACCCGCTGTCTGATTGTGCGTGGCTCAATACAATGGATTGCGATGTACCTGCACTGTCACGGAATCGGGGATCATCAGCCGGAATTCCGTTCACTGATTTACGTGGGTATTTTTTTTGATCAGTTACGCTGGTTCCGTCAATACGAACAGAATTATTCATGAGTGTGAGCGTGCAGCCAATGGTTGTATACGGTCCGGTTACACAGGGAATAGATAAACTCACCGATTTTATGCGACGAAAATAATGACCAGGATAATCCAAATCAAATATTTCTTCCGGCAGGTTTATAAAGCATTGCCCGGTTTCTTTTAATTGAAGCAAGGCAACAGGATCCAGCCGTGATAGTGAAATATATTTGGTCAATTCGTATTCGCGTTTGTTCTTTTCGTAATAAGCCATTTCCATTTGCTTCAGGTTATACATAAGCGCTTCGCCGCTTAGCAATCCTTTTTTCATACTATCCCAATATCTAAACTGAACATAATTTGAATCACTTAAACCCAGTTCATAACGAAAACAACGTTCTGCTTTCTTTGCTGCTTCAAAAGCTAATTGATAACTCTGGAAATAGGTAGTGGATATTTTTCCAATCATCCATGCATATAATTCTTCATTGGTGAATTTACTGTGCATGAAATCATCGGCTTCTTTTGCATTATCAATTTGCAGTTGCTGATTGTCTTTATCTGTATTGGCGATATCGAGCCGTATTTGCGCGCCAAGAATCTGTACGTCTATTTGTTCCAGCTCTTTACTGGAAATGTTGAGTTGATTTTGCCATTCTTCTGCTCTACGTTCAAATCCTGCGACTGTTGAACTTAAAGCGGCTGATGAATGTAACACTCCAGCAGTTCCTCTCAATGCTGTGGCTGCTGCACGTAAAGATTCTCCAATATTCTGACCACCATATTTAACCGTGACATGTGGCGAACCACCAAAGCCTGAGGCGCCTGCAGTAAAATCTGGAACTTCATGAGCAATTCCAGCCAAGGTTTCTACAATAGTACTTGCTATTTCTACAGGAATAGCGACCCCTGACAATGTTACACTCAAAATTTCTCCAGCATTCCACCCACTACTAATTAAATTTTTATAATAATCCCTTCTTATGGTAATGAGTTCTTTTTGCTTAGTAAGATTATTAATTTGATTTTGCGCATCGTCAATTTGTATTTGCTTAACGAGCATAACGGCATTCAGTAATTTTATCTCATGACCTGAGCGAAGGAGTGCAATATGCTCTGCATCTTTTTTCTCCAATGCAGAAAGCAAGGCAGCGCCCAGAGATTTCACTTCGTTGCATAGGTCCGTTGCCTTTTGTATCATAATCACGAATCGATATAAAGGCAAAGGTGCATTTATATCATTCAATACACTGCTCAAATCAAGTCCTGCCGCGGTTGCACGCACAAGCATACCAGGATCAATCTGCGGAGCAAATAATGCCAATGGTGAAAATACTCCCTGAATATCGAGGCAGTGCCGGATTTTAAATAAACGGTCTGCGACGGTTTTCCAATACTGCAGAAGATTTTCATTGAATGGAATGCAGAAATACAAGGCTTGTAACGAGGGAAGATTAGGAATATCGGAATTGGAATAATCATATCCTTCATATGTATGCATCGGTAAAAGATTTTCGATTTCCACCAATACATTTGAAAAAGTGTCAAGCTTTTTTTCCAGTTGATAATAGTTATTAAGCGGTACTTCGTAAGCAGGTGGTACAATCTTTGGTTCTATTCCTAGAATTTGGGCTGCCAGTACATACAATTGCGTTGCTTCTGTTACTGATTCCATGGTGTGTTCCGTGAATAGGTAATCGCCCCACCGGATAAGATGATCCAAATATTTCATTACCGTAGTTTTTTGATAAGCTATCGTGCGGTATTGAGCGATGTAATGCGGCTGGAATGGATTTTCCCTCCAGTCTTCCACGCTTTTATCAAAATCATCCGGATGTTGAGCAGAAGGATCCGCTATACCGAACATGATATTTTCGATGCGCTGCAAATCGTATTTTGTTTTTCCGGAAACATCAACCACATTTATAAAAAATGGCTTCGTTACCCAAAATTTATCGGGTGCCGGATATGCCGATGAATCCGCAGGATTGAAAATATATTTGAACCATTTATCCGCATCTTCAAATTGCTGGTTTTCGCTAAGGCGCATTGCAATCATAAGCGGCGCGTGATAAAATAATTCCCAGTTGTACATGGCATAACCCGATTGAATATTGAAATCAACATCTTCCCGTGGACAACCTGGCGTATCATCGTTCTTTCCATTCGGATAAGTCACAGGCTTTCCCTTGTACACATTGGTTTGCGGAATATATGTATCATTGAAACTGAAGTTAGCAGGATTGAGGTCATACACTGCATCACCCTTTAATTGAGTTTGCCGGCTCATTAATCCATCAATCCCTTTATTGAATAACTGCCGCATAAAATAGCAAACCATCGGGTGATAAAAATTATAAAAATGATAGAATACCAGAGGGCTTGTTCCTTCGGGAATAGATGGCATCGCAGCCTTTATTTCATCCGCTGTTGCAGTATCGCCGGCAATAACTGCTTCCAATAAATCGAGCAGCTGAAGGATCCATGTTTCCAAATTAGAATAAAATAATTCAAATGTATCATTATCGCTAAACTCAGGAGCTACATAATACGTGCGCCCTGTTTTTTCAAGTTGATATGTGGCATCCTGGTAAAAGAAAGGCATAAATGTGCCGAGAGTTATAGATGGCCGTTCGTCAACAATCTGAAGATAATTTGTGCTGAGAGTTAGGGATGCTCTTTCGCCAGTAATAACATAATAATTATTGAAGATAATTTTCTGTGCTAGATACATCATCCTGTCAAAAAAACCCGCCTGCAAAGGCACAAGGTTTCGGAATAGACCGGGCGTTTGATTTAAGATGGATGATTGCGCAGGGAAAGAAAGAAAATTATCTGCCTTGTTATCTGCACTTTCGTTATCCAGCATGTTTTGCAAGCCGCTGCGGTTAAAAAGCTGCGGATTAATTTTAGTAGGATTATTAGCCTTCACCGGATAACCGCGGCACGGATCCAGATCAAAAGTGCCTATGTAGGTGAAAGAATCGACCGCGAGATCTGTAAACATAGCCATAAGGCGTTTTTTTTGTTGTACGTAGTTGTAACGAGTGTTGACTACAAGATAGCAATTAATATTAAGCGTTCCGTTTTGCTTTAGTGTATCTTCAATGTTGTTTAAATAATCCTTTATGTCTTTATTCTTGATGGAGTTTGCAAGTTTGCTGAAATCAGGTTGTGGTAAATCCAGAGGCGTAAATAAAAAATCAGATTTATCCGGAGAATAAACCTGAGATGTCGCATCATAACTTTCATCCCATGGAATTATGCCTGAATCATCATTGTTGGATATTTTCTTAGGCGACCATTTTCCGTTTTTGTATTCGCTGAAAGCCATTTGTATCTGCCAGTATTTATCCGGCTTCGGAATGGTGACATTATTAGTTCCTGCTTCAGGTATGTCCATGGTATCAGGGATTTCCCTGGCTTTTTCAGTAAATATTGCCCAGAACAAATACAGTCTTTGATTATACACAACCGGAATGATGTGATCACTGTTTATATCGAGATCAATTTTTTCCCAGGCAGTCCAACGGCGGTTTTCGACGAATTTCCTGTAATAATAGATTTTTGGATCACCGCCATATGTACGGCCTACCACATGCAAAGTTTGATTATCATCCTGGTACCACATTCCTTTAATTTCTAATCGTGCTACACCATCAAGCTTTTCGAGGTAAGCCATGAAAGCATCTTCGGCAGTGGTTTGTGTTACTTCATTTTGTAACAACTGATTTTGCAGGTCTTTATAAAATGGAGACTGATCGGGCAATAGTTCCGGCTCTATCCAGTTTTCCGGGTATAGGAATACTTTTCGGTTGGCTTCCCATACACGGTAATATTTCATCCATTCCCATTGCTTCCATTTGCTGTCAAAACTCTTTTCATCGGGATCATCTGCATTGACCGTTATATCTTCTTCCAAACTCATAAAACACCGCTGTACAAATTGCTGCACTGCATTCGTAGCTAGTACGATGCGGGATGTAGGCTGGCAGGCGCTCATCTCTACGTCAATGAGAAAATAACTGTACAGATCATTGGCGTCTTTCCAAGTGTTATCTCCAGGATTAGCCAATAAATATGTTACCAGTGCATCACGTTTACTTTCACGCAATTTATCTTGCAGTGGTTTGGTTATATCAAGCCAATCGGAATCGCTGTATTTTGATTTTAATGTTTGCTTAATCTTTGCAGCATCCTCAGGGCTTAGCGAAGGTTGGCTCCAGTTTACACAATCTTCAGCTTTCACATCAAGCAATGCCATCGTGGAAAAACATTTATACAGGCGAACCAGTATGCGGATATTTTTTAAATCAGATGTGGCAGGCGATAAAGTGAGTTTCAGAAAATTCGGCGTTTCAACCAGCGCTTTTAATTGATTTTTATCCCATGCATACAAACTGCGTAGTTCTGTTTCTATATCATCAACTGCTACTCCATTAATTACATCCTGCAAAACAGTAAATATCGTTATGCTTGAAGTCGTTGAAGTGTTGGCATAACTGTGATGAAGATTCATGAGGTTGATTAAATTTTCGAAAGCAGAATAATCACTTACAATAACAGGTGAGCTTACTGCAACAACCGGTAAGGCAGACAAATCCGTAGTATTTACACCGGCGGCAGGTACCAGCAGCCACGCCAGAGCATTGGCATCTATCTTTAATTTATTTATGAGTAAACAGATCTTCGCCAGCCGTAAATACCGGTTATATGGATCAGGATAATTCGCCTTGTTAAGTGTTTTTGTTTTTTGAACAAAATCTTGTTTTGTCCAGTCAGTGTAAATAGCTGGTACGGAAATGAGCAATTGAGCCGCAACAGTTTTATCAACGGTAAACCACGTGCTGATGCGGTTTTGAATGGCTGTTTGTTGTTGAATAGCCGTATAAACTGGAGAGATTATTTTAAGGAAGAAATCAAACCGCTGTGCTATGTGTGCATAATCTAAAGCTATTAAATTGGTATCCACATCAGTATTATTCACAAAGAAAATATTGGCAGGACTATTAATTATGCTCTGCCCATTAAATAGAGTATCGATTGCATCGCGGACAGGACTTGGATTGTTATAAAATTCTTTCAACGCATCACACAAAGAAGCATCCATGTATCCGGCAAAGCGCAATGTTTTTTTGCTCGTATCATAAATTAATTGACCCGCTGAAGAAGCATACGCTGTGAGCAAAGGAAACGAAACCAAGGTAACATTTGTAACATCTGTAGACGTCTTTCCTTGCGATTCGGTGAACAATTGGTTTACTGCATCCTGGTAATCCTGGTCAGTAAATGCCAAGAGCAATGCCGCCCGTTCATTCACAGTCATTGGTCCAGTAAATTTCAGCGTATTTGCTGTTGAATCGTAAACAATATTTGCACTGAATTGCGACAAAGTTTCTATCGGTTTTAATTCAGAAAGCGTTACTTCATGAAACGGCTGATCATACCGGACACGTAAGTTTGTTAGGAAGAAATAATTTGCGATGATATTATTTCTATATACATCATCATCAACCGTTTTCAAAATATTTATAAGTTTTGCTGATACTGTTGCATCCCAATTAAGCAACGGATCATTCAACCATTTTGTAAGCATTTCTCCATTTGCATCAGGCTGTACCGAGGTATTGGCTTGTATTTGCAGTAATGCATCCTGCAGCTCCCCGAGGTTTGTTGTTATAGTTGAATCTGCAGGAATGAGGGTTTGATTTAAATCATTTTGCTGCCGCAATATATAATTCAATTCCCAGACACTCATGCCGGCATTATTCAATAAATCATTCTTAGCAAGAAAATCCATTGTGTTAACCGGCGAAGCAAACACATCAAACGGTATTACCTGTTTGGCGATGCGCAAATCATTTGCAGTAAATGATTGTGATTGCATGAGCAGACTATTTCGATAAATGATCGAAATATTAGAGAGGGTAAGAGCGGTAATAGAATTATCGGCAAGTAGAACACTCAAATCATCAAGTGAAATAAATGTAGTCGCCTGTATTACTGATTTATGTATTTCAGTAATGGGAATGCCTCCGTTTACTTTTACCAAATCAAAATCAGAATTTAGCGGGTAAGTAATCTGCTTATTCTGAAAAAGATTGTTGTATAAATTATCATCGCCGCTGCTATTTATATCTTCATAAAATGCAAGCAGTGGCAATACTTCCAGGCCCAGCTTGTTTTGTAATTGAAGGAAATGATGAAGCTGCCACGCAAAATTGGGATCAATTTTTCCGTTTCCGATTGCAGGGCACTGAATGCAGGCATTGAGTTCCTGCATAGTAAATGAAAGTTTGTTCCAAAGCCTCAGAAAACGGTGAATGTGATCAAATTTTGACGGGGATACATCTGTGATATTTTGCGTATCCAAATCGCAGGTGGTAAGATCAGAGTGATCAATTTTGCTATAGGTGGGTGGGGGCGGATTACTACTGAGTGGATCATCGCTGAGTGGATTTATGAATTGCAGTGTAAGCAAAGTTTGCAGATCAGCATATTCCAATCCGGTGTATTGCAAAAACAAATCCACTTCGACTTCCACCGTAACTGCAGGCGATGGTGCCAGCGTGTCCCAGTAATATGTGGGATTTGTCAAATCTTCGTTAAAAATTAAATTGCGTTCTTCATAATTTATATCAAGATATGCATAAGCTTCATCTAGTTCCGCAGTAGGTGGATCGCTTGAATTGATTATAGGCAAATGTTCTTTTGCAAAAAGTCTTACCAGGTCAGCCTTATTTATGCCAAGCTTGGTAAGATAAATATTTCCTTCGGTGCTAAATAAATCAAACGGCAAACCAAACGGACGTTGTGCTGTTTTTAAATATTTATCATACGCTTTTACGTTTGTATATTCCGCGTTGGCGCTTAGCTCATCTGTAGATAAAAGTGTTTGATGTAATAGCTGTACACTGATGTTTGCATCATTTTCTGTTAGCTTCAGCACAATAAATGAATCACGGATTATCCATTGATTTGATGAAGAACCCATCGCTTTGTATGCATCCGAAACCTTTGCATTAGGTGTTAGTAATACATCTATATTAAGTATATCTGTTGTATGTGTTTTTAATTCAGAAAGCAATAAGCTATCAATAGGGTATTGTTTATCTGGTAATGGATCGGTATTCACTAATGGCACAAATGCAGGAAGATATGCATTAAACGTATTTGCAATTGAAAAAATGGTCGGCGCAATTGCTTCTTCCAATATTTCATTTACGATATCGATATAAGGCAACTGAATTTTGGTGTTGTCGCAATTCAAATCAATATCGCCTATATCCGGCCTTCGTTCCAGCAGCCGGTCGCGAACAGTTTTGCCGGCAGTATCCGTCATACGCTGGCTGAGATAATGCAATGTATCGGTGAGATAAGATGCAGCGCCATACACTGAACGGCATTCAGCGCATTCACAAAAATCCGCATGTTTGAATAAGACATCAAGATTAGGAATTTCTTTCGCGGCGGCAGTTGCATTCATTATTTTCTGATAATCAGGAAGCACCTTTAATTTAGATGCGGTTGCCAGTCCATGGATGTTTCCCGCCACGGCAATACTTGCAGCATACATTTTCGAAGCATTGGAATAAATTTGCTGCGCTTCTTTTTTGCCGAGCTGTGTTCCGAATGTTTTCATAAACCGGTCCTGCCCCATAGCATACACCTGCTGCGATGAATGAATGCCTTTATTCATGAGCGCTTGTGTTGCTTTATAGGTTGGGGCCAGCTTAAAAACACGCTGCAGGCGGCGCAGCTGTCCTGAAAGAACAGGCTTTTTTTCTGGTGCTACGGTCTTTGAATTTTCTGACAGAAACGCTTCGATACGATGATGCTGTAAATCAAAATCAGGATGTGTCTTAAAGAAATTTTTAAGATCATCTTTCTGCTCAATTTTTGATTTTGTATCCTGCTGCAGCCTTGATGAAAAAGCAGCAGTAGGATATTTATTCGTGAAATTCTTTTCCAGCTTTTCCGCATAACTTTGAATGCGGGCCGTTTTGTTTTTTCCCTTCACGGATGCAGGTGCATCCAGCTTGTGCTCGTTTATTAATTGCTCCCAATTAGATTTAGTAAAGGCTGCCAGTTTTCTGATGTCCCCCGTTTTTTTTATTTTCTGCGTTTTTACTAAATTATCCACCAATGGTAAATGGTCATTGGTAAGGTTGCCCAATTCAAAAACGGCATTTAAAATATCCGCCTGCCCTGCAAGAGTATCATGACCTGATAAGGCAGAAAAAAAAGATTGCATGCTGCCATCATGTTGAGCGAGCAATTCCATTACTTGCTCTGAATCTTTTTTTGAAAGCCCGCTGAGCAGAATTTTCTGAAACAGTGATGATGCATTTCCTGTTGTCGGATTCTGCTGTCCATAAATTTTCATGTAACTCAATAGTTCCTTTTTTATTATTTCAAATTCCGCGCTCGTACTAAACGAAATAATGTTATCATCAACGGCCTGCTGCAGCGCCTGCATCAGGACGTTAATGGTTTCGTGCATCATTCCATCCAGGTTTTGCTGCGCCATTTGTTCGTACGTGAGCATTGAAATATTCTTCAACAAACGTAGTGTCGTATTCCCGGGAACACCTTCACGCAACAAACCATAATACACTATTGCAGAGATATTTGTCTGAGTTTCAAAGCGATAAGCCATTGCCAGCGCTTCGATGCGGTCACGCTGCAGATTCGTTTTATTGGTGAGAAATGTTATGTCCTGCCTTTTATTATTTTCAGTTAATGAGGCAAGCGCAAGTTTACCTGTGAAGGGTCTTACCGTTGCAAGCACCTGTTCATATTCCGAAACTCCTTTATAAGGTTGCTCGCACAACGATATATCAATATTTAATTCTTTAGGCGCATTGTAATAAACACTTGTTTCCTTTAACAATTTTCTTTTATCAGCATATATGCGAAGTATTACATCGGGAGCCTGCTTATCAGTATAAGCGAATTTATCCTTTGAATAGATGATCTTATAGGAACCTTGTTTATTGGTTTTCGACCTGCCCAGTGGTTGCTCATGAAGAAGGTCTTTATCGAAGGCAAGTACTACAACGCCTCTCATCGGTAGTTGATAAGCATCGCGCACACTTCCAAAAATGGAATACCTTCCAGTAGTGGATGATGATTTCATAATAGACTCCTTTGATATGCAATGGTTTTAACCCTAGTATTGTAAATATGACCGAACACTTCGACCACCTATCCCAGAACGAGTTTGAGTTCTTGCTTTTCTATTTTCTTTGCCATGGTCAACTCTACTTCCTATTCACAAAAACTTCATTTCATATTATTATGCTTACACACTTGCCAGTCTTAGTACCTCTTTCTATGCCGCTTCGAGAAGGTATTTGCTTTCCTGATGTTTGAGCTTTTTCAATGCATTCTTGCAAATAAATACTTTTACCATGATGTTCATTAACTTTGATTAGCCAACTTTTTCCTGGTCCATCCCAACAAATGACTTCACTATAGCATTGAGACCAGTCCATCTTGAAAGCAACATTTTATATTTTCCATTGCGTGTTATTGCTATATAGGCACTATCATCTTTGAAAAAAGACTTAATCTGGTTTTCGTTCGAATTTAATTCATCGAGAGAACCTTTGAAGAGCACCGGTCTAAATATTTCCTCCATCCTCATCGAACTCAAATTCTTAACATTGCCTTTCATTTCGATCTCAGTTCCAAGGTCGGATGCGAGAAGTTGTTCTGTCAGATATTCATTAGGAAGACCGGTTGTATCATTAAATGCCATCCAAGGGTGTTGTGTAGCGAGCCGGGTCTGAATTGATACTGGTTGCATCGGGGTTGCATTATTACCTATTGGTTCTACCATACTCCACTGTTTTCCAGCGGCTAGTGCAGCATAATAGCTTATTTGATATTGATAATCTGTCGGCAATAAGCAGGTTAAGAGATCTTTTGAGTACCCCCAACCGAGGAATGATTGTTCTACACCGGCGTCTGTGCCTACGAATACGACGATCTTTGGTTTTGCAAGTCTGACAGCACCTGCGAGTAATACAAGTAGTCTCGTCTCCCACCAAGCATCCCCATTTTCCAAATCGACAACTATGATCTCGCTAGAGCGGGCTTCCCTCAGACTATCTAATATCGACGAAGTATAACTGTCACTAACAGGTTGGCCTCGGACACCAATGTTGCTTGGTATTGTTACGCTGGTCGGTTCAAGATGGTGAATTTTTGAAAAATCGATCGATATTTCACCATATTTAATCACTCCACCGCGCTCTATAATTGCATCGATGAGAACAAACGCTACAGGTAGTAAACTGAACACCAGCACTATTATAAGTGTCATAGTTTCGGATTCTTTGCCGGGCCAGTTGAAGGACCATCGCATAACTCCAAATATGATCAGCAGGAAAAACAACATACATATCGATATGACCATACTCATATGGGGCCTCATCGACCAAAAGCGGCTATCAAAGTTAGACATGATATTTTCCCTCTCTATTTTCAATGTATGCTAAATACTTTCATTCATTTTTCGCCCGTTTGTTCGCTTTTCCAGAAAGAATCCGATAGATACCTATAGTTTTCGAGCAGAAGATCTTTGACATCCTTCTTCCAATCAATTGTTTCTGATTCGTTATTCATAATTAGTTATCCTATTTATTCATTTCGATAGACCAATGGTCGACAATTCTCACAGACTCCAAAGGACTCGGCCAAGGCGGCATTGTACCAATAATGAATCGAAGCGGTTCGGTTTCAAAATTTCGAAATTGGAAATGACATCCCAACGGAATTGTTATAGAAAAATCTTTATCGACAGAAGTAACTTCTTCATTGCCATCATACTTACACCACACTTCTTTAAAATCTCCATATTCTATTTTTCCACCTCGTTCAATAATAATATCAACGAGATTTATAATAAAAGGCATGAGGCTGAAAATAAAAAAACCTGTCAGCGCAGTTTTTTCGGTATCTTCAACCGGCCAGTCCAAATATTTTCGAAGCAGGATAAAAACAAATAAAAGTCCAAACAAAATAATAGCAGATGCAATACAGGTCTTTTGGATTTTCGTCAATTTGTGCTTTTGTTTATTCATAGCTTTATGCTTTATTTTTTTATAATTATTTTAAATAATTATTTTTTATTTTTATAGTTTGTAACCCTCAGTTATTTTCTACGAAATCAGAGACTCCAATGGAAAGTAATTCAAGGAGTTTTTATAAATGACTTCCTAATGCTGCTCCACTCTGGCAAATGGATTTCGGTAGGTGACCCTATTTGTAATACTTTGGGGTTTCGACATAAGATAGGTTCACCAGATGGAAGAAAGTCTAGCATACTTCCCACCTGCTCCTGCATCATTACTTCTTCTTTTGTGTAAGCTCGTTTATCTCTTTCCTCCGCCCTAAAATGTGTCCCTACAGCATTACCAGCTGACTTCACAAAATCATGTTCTTCAGTAAGTCCAAGTCCCTTTTCTTCAATATTTTGTAGACACCTATCAAGAAGTTCTCCAGGATGTGCATGCATCAACTCATGTGCTATTGTATCAACCAATTCAGATGGTGATAGGCTGGGTTTTAGTGTAATATTGCCTGTAAGACGATCTACACTACCCTCCTTACCAGAACCAGGATCGCCGAATTCAATTTCTGTTGTAGATTTTGGTATAAGTTCTGGATAGTTTTTTGTTAACCAGTTAACAGTTGTAATGAAATTGTTTTTATCAGTAACAGTTGCGTTTTCAACTTTAAGACAAATAGTTTTAATACATACTTGTGAGTCTCCCGTATCATTGACTCCGGCATCCAATGCATCCGCATCTCTTGGTTTATTTTGTTCTTGTGCTGAGTACTTATTCCATATTGTTTGCAATTCCTCTAATTGAACAGATTGCATTTTAGTTTGCTGGTATCCTTGAGCAAAATCTTCAAATGAAGTATAATATTGCGGATCTGTAGGATCAATTAGAGCCTGTTGTAAACCTTGCGCATCAAATCGACAAACTGGATTATTTTTCACATATACATATACATCAACTCCATCAACCAATCCCACAGGATCACAACAACACCACCTCCCCAACCAACTCGCGTAATACCTAGCCCCATAATAATACAATCCACTCTCCTCATCCCGCTCTTTGCCTGTATAGCGATATCTTTTTGCTGCTGCTTTTATTGTTGAACCCACGGCTTGAGAGGATGTTGTACCATAAGGATGGTACTCTTCATAGCTAATGACATCCGGATCTGCTTTATCATTTGTTTCTAAACAACTAGTGCCCAAATGGTTGTTGAACTGATAACGAATTAATATTTTATCAGTACCATCATCCACATCATTACGGGTTTCTATCAATGCAATTCGTTGTTTGTCATCCATAATGTGAAGCGTTATTCTCTCCAATCCTTTATTAGTACCCGAATATTCCTTGTATATCTCATAGTTGCCTAAATAAATACGTTCATTCTTTTCTGTGGGTGTAGATTCTGCGGCAGCGGAATTCTCTGTAATCTTTCTTACCCGTTGACCCGCGAAATCATACACATAATAGGTTATTTCAGGAGTGCCGTCATTTACTATTTGCCTTGATATTGCCTGAAGCTGGTCTTTAAAGTCCCATTGCATCATCGGAAGATGAGGCATCTTTTTTATGAATCCGTGCTGTGGATGGTGTAAGTATTCATATTTATTAATCACGCCATTCGATTCCACATTTGTATCTTTTAGCCGGTTGTTCGTTAACTCATAGTGATAGTCCCTCGTCCAATTCACGCCATTGGCAGCATGCTTCATCTGTTTTATGTTTCCAACTTCATCATACATATAATTTTGGGTGTATGTCCGCCATGCCATTTGCTCATTCACGCCGTATTGTTTAAGAAAAGGCAGATCGTTCCAATTATCCTCGTTACCAAAATTGACCTGCGCGATATGTTCGCGTCCTATTGCAGATAGAAGCCTATAGATAGCATCATAGGTATAATCATTAACTGGCTTCGTTTCCATATTATTAAAGAAGACCGTAGGCCTTGCTTTGTCTTCGACCTGCGTGATGTTCCCGATAGGATCGTATGTATAAAGAAGGTCCTGCAGCAATGCACCATTTGCTTTATTCGTTTTCAGATGAACAAGTCTGAAAATGTCTGGATCATATTCATAAACAGTCGAAATATCATTACCATATTTTATATCTTTGCGTTGACCTTTTTCGTTATAATTAATATCCTTGATGAAAGATGTAATTGTGCCATCTTTCTCGACTGACAATTGCTCCAGAAAGTTTGCTTCGTTATAGAGCGGTTTGACTATATGATTATCAGGTGTAGTTTGCGTGGTAACGCGATTGAGAGCATCATACGATGTTGTGGTCGCATATGATTGGACATTCAATAAATCATCAGGTTGAGCAACATCCCAATTGACTGTGTTTTTGTAATCTGTAGTAAGTTGTCTAGTTGTTTTTAAAGAATTGCCCTTAAAATCATATTCGTTAAAAACGATCTTTCCAGCTGTGTCGTAATGTTTCCATGGTTTTGTTATAAGATTATTTTTCTGGTTCGCCGTTCTCTCAGCATCGGTCATCCCTTTCCAATCACCGTAGTGAATTTGTTCGTAGAGATTGTCAAGCGGCCATGGATTTCCATCTTTATCCTTTCTATCACCATACTGTACACGCATATTCAGCGGCCGCTGTAATTCATCGTAGGCATAGCTAAACTCTTGGCTTCTCTCATCCCAGCGTTTTACAGGATTCCCCTTCACATTATTCAACATCCAGCGTTTGCCTGCATCCATACTGCTCTGAAAAAGTATATTCCCAAGCATATCATACTCATACCGCATGACCATGCGGCCTTTCGGCTTGGGTTCACTTTTTTTCGCGTCGAAGACTGAGCGTTGATTGCCCTCGATATCGATGTCGGTGCGTGTTTCATAAAGTTGAGCAGAGCCGTCATCTCCTATGCCGTTATCGGCAATGCTTAAGAAGACTCTGCCGAGAGTATCGAAGTGGGCAACCGTTGGCGTACCAGCATGCGCTTCAGTTTTCAGAGCTGCCTTTTGATTTGCAGGAGTGTTATCACTGTTGAGCGATGGTTTATTGTTACGGTCTGGTATCTGTTCGTCATACCATGTTATAAATGGTTGGCCGGTACGAGGATGTTTGTAACTCTGTATAAACTTCTCAACGATTCCACCAATGTGTTCATCATTTTGCGGAAGAAGAAGTACAGTGTCATTCACATCCCACGTTTCCTGTCGCCATGCGTCAAAGACAACTTTTTCGTAGGTGTTATTCGGATGGAGTGTTACCAGAACTCGCCCAACGGGATCGTAGAACAAAACGGTACAGACGCCTTGTTCTTTATGTTCAAAGTCGTGTGTATTGCTGAAAAACGGTTCATACTTCTTGAAGGATTTTCCTTTATTGTTAAAGATTGTCCATCCATTTCCAACCCAGCGCGGTTCAATCTCTGCCCCGCCAATGTCTATCGGTCCTTTTTCTGCCTGAATCTTTTTCTGAATTTCGCGTCCGAATCCGTCTGAATAACTAAAGCTCACTTGAAATTTGCGTCCACCAGCCGGATCGGGATCGCTTGCATGAGTCTCGCAGGCAATCGTCGCTGCAAATGCAGGCCTGCCATTTCCTTTTGGTTTATTAGCAATCTTGATGTCCCGATAATAACGGGTCACATCGTAAATTATTCGGGTATCGGCCTCTTGAATATAATTTTGTGCTTCGCCCTTCGGATTATTGAAAAACGCATCTATATCATTCTGATTGAGATCCGGGTTAAAATTCTTCAGGGAACCACCTTTATTCTCCGTTAGTTTTCCCATAACTGCTGTGCCGACAACGAGGCCGAGTGCATCGAATGATACAGCCATCCGGTTATCATTCGGGTCGGTAATGATCACTGGCTGGAGCACCCGATAATCGAGAGCGATCAATTCATTGCCTGCCTCATCTTTTGTTACTACTGTTACAATATTACCAATGGGGTCTTTTGTTTCTTTCAGCAGCAAGTCGTAATGATCATATTTTAAAGTTGTAGTACATCCGAAAGGATCACGATAACGAAGTGGCAGGAAAAAATGTTGATCTGCATATGCTAACTCCTGGGCTGGAGTGTCACTTTCGTTCGGGGAAAAATAAGTTAATCCGCTTGGGATCCACCAATTATCATTTGGATCTGTAGCCGGAAAAAGTCCACTCGATTTATGCGCACGGCTGTTGACATATGCGCCTTCTTGCATCAGCAGATTTTCAAGATCGGCAGCAACTATTTTACCATTGTCGATGAAAATATCTTTTAATAAACCGGGAGTGAAAGCCAATTTGTAACTTTCACCACTAAATGCCTTGGTTTCCAATGTTCCTAATGGGAGCAAAGTCTTCAGATCATTACTCCGGTAGAGTGTCCGTACATGTTCGATAGGACGACGATAAATATGTTCTTCCACACCGGTGCTAGCATCTGTGTCTTCATAAGGAACTTCGTGCGCGCCATCGGAAACAGACTTGACCTTCTCAATCATCTTGTCGAAATGAAATAAATTGTTTACGAATGGTTCATTACTATCTGTTGTTACTTTATGCAATTCATATGTGCAGGAATCGCATAATAACGGTATCCGGTAGTCGTCATTTTCCAGAACAGGATTTGTATATCGATTATCTGTGTATGTGATCTGTAGCCGCTGCTGTTTATCTTTGTCATCTTGAAGTGTAAGATCGGTTGGATCAAGGCGGCGGCCGTAGCCAATAGCAACGGACTTTAAAATATTGCCATATACATCTGCTTCCAGGGTAATTGAATGACTTATGCGGGGATCAGCGAGTTTTTTTCCATTAACATCATAGAGTTTGCGCTCATAATGAAAGTCGATTATCTCTCGCGGATGAGTAAAAAAAACAGCATGTCTATTTTCTTTTCTAGGCTGCAACAATTCGATTGTATAATTCCGTTCTGATACACTGTAAGGCCGATCTGCTTCATCAGTTGGAGTTCCATCCGGTTTCTTGTCTATTGCATACACCTCCTGGCGCAGAACGGAACCCTTCAAAGAGCGGCATGCTTCTCGACATTCATCTACCGATAGAGCGTAGGACAAACTTGTTCCATTTCCGAGGACTATTGTATCTGGCAGCAGAGTGTCATCGAGTAATATTGTTTCCAGTTGCTCATCGGTAAGCCCCATGAGTTCATCGCTAAGATCTGATTCGCGATAATATTCTTCTTCAAAATGCTTTGAGATTTTCCCTCCCTCCAAATAGGCGCCATTGTGAAACCATGTTTTTGTGTGTACAGGTGGAACACAGGACGCCTCATTATAGTTGATAACGGATTCAAGAATATTCTTTTTCTCTTTTATTGCCTCTTTTTTCTTTTTATCAAAATCTTCGTATTCTTCTGTATCCCACTGTTCCACCATACCGAACCCACGGAATTCCCTTTCAATACCATCAAAGTAACCATGGTGGTACGCATAGCGTGTAACAAATCGATTTCGACTTATGTAATCATATGTCTCTACTCGTTCGACGACGTGCACAGGGAACGGTAATCTTGTTATCCAAGGATTTTCATTTCTCTTATCCTCCAAGTAGAACTTGGTTGAAGGAACATATTGAACAATCGTTTCTGCGCCAAGATTGTTTACAACGGATATAAGCAGATGCGGTTTGCCTTCCTTCATCAAGCGGATATATTTCATTTGCTGATTTGCATAATTAGGCAGCGGCGAGGACCACACAAGACATGCGGTTCCATCACCAAGAATATCTGCAGTCATAACTGAGGAGAGATTATCGACAAGCGGAAATTGCCTAATCAGTTGTTCTCCGCTCCATCCGTTACCGGATTGATTAAAGTAGAGTGATATTCTGTCTGCATGTAGATAAATGATATCCGTATTCCCTGATCCATCGATATCTGCAACTCTAATTCGTTTCTGGTCGAACTGATCAACGGAATCAAACCAAGGCGAATTATCCATCGTTACTTTTTTGCCAAATCTGCCATATCCTAAATTGGGCCAGTAGCAGACTTCTCCATTGCGGATTCTTGCCAAGTCCGTAAGCCCGTCTCCACTCATATCGGCTAGATAGATCGATTGCGTGCCGTCGGCAAAAACCAGTCTTGGTCCGTCTTCTTCATCAAGCGGGGTAGAAACGAGAGATTGAGAATCGAATCCATCTTTAGCGAGAGAAGGATACCACCGTATAACTTCATTCTCAGTAATTAAGATATCAGCATGTCCATCACCGTTAAGATCGACAAAGCGAAGATTGGGATCATCCCATGCAATTTTTGGTAGCGACTTAAAAGTTCTGAAGTTTTCCCATTGCTCATCGGTTGAACGTTCATAAAAACCAGGTGTGGGCTCATGGAAATCGGCAAGGTCAAGTTGACCGTCCCCAGCTAAGTCGAGAAGCTGCTGCCTGCCGCTGCTCAATGAAGCTAGTGAAGGATTAGAAGCAACAACATTCATTGGACCGAAGCTGCCGTTGCCAAGACTCGGTTTGTAGTACCACGCATCGGCTTGTTCAGTCAGAATCCCAGAAATTCCCTCTCCATCAAGATCAACTAATTGGTATTTCGATCCTTCGATTCCGACAGGAAGATTTTGCAGACTTTCCGGATCGATTTCTTCAACTTTGTCATTGATGGTTGCCTGGCTGTACTCAAATTCCAACGGCGGCAGTGACTTCTTGAGATACTTCAATCCATTACTTAATACATATCCGGATTGAGTAATGCCCGTTATGAATGAAGCTACAGGTGATTCTAAATAAGTGAATTCAGTCGATCGTACAAGATAATTATCAACTTTAAGCTCATCAAAATGGTGAAACATCAATACACGATGACAAAGTCTGTAAGTGCGTACTTCGAATCCTGCTTTGTAGGATGAAAACGGATCCTGCCGAGGAGGCCAAACTTTGTTTCCATCTAAAGATGCTTCAGCAAAAATTTGGTCTTTACTATCAGGTAAATTTTCTTTATAGTGACTTTTCTCGTAGTCAAATACAATTTCAAAAAGCCATTGTAATTTAGTCAGATTAGGTTGAACTAATCGTGATTGTGTATTGCCATATTTGATGCGCTTGATATACCGATTGGCTGAGCGGCTTTGGTCATCGCGATTGCTTTCGTGGGTTAATGCAACGGCTTGACCTTGTTGGTCTTCAAATATCCGGTTGGTGCCCTCTTCAACATATTCATAGACAATTGCATTTCCTTTGTCATCATAACTCTGGCAGATTATCCAGCTGAATATATGCGATTGATCCGATGGATCAAAGATGCGGCTATTTTCTGTTTTCCCATACCACGTTGTAATATTGTCTTTTGAAATAGACCGCCAGAAGACATCTGTTGGATCGGCCGTATTTGTCCATCGTTCGATTCGGGCAAAAAGTCCTTCGATGCGAGGTCTGTATTTGCGAACCGTAAAACCGTCTCTTGGTATTTCATCGACAATATATTTTCCATGATCCTGTTTAAAGTTTCCTTCATCATCTTTGAGAAACACAGGAACCAGATCTTCTGCACCAGATAGAATAAAAACATCGGAATCTTCGGTATCTTGATACTTTGGTAATCCTTTGTCTGTTTTTCTTGTTATTGAAGGAAGCGAAAGACTCCATCCAAATCCAAAGGGTCCATTACCAGATCCGGAGTCATAGGCAAGTGATAATTGGGGACCAAAACCCGATCTTCCTGGACTTACAGCGATAGGCACTGTTAATGAGCCGGTGCCAGTTACCGGATTTGCTGAAAACTTTTCTCCGATACCTCGGATTGCACCGCCACCGTTGGGAAGAGAAATAGATGGTGCAGAGATAGTGTTCTTGTTTTCGTTTTGTTCGATTTTTTCTTCTTTCGGAGCCATCAACAATTCTCCAAATAGACGAACAAATTACTTTAGTGGAGTAAAATCATTTTATCTATAAAGTTGAAATAAATCGTAACATGAAACGACCCTTCGCAAGTCATCAGATTTGCCACCCGGATATGAATACTCTATGGACAACAAAAACTACAACTGATTAAAACGAATCGACCTGGCGCTTGAATAGGAGATAGAAATCAACATATTGTCTATGACGCGCCCCTGTATTATTAAAAGAAATGAGTCAATTGTACAAACAACTCTTGTATACATTTAATAAATCAATAGACGATTTTACTTCGTAGTATTATTTTAAGTGAGATGCAGTGACTGTACTCTTAATGTTTAATAATAAGCCCGCCGTCCTTACAGCCACTGGGGTCAATCTATATTATAGTCTGGATATTGTCAAGAAGTACCTTTGAAATACAAAATATTTTCAAAACAAATTTACGAATAGACATCATGTCCTACTCTTTGATAGTCTTTTATTAGAGGATTTTAAATCTTCATGGACACAAATCGAGCAGGCAATACATTGATTCCCAGTCCATTGAGAATTCATCAACGATAGATAGAATATATGGTTGCACAATTCACTTTAAGTTTTCTAATATGGGAATGCAGAGCAATTCCTCTAATAAAGGATCAATTTTTCTATGATGTGCATCGCGTGCCCCCGCTACAAAAACGAAGTGCCTCGGCTTGTCTGGGGCATCTTCGTTTTTAATGGAACGAAAAGGAATTAACTTTCAAGTTGAGCGAGTGATATTCGAACATTACGAGCGAAATCCCGCCGCAGGCGGGATCCTGTTTACCCCGATGTTGTGCATCGGGGCCCCCGCTATAAAGAACAGAAAATCCCGTTGATTGATGAGTCAACGGGATTTTTCATATATAGCATTGAGCCCTCACTTTGCCTTCTCGGTGAACTACTACAGCTGACACAAATCTTCGAATAATATCTTTCTGTTGAGCAAGACTGCTGTTATAAAATTCTGTGTGGAAATTCATTACGATTCTTGCTATTTCATCTGACATTATGCTGAGCGAAAAGGAATTGTGTACTCGAGTTGGCTAATGGGGTCTGTGCCGAACGCACGTAGAGCGTCGATCTGTTCGGAGATCTGTATCGCTCCACTCACACAACTAATACGGATATCCGATGGCGATATTGAACGCAAGGTTATTCGCTCTCCACGATGGATCGCCGAAATTGATCTTATGAATGACCCAGCGCTCGCTTTGAGGCAAGTATGGAACACGCAATGGGAATGCAACATCAAACCGTAGAATAAAAAAAGATAGATCAAGGCGCAAACCGAGACCTGTTCCAACCGCTATTTCATCGAGGAATGTTTTTCCAGAGAACTGACCACCGGGGCGTTCCGGATCTTCCTGCAGCAGCCAGATATTACCGGCATCGATGAACAATGCACCTTTGAGAATACTGATAATGGGAAATCGGTACTCGGTATTTGCTTCAAGTTTGATATCCCCGGCTTGGTCGAAGAAGGATTTTGCTGCAAGGCTGTCGGGAATTCTGTACGAACCGGGGCCAAGAGCGCGTGCACCGAATGCACGCACACTATTGCTTCCCCCGATATAGAATTGCTTCACGTAGGGCAGCGTCGTGGAGTTGCCATAAGCGATGCCTACTCCTGCGATCAGCCTGCTGGCGAGTGACGCTCTTTGATCAATGGTATTGTAATAATACCGCAAGTCGATATCAAATTTGTAGTACTGTGAATATGTCGTCCCGAAGATTTGATAGGGAGAATCGGGTGTCGCTTTTTGATTGTAAAATAGCGATTGCACAAGCTGCAGCAAGTTACCCGAAAGGTCTATACTTCCTTTGAAATACAGGTGGTTCTTATGATCTTTCTCAAGCTGGTCATTGTAGGTGAAGGAATAATTCTCTCCAATAATAAACTGTTGCTCGAAACTCTTCTTCAACAGTGGATTTGTATTCAACAAGTCGTTGAATTTCTGGGTTGCATTTGCCAGATGCGCAAACGTAATCGAAAGCAGGCTAAAATTATGTTCCTTGCTGATGGATTCCTTCCAGTTGTATCCAAATGAAGCATCTACCGAGAAGAGCTGATAGTATTGCAATCGATCAAGCAAATTAAATCCAAGCACAATGCGTGTCTTTGGCACAAAGAGGCTCGATACATTGTGGAGTCTGAATGGAACAAGGAACTTCGGCAGATCTAACTCTCCACTCGTACCGATCTCATACGAATTCCCTCCCGATTGTCCTCCGCCAACAGGCATCTCAAAACCAATTTCAGAACTCAGCGTAAAGAGTTCAGCCCCGCCGAACAAATTCCTGTTCCGGAAGCTGGAATTAAACACCGGCCCTGCAAGGTTATTGGATTTGGAAACACCTTGTAACTCAAAGCGAATGTTTTTTATCGACAGCGGCGTCAGATAAATACGGGTTTCCAGACGCGGAATGCCTGCCGAATCAGCATTGATAAATTGTATATTCACGAACTTGAACACACCGAGATTCATGAGCCTGTTCAATGTGATATCGTGGTCGTCTCTGTTATATACGACGCCTTTTCTAAAAAAAATCGAACGGACAATGACGTCAGGATCAAACTTCTTATCTATATCGATGTAGTAACAGCCACCAACTCTTATAGTATCGCCGGCAGATATTGTAACACTGTCACGATTCAGCGAATAACCGGAATAGATGTAGATGTTGTTAATCGTGTAAACGCGCGCTGCTTCGGCAGGGATATCACTTTTGACTTGGAGGGAAAGGCCGACCGTCCTATTCCCGGCAGTACTATCCGCTTGAAACTCAATGAAGTCGGGAGAGAAATAGAAATATCCTTTCTGTTTGAGCGCGGCGTCAATGCGTTCCCGCTCCTGTTTGAGTTTCACGAGATCGTATTGGTTTCCCGCGGCGAGAATTGTTTTTCCCATGGTGGAACGAATTGCTTCAATCAGCGCGGTGCTGTCGCCCGTTACAGTAATTCCGTTGATTCTGTATGGTGATTGGATTGCAATGTTGTATTGAATGCCTGCGGTGGTTTCCTCTTCACGTACCAAGTACTGTACGTCCGGCCGGAAGTATCCTTTACCTTCCAACAGGTTGCGCATTCTCTCGGCAACTCGATCGGGTGCGACAGATTGCAGCAGCACCGGCGGTTCGCCCAGACTTGTTTTGAAAATCCCGATATTGTACAACCATAACTTAATGTGAAAGAGCCAGAGGAATTTTCCATTCGGCTCCGGTTTGGCAAGCAGGTCCAATTGTCCTTTCAGATTACTCTTGTCCGGAATACTCTCCTTTTCTTCAATATTCACATCTGCGCCTGTATACAGCTTCTCACCTTTAGTGAGATACGCTGTGTTGCTGCAGCCCGTGGCGAAAGCTGCGAGCAGACCTGCAACGACAAGAAGCACAAGAGAATCAGTCATGAAGAATCCGCTTCGCATTTATTTCTTTTCCTTATCAGGAACCGGCTTGAGCGTGATGCCGAAGAGTTTGTCGAAATCGATCATAAACACGGCGCCAACACCTGTCTTGGTGATATCTCCGTCAATAGCGCCTTCGTATGAGTTTTGTCTGAAGACCTGCAACTGCCAGCGGCCATCCTCGGTAAGTTTGTACAACACTTTGAGATCACCTGCAAAATTGTTGAGCGAATTCTCCTGACTACGCCGTCCCTCAAGGTCCACATTTCCTCCCACCTGAACGGTCACACGTTCATCGAAGAGTTGTTTTGAAAGAGCCAGTTTCAATTGAGTCCGTCCTTCGGCAGTACCGGAAGAGTAATCTTGATATGAATCCAAACCCACATTGAGGTTCGCGCCGGCAATGTATTGTTCAGATAAACGGTTCAGCTGCGCGGAGAGAATTTGGCTGGCACTTGAACGAGCAAAATCGGAAAGCTCCCCGTTTCCACCCACAGATGCTAGTGGGTTTTCTGCGATGAACCTGCCCAATACGAGAAGTGCAAATACTTGCTTATTGAGTTCGGATTCCTGGCCATTCAACTCATTAAGTTTTGCGTAAACAGTTCCACTCAACACACCGCGCTGGTCTGGGGGAAGATCGAGCCTGAAGTGAATATCCGGCTTCAGGAGTTTTCCTTTCATCATAAGGTAGACTTGAATGGGAAGTACTTGCTTGTATTTGTTACGTTCTTCCTGACTTATGCCGGATAGTTGATCTTGAATCAAATCCAGAGCCGCGGCTTTCACCGTGTACATCGCAGTGATATCGACGTCAGCTTCAGAGGGCGATCCAAACCACGTGAGGCTGCTTCCTTTTTCGATGGCGAATTCCTTCTTGATAAAATCCCCAAACGTAAGTTGGTACGACCCTCCGGCGATGTCGTAACGTCCCGTGAGGGTGAGTTTTCCGCTCGGGTCAATGGTGAAGCTCAATGTCGCTTCTCCCTGGATCACCAGTGAATCGCCTGCAATGGGATCGATCAATATTCGAAGTTTGGAATCCTTGTTCACTGTGATATTTGATGTGAGGTCTATTGATGAAAACTTCGCTCCCGTAGTATCTTTTTCTGTTTCGGGATTCTGTCGAGACATAATAGAGTTGGAAGCAGTGTTGACTTCGATGAATCTTACAATTCCACGGCGCTCCTCCACAGCGAGCTCTGATTCCGGCAAGACTATTGCGAGATTGGTTCCCTTGTCCAATTCTGCCTGCATACTAACTATTAATCTTCTATGATTTCCTTTTACGGAAATATCACTGTCGAGGATTACTGTGCCATAGTAAAGAGCGTCGCGACTTGCGGGCTTGTTCAAAACAAGAAACTTGTCAGTGTGCACTTGCAAATCGTAACTGTAGCTGCGGAAGTCTTCGGTAGACAGATGACCACTCAATGAAGCTACGTTGCCAAGAGTATCGACAAGGTCAAAAGACCTGAATTCTACTCCTTGAGCATCAATCACTATCTTGCCATTGTTGAGATGCAGGTATGTATCCAGGAATGTCGGATTGAATGCAGCGTTGGTAAAATTCAACTCCCCGCTTATGGAAGGCTTCTTTATTGTACCCGTCATATGTAATCCGCCTGTCATTGTACCTGAAAGACGCTGTACGCTGCCAAATGTAAAAGGTTCAATACTGGCAAGATTCATTTTGGTGAAATCAAATTTCAGATCCAAATCACTCCCGCCCACTTCACTCCGGTATTTTCCTTGCATGGCAATTTGGTTCCCATTACCGGCAATGTCCATGTTTACATCGTAAACATTTTGCGTTTGGTTGTTTGCATGCAGAGCGATATCACCTACGTGCCTTTGATAGAAGCTGAAGTCTTTAATTGTGAGGTCAGACGTGAATGCCATCTGTTTTTCTAGATTCTGTAATACAACATTCCCATTGAGAGTTCCACCAAGCAACTCGCTCTCGCGCTCAACCACTTGTGATAACGTGGCAAGATCAAAATCGTTGAATTCAATCTTCAACGGTGAGCGTTCGTTCTTCTCATCCGTACTTTTAAGAGAGAGGGATTGCCCCGCGCCCCGCAACACGACATTGTGTGCAATAAACTGGTTCTTGCCAAAGAGCAGCTCATTGTCAGAAGGAACAATCCACGGAAGGTTTTGAAACACAATTCCATCGGTATTGAATCGAAACTTGTATCCATTCGGGAGACTATTGAATATTCCTGCAAGAGAAATTTTTGTGAAGCCGTCATTGCGGGTACTCTGTAATGCAACATCAATACTGTCGTGTCCAGCCTTACCGGTAAGTTGAAGATTCGTTACCCGAAACGTCGAATCAGATATTGATCTCACCCGCAATGTTGCCTGCAGCAGATCGGGATCTGATGTGACCTTGATAATAAGGCTATCGACCGTAACATTGTTATATTCAATCCCGTGGATGCCAATATTCGCATTCAGGTTCTTTTTGCCGCTATCGAAATTGCCTTCAATGGTTCCTGCCGAAAGCCGGCGGAGTTCCGGAAAGAATACTTCGGTGATAGTGGACGGATCGCGGATGGATATGTGAAACGAAAAAGCCTGTGCCTTTAGATTCCTCTTATGTTGTATTCCCTGCAGCATGAAATAATGATCAAAATGTTCTTTCAACACTTCCGGCAATTGACCGGGAACGATTGTGCCATCGAATTGCCCTGCGAAGATTGTGGACGCTACACTGATATGGGTTTGCTCTTCTATGATTACAGATACATAGACAAGGGAATCTATAGTATACCGTTTGTTGTTTTTGACGATCACAATATGACGAATATCGATGTTGCCGTTGATATCGTTTATGTCCTCTCCTATAAAATCGGATTTTATGATACCTGATATCCGAATGTCATCGGAGGTGAAGTTGAGCCGGCGCAGGTCAGCGCCTTTCAGATCGAGTGTGAATTTGTTCGTCTGATTCTCTTTGCTCATGTTGACGGTGCCGTTGAAAATGAACGCGAGGTTTGAATCCTGAATCTCGGCCCTCCCTTCGAACATTTTTGCTCCGGCAGTTCCATCGATTGAGAGTCTCCGGTATGGATACCCGTTTACTACCGCTTTTTCCACCTCAACGTTCAGCTTTGCTTTGATGTCATCTTTGTTTAATCCCGTTCCTATGGCGGATGCCTTCAACGAAACCGGGCCGAATGTTTCCGGATCGCCCAGAAGCGAACCGACATCGAACTCCTCAACGATGACATCTGTTTTCCATCGACTGGAATTTGAGCTGGGTCCTTTACCGGAAATCAATGCCGCGTTTCCCTTCAAGCTTCCGATGTTGGTCGCGATAACAGTTGAAGCGGAGAAATTCTTCAATGTGCCCTTGAAGTTTCCGCTCATTTTCATGGAAGTAGGCAAAACTATATTCTTTGGCAGTAATGTATCAACAACAAGCGCCTGAATGTCATTCCGACCGGAAGAAAAGCGATGCAGGTTCACATCATAGTACGCAGTCTCTGCCTCCGGTAATCCGCGGATTGAACCGGTGAGATCGATCGTGGTGGAATCGCCCGCCGCAACTCTGAACTCCTCCACTTGTAAGTTCCCTACAAGCCCTGAGAGTCGGGAAGAGAATCGTATCGACGCACCCGGTGTGTTCCTTATCGGAAGAGAAGGGAGAAATAAAAGCAAATCAGAAATGGCGAGGTGAGAATCGTCGATTGTCGCATTCACCTTCACTGTTCCAGGGAGGTTTTTGAGTGCGGAGAGTGAAGAGTAATTGAGATGAATATTCTGTCGAATGCGGCTCGTCGCAGTTTCCACCATGAAGTCCGTGACCTGCGCATGGAGAGAGTCAAACAAGAATCCTCCCGATAGTTCATGCAATTCAAGTCCAGAATGCTCCCGAAAGGATGTATGACCGATGTCTGCCCTCATGCGATTTTCACTATAGTATAAATTTTCTGCCCGCATAGTCAGGCCATCAAGCCGGAGATGGTTCTGATCCAGACCTTTTGTTTTTGCCGTACCTTGAATGTCATATTGGGCGCTGTTGCCTCTAAGAATCAGGTGATCAAGGCTGATAACCCAAGGCAACACAGCAGCACCGGAATATTCTGTTTTATTCTCTTTCCTTTTCGACGGTACGATAACAACGTTTGTGTTTTCGAGCAGGAGATTCTTGACCGCGATATGATGCGATGGGAGATCGACCTTCTCCGCAAGGAGAGCCGACGCTCCAAGATCAACGCCGTAGCGTTCTCCCGTTACGGTGTTTTCATAAACGAAATAAACCTTCGTCAGCGAAAAGGCTCCGACCCCGAGGTCGACGTCTGCAGATTTTGATTCATCGGACGGTGATTCTTTTGTTTGTATAACACTCGCGTGAGTATTCGCAAGAGATAATTCGTCGACGCGGAACTGCTTCTTTTCGATATTAAAATTATTGAGCGAGGCTTCCAGTGTGCCGAGCTGAAGGCGCAGAATCAGTCCACTCACCTCGTCATCGTATGTACCTTGGACGCCGTTGAGACTCAATCTGCCAAACCGGATTTTCCAACCCGGCCCTGCAGATGTATCGGGAGCAGTATGAGCAGCAGTTGAATTGGAGCTGAATGCGCGAATGATGGAATCGAAATTGAAGCTGCTGTCTGGTACTGTGCGGGCGATGTGGGCAGTGAGCGAGTCAACCCGTACATGAGTTAAATTGATGTTGTGTGAGAGAAGTCCAAACAGGTTCACATCCACTGCCAGAGTTTGAATTGACAACAACGTGTCCCGCCGGAAACTTTCAACAAATAGGTTTTGCAGAACGACGGAGTGCGTGAAGGCGATGTTGACCGAACCAACCTCGATACGAGTATGAGTTTTTTCCGATATCGATGAGAGTACCTTCTGCGCAATATAGTGCTGTACCCCGGGGAACTGCAGCGCCGCCACGGCGAGGATGATCAAACCCAGTATGCCTGCGAATATCCATAAAACAATCTTGATGGCGCGGCGTACAAATATTTTTGTCTTATGGTCTTTCAAAAAGATATCAGGAAGATATTCCTTCTATGGTCAAAGCAAGTATAGAGACGGGCTTTCTATTTCCCCTTACGGACCAAATCCATAGCACTATCTTTGATGGTGTTATATTCTTCAGTTATAGCATCGACATATTCGTTGAGCTTTTCCTTTGCATCTCCAGCATAATCTGTACATCTTCTGGCTATCCTCTTTCTTGTGACAGACCCTTTTGCAGGAGAGAACAATACTCCCAGCAACGGCACCGGCGACAATACCTATCATTATTTTACTCGATCTCATTGTTTCACTCCTCTATTAGTGACTTTTGTTTATTGCAACTTACATCCGATTTTATTGAAAATATGATATGACAAATTTAATTCTTCACTTACCGATCCTGCACTGTTTATGCAATAACCTTCTTCCCTTTCTCCTTAGTCACCGGTGTTTCTTCGGATTCAATGTACTTTTCACAACTTGAACCGCGTTCGCGCCTGGGAGAATATTGGAACCGAATCTCATGGAATATAAACGAGTGAATTCAGCACCAAAGAGAACGATTTGAGAAGAATAAAACACCCACATCATGAAGATAACAAGCGAGCTCGCTGCACCGAATGTGGAGCCCAGAGCACTGTTGCCCAGATACATTCCTATGACAAGTCTGCCGATTGAAAACAGGAGAGAGGTTACTGCGGCACCTATCCAGGCATCCTTCCATTTCAAAGTTACGGCTGGAATGAATTTGAATATGAGGGCGAACAATATAGTGATCCCCATAAATGATATTATAAAATCAAGAAGTCTCATCATACCCCTAAAGACAGTAAGGAAGCTACTCAGGTAAGTACTCATAGCTGTTAGAACTGTACTCAGGATAAGCGACACCAGGAGAAGGAAACCTATCCCCAGTATCATAGCAAATGAGAGGAGGTGGACCCGAAGGAACGATTGGATAGTACCTATTGGCTTTAGCTCAACGCGCCAGATTGTATTAAGCGAATTTCGCAGTTGTATGAATACTCCCGATGCTCCCAGCAAAAGCATGATGGCACTGAAAAATGCTGCCAGAGCATTTGATTGGGATTGGTATGCATTTGTAATCAAACTTTGGACTAACTGCGCTCCTTCGATTCCGATCAGTCCGCGAATTTGAGAGACAAGATGTCCACTTGCCGCTTCTCGGCCGAATCCGAAACTTGAAAGCACGACCACAAGGATAAGCAGCGGAGAAAGCGAGAATACTGTAAAGAACGATAATGCCGCACCTTGCTGTCCGATGTTGTCATCATCCCAGGCAATTGCAGAATCCTTCAGTAACAACCAGATATTTTTCAGGCGAAAAGTTTTCATAACACCGCGAGCATCTGACGTTTATCTTACGTACTTGTACCAATTGATAACAGGCGAGAAAAGTTTTCGAACAATACGATTAGTTAATCGGATCCTTTTGACGTGTCGCCTTGACACCCGTTAAAATCGCGAGGCCTAATAGTACGACTGAACCAACTATAATCCACTGTGAGGGTACATGCAACAAGACGGCACCGTAAATTAATCCACCGATTACGATCACAAATCCAACGACGTAAAGTACGTAAGACATAACGAGTATCCTTTCTTTCTTGCTTTAGTTTTTCAACGCAGTGGCGAACCACAGCGCAACCTCATTATTATCGAGACGTGTATGGTATATTCATCAACTTTATGTTCCGGTTCACGATGCATCTTCCTTAAAGTTCCAATAATTCAAAGTTCATGCTTGAAAACGAACATTCTCTCCCCCATCGAGAACGAAATAATTCTTTCTCTTCTCTTTTACCATAGAAAAGAATACTCATGATTTATACAAACTGGTATAGCCCAAAAGGATGAAAAAGGGATTAATCTCTCGGGGAATGAATATTGCCATTTTTTGGCGGGACATGTGTTCGCACGAAATCTTTACACTGAGCCCCTTTTGGGATATATCTATTATCTCTGGCATAATTGAAAAGTTTTTTCTTTAAAAGTTTTCGACCCCTATGCAGGCGGGATCGTACGGTACCTATCGGACAATCAATAGTGTTTGCGATTTCCTCATAGCTAAGCCCCTCAATATCGCTGAGAATGAGGATGTTCCTGAAAGAATCATTTAGCGATTCAAGGGAACGTGCAATCTCGTCACCAAATATTTCATCATAAGATTTTTCTATCATATGTTTATGGGCGAACGATGTTTCTTGTATTGTGTTATACGGCAAGTGATATTCTTTATATTCTACCTTTTTCGGCTCTCTGGTTTCTTTTCTATAGAGGTTGATGAAGGAATTCTTCATGATACAATATAACCATGCCTTGATATTCGTTCCGTTTTCAAAATTGCCCCAGAATCTATATGTTTTGAGGTACGTCTCTTGCAGCAAATCTTTCGCATTTTCGGAATTCATAGTCAGATGGATTGCGTAAGTGTGTAGAACAGTCATATGTGGGAGAGCCGTTTGTTCAAAATTATGACGATTCATCATCGCGTGTGTCCTCTCTTTTTTAATTGCACGATTCGGTAATTACGTTACACTATTATTTCCCTCATCCTTGAAATCTATTTGATTTCGGTAGGGGATGATTCCCTCTGACAGCGTTAAAAACATGTCAATGATTCTGTAAAATGGAAATAGATCGAAAGGATGAAAAAGGAATTAATTCTTTTGGGAGGCTAATATTTTTTAGTGGAGTGGAAGAAGTCAGCCATAATTAATATTATTGTAAAAATGAGGAATGAAGAGTTAAGGATAGCTCCATAGTCTACCCTATTCCAAAGCCATTTTAAAAACTCTGATTAAAGGAGTTGTGACTGAACGAAATGATGCGCCCCCGCTATATGAAATGCCGATTCTAAGTAGAATCAATTATGATACATTATGGCAAATTCAGCAAAAGATATATCTCGCCACAGACAAGCAGATTCTATTTCAGAAAGCGTTGCCGAACTTTTGTAACGATCTGGTTATCTGTCATCTTGTCAACTGTTTCAAAGCCTACAACCTTCTGATGGAGTTTTCTACTTTCAAGCCTTTTCTTGAGCTCACCCTTTGCCTCGCCAGGACCGAAGATCAAAATAGATTCCGCATCACGGATATACGAAAGTACTTCATCATAGTAATTGCTCAGATGTTCAGTTAAACGCTTGTCTCCATGCTCTTCCACCGACTCCTTTTGTGCCCCCGCGGAGAACCGGACATTTGTTTCCAATTCCGATGATATTCGTTTTATTACAGCTCCTTCGTTTGCCAGACTAAAAATCACAGCCTTCGTATGGTCAATCCACAAGCCAACCTTTTTTTTCAATGATTTCACCTTTCCAGTTCGTTGTATTATCCTTCTGATAATTTGTGTATAGATTACCCAAAAATTTTCTCCGACCTCCAAAGTGACGGTCACTTCAGATGCTGTTATACTGTGAATCTATTTCAACAGTAACATCTTGCGCGTCTGTTGAAATTTACCAGCAATCAAGCGATAGAAATACATGCCACTCGGAAGATCGTTCGCACGAAACGTGACCGTATAAGCTCCTGCCGGGCGCTGTCCATTGACGAGAACGGCGACTTGCTGACCGAGCGAATTAAAGATGCGAAGGCTCACAAATTCCTCCGATGCAATTTCGTACGCGATCTGCGTCGTCGGATTGAATGGATTGGGATAATTCTGTTCCAGTTTGTACCGTTGCGGCAGAGTATTTTCCGTTTTATCCCCGCTGACCGAAGTAGGAATGCCACATGAATATTTCGCAATATAATTTGCGTTCACACCTCCAGCTGTTGTAAAAATACCTCCAGCATAGAGATCATTACCTATCACAGCAAGTCGCCATACGCCGTTATTCATCCCGCTGCCGAGCGGCGACCAATTTGTGCCATCCCATTTAGCAACAGAATTTGCGGATACGCCTTCTGCAGTCGTAAAGCTTCCGGACGCATAAAGATCCGTTCCCATCACTGCCAAGCCTTCTACTGCATTATCCATCCCGATATTCGAACCTGTTCCGAATGAGGACCATACCGATCCATTCCATTTAGCAATAAAATTTGCAGTATTTCCTCCGGCTGTAGTAAACCTTCCGCCTACATATAGATTTCCCGCTATCATCTCAAGGCCGGTTCCTCCGATAAAATAATTTGTTCCTAATCCAAGCGGTGACCAGTTTGTGCCATCCCATTTAGCAATATGATTTGCAGGCACTGTCCCGGCAATTGTGAATTGTCCTCCGGCATAAAGGTCCGATCCATCTACTAAAAACGACGATACGTAATCATTCATCACGCTAAACGGCGACCAATTTGCACCATCCCATTTAGCAATTAAATTCCCGGGCCCGCCTAATGCTGGTGTTAAAATATATGATGTGGCATAGAGATTATTTCCCATTGCTGCAAGAGCATTAATAGCACCAGCCGCAGGAAGTCCGCTTCCAAGTGCCGACCAATTTGTACCATCCCATTTGGCAATATTTTCTGCGGGTATGCCTCCGGCAGTTGTAAACCAGCCGCCCGCATAAAGATCTGTCCCAATTACGGCAAGTGCAGTTACCATTCCATTTATCCCGTTTACACTAGTACTACTGCTTATAAGAGGAGACCAACTGGAACCGTTCCATTTTGCAATATGATTTACTGTGTTGCTTCCGGCAGTAGTAAAGTTTCCGCCAACGTAGAGATCGGATCCGATAACTGCAAGGGCCCACACTTCACCATTCGTTCCGTTATTTATTCCTGTTCCCAGGGGTGACCAGGCTTTCGTACTGCACGAATCTTGTACACTCGGTTTACATTTCCCGGCACTGCCGGCGGCAAATATTGAGCCGATTTCCTGTGGGGTGAGAACACGGTTGAACAATTCAATCTCATCCAGAATTCCATTGAATTCGAATTGATCCGTATACGATTGCCTGCCTATTGTTAACGGACTCGTAGTAGTGAGTGAGCCTGAGCGCACTGTTGGATCTCCGAACTGTGTAGCCACACCGTCCTTATAAAACACATTCCCGTTGTGATTACTTCTCGAAACAGTTACGGCGACATGATGCCAGTTTCCGTCAGCAACAAAAACAAATGGGCTCCAGTTCGTAAAATAGGTCGGAGGCACTCCATCAGCTAATTGCACAGTGAGATAGCCGTAGTTGAGGTAGAATGAATATCCTTGATAATTGTACCCATTGAGAGTTTGTTTATCAACAATGATCTTGAGATTTATACTGTCAGATGTCTTAATCCACGCATCGATGGAGAAATCACCGGTGCCGAAGTTGAGTTCAGAGTGGTCGGGCACTTGCACATAGTCATTTTGTCCATCGAATCGTAACCCTCCCAAAACTTTTGCCGGTACCGGTACAGGACCATTGATCTGTGTACCGCTATTGTTGAACCCCGCAAGATCAATCGATGTCGAACCGGACGTTTCATCGAGAGGCCACCATGCAACCATTCCCGATGGTGGTTCTACACAGCCAAGTGTGGAGACCATTTTGTTTCCAAAGTTGAGACTGTCTAAATTCTGTCCCGACGTGAGCGTTACCGTGTAGGTGCCTGGTGATGGTGGAGCCGTTTGCTGCCATCCGTTTTGGTTTGTCTCTGCAACCGTGTATGTCCCAGCAGGCAAATTGTTGAAACAATAGTTTCCGAGCGAATCAGTCATAACAGGGGGAATCGCTGCAATGTTCAAGCCGATTTGCCAACCCGGAAGTCCCGGCTCACCTTTATCTTTCACACCGTTGCCGTTTAAGTCATTAAATTTCATACCGCAAATGGAACCAGTTTTTATAACTTCAGGTGTTGTGGTACCACAAATGACGACATTATTGTGAATAGCAAAAGTAGGAGCTATAGTGATACCATGCAGGACTGGATACATATAAATTCTTAAAGAAAAAGTTTGACCGCTCGCTATCGGGACATTTAAACCTGAAACGTTAAATGTAGACATAGTCAAGTTTAAGTAAACCAAAGGAGTTGAATTCAATAATGTTTTGGTTATCCAACCATTAGTTGAGTAATAAGCTTGAAAAGCCAAAATGTTAAAGTTGACAATGTTAGGATCATCACCATAATTAAATGAAACGTTAGTAACTGTATAAGTATTTCCACTATTAGGACTAACATTAAATTGAATAAAACGTGCAGGATCCGGCAAAGGAGTACCTGGAGGATCTGGGACCCATGTTCCGCCCGTATTCCCGACCCAAAGTTCTTGACCGTTGCTGCTGTATCCGTAAATTGACATGAGATTAGCAGGGAAACCGGTGCTTAACGTTGGTGAACCTGTCCCCATAGTCTCGGGCAGTCCAGTAATATTGCCCACAGTAGAAGTTACCAAAGTTGAATCCAATAGATTCCATGTGATACACGCCGCGGCGAGATCACGCTTATTTCCAAAGTTGATGTTATCCATATGCTGATTCGTTGCAAGCGCTACTATTTGGGTTCCAGGTGAAGCCGGGAAAGTTTGGAGCCATCCACCCGGATTTGTCTCTGAAACAGTATATGTGCCTGCCTGCAGGTTATTGAAGCAGTAGTTGCCATTCGCGTCGGTAGTAGTAGTCAAATTCACAGATCCGGCCAAAAGGTTGTTCGTCAAATTGATTGTAAAATTCGGAATGCCCAGTTCACCATTATTTTGCAGACCGTCCCCGTTTAAGTCATTAAATTTTATTCCACAAATGGAACCACTTGAAATCGCGGGTGCAGTTGTACCTTCAATAACTAAATTATTGTGAATAGCAAAAGTAGGAGTGCCAGCTATACTATTCTGAACTGCATAAGGATATATTCTAAAAGAAAAAGTTTGACCATTCGCAACCGGCACAAACATGTTTGGTGCATTAAATACTAACATAGCTGTGCTAAAGTACAGTAACGGTGGATTCATTAAATTTCTGGTGGTCCAATTATCCGTTGAGTAATAAGATGTAAAATTCAAAGTGTTAGAATTAGTGGTGAGGTGGAAATCACCATAGTTAAAGGAAACGCGGGTAACAGTAAAACTATTTCCACTGGTAGGTGAAACATCAAATTGGATATAACGCGTAGCTTCTTCAGTTCCTGCTATCCAGCCTGCAGTACCTTCCCAAAGTCTTTGACCATCGCTGGTATAATCGAAAACACTCATCCCAAATTGTCCGGAACCGGCGTGTATAGATTCCGCCGTTCCTTGAATGTTGCCTATGGGCGTATTAGGATTTATTGTACTTGTAAGCGGCCAGGTTATGGAAGCTGCCTGAGCAAAGACGTTCGTAGTACACAATAGGCATGAAAGAATAACAAGCACTAAATAAAGCTTTTTCAAATGAACCTCGCGAGTTTAATAAAACGTATTGTTAAATAAATATTTTCCGGATTGGCGATCGCTTTCTCCCTCGATCTGTATTCTTTTACATGAAAACCACCTGCATTCTTCTATATCTTTTCGATACGGAAATGCATTCAGATCGACAGAGGTCAGAGTATCAACATCTTGATAACGGTGGGTCTGGTATTTGTGGTGCCTTATCTACAACAATAAGTATGTCGATAAGTTCCGGATAAAATAGTGCCGTTGCACACAGTCGTCTTCCCGGTTATCAAATGACTATATAACAAGGCATATAATAGATTGTACTGCGCAATAAATTTCACTGTATCTTCAGCCATTTCTTGATAATGAAAAATATTTCGATCCAGTAAACGACCAAATCTCGGAACAGGTTACGAACCAGAAAATGGAGTCGATTTCTATTCGTGGTTTCATCCTTCATTCCTTTTGAAATTGAAATGTCACACTCTTTGAGGAATTTTCCGAACGCAATAAATAATGCAACTGCGAATAGATACGAAAGATGCCCATGAGGATTTCCATTAGTTTCCCTCCTTCTTTTTTTTCCGCATTTCCAAACTTGTTATATGCTTCAAACGCTCATTCAGCGCAAACTAACATATGATCATTTTTTTATGTGCTGTGCTGCTCAAGCCACTCAAGCATCATGTGTATACTGCTGGTCGCCAAAGCAATGCTTGTATCTGCTGCTCCATAATACAGCTTGAGGGAATCGCCATCTTGGCCGATCGTATATCCACACGGAAACACGACATACCCGACGTCACCGCGTTGTTCGTACGGTTCTTCCGGAGCGAAGACCCAATCATTGCCGCGCTTAAGTAAAAGCTCGGGCTTGTTCAAATCAAAGAGTGCAAGCCCTAACCTATAAATACATCCGGCACAAGATTGTTTTACACCATGATAAATCATTAACCATCCCTGAGGTGTTTCAATGGGCGGGGGTGAAAGGCCAATTTTATTTGCATCCCACCATGCGCCCTTTCGGGCTTCCATCAAGATATTATGTCCGCCCCAATTCTTCAGATCCGGTGAGTACGAAATCCACATGTGCGCTCTCGGTGCACTGACGGGACGATGTATCAAAGCCCAGTTACCGCCCAATCGCCTTGGTAAAAGTGCTGCATCTTTATCTTCGGGCACCATGATCACACCGTAGCGTTCAAACTTGTGAAAGTCTTCAGTAAGAGCTAAAGCAACACCGGGACCGTCACGGGTGTATGCGGTATACACGATTGCATATTTTTTTAATTCCGGGACAAACGTAATACGCGGGTCTTCAATACCCCAAAGTTCCTCAGGATAATTGATAGGATCGGGTAACAGCGTTGGCTGCTGATCGATCCTCCAGCCATCTATTCCGTTTTCGGATCGAGCAGCACACAAATGAGAAAGCCCTCGCCGATCTTCCACTCGACATAACAGCAATGTTGTTCCATCAAGTAATATCGTAGCGCCTGCATTGAACACACTGTTGATAGGATAAGGCCAATTGTCGGCTGTAAGAATAGGATTTAATTTATGGCGGTAAATAAGTTCTACGTGTTGATTGTTCGTTTTAATAATGCCTCCATAGATAAATGTGTTTGTTCGGCTAAACGCAATTCCAATAAGGACTGAAGAAATGCGAGTGTAGATTCTGTTCCCTGATTTTCGTTCGGCCGGTCTGGATGTAGACCGTCACGGCAGCCGCCTGTTGTTGCATCGTACAAAGGAAGCTTCAAATCATTCCGTCCGAGGAACCACTCAAATGCCCGCCGGGCTTCTTTATTCCAGTGCTTGTCCCCTGTAATTCTGAATGCTTCGAGACACGCCGAAACCATCGCCTGTGCTTCAACCGGCTGTTGATCGAAGCGGGCACGTTCGCTTCCAAACTGGTAAAATCCGTTCGACCCTATTGGAACAAAATGTCCATTGCCTGCGCGGTGCAGATCAGCCAACCAATGTAACGACTCTAATCCAGCATCGGTCATAGCACTGTTCGGAATTGATCTGCCGCAGACTAGAAGAGCATGCGACAAAGCCGCATTGCAATACGTAAGTTTTTTTTCAAACCAACGCCATTCCTCCGAACGATTACTTTGATATAATTTTAAAAGTCGGCCTGCCAATTCTTCGGTGACCTGAAGAGCCATTCGATCGCCGGAATACTTTTGTGAATACTCTGAAATACCGATAAGTGCAAATGCCCAGGCACGCGGGCTGGTCGTTACTAGGATGGAAGGAAGGGCTTGCTCAAACAACCAGCCTGCCATACTATTGAATGACGGTATCGTAGAATGGCTCAAGACGGTTCCTAATGCCCAAATTGCTCGACCGTGGCTATCGTCCGAACCTGTGTCTTCTGCCCACTTACGTTGATAATCCATGACATTTCGAAACCGTTTATTCTGAGTATTAAATGCAAACCCGAGGAAAGCGAGATAGCGGGAAGCTAATCCGAAGCTCTCACTGTTCCCGAGTTCATCTAAGAGAATGCTCACCAAAAGGGCACGTGCATTGTCATCAGTTGTATACCCATGAGAATAGTTGGGCACAGTAAAAAGAGCATGCTGTAAAATTCCTGTTTCATCTGTCATGGCTCGTAAGTGATCTGTTTTGAGCGGAGGTAATTCACTCGGATATTTATCAAGCGCTTTTGCAATAAATCCTGGCGGGATATAATGGCGGCGTTCTGCTCGAGCGCGTTCAAAACTTTCCATGTAGTGTTTCGCCACTTCGGGCCAAATCATCGCTCGTCCAAACATATACGCACGCTTGCGCATTGCATGCCGCTCTGCTTCATTGTCCAATAAGTTAATCACTTGCTCAGCCAAGGCTGCGGGATCACGGAAGGGGACAAGCACACCTCGTTTATCGGCAAGCATCTCTTGCGCGTACCAATATGGTGTAGAGATGACTGCCTTACCTGCTCCTAGTGTGTACGCAAGGGTTCCGGATACGATCTGTGCCTCATTCAGATAAGGCGTAATATAGATATCAGCGGCTCCGATGAACTTCACAAGCTCTTCCAGACTAACAAAGCGGTTGTAAAAGATTACATGACTTTCCACACCCTTCTGCTGGGCTAACCATTGAAGAGAGAGCCGATACGTTTCACCCTCGTGTTTGATGACGTGAGGATGTGTGGCTCCGACTACGATATACACACTGTTCGGATAACGCGCAACTATTTCAGGCATAGCTGAAATAACAGTTTCGATTCCTTTACTTGCGGAGAGTAACCCAAAACTCAATAAAACAGTTTTACCCTCTACGCCAAACAGATCTTTATTGAAACTTGGATCAACGAATGGCACATCAGGAATACCATGCGGAATCAGATCAATCTTTTCCGGCAATACATGATAAACTTTTTGTAAATATTCAGAACCGCGTTCACTCATGACAACCAACCTATCCGAAAGAGCGGCAACTTCTTCCAACACCAATCGTTGATCAGGGTTTGGGTCGTTAAGTATAGTATGGAGTGTCGTGACAATCGGCATTCGCAGATTACGCAACAGTGTCAGAATGTGGCTTCCTGCTTTTCCGCCAAATATTCCGTACTCGAATTGCAGGCATACCAGATCGACATTGTTGATATTGAGAAAGTCGGCTGCGCGGGTGTACGAATGGATGTCTTTTTCTGTGAGTTCAAAACGAACCCGGCCCGGATAAGGGTATCCGGCTTCGATATCGTTGACAGGTAAGGCAATACATGTAGTTTCAATATATGCTGATGCAACAGCCTCACATAAATCAGTGGTAAACGTGGCGATACCGCACTGGCGCGGCAAGTAATTACCGACGAATGCAATGCGTTTGAGTATTGAATTTGTTACGCTTTGATTCAAGAAAAATATCCCTTCAGATTATTTATTGTAGAGAAGGTTCTAGCCACAGACGCTCATAAATAATTCCATCTCTCTTGAGAAGCTTATCAGGGAACGCCTAGTATCTCCCCATTGCAACTACCAGTTCGCCATATATTGCAGTTTCCCAATATTGATCTTTGAGGATAAACACATCCTTTTATAGTGCATAAAAGCGTACTAATGATTTCGTTAAACAGGTATAGCCCGAAAGGATGAAAAAGGAATTAATTCTTTGGGGAGATCGATATTCTATAATTAGACTGAATGAAATAGCGTGCCACCGCTACAAGTTCCAAAGAAGAATCCTCATAGATGAAGATCGGTGAGGATTCTTTGTTTTAGACATCAACTTTGAAATAGTGTGTACTTTTTCCGGTTAAAAGTTGTATACTACATATCAGATCATATCAAACAATAAAGAAATTATTGCAGTAGAGTTTATCAATAGTGGATGTAAGTTCGTTGTCCTTGCGAAAGTGAGAAGCAACACATGATTATTGTGCAATTTATTTGTATTATAGTTTTGATTATGATGCTTCAAAAATGAGAGATAATCCAGAGAACTATTTGATCAAACAACAAAATGCTTCATCATATATTTAGAAAGCGGATTCAACAATCTGAAAATTTATGAAAAATCTCATCAATAAATATTTGCATTTCTGCCCTAAGACAGGAAGATTCCTTGGTGTAAGTCGGCTTACCGGCTTATCGCGATTATTATTTCCGCTCATTGGTTTGGCTGCGATGGCATGGGTACTTTTTCGAGTAATTCCCAAACCGAGCCGTTTAACGTATCCGTGTGTAAGGACAGCAATGCCTCTTGCTTCTGGGTTCATCGGCTACCTGGCGATGCTTGCATTATCCGGTGTAGCTTTCTTCAGATCGAAAAAATCAATCAGGTACTATCCTGTGTTTTTTCTCGCCGCATTTGTCGTGTTCGGAATCAGCGGTTCATATTTTGCAAATCAAACGAGCGGACAGCCAACGGTCAATAATACTGTCATTGCGAACCAACCGATGGGCGTGGCAAAAGGAATTTTCCCGGGAAGAGTTGTCTGGGTGCATGATTCCAATGCCGTCAATCAGAACTGGGTGGTACCAAACAAATTTAGCGCAAGCACAGGTTGGTATGTGCGCGGGAACATGAATCAAACTGTAGTCGATAAAATGCTTTCATCCGCATTGCAAAGTGTAACAGGCCAGACAACGGACAGCGCGGCGTGGGTTGCAATATTCAAATTTCACAATGCGACAAGAGGCAAAGGCGCCGTTACATATCAAAAAGGCGAAAAAGTGTTTATTAAAATAAACGCCACAAGTGCTTACAGCTTTACTCCGGATAGTTTAAAACCCACTGCATATGTCTCTGAAACTTCGATGGCATCTGTTCTTTCAGTACTCCGTCAACTTGTCTATGTCGTAGGAGTACCGGACAGTAATATTTATATCGGCGATCCGTTGAAACACATTTACAAGCATCTCTATGTGGCATGGCATGGCGAGTTTCCAAATGCCCATTATCTTGATAACAGCGGCTTTACAACTCTGGGAAGAGAATTAGCCGTTGCGAGCACGACCGCACTCATTCATTATTCCGACAATGGTACGGTTTTAAGGTCAAAAGCCATGTATTCCAACCAAACAGCCGGAGCAGTGCCTGTTTATCAAAATTATCTTTATAAAGTTTTTGAGACTGCAGATTATGTATTGAATATTCCCCAATTGAAAGGTCATCAGCGGGCCGGAGTGACAATGTTCGCTAAAAACCATCTCGGAT